>DATJMC010000088.1:0-35681 GCA_035508975.1 Occallatibacter sp.
ACTCGCGCGAGGCGAAAGCCGGATATTTGTTCGCGGCGCTGTCGGGCAGCCGCACGGATGGAACGCGCTTCATCGCCGAGGCCGTGGCGAACGGCGCCGCGGCGGTGCTGACGGCGGACAGCGCGGTGGTTTCCGATCTCGCCGTTCCCGTCATCCTCGATCCCGCGCCGCGCCGGCGGCTCGCGCTCATCGCCGCGAAATTCCATGCGCCGCAGCCCGTGACCATCGCCGCCGTCACCGGCACCAACGGCAAGACCTCGGTCGCCGCCTTCACGCGCCAGATCTGGGCGCGGCACGGCTGGCGCGCGGCGAGCCTCGGTACGATTGGCATCGTCGGTCCCGATTTCGAGCGGCCCGGCAGCCTGACCACGCCTGATCCGGTGGTGCTGCATCGCGAGCTCAATGCGCTGAAGCGGAAGGGCATCGACCACGTGGCGCTCGAAGCGTCGAGCCACGGGCTCGACCAGAACCGCCTCGACGGTCTCGCGCTCAAGGCCGCCGCTTTCACCAACCTGACGCGCGACCATCTCGACTACCACGGCACCATGGAGAACTACTTCGCCGCCAAGAAACTGCTCTTCGACGGCACGCGTTATCCGGCGCCGCGCGTAGCCGTGCTCAACGCGATGGATCCAGCGAGCCAGGCGCTGGGTTTCGCTGCCCGCACTGCCGGGGCGGAGGTACGCACGTATGGAATCCAGGCCGGCGATTGGCGCGTTTCGAAGTATGCGCTTACGCCTGCGGGCGCAACGCTCGACCTGGAAACTCCCGCCGGATCCGCGACCGTGCAATCGCGTCTCGCCGGAGAAGTGAATCTTCTCAACCTTCTCGCGGCGCTTACCGCAGCCCACGCCCGCGGCATCGCCTGCGGCGATCTCTTTCGCTTCGTGCCCCAGCTAAAGCCTGTCCCCGGCCGATTCCAGCCCGTCGATGCCGGACAGCCTTTCACGGTCATCGTCGACTATGCCCACACCGACGACGCTCTGCGCAATCTCACCTCGTTGGCCCGCCAGATGACGGCACGGTCCGGCGGCCGCGTGCTCACGGTCTTCGGCTGTGGCGGCGACCGCGACCGCACCAAGCGCCCCAAGATGGGGCAGGCCGCGGGCGAGGGAAGCGACTTTGTCGTGGCCACCAGCGACAATCCGCGCAGCGAAGATCCTCGCGCCATCCTCGCCGAAGTCGAGCCCGGGCTCAAGTCTACCGACGTTCGCTACGTCATCGAACCCGATCGCGCCGCCGCCATTCACCTTGCTCTTGCCACTGCACAGCCGCACGACGTCGTCCTTATCGCGGGCAAGGGCCACGAAAAGGAACAGATCCTCGCCGGCCAGACCATTCCCTTCGATGATGCAGAAGTAGCACTTTCCACGCTGTCAGAATTCGGGTACGGTAAAGTCCGATGAAGCTTTCGCTCGCAGAAGCAGCCGTTGGCGCAGGCGCGGTGCTCGAAGCACCCGCGAGTTTCAGCAACGCCGGGACGCACGTTGCCGCCGCATATTCCATCGACTCGCGCACCATCGCGCCCGGCGAGCTGTTCTTCGCAGTGCGTGGCGACCGCTTCGATGGCCACGACTTCGTGGTGGCCGCGGCAAAGCGCGGCGCGGTGGCAGCAGTGGTTTCGCGGGCCAAAGTGGCCACGCTGCCCGACGATGCCCTCTCCATCCCGCTCCTTATCTGCGAAGATCCGCTGGTCGCCCTGCAATCCCTCGCAACCCATGTGCGGCGCCAGTGGGGCAAGCGCGTCGTCGGCGTCACAGGTTCGGCCGGCAAGACAACCACGAAGGAAGCCATTGCCGCCGCTCTCGGCGCAAAGTTCAACGTGCTGAAGTCAAAGGGAAATCTGAACAACGCCTTCGGCCTTCCCCTGCAGCTTCTGCGTCTCGAGCCCGAGCACGAATTCGCCGTGATCGAGCTGGGCATGAATCATCTCGGCGAGATCGCCGCCCTCGCGCGCATGGCCGCTCCCGATTGGGGCGTCGTCACCAACGTCGGCACGGCGCACATTGAGAATTTCGTCGAGGGCCAGGCTGGCATTGCCCGTGCAAAATTTGAGCTCATCGCGGCTCTGCCCGGCGGAGGCATCGCCTTTCTCAACTGTGCCGATCCCTTCGTTTCGCAGTTTGGGCGCGATTTCCCCGGCAAGGTCATTTACTTTGGCGTCGGTCCCTGCGCGGATCCGCAAATCCTCGATCAAGGCGAAGACGCCTCCGGTCTCCGCGTTCACTATCGCGCGCGCGATCGCGAAGGAAATTTCACGCTGCATCTCCTCGGCGCCCACAATGCGTCGAATGCAATCGCCGGCCTTGCCGTGGCACTGGAAGCGGGAGTGGATCTCGACGCGGCGGTCAAGGCCCTCGAAGGGCTCACCCCCGGAGACAAGCGCGGCGAGGTCCTCCGGTTGAACGGCGCAACGATTCTCAACGACAGCTACAACTCGAATCCGGAGGCGCTGAAATCGATGATCCGTACGCTGGCGGCGCGGCCTGCCGAGCGCCGGATTCTGATCGCGGGCGAGATGCTCGAGCTCGGCGATCACGCGCCCGGCCTGCACGCGGCCTGTGGCAAAGCGGCGGCCGAGGCGGGGATTGACCTGGTGGTTGGGGTGCGGGGTAACGCGGAGCATCTGGCCACGGCAGCCTGCGCGGCCGGCGTCGAAGCCATCTTCCTTCCGGACGCGGTTGCGGCTGGTCGCTGGCTCCAGCAGAATCTGCGTGAAGGCGACGTCGTTCTCGTCAAAGGCTCGCGCGGCGTCCGTCTCGAACAAGCCCTCGAAATCCTCAATCCAGGTTCCATCTCTTCGGGTTCCCATTGATCGTCAAAAAACTGTTCATTGCGCTTGCCGCCGCATTCCTGCTCGCGATGCCAGCATCCGCCGATGTCAATCCCACATGGACCGCGCCATTTCCGCCTTTTCGCATTGCCGGCAATGCACCGGGGTCCCCGCGAACGGGTCCTGGTTCGCGGGGTGGTCTGTACTACGTCGGAAGTCAGGATCTGGCTGCGTATCTTCTCGTCACGCCGCAGGGCGACATCCTCATCAACAGCAATCTCACGTCGTCGCCCGCGTTGATCAGGAAGAGCGTTGAGGCGCTCGGCTTCCATTGGAGCGATATCAAGATCCTGCTCATCTCGCACGCCCACTACGACCACTGCGCCGGCAGCGCGGAGATCCTGCGCGAAACCCACGCAAAATATGAAGTGATGGCGCAGGATGTTTCGGTGGTGCAGTCGGGCGGCCGCACCGACTTCCAATATGCCAACGACAAGACTATGGCGTTTCCGCCGGCGCATGTCGATCGCATCCTGCACGACAGCAACACGGTCAGTCTCGGCGGAACGACGCTGACCGCGCACCTGACCGCGGGACACACCAAAGGCACCACCACCTGGACCCTCGATGAGAACGAAGGCGGTCGCACTCTGCACGTGGTCATCGTGGGCAGCCCTAACGTGAATCCCGGCTACGAGCTTGTCAGGAACATCCGCTATCCGCGCATCTCTGACGACTTTCGCCACCAGTTTCAGGTTCTCAGCAGCTTGCCCTGCGACATCTTTCTCGGCGCGCACGGGCTTTACTTCGGGCTCCAGGAAAAATATTCGCGCTTCAAGGCCGGCGATCGCAATGCGTTCATCGACCCAGCCGGCTACAAGGCTTACGTCGCCGACCGCCAACAGGCCTTCGAAGGCGAACTGAAGCGCCAGTCCGGCAAGTAGCGCGCTAGCCTCAAAAGCTCGACAACAGGAAGTCTCGCGTAATCGCCAGCACCTTTTCTTGCGCGGCGCGAACGGGCAGGACGCGCGCAATTTCGACGGCTCCCACCATCGTCGAAAAGATGACAAAGAACGCGCGTTCTTTGTCGCTGCTGCGCCGGCCCGGCATAAACGGAAGCATCCGGTCTTTGTACTTCACAAGCTCGGCGAAGATCGGGCCCCGCATCCCCGCATCGACACGCGCCATCTCCGGGGCTAGAGCCGTGAGCGGGCAGCCGCGATCCACGCGATCGCAGGATTCCACGCTCAGGTAGGTCTTCACGATCGCCTTCCATGGCGCTTCCCGCCGCGACTGCTCTGCAGCATGAGCCAGGCGGTCGCTGATGTCGCGGAAAGCCTCGCGCAGCGACTCCAGCAGCAGTTCGTCCTTGCTTGCAAAGTGCTTGTAAAACCCGCCGTGCGTCAGGCCTGTGTCGCGCATGACGGTTGCCACGGCGGCGCCGCTGAGACCCTCGGCGCGTACCCGCCGGGAGGCGTCTTTCACAATCCGCTCGTGGACTTCGGCTTTGTGCTCGGGTCGATAACGCATGGATGCTCATAGAATGCGCGAGATCATCCCATGACGCAAGCCGCGGGTCCTGAATAAAAATCCGAATCTATAGGATGATCTATATCATCCTATCCGCAGCAAGAAAGGAGAACACCGTGTCCCCGGAAAACATCTTCCGCATCCAGCTCGTCTTCGGCTACATCGCGTGCCTGCTCTTCTTCAGTGCATATTTCCTGCCCAGGCTTAAAGAGATGGACAGCTTCCAGGCGCATCGCGCCATCGCGACCCTGCACAGTTTC
Source organism: Occallatibacter sp. (assembly GCA_035508975.1). Lineage (GTDB taxonomy): Bacteria > Acidobacteriota > Terriglobia > Terriglobales > Acidobacteriaceae > Telmatobacter. Next base: position 4,564 of record DATJMC010000088.1, read on the forward strand.
CGCTTCTTCGGCCTGGTCTTCCTCCTGCCCGGCGTGGTTGGACCCAATCTGCCTGCGGGCTTCACCACTGCCGCCGCTTACGGCGATTTTATGACCGGCGTGTTGGCGATCTTCGCGCTCCTGGCGGCGAGCATGCGCCTGCGACCAGTCTTCTGGTTTTTCGTGGTTGCATTCCAGTTCGTTGGGACCGGTGATCTGATTCTCGCCTACTATCACGCCATGAAATTCGGCGTGCCATTCCTTGCGGGGCAGCTGGGCGCGGCCTACGTGATTCCGATCCTCTACGTGCCCATGCTGATGATCACGCATGTCATGGGCCTCTATTGGCTCATGCGCCCTCGTCCCCAAGCGTCTGGTGTGCTGGCCGGGCAGAGATAGATGACTGGTCCTGGGAACCGGCGTCTACGTGCTTATGGGATCGGTCGCGCCCTTTCACCCCAGGCAATGTGCCGCATTCGGCCACCCCACACTACACTGGAATCTGGCGCGGATTTGCGCCTTCATCAAGTTCAGTTGTCCCTGGAGATTCGAGGTTGCCCCAGTCTGAACGTCTTTACTATGCCGATTCATTCCTGAAGAGCTTTACGGGAACCGTGGCCGATGCGAGGCAACGCGCGGACGGCAATGGCGAGCCCGCTTGGCGGCTGTCGCTGAATCGCACGGCCTTCTATCCCACCAGCGGTGGGCAGCCCTTCGACATAGGCAGTCTGCGCGTTTCTTCGCCGGGCAGCGCCGCGCTCGAGATTCCGGTGGAAGAAGTCGCAGAGGACGACGGAGGCTCGGTCTGGCATTTTGTGCGGCAACCGCTCGAACCGGGAACGCAGGTTGAAGGCCACATCGACTGGAACCGCCGGTTCGATCACATGCAGCAACATACCGGGCAGCATCTGCTCTCCGCCGTTTTCCTGAGAGAAGCACAGGCTGCCACCGTCTCCTTTCACCTGGGCCAGAGCACCTCGACCATCGACCTCGCCGTCGCTTCGCCCGACCGCCTCAGCCTGGAGCGCGTCGAACGCATTGCAAACCAGATCATCGCCGAGGACCGCCCGGTCACGACATCCTATGTATCGCGCGAGGAAGCACAAGCCATGCTGAGCAGCGGCGATCTGCGCAAGCTCCCCGATCGCGAAGGCGCCATCCGCCTCATCGACATAGCGGAGTGCGATCGCAACGCTTGCGGCGGAACGCACGTTCGCTCCACCGGCCAAATTGGCGGCTTGCTCGTGCGCGGAACCGAGAAAGTGAGCCGGGGCGTCCGCGTCGAGTTCGTTTGCGGATTGCGCGCGATTCGTGCCGCGCGTCAAGACTCAGCGGTTCTGGATGCCATGACAGGATTGCTCTCGACCGGGGCGCCGGAATTGCCGGCTGTCGTGAAGCGGCTGCTTGCCGATGCCAAGGCCGGCGCCAAGGAACGTGAGAGGCTGTGTGGAGAACTGGCGACGTTCCAGGCTGTGCAGTTGATTGCAGACGAGCCGGTTACGCAGGGACTGCGGTTATTGGTTCGCGAGTGGAAAGATCGCGATCGGGATTTCGTCAGGTTGCTGGCCTCGCGAACGGCGGCCGCGGCGGTCTCGACTGCAGTTGTCTTTTGCGCCAGCGACTCCGAGCCCGTGCGGGTGTTCATTGCGCGCAGTCCCGACCTGAACTTCCATTGCGGGTCCGTCCTGCGCGACGCCTTGAGCCGCTTTGGCCTGCGAGGCGGCGGATCGCCGGACCTGGCTCAGGGAGATGTACCCGGAGAACACGAGCAGGCGCTTCTGGCTGCAATTGTCGATTCGATGCGCAGCGCTGCGGCGGGGCACGACCTGACTCACTGACTCATCGAAGGCAGCTCTTCAGCTTTGGCAGCCCGCCCCACTTTTCAAAATTCGCCCGCGCAAGTCGATCGATCACACCGAGGGGGCGCGGCTCTCCGTTGCCCGACCCAGGATAGATGACGTAGACGACGCCACGGTCTGTTCCGCCTGTGCGTGCATTGGGGTCGATGTCCAGCAATTGCGCCAGAGCAATGGAGCCTTCGCCCATCGGCAGATCGGGTGCGCTCGCATCGGCAACGATAGCGCCCGCACGCTTGCCGCTTTCAAGGTTCATCACCATCGCAAAATCGCCAAGCCTGGCGTGCTTGAATCCTTTGGGCGGGAGCACGACGTAGGGGATGGTTGCCGCATCCACAAATCGCCGTGGGTTATGCTCGTCCCCAATCCTCGAATCAAAAAGCGCAGTCATCGACACGTAGTATCCCGGAGCTGGATCGTTCCTGCCTTGAATCACGGGGTGGCCATCGGGACTCCCCGTGTCGGTGGCCAGGGCCCACCAGTTTCCAGGGTGTCCGGCGTGTTCGATCGAATCAAGCCCAAGCCGGTCATCGGGGTGATAGGCGCGATAGGCTCCGTCGGCATCGACGGCAAAGCCGCTTTCATAGACGAATGCCTGCACCTCCGCGGAACTGCACGACCACGCGGTGGTGGAATGATGCCGGAACAGCTTGACCCTTTGCGATTCGTGAGATGGAGCAGCCTGCGGTAAGGCCGGCAGGGCAAGAGACGCAAAAAACACCGTGAGCGCGGAGAGAAGTCTCACGCTGGCAGACTAACATTCAAGCCGGATCAGCCCTCGCGAATCCTGCAAGGCAATCGTCAAAGAACCTTTGGTTTGCCCCGGATCGATTCCTGGCGCTTGACTCCGCCGCCTATTTCCCCTACATTGTTAGTTAAATATGCCCGAGTCCCTCGGCCAATTCGAGCAGATTGTCTTGACGGCCATCCTCAGCCTTCGCGATGACGCGTATGGCGTCACCATCCACGAACGGGCTGCCGAGCTTTCTGAACCGAAGCGAGTCTCGCCGGGAGCTGTCTATGTGACACTCGACCGGCTGGAAGACAAAGGCCTGATCTCGTCCCGGCTCTCCGATCCGACTCCCGAACGCGGCGGCCGCTCGAAACGCTATTACCGCCTGGAGGCGCTCGGCGAACGGGCTCTTGAAGAGTCAGCCGCCACTTCGAAGCGCGTGTGGGAGGCCGTGGCCGATATTTGGGGCGATATCGCCAAGGGAACGCGGAGGCGCCCGAAATGGATTCCGGCCCGCCCAAGATAGTGGAAGCTGTTGTTTATTGGCTCCTCCCGCCTGCGTCCCGCGAAGAAGTTTTGGGCGACATGCGCGAACGGAACCAGGGCATTGCGCATTATCTCGCCGAAGCCACAAGCACGATCCCGTCTGTGATCTATAGCCGCATTCGGCGTACTACCGACCCGGTTGTGACGTTGATGGCGGCCCTTTCGACATACACGGCGTTCGTGATCGTCGCACGATGGCTTGCTCCTGAGCTGCTTTTTCGCGACTACGGCCTCGCACGACTCGCGATCCCGCCCGTGATCCTTCTCGCGGTGGTTGTCTTGGTCGACGCTTACAGCGATCCAAAGAAACGGGCGATGCTCAAGCCCCTCTTCGGACCCGCCCTGGGCCTCGCTTTCACCTTCACCATCGAGCTCAGCAAACGCTCCGCCCTTCCCGTACCGGTGATGGCATGGGGAGGCGCCATGAGTCTCCTCCTCGTCTCAACGCTCCGCCTGATCTTCGCGCCCCCCGCAGAACAGCCCCAAATCGCCAAAATCCCCGCGTTCTGGCAGAAGCTGGAATTATTGCCGCTCCCGTTCAACCTGAAAAACGTGCTGGTGCCGGGGGCGATCGTGCTGGCTATTCTCATTTGCCTGCTTTTTCTTCGTGCCTGATCACGCTTTGGTCCGCGCAGCTTTGCGGCCGCCGAAATCGTCAACTTCATGCGCAATGTCGGCGGCAGCGTGGGAACATCGACGGTGTCGACGATGCTCTCGCGCAGATCTCAGTTTCACCAGTCGGTGCTCGCCGAGCACACGCGCTCGCTGCAATTCGCCGACACTGCCGATTCCCTCGCGCGCCGCCAGGCCGGGCGATGCGCATGCGGCCCGGACCGCCGCTCGTAGATGATGCATCCGCAACAAGATGCCACGCGAATCGCTCGGGCAACCGAGAGCTCATCCTGCAGCGAAGAAATGGAGTTGAACATAAACCAGGAAAAAGTGATATAAATCACTGGAATTCCTGGTACGGAGTGATATTGAGTTAGAATATGCCCGAACAATCTGGTTCTGCACCGCTCCTTGGTTCTTTCAATCGTCGCCGCTTTCTCAAAGTCGCTGGTTCTGCAGCCGTTCTTCCCACAGTCCTTCGCGGCTACGCTGCGCAATCCTCGACAACCTCGCCCAATAACCGTATCAACGTCGGCGTCATCGGCATGGGTTGGCAAGGGCCCGGCAACACCGAAAATCTTTTGTCCCTCCAGGATTGCCAGGTCATTGCCGCGTGCGACATCGATGCCAACCATCTCCAGGCCGCGGTCAAGCGGATCAACGATGCCTACGGCAACCAGGACTGCAAGGGGTACCACGACTATCGCGAGCTGCTGGCGCGCGACGATATCGACGCCGTGATGATCGCCGTCCCCGATCACTGGCATGAGATCGTGGCCACCGAGGCCGCGCGGCGCAAAAAAGACATCTATGGCGAAAAGCCCCTGGCGCACACCATCGCGGAACAGCAATCCATCGTGCGCGCCGTAAAGGAGAACGGCGTGGTCTGGCAGATGGGATCGTGGCAGCGCTCGGTCCCCATGTTCCACAAGGCCGCGGAGATCGTACGCAACGGGCTGATCGGGACCGTGACGCATGTCGAAGTCGGCCTGCCCGGCGGCAACTCCGATTTCGACGGCGTGGGCAAGGAGTCGCTGGCCAAGCTGGCGGCTGCCGGACAGAAGGCCGGAAGCCTGGAAGAAGTTGTGTCGGGCAGCCCGGCGTGGGATCTGCTCGTCACTGACCCGCCCAAAGAACTCGACTACCAGATGTGGGTCGGCCCGTCGAAGATGGAGCCCTACATCAAGGCCCGCCTGCACAAGTCCTGGCGCTGGAACTACAACACCGGCGGCGGCGAACTGCTCGACTGGATCGGCCATCACTGCGATATTGCCCACTGGGGCCTCAACTTCGATAACTCCGGCCCGTCCGAGGTCGAAGGCAATGGCGACCTTCCGCCTCGCAATGCGGTCTGGAACACCGCCCCGAAATACCGCTTCGAGCTGAAGTACCCGCAGAACATCACCATGACCATTGCCGGCGGCTATCCCGACATCAAGATGGGCGTGAAATGGATCGGCACCGATGGCTGGGTGTGGGTCGATCGCGAGGGATTTGACACCTCGATCGCCTCGTTGAAGCAAGGCAAATACCTGCCCCGCGAGCTGCGCAAGGTCAAGCTCTACACATCGCCCGACCATATGGAGAACTTCCTCGATTGTGTCAGAACGCGGCAGGCAACCGTGACGCCGGTCGAAGTCGGGCATCACTCGGCAATCCCCGGGCATCTTTGCCTGATCTCGATGCTGACGGGAAGAAAGATCCGCTGGGACGTGGAGACCGAAACGATTCTCGATGACCCGGAGGCCAGCAAGCTGATGACGCGCGAATTCCGCAGTCCCTGGAAAATGAGCTGAAAGGTGGGGCCTTGGAAGGGTTGCGCGTTTTCAATCCATTACGGAGTCACAGCGCGCCCAAGTCTGCGGCCATGTAGATGTCGAGAAGGGCTCGGCAGAACCGTCGTTTTGAAACAGCGCGGCTTGAGCCGTGCCGAAAAGCGCCATAAGTCAACGGGGCTTTAAGCCCTGACAGATGTATTTACCGCAGCCGGAGTTTCCGGCTGCTTCATCGCGGAGGCTTCGTGAAGAATTCTACGGTTGAGCCTGAGATCGACACAGGACAGGTGGCCCCTCTGAATCCATCGAGCGTGGCGCTTGCGCGCGCGCCTTGGGACTACACCTTTGCTTTTTGGGCTCTGCGCCTGTGGCTGGGTGTCCGTGCCCTCTTCGTCGGCATCCAGAAGTATGCGGTGTACAAAGCAGTCGCCGTGCCGCTCATCGATCCCACCACCGGCCAGCCCGATGCCAGCGGCGTAATGGTCAACGTGAACATTAAGTCCTACGCGTGGGCTAACTATGCGGGAATTCCTGCTGCGCTCCGCGACAAGTTCGCCTACGAGCCGCTGTTTCCCAAGTTCGCATTGACACTCTTCGATCGCATCCTGGGCCCGGCCTTCATTCTTACCGGCATCATGCTCCTCATTGGCCTCGGCACGCGCGTCTCGCTGGCGGTGCAAGGGCTGCTTTTTATCGCTCTCACCGTCGGCCTCGTTCTCATCGATCAAAACGACGGCGTCGCCTGGCTCGGCATTCACATTGCTTTGATCGCCGGCGCATTTCTCCTCGCACGCTACAATCGGTTTGCGGTTCTTAGAAAATGGTAGATAAGCTGAATCGTCGTGAATTCATCAGCGCCACCGCGGTTGCGGGCGCTGCCATGCTGCTTGAATCCTGCAATTCCAACCCCGCCGAGCAGAAGGCTGCAGTCAAAAAGTCTTCGTTGAACACCATCAACATCGCCCTCGTCGGCTATGGCGAAGAAGGCAAGGTCCTGCTCGAATCGCTGCTCAACATCGAGGGCGTTCGCGTGGTGGCCTTATGCGACATCTGGGATTATCACCGCGGCGAGGGCCAGCGCTACCTGCAGAAACTGGGCAACGAGGTACGCGCTTATGAAAATTACGAAGATCTGCTCGCCAAGGAAAAAGATCTGCAGGCGGTTGTGATTGCGACGCCCGACTTCTGGCATGCGCCTATGACGAACACGTGTCTCAAGGCCGGCCTGCACGTCTACTGCGAGAAGATGATGAGCAACACCATTGACGGCGCGCGCTCGATGGTACAGACCCAGCGCGAGACCGGAAAGCTGCTGCAAATCGGGCATCAACGCCGTAGCAACCCCCGCTACGTCTTCTCGCTCAACCGGCTGCTGCACGACGCCCAGTTTTGCGGCCGCCTCACCGCGGTGCAGGGGCAATGGAACCGCGCCGTCAAAGAGGACTTCGGCTGGCCAAAGAAGTTCGAGATGCCGCAACCCATGCTCACCAAATACGGCTACAAGGACATGCACCAGTTCCGTAATTGGCGCTGGTACAAAGGCCTCGGCGGTGGACCCCTGTCCGATCTGGGCGCGCACCAGATTGACATCTTCAACTGGTGGCTCGGCATGACCCCGAAATCCGTCGTTGCCAGCGGAGGCCTCGACTACTTCAAGAACCATGACTGGTACGACAACGCCATGGTGATCTACGAGTATCCATTGCCCCAGGGCGTGGCGCGCGCCTTCTACCAGGTGCAGACCACGACCAGCGCCGGCGGTGGATACTTCGAGTGCTTCATGGGCGACGATGGCACCATTAAAATGTCGGAGGATCCCTCGATCTGCGCCATCTACCGCGAAGCGCGCGCCGATGCCGTCTCCTGGGACGACCTGGCCCAGAAAGGCTACGTGCGCGCCAAGCCCGTCTCGGCCGACGCCACCAAAGTCGATGTGCGCGAAACCGCCGCGCTCGCCGAATACGAAATCCCCGTCTTCTTCAACAAGCCGCCGCATCAGCCGCATCTCGAAAACTTCTTCAACACCATTCGCGGCACGGCCAAGTTGAATTGCCCCGCAGATGAAGCGTTTTCCAGCGAATACGTTATCCATAAAGCCAACGAAGCTGTCGGCGCCGAGAAAAAAATCCTCATCACCACCGAAGAAGTAAAGGCCTGAGATTATGAAAGCAATTCTTTCCCGCTATTCTTTCGTTGCAGCCGCGTTGTTCGTTGCCACCGCCTCTCTTGCGCAGGATAAGGTCCCGCTCAAGACCGAGCTGCCTCGCCCTCTCTTCGTCGGCACGCCGGTGCCGCTCAACGTGCCCAACCTCGAGCCTCCGTTGAAAGGCAAGCGCCCCGACTTTATGGTTCCCGCGGGCACCGTCAACCTGGCCAAGGGCAAGAAGGTGACAGCCAGCGACGACAGCCCGGTTGTCGGAACTTTGGACCTGGTCACCGACGGCGACAAGGCCGGCGATGAAGGGTCCTGGGTCGAACTGGGACCCGGCAAGCAATGGGTCGAGATTGACCTGACAAGAAACGCCAATATCTACGCGGTTCTCGTTTGGCACTTCCACTCGCAGGCCCGTGTCTATCGCGATGTCGTCGTCCAGGTTTCCGACGATCCCGGATTCAAGTCGGGCGTAACCACCATCTTCAACAACGACTTCAAAGGCGAGCTCGGCCTGGGCGCAGGCAAGGACCTGAACTACGTAGAAACCTACCAGGGAAAGCTCATTGACGCCAGGGGCGTGAAGGGCCGCTATGTGCGCCTCTATAGCAACGGAAATACGTCGAACAAATTGAACGACTACATCGAGGTCGAAGTGTGGGGCAAGCCTGCCTGAGTTTGCACGTTCCGGCGATGCTCTGATGGGCGACCCCGCGTCGCGTTCGCGCTCGTTTCGCCGGCTGGCTTTCGTGATCGTTTCACTCGTCGGACTGGCCGTTCGTCTTCCGCAGTTGGGCGTGCGGCCCATGCATACCGACGAAGCCGTCAACGCCTACATCACAGGGCAGCTCCTCGCCGGACAGCCCTTCGCCTACGATCCGCAAGATCGACACGGTCCCGCCCTCGCAGCACTGGCCTTGCCGCTGGCGAGAATACAGGGCGCAAGATCATTTTCCGATCTAACCGAATCCGAGCTGCGCCTCACCTCCGTCATCGCCGGAACCGTCACCATTCTCCTGTTTGGCGCGGCGGTGGAACTCTTCGGCTTCCTCCCATGCCTGCTTGCGGCTCTGCTTTTTGCCCTCGCTCCGCTCCCGGTCTACTACGATCGCTACTTCATCCACGAGTCATTATTTATCGCCGCGACCTTCGCGCTGATTCTCACCGCCGCCCGCGCCTTCCAAACAGTCTCCGTTCTCTGGAGTACGCTGGCCGGCGTATCCGCGGCGCTCATGCTCGCCTGCAAAGAAACCGCCGTCCTTCACTTCTTCGCCCTCGCCGCGGCCGCCCTCGTCTTTCGCTTCTGGAACCTCCGCGGCCGGCCGCGCGCGCCTATGCGCTTCCAACCGGTGATCGCCGCTGCGGTCGCATTCCTTGCTCTGGTCGCGATCCTCTTCACCTGGTTCGGACGCAATGGACATGCTCTGCGGTCTTTATTGCTGGCTGTCCCGGAGGTGCTCTCTCGCGCCGCCGGCCAGGGCCACCAGAAACCCTTCTGGTATTACGGCCGGCTGCTCGTCGGCGGATGGTCCGGCGGCCTGCTCATGGTCCTTGCCGCCATCGGTTTCGCCCTCAGCATCCGCAAGCGCGGTCCGTCGCCTTATGGCTTTCTTGCCTACTACGCGATCTTCATCGCCGCGACCTACAGCCTGATTCCCTACAAGACGCCCTGGCTTGCTCTCAACCTTTGGCTGCCGCTCACGCTCCTTGCCGCAAAGGCGGTCCAGCGGAACTGGGTCTGGGCCGCGGCGAAAATGCCTTGGCACGCGGCTCTCCCAGCCTTCTGCGCTCTCGCCCTCGTCGCTGCTGTGCTCATCGCCCACGACACGCGCTGGCGCGTTTTTCTCCATCCTGCCGACGAAACCAATCCCTACGCCTACGCGCACACCACCGACGACATCATCGGCCTTCCCGCCGAAATCTCCGATCTCGCCCGCCGCAACCACATCGCCGACCCCCGCATCGCCGTCATCGCATCCGATCCCTGGCCGCTGCCCTGGTATCTGCGCCGCTTTTCCCAAACCGGATTCTGGCAGCCCGGCCAGCCAGTTGCCCCCGCCGACTTCTACATCACTTCCACCGACGCGGCCAATCACTACGCAGATCAACTTCGCGATTTCCGACCGGAGTTTTTCGGCGTCCGTCCCAACGTGCTCGTCCTGCTCTGGTCGCGCGAGTCGAAATAGAGTCTCATGCCCGACATTCACTCCTTTCATCACGCCGCTATGGCCACGCACTTCCAGGTGCGCATCGCCCACGACGATCGCGCCTACGCCGCCCAAGCCGCGCAAGCCGCGTTCGATCTCGTCGATTCCCTCGAATCCTGCCTGTCCCGCTTCCGCACCAACAGCGACATCGCCCGGGCAGCGCATCTTGCTCCCGGCGAGCAGATGCGCCTGAGCGAACCAGCCTTTGCCTGCCTCGCCCTCGCGCAACAACTTCAGGCCGGCACGCACAGTGCCTTCTGCCCCACCCCCGCCGCGCTCAAAACGCAGCCCGCTCTTCCGCAGTGGCAGCTGCTTCCCGACGGCCACTCGCTCCTCTGCATCAGCGGCCGTCTGGACTTCGATCTCGGCGCCATCGGCAAAGGCTTCGCCCTCGATCGCGTCGCAGCCCTGCTTCGTGAGTGGGATTGCCCATCGTTCCTTCTCGTCGCCGGCGGCAGCAGCATCCTCGCCGGCGATCCGCCCCCGGCCGCGCCAGGCTGGTCCTGCGGCCTCGGTGACGACAACGCGTCGCAGCGCTTTCTTCTTGCGCACGCCTCGTTAAGCGGCTCAGGCCTCGCCGTCAAGGGCGAGCACATTCTCGATCCGCGCACCGGCCGGCCGGCTACGCGCCAGACACGCGCCTGGGTTCTCGCCGACACCGCCGCCGAATCGGACGCCCTCTCCACGGCGTCCATGGTCTTAAGCGAGCCCGAACTCTCCGACGTCCTCGCGCAGAACCACTCCTGGCTGGCGTTTCTCGAGTCGGAGCAAGGCGCCCGGTCCCTTGGCAAGCGCTCGCTGCCCACTCCAGCCTGAAAATCTACGCGCAACGTTTTCTTGACCGCTTGTCAGAACGAAGTCTGCCCATCGTCGATGGCGCCGGCAGGGAAGAGGTTCGGCAGGTTTTCATTGCTCGGTTCTCCCCATGTGTCGACGGAGGTGTGCGCCGGTTCGCGCGAGAACTGGAACCTGACCGGGCGAAAGCCGGCGGCATGCGCTTCCGCCAGCTTCAGGCAAGCCGCCACGAAGTTCTGGTTCTGTCGCATCCAGAGATTGCCCAGGTGGCGCTCCGCGCGGCTCTGCTCGCTCGTTCCGGCAAAAAGCTTCACGATCGTCGGATAAAGCTGCCGGGGCGAAAGCGAGAAGTGAACGCTCTCGGCTGACTCAGGTCCTCTCTTGTCATGCGCGCCGCCAAAGGCCATCGACCATGCAGTCGAAATGCCGTCCGACGACATTAAAAAGCCCTTCCCCTGCGAGCGGATCTCTGCAAAGAGATTGAGTGCAAAAGAGCCGTTGCCTTTCACGGCGGTTCTCTCGCCGCCGCTCCCGGTCTTGACCTCCATCAATGGACATTCTCTCGCCTGCGCGCGCGCCGCCCATCCAGAGGAAGACGAGGAAAGAATCAGCAACATGAGAACTGCCATCACGACGCAACCATAAATGCTCCGCATTGGGCGCCTCCCCGTTTTCCCGGTCGCAAGGGCTAAGGTCCTTTAGCCTGTAACGCGACAAAACTGAGAGAACGGGGTCATGCCCATCGCGTTGGGCGCCCGCGAAGGTGCTATAAGGGTTTGCCGAATGAATTCCGGTGGAGCGAGGGGGTCAGAGAATGGATCTTCCCACCTTGGTTCGAATGGCCTGAAGCAGCGTTTCGGGACGAATGGGTTTTCCCAGAAAGTCGAAATTCCTTCCTTCTTTGCGAGCCTGCGCCAGGAGTTCCGAAGTCGCAGCGTGGCCCGAGATGCAAATGACGTGGGTATCGGGCGCGCGCTGCAGAATTTGTTTTGCAGCCTCGATTCCATTCATCCGCGGCATCGAGACGTCGGCCAGAAAAACATCGGGCGCCACTTTGGCGGCGCACTCGATCGCCTCTACCCCGTCCGGCACAGCGAAAGCGTCATAGCCCTCGGCGCGCAGAATCTCCGTCATCGTGTCGCGAATCAGCACCTCATCGTCGGCAAGCAAGACGAGTGGCTTCCTCGCCGCCGCCGGCACCTGGCTGCGGCGTTCCAGGAATTCATCAAAAGTCTCGTTAAAGCTGCCGATCCCGAAAAACCAGGTCAACACCGTCGCGTGAAGACCTTGTTCGCTATACCGTTCATGAATCATTCTGGGTCGTCCTATTCCTTTGGTTGAAGATCTGGCATCGCAGAGGATGCTTGCAGTTGCTGCCGAATCACGCTTACGAGGAACTCGGGCCGGATCGGTTTCGCCAGCACCTGAAAGTGGTTCCCCTCGGATTTGGCAGCTTCGATCAGCCCTGCTGCCGCCGCCTGGCCCGAAAACAGGTAGATCGGGATTCCCGGAATCAACCGCTGGATCTCCTTCGCCGCTTCCACGCCATTGGTTCCAGGCATCATCACATCGCAGATTACGACATCCGGGCGTGCTTCTTCCGCCATTCGAATAGCCGAAATTCCGTCCGCGGCCGTCACTGACCTGAATCCTTCCCCTTCGAAGATCTGCACCAGCGTCTCGGTGAGCACAGGCTCGTCGTCCACCAGCAAAATCAACGGGGACTGCGTCACGCTGGTACCTCCCGGTGCAATGTCCTAGTGTCCGATGGCCAGAAAACCGAAAACACCGTCCCGCTTTTTCCCGGCCGGGTCAGGCTGTGCACGCGGATCATGCCCCCGTGCTTCTCCACAATATTGCGTGTCAGCCACAGGCCCAACCCGGTTCCGATCTCCTGCTTGGTCGTGTAAAACGACTCGAAGATCTTCGACCGGTGCTCCGGCGCAATGCCGCACCCGGAGTCCGCAATCGCAATCCGCACTCCCTCACGCGCGGTATGGTTCCACTCGCGCCCCCGCGTCGCCCGGACCACGATCTTGCCATGCGCCGCCGGCAGCGCATCTACGGCATTGACCAGCAGATTCGAGAGCACCTGGCGAAATTCCCCCGGTGACGCAAACACCTCGATCGCCGGGTCCAATTCCTTCACTAGCTCGATGTCGCGGTTGCGGAGCTTGTAGCGGTACACCTCGACAAGTTCGTCGATCGCCTGGGATACGTTGAACCAAGAGGGAGCCGCTTGATCCCGGTAGAATCCCAGGGTTTGGCGGGCCACATGGGCAACACGGTCCAGTTCCTGGTCGGCAAGTTCCAACTGCCGCTGCGCGCGCTCGCTGATGCCGGGATCTTTCCTGGCCAGGTACAGCAGGTTGGTGACCGACTCAAGCGGGTTGTTGATTTCATGCGCCATGGTTGCAGCCAGCCGTCCCACCGCCGCGATCTTCTCCGATCGGCGCAAGGCTTCCTCCGATCGCTTGCGTTCGGTGATGTCGACCATCATGTTGATTCCGCCCACCAGCCGCCCCGCAGCATCGTGAAGAGGCGTCGGATAGGGCATGAACCAGACCCGCGACCCATCGGGCCTCTCCGCCATCGCCTCCTCGCCGCGCACAATCCTGTTCTCTCTGAGCGAGAGCGCCATCGGACATTGATCGTGCGGCAGCGGGGTTCCATCCGTACGGAAAATCTTCCAGGCTATGCACCATCGGTCGCTGCCCACCAGAGGCGTCCGCCCCGCAAACTCCACTGCGGCCGGATTGAAATGCGTGACCAGGCCGTCCGCATCGGTGGTATAAATCGCCGCCGGAAGGGCGTCGATAATCTCGCGGAACCGCCTCTCATCTTCCCGCAGGGCCGCTACCGCCCTCTCGCGAACGCGAGCCAACTCCAGGTGGGTTCGTACCCGCGCAACCAGTTCCCGCGCGCTGAACGGCTTGACCAGGTAATCATCGGCACGACGCTCCAATCCTTCGATGCGCGCTTCCTCCCCGGCTCGAGCCGAAAGCAGGATCACCGGAATCGACTCCAGCGCCTTGTCTTCCCGGATCGCCGCAAGCAATTCGAAACCGTCCATCTGCGGCATCATGACGTCGCTCAGGACCAGGTCCGGAGGATCCCGGCGCGCGATCTCCAGCGCTGCTCTGCCGTTTGCCGCCGCCACCACGTCAAAATGACCGGTCAGCAGCCGCTGTACGTATTCCCGCATGTCCTGGTTATCGTCCACCAGCAGAACGCGTCCCGGGCTCGATTCCCGAGTTTCGTTCCTGGGAAGGTCATCCAGTTCAATGCCGGGGCTCTCGATCCCCTCCCCATCCGTCCCCAGCCAGCTCATCGCTTCGGTCACATAGGGTGAGCCGCCCGCGAAATCCGCCCGTTGCTGGCGCGCTGCAATGCGATTTTGCGGCAGATGGCCGGCGCCGAACGGGATCGTGATTGCGAACGATGTGCCCTTTCCAAGTTCGCTCTCCACATGGATCGAGCCGCCGTGCATCTTCACCAGCTCATGCACCAGCGCCAGCCCGATTCCACTGCCTTCATGCGTTCGCCGGCGTGCGCCATCGATGCGATGAAAGCGCTCGAAGAGGCGAGGAAGCTGATCCGCGGCAATGCCGGTCCCGGTGTCGCGCACGATCACGCGCGCCGACTCCTGGTCGCCCTCGACGGTCACGCGAATCTCGCCGTCAAACGTGCACTTGAACGCGTTGGAGAGCAGATTCAGGATGATCTTCTCCCACATCTCGCGATCGACATACACGGGATGGGCAAGCGATCCCGCGTCGATGACCAGCCGCAACCCCGCCCGCTCGATCGCTGATTGGAAAACCCCGGCCAGTTCCGCCGTGAACGACGACAAATCGGTCGGCTCGAACGACGCCTCGATTCGTCCCGCCTCGATTCGCGAGAAATCCAGCAGCGTATTGACGAGCTTGAGAAGTCGGACCTCGTTGCGGTGAACCAGCTCCAGATCCCTTCCCCCCAACGGACGCGAGGCGTTCAGAGCATCTTCAGTCGGCCCCAGAATCAGCGTCAGGGGAGTCCGCAGCTCGTGGCTCACATTGGAGAAGAACGTCGTCTTGGCGCGATCCAATTCCGCCAGCGTTTCAGCTCGCTTGCGCTCTTCTTCCAGGGCGCGCGCATTTGCGATTGCGGTGGCCACGTGCCCCGCGGCCAGTTGCAGAAAGTCGATGTACTTCGCGTCGAGGCGGATGCGGGGACTGATGCCGGCTATCAGAAAGCCGGCCGGCCGATCGGGTGTTCCCGCTTTCGCCAGCGGCACCACTGCAGCTTCTTTGGTGAAGTCGTCGCTCCAGGGGCCCGCGGTCAGCCGGCCGAACTTCAACTCCAGGTCTTTTGCCATCTGCAGGTGCCCGCTCGACAGAGCCGCGTCGAGATGCCAAACCACATTCTTCCCGTCAATCTCGATCTCCCGCGGGGCGGGAGCTGAATCTGCATCGATCCCGATAGCCTCCATCAGGCGGGCATGTTTGCCCTCGTCGTCGAGCAGATAAATCAGCGCAAATGGAATGTCATGCCTGCTCCTGGCCAGGGTCTCGGCGGCAGCTCGGCAGGCCCTCTCCAGAGTCTTGGCCTGCTCGAAAGTCCGCTCCAGCAACTCCCGCAGAGTGCGCAGCCGCCGTTCGCTGATGATGCGGTTGGTCTCCTCTGAGACGACGCATAAATTACCCGAGACCTGTCCCTGTTCGTCTGTCAGCGGGCTGTAGGAAAACGTATGATAAGTCTCTTCGCGATAGCCGCTGCGCTCCAGAAAGAGCAACAACGCCTCGTCCCAGGTTGCCTCGCTCGTATCCAGGACGCGTTGAATGCGCGGCCCGATATCCGGCCAGATTTCCGCCCATACCTCGCGCGCCGGTTTGCCCAGCGCCCACGGGTGTTTCTTGCCCAGCGTCATGCGGGCGTAGGCGTCGTTGTAAAGGAAGGTCAAGTCCGGGCCCCATCCCATCCACATCGCAAAGCGCGAGGTCAGCAGCACGCGGACCACCGTTTGCAGGCTTTGCGGCCAGCCGGCCCGGTCCCCAAGAGGCGTTGTGGACCAATCGAACTCACGAATCCGGTCGCTCATGCCTCCAGCGACAAGATTCGCCGCTGTGTCAGGCTCTTCGCCGGGCGAAAAATGCACTGTTTTGTTGTTCAAAGGATTCCCGGTCGCGCAATCTAGGGTCGAAGACGATTCTGCCATATTTGCGTTCCTGCAGGAGCGTGCCGCGGAGCTACCCGTTCCAGCGCAACTTCTTGCCGGCTTCCACAAAGGGCGAAGATTTAGATGCCAGGCTGCTTGTCCGGAGTTGTTTTAGGTGTCTGCGGAGCCGCGCGCAGGAGCTCGAAGTCTGGGCACAACGGCTCAACCCTGCGGGATGTCCATAGGCGGGCGGGGCGGCGGGGGCGGCCGCGAGGCAAAGGACGCGAAAATGGTCCCGACCGACCATCTGCTGCATTCGGCCGAGTCTGGCTTGCCATCGCAGTATCCGCGACGACCGTTTGTGCTGCAAAAAAATGGGAGACACATGAAACAACTTCATGTGTCTCCCACTTCGCAAAACGTTGCTCGTTCTCGGGGAGGGGAATTTCGGTTCGCTTACCTGCCGCCGCGAACCAGGTCTTCGGACTCATCAGTCCGCTGGGGATGCAAGTCAAGGCGGGAAGTCGTATCGATCCCATAGCGAATCGCGCGCAGGGTGTGCTCCGAGCCTTGTCCGTCAAACTGCAAGACCACCTTGTTGCGGTCTCCGTCGCTGTTGGTTGGCACAATCACCCAGGTGAAAACCTTCGCGGGGTCGCGCCCGGCCAGCGTCACCGTGTAGCTCGCCGCATTGCGCTTTACCATGTAAGTGCCGGCGGGACACTGTTTCCCGTCGACCGTGAAGCTGAAGGGAACCTTGACGGCCACATCGGCGTGTGCTGGTTTGGCTGCGAAGGTTGCAGCCGCGGTCGCCACAAGTGCGCCTAGTAGGAAACGAGATGTCAACATGTCTTTGTCCTCCTGACATCGCTAACCTTAGCGCTGCCCTGAAACAAAGGCGTCAACTCCTCGTCTAGAAAACGTCAAGTTTTCTGCCCGGCGCATTTTTCATCTTCGGCCCCCTGCGCACTCTTTCTCGCTTCGGCCAGTTCCGCGTCAAGGCCTCTGGTCGCAAGCTCCCGCTCTGTCTGATCCGCATCACCGGCGATCCGTAGCGCGCACTCCAGGATGTCGACCGCCGCGCTGAAAGCCTGCCGCTCCTTCGCCATCCGTGCCGCCTCGCGCAGCGCCGCGATTGCCTTACTGCGCTGGCCGGCCGCTTCGTAGTGCCACGCAATCTCCCGCGCCACCCTTGCTTCGCAACCCGCAAAGAGAGCCCGCAGCCGCTCCGCAATGTGCACATGGCTTCGTGCCCGCAGGCTGAGCGTCTGGCGCTGGTACAACACGTCGCGATAAAGACCGTGCGCAAAAACATAAAACCCGGAGCACGTCCCATCCGGCAATTCATCCTGCCCGGCTCGCTTCACCAGCGCCAGCCGCCGCGCCAGTCCGTCGCACGTCTCTTCGATCGCGGCCAGATCGTCTTCCATGGCCGCGGCCACTGCCCACGCCGGAAACGCCACGTTGAACAGGCTTCCCGCTTCCAGTACGCGCTGCTCGCGCGGCGATAGGCGCCCAATCTCGAGCTCGATCATCTGCTCCAGCTCTTCGGGAACCCCCGACTCCATCTCGCGCAGCGGAACCCGCGCCTCCCAACGCCCCGCGCCGTCTCGCTCAACCCGCACCAGGAATCGCTGCGCCTGCAGATGACGCACCATCGCCGCCGCAAACATGGGATTGCCCTCGGAACGCTCGTGCACGAAGCTCGCCAGATCCCGTGGAAGTTCGTCTTGTTCCAGCACCCCGCGCAACAGCGCCTCCAGATGCGCGGGCCGCAACGGCTCAAGCGAAATCTCTGCGCACAATCCATGCACGCGCAGATCGTGCTTCACTCGCTTCAGTTCCACGGCTTCGCCGTTGTGCACGCCAACGGTCGCCACCAGCATCAGCCGGGTCGAAGCGCGACGCCGCGCCAGCGCCGCAAGCAGGTTCAGCGTCGATGCATCCGCCCAGTGCAGGTCTTCCAGCACGATCACTACGGGCGTTTCCGCTGCCATCGTCTCCAGCGCGCAGCATAAGTCGCTCATCACGCGCTCCCGCGTCAGCGCCGAGCCGTCGGGTGCTTGCCGTTCCAGCGCCGCCAGCCACGAAGGCGCTTTGCGCGCCAACACCGGCTTGGTTCGCTCTTCGTGCGGAGGCGCGCACAGCTCGGCCAGCGCTTCCATCACGGGATAAAACGCTTCGCGGTCGGCAAGCCCCTGCACGCACTGGCCGCGGACCACCACAGCGCCCTCGGTGCATGCCACCGTGCGGCAGAAAGCATCCACCAAAGCAGTCTTCCCGATTCCTGCCCCGCCGGCGACAAACACGACCTGCCGCTTGCTCTGCCCGAGTGCATCAAAGTGCGCTTGCAGGGCCTTCAGCTCCTCGGCCCGTCCCACCAGCGCCGCGCCGCGTCGCGATTCTTCGCCTGCCGGCGCAGTTACAGCGTGCGTCTCCGGGCCCGCACCGTCCACCGTCACGGCGGCAAGAAAACGATAGCCCCGTTTGGGCAGCGACTGTATGTAGCGAGGCTGCCGCGCATCGTCTCCCAGGATCTTGCGCAGCTCCAGCACGTAAGTCCGCAGCACTTGCGGCTGCACGTAGGTCTCCGGCCACACCGCGTCGAGCAGCTCATCGTGGCTGATCAAACGCCCCGGATGCTCCACAAGGTATCGCAGCACCGCAAATTGTTTGGGCGGCAAGGCGATCTGCCTGCCCCGGTGCCAAAGGCACTCATCGGCTGTGTCCAACCGGAACGATCCAAAATGCTGCATTCCGCCGCACCCCGACGGCACGTCACTCGCAGTTCAATTTCGTGCACGCACTGATCCAATATCGCATGCGCTGCCATCCCGCACTTCCATCGGTGAGACGGCTGCGCCAACGATCCAGCTTCCGTCTCCCAGGGAACGCGGAAGTTGAGTCACCAGCGGCCGCCTGGAAGCCGGCAACCAACAAGGCGAGTGTGAACAGGAGATGAAGCACGGACCTGGCCATGGTTTGCTCATGGAGATAGATCTCCCTTCTCCACCCAAGCACGAACGTGGCCAATCGCAATGGGACCAGCGACCGGGTTGCCACGCGCTAACTGTCGCAAAGTCCTGGGGCAGTGCCCGGGGCCAGGTACATCCTCAGCGCCGCGCATGTTCACAGGCGGACACAGGTGGTTGGAATCGGACAGTGGGTGAAACGCAATTCGATCCCGGCTGCGGCGCGCTGCCTGCTCACTCCTCGCGCAGCGCCTGCATCGGCTGGATCGACGCCGCCTTTCGCGCCGGGACCAGCGAAGAAACCACGCCGATCAGTGCAAGCAGGACAGCCGCTGCCAGGTAGGTCCACGCGTCGAGCGGCTGCACCTCAAACAGGAATTCCTTCAGAAGGCGGCCGCTGAGCACCGCCAGAACAAGGCCGGTCCCGAGCCCCACGCCGATCAGCACCGATCCCTGGCGCAGAATCATACTTGCCACTCCGGCTCGCGTCGCTCCCAGCGCCATCCGCACGCCGATCTCGCGCTTGCGCGAATTCACCAGCTGCGACAGCACGCCATACAGTCCCGTGATGACCATGGCAACAGCAAGGCCCGCGAACGATCCAACCAGGTAAAGCATGAGCCGCTGGCTGAATGTGTTCTTGTCTACAACATCCTGCATGGTCTGGAAGTCATCCAGCGCGAATCCCGGCGCATTCTTGTGAAAGATCGACCGCATCACCGTCTCTACCGGGATTTCGCCGCGCGTCTTCACCACAAAGTTGACGACGGTCTTCAGCAGCGCCTGGTAGAAGAGCGACGTCGTTGGAATCTGGACATCGGGAATCAGAATCAGTGGCTGAGGGGCGACGCCAACTTTCGCATCGACCTGATCACCCAGCACACCAACGATGGTGAACGGTGTCACCATGCCCGTGTCGGCGCCGCCCAGGCTGACCTGTTTCCCAACCGGATCCTGCCCGGCAAAGTACTTTTTCGCCAGCGTCTGATTGATGACCGCCACAAAAGGCGCCCCGGCCGAGTCGCTGTCCTCGATCATGCGTCCGCGGACGACCGGCGTCCCCATCGTGTGCGCGTACTCTCCGCTGACCGCCGAGACATTTGCCGACGGCTTATCGCTGTCCGGCGTCTTCACTCCGACAATATCGAAGCTGGAACTCACGCCAATGCCCGAGAGAGGCGGCGATGTCACCAGGGCCGCGCTTTCCACGCCGGGAACGTGGCGCATGATCTGCAGTACGGGCTCGTAGGTCAGCACGGCAACCGAAGCGGGCGCATGAGACCTGTCCTTGGAGACAAACATTGCGGAGAATCCCGCCGCGTCTGCCGGCATCGCGGAGAACGACGTAACATGCGTAACGTCGAACCCGAGCCGCGCCTGCTCGAGATTCCAGAGCGTGCGAAACAGCAGCCCGGTGCCGACCAGCAACAGCGTTGACAGCGCCACCTCGCCGGCGACCAGCGCGCCTCTGAACTTGTTGCTCATGGTGCGCGTGCCCGTGGCTCGCGACGCAGACAGCATCGCGGCTTGCGGATTGGCGCGCGCCACCAGCAGCGCGGGAAGGAATGAAGACAAAAGCGTAACCACGATGGCAATGACGGCCAGCACCAGCACAATCGACCAGTGAATTGCAATCGTGTCGGAACGAGGAATGGTTCCATCGGGGAGCTTCTTGATGCCCACCATGGCCAGTTCCGCCAGCGCAATGCCGAGCGCGCTGCCCAGCAGGCTCAGGATCATGCCTTCGGACAGAAGCTGCCGGATCAACCGCCAGCGCCCCGCGCCCAGTGCCGCGCGCACCGCGAATTCCTGCTGCCGCGTGAGGCATCGCGCGATGAGCATGTTGCTCACGTTGGCGCATGCGATCAGCAACACCAGCGCGAGCGCGCCAAACAGCGCAAACAACTCGGGACGCACCGGGCCCGTCAGCAAATCGCGGTAGGGAAATGCTTGAAACGTAATCTTGCTTTCGTCCGCCTTTCTGGGAATATGCGACGCAATCGCATCCAGCTCGCGCTGCGCCTGCGCCATCGTGACCCCGGGTCGCAGTTTTCCAATCATCAGGAAGAAGTGGTAGCCGCGGTCGTTCAGCATCTCCGAAGTGGGCTGCAGCGGGAGCCACACTCCCTTTTGAACAAACGATCCCATCTGCTCGGGAAACGCGAACGACTGCGGCATGACGCCCACGATGGTCCGCAGCCGCCCGCCGATCTTTGCCGACTGGCCCACAACATTGGGGTTGGCGTGGAAGGCCGTCCTCCAGAGGTGCTCCGACAGCAGAACCACATCGGGACCCCCGGCAAGGCCCTCCGCTGCATCGAAGCTGCGGCCGAGCAAAGGCCTCGCGCCAAGCAGCGAAAATGTGTTGGCCGATACGCGCGGAGCGGCGATGCTTTGCGATCCCTCCGGTGTTTCCAGCACGCTCACATCGTCCGAGTAGCCGGCCGTCTGCTCCAGCAGCCGCGACTGCTCGTGAATGTCGCGGAAATCCAGCCACGAGGTGGTATTGAACCCCGGCTTGTCAGTTTTTGGACCGATGAAGACAAGACGATTGGCGTCGGAATAAGGCAACGGCCGCAGGATCACGTCCTCGATCACCGTGAAGATCGCCGTGTTCGCACCGATCCCCAGCGCCAGGGTCAGCACCGCGAGAATCGTCATTCCCTGCGCCTTGCGCAATTGTCGTAGCGAAAAACGGAGATCATCGATCAGAGTTTTCATCTTCGACCTCTATGCCTTCTTTTGGGGAGTTGAGCGTAGCCCTCATCGTAACCAGGCCTGGGTTCGGAAACGGTCACCGGGCGCCGTCGGATGCGGGCTCTGTCTCAGCGCCATGGTACTACGCGCCCAACCTTTTTCCTGCGCACGTTGACCCCACTCACTCCTTTGGATCGACCGCCATGCCTTGCCGCGCTTTCCGATAGACATTGGCAACCGCGATCGTCCACAGCGGCGCGATGTCAACGCCCGGAATGAGCTTGCCCGCGAACGACGGCAAGAACTCCCAGTGCCAGCCGAGAAGAAAACCAAGAACGCCCGCAATGGCAAGGTCCAGCAGGTCATCCAGCGGAGACGCAGCTCCCTCAAGGAACCAGGGAAGGGCGACCATCTGCGTCAAATCGGCCGCAATCGCCAGAATCAGCGCCGCCCGCATGCGCGGGCCTGGGGAAATCGTTACAGCCTTCTTCCCGGGTTGATTTGCCGGTTTCATTGCCAGTTCGCGAATCATACCTGCTCCCGTCGACGCGCGAGCGTGAGACATCCTCGAACGCTCCTCAATCAATCCACAGTCTAGGATAAAACTCGCGCCGCTGCGCGCATCCCCGCGCTGTCCCGCTCCCGTTCCCCGAGAAGGCAACCGTGGCGCCGCGAATCTCGAGCCTCCACGCCGCAGTACAATGCTTGCGTATTTGAATCAGTATTTAAAGCTCGGTGAACCATGCCCAGAATGATCGAACTGCCGATGAACCCCCCGCCGCGCAGTCGAAACATATTCGCTTATCTTCTCCTTGCCGCCATCGTCCTTATCCTCATTGGCGGCCGCACCGTCGTCTCCTGCTGGGTCGACTTGCTCTGGTTCGGCTCCCTTGGCTACACCAGCGTGATCTGGAAATCCTGGGGACTCGAGTGGGGCGCATTCGCCGCGTTCGGCGGACTCACGTTTCTGATCCTTCTGGCCGCTTTCCTCGCGCTGCGCCATAGTCACGCCGCCGACTTGCCCGAAACGCACACCATCTTCTTCGGCGGGCGTCCGGTCGAGCTTCGCCTCGCACCCTTTCTCCGCACCGCCGCCGTCTTCGCGATCCTCATCGTCGCTGTGCTTACCGGTTTTGCCATGCAGGCGCGCTGGTCCACCGTCGCCCTCTACTGGTACGCGCCTCAAGCTGCCTCCAGCTTCGCCGACCCCATCTTCGGACGGCCGCTGGCCTTTTATCTCTTCACCCTCCCCGCATGGGAGCTCATCACCGGCTGGCTCGTGACGCTCGCCGTGCTCGTCGCCATTCTCGCCGTGCTCTTCTTTGTCGCTGCCAGCGGCGGCCAGGCCTTCGATGGGCGTTTCCGAAGCGACTCACTGCCCTGGCGCGGCATCTCTCTCGCCTTCGGCTTCTTCCTGTTCACCCTGGCTCTTCGCGAATACGTGGGCCGCTTCGAGCTGCTCTTCGATCCCAACGCCATCTTCACCGGTGTGACCTACACCGGCGCGCACATCAGTATCACCGGGATGTCGTGCGTGAGTGCAGCTCTCGCCCTGGGCGCGCTCATCGCCGTTGCCGGCGGAGTCCTGCGCCCGCAACTGCGCTGGCTGCTCGCCGCCATTGTCCCTGCCGCAGTCTGTTATGTGGGAGCAGGCATCGCAGGCTGGTATGTCAGCACCTTCATCGTCGCGCCCAACCGGCTCAACCGCGAACGCCCCTATATAAGCGATAACATCGATCTCACGCGCCGTGCCTACGACCTCGACCGCTTCACCCAGCGCGAGTTTCCCGCAGAAACCTCGGTCGCCGCTGCCGACGCGGCACACAACCAGGCCACCCTCCAGAACATTCGCCTGTGGGACGTTGGCGCTCTCCAGTCCACCCTTCGCCAGGTGCAGGAGATTCGCACCTACTACGACTTCCCCGACATCGACATCGATCGCTACCGGATCAACGGCTCGCTCCGCCAGGTCATGCTCGCCGTCCGCGAGTTGAACGTCGACAAGCTTCCCGAAGGCAGTCGCAACTGGATTAACGACAAGCTCATTTACACGCACGGCTACGGCATCACCATGAACCCGGTCAACGGCTTCACGTCCGAAGGGCTGCCTGAACTTTATCTCTCCAACATGCCCGTGCAGAGCACCGTGCCCGGCCTCCAGGTCACCCGCCCCGAGATCTACTTCGGCGAGCTTACCGACACCGACGTCTACGTCAAAACCCGCCAGCAGGAGTTCAACTATCCCCAGGGTCAAAGCAACAACCTCTCCACGTACGAGGGAACCGGCGGCATCGTGATGGGCGGCTTTCTTCGCCGCGTGGGTCTGGCCTTCGATCGCGGCGACCTCACTAAGGTTCCCTTTAGCGACGACATCACCGCACAGAGCCGCTTGCTGATGCGCCGCAATATCCGCACCCGCGTCGCCGCCCTTGCGCCCTTCCTGACCCTCGACCCTGATCCCTACATCGTCGTCGGAGACGATGGCCGGCTCTCCTGGATCATCGATGCCTACACCTCCTCGGCTACCTACCCGTACTCCGTCCCATCCGCCCTCGAAGACAAGCCCGTCAACTACGTTCGCAACAGCGTCAAGGTCGTGGTGGACGCCTACGATGGCTCCGTCACGTTCTACGTCTTCGACAACACCGATCCCGTGCTGGCTGCTTGGCGCTCCATCTTCCCCGCGCTCTTCAAGGACGCGTCGGCCATGCCCGCGTGGCTGCGGCTGCACGTCCGCTATCCCGAAATGCTGCTCAGCTTGCAGGCCGAAGTCTACGGCCTCTACCACATGACCGATCCCGAGGTCTTCTACAACCGCGAGGATCAGTGGAGCGTGGCGACGCAGACCGCCTCCGGGCAGGGCGGTGAGCAAAGCGCGCAACCCATGGAGCCCAACTTCGTGCTTATGACCTTGCCCGGCGAGTCCAGCGGCCTCGAGTTCGTCGAGATTCTTCCCTTTACCCCCATCAGCCGCAACAACATGATCGGCTGGATTGCCGCGCGCAGCGACGGCCCGCACTACGGAACTGCTGTTGTCTATGACTTTCCCAAGACGCGCCTCGTCGATGGGCCGCAGCAGATCGAAGCGCGCATCGATCAGAACGCCCAGCTCTCCGGCCAGCTCACCCTCTGGAACCAGCAGGGTTCCCATGTCATCCGCGGCAGCCTGCTGGTGATTCCTTGCGGTCAGGCGCTTCTCTATGCCGAGCCGATCTACCTGCAGGCCGAGCACAGCCCCATGCCTGAGCTGCGGCTCGTCGTGCTCGCGCTCCAGGATCACCTCGCTTACGGACCGACGTTCGAAACCGCCTTGACTTCTTTGTTTGGCTCCGAACTGCCCTCGCTCGCCGTCGAAGCGCCGCAGGCCGCAAAGGCCGGTGCGCCGGCCGCAGCCCCGCAGCCGTCAGCCGATTTGAACGCGCTCGTCGCACAGGCATCCCGCGACTTCAACGATTACCAGCGCCTCACTTCCGAGGGCAAGCTCGCCGAGGCCGGACAGAAACTCGATGACCTGAAACGCACCCTCGGCGCGCTCAGTGCACGAGCAAAATAATTTGATCCTGCTGAAATGTCAGCGCTCGGCGTGGCTCCGGCACGATCCTCGAACCGAGTCGCCGGCCTCCGCCTTTCCCGCGGAATGCGTGTGCGGGCGCCGATCTGTATCCCCCCAGGGAGCCTTCCGCAGCAATGCGCCAATTATCCCGTGCGCGCAATACTGATCACGGTGAGGTCGTCGTTTTGTCCGAAGTGCTGGGCTGTCTCTGCCAAAGTCCGGGCGCTGGCGCCATCGCGCAGCAGAGACTCGACCTTGGGAAACCCCAGAAGCACGCCCTGCGGATTGCGCGCCTCGGGAATGCCGTCGGTCAGCACGACGAAGCGATCGCCGGTGCGGATCTCCAGGCTCGTTTGGCAGTATCCGGCGCTCTCGACCAACCCCAGCGGCAACGATCCCGCCAGGGGAATCTCGCTGCCGTTTACGTATGGCGGCAGATGGCCGGCATTCGCCAGGGTGAGCAAGCCATCCTCAAGACGAACCACGAGACAGGTCGCGAAACCTCCTTGGGTCTCACCGCAAAGGCGCCGGTTCAGTTCGTTGAGAATCTCCGCCGGTTCTTCGGTGAAGCCGCTCAACGTGCGCAGCATGCCCACAATCATGGAGACGATCATGGCGGCCCGCAGACCCTTGCCGCTGACATCGCCAATCACCACCAGGCTGCGCCCGCTCTGCAGACCGATGACTCGGAAGAAATCGCCACCTACCTCGGCCGCAGGCCGATAGACACTTTCCAGGTGATAGCCGCGGATCGCGGGCAGATCTTCGGGAACCATCGTGCGCTGGACTTCCCGCGCCGCGGCCATTTCCCCCTCCAGCGTCGCTTTTTCCGTCTGCGACCTCATGTACCTTCCCGCTTCGCTGATGGAAACGTGCACAAATCCCATGTGGCCCAGGATCACCGAAACGATCACGGCGGTGCCGTCGAATGCGAGTCGCGCCTGCAGGCGCTGGGTTTCGGCCGCGCCGAATTGAATCCCTTGCGCCAGGTCGGGAAACCGGATTGCCAGCAGCGTCATGCAGAGAGCCTGGACAACGAACAACGGCAGAAACGCCTTCCAGAACTTGCGCCTGAGGATGATGGCGCTGGCGGTATAGCACACCGCGAACAAACCGAAGGCCAGCACCGTTCCCACAAGCCGCGGCGCCGACTGGCGGCCCAGATGGGCGATATCCGTCGCAAACCCGATGCCGGCGAAGACAGAGAAAACCGCCAGAAGAAGGATGATCTTCGACTTGAGTGGGATAGCGCTCCAGGGGCTGATGGGATCCATCAAAAACAAGTTCGATCTCCTCCAGAATGGTTGCGATCTGGGCCAGCACGCCCTTCTCCCACGCCAAATTTGTTCTGGATCACCGGCCGCGCAGCGCAGTGCTTCAGTCTATCAATGTACTTCATGCGCACTCTTGCTGAATTTGCTGTGGAGGCCGACCCACTTCGAGGTTCGCGCCAATCGACCAGGCCCGCAGCCTTTCGTGTCCACGGGGACTCTGTGGCCGCGATCGGCTGTGCCCGGCCGTCTCCCTGGCGGGAAAGAGGATCGGCGAGCTCTTCTCAGGCTTCGCGCCCTATTCCAGGTCTTCCTGCTCGAAGGTGGGATTCAAGTGAACATCGATCTGCCGCAATGGGGTAAGAGCGACGAATTTGTGCTTTTCTCCCGCGCGGACCACAAGAATGTCCCCCGGTCCGGCGTCCAGTTCGAGTCCTTCGACGGTCCAGTGAGAACGCCCCTCGATGACATAGACAAACTCGTCATAGCGATGGCGGTGAAGCACCGGGCCTGAGCCCGTTTTGGCTACAACGACGAACATCGACGCGCCCAAACCCCCAGCCCTTGCGCCTACAAATTCAAACGAAGATCCGACAAAAGGGAGGTCGTCCTGATGAATCAGTTCCATGTCAGATTGGAGAGAGAGCGCGCGCCGGCGGATGCAATATCGCCGTGCGGCGTTCCCGCGATTGCCCCGATCGGCGTCGGCCCGCGCGCCAGGGTGTGAGGAGTCGTTGCCTCCTGCGGCGAGAATCGCAAACCCAATCTACGGCGCTCCGTCAGGCCTGCGATCGATGGGCCCAATCGTGAGAAAAGAGCCCGCCCAATATCAGCTTCTGAATCCCCATTGCTGCGACGGCGTTCAGCGATCCCCGGCTCACGGAAATCGCATAAGTGCATCCTCGGTCGCACCATGCGCGTTAACTCCGCCTGCGCACATATCCCTGTAGAATCAAGCTGAAATCCAGCCTTCGCTGGCACTGGAGTCCTCTTGCTTTACTGGCTTCTCTACGAAAAGCTCTTCCCGTTCTTTCACCCCTTCCGCATCTTTCGCTATCTCACGTTTCGTACCGCCTTTGCTTCGCTCACGGCTCTCATGATCGGCCTCTTCATCGGCCCATACGTGATTCAGAAGCTGCGCGAGTTCCAGATCGGCCAGTACATCCGCGAAGAAGGGCCCCAATCGCACTTGAAGAAGGCGGGCACGCCCACCATGGGCGGCGTGCTCATTGTCATATCCATCGTTCTGCCCACCCTGCTCTGGGCTGACCTCTCCGACCCCTTCGTGTGGATCACCGTTTTCTCCACCCTCGCCTTTGGCGCCATCGGTTTTGCCGACGACTACATCAAGGTCGTCAAGCGCCGCAACCTCGGCCTCACCGCCCGCGCGAAGCTCTTCTGGCAGGCCCTCGTCGCCGCAGCCGTGGCTTCTGTCCTGGCTCTGTTCACGCCCTTTCGCATGTACTCGACCCAGTTGAGCGTGCCCTTCGTCAAATCCTGGACCCCCGACCTCCAGTGGCATTGGTTCGGCTCCATCCCCCACCTCGGCTTCCTTGCCTTCCTGCCCTTTGTCGCCTTCGTCGTCTTCGTGCTCATGGGTTCCACCAATGCCGTCAACCTCACCGATGGCCTCGACGGCCTCGCCATCGGCTGCACCATCATTGCCGCAGCCGCGCTCACCGTCCTCGCCTACGTCAGCGGCAACATCGTCTTCTCGGAATACCTCGAACTGCAGCGCATGCCCCTGGCCGGCGAGCTCACCGTCTTTTGCGGAGCCATGGTCGGCGCCTCCATCGGCTTCCTCTGGTACAACGCCCACCCCGCCGAAGTCTTCATGGGCGATGTCGGCTCGCTCGGCCTCGGCGGCGCCATCGGTACCGTCGCCGTCATCATCCGCCAGGAGCTGCTGCTCCCCTTCATCGGCGGCGTCTTCATCATCGAGGCGCTCTCCGTCGTCCTCCAGGTCGGCAGCTACAAGCTGCGCAACAAAAAACGCATCTTCAAAATGGCCCCGCTCCATCATCATTTCGAGCAGGTGGGCTGGAGCGAGTCCAAGGTGATCGTTCGCTTCTGGATCCTTGCCCTCGTCTTCGCCCTCTTTGCGCTCACAACGTTGAAGCTGCGTTAAAGCGGCACGCCCTCCAACTCGTCCCGGCACGGTTGGGTCAAAAACCGCGGATGCCGCCCACAACCCTGCCCCCACGGTGCACAATAGAGAAGTCTCGATTGGCCATGATGGAACTGAAGGGCAAAAAGGTGCTTGTCGTCGGGCTGGGCAAATCCGGCCTGGCCGCTGCCATTTTCCTGCGTCATCGCG
This sequence comes from Occallatibacter sp., assembly GCA_035508975.1. GTDB lineage: Bacteria > Acidobacteriota > Terriglobia > Terriglobales > Acidobacteriaceae > Telmatobacter. The sequence goes on from DATJMC010000088.1 coordinate 33,166, forward strand.
GCGCGCAGGTTACCGTCTCCGACGTCCGCAGCGCCGAAGCCCTCGCCAAAGATATTCCCGCGCTGCTCGAAGAGGGCATCATGGTCGAGGCCGGCGGTCATGGCCTGCTGACCTTCCGCCGCCAGGACCTCATCGTCGTCAGTCCCGGCGTTTCTCTCGACACGCCCGAGCTCGTGCAGGCCCGCAACTTCGGCCGCCCCATCATCGGTGAGCTCGAGCTGGCCGCGCGCTTCCTCCAGGGGCGCATCCTGGCTATCACCGGCTCCAACGGCAAGACCACCACCACCTCGCTGGTCGGCGAAATCATGACCGAAGCCGGCTTCCAGACCCTTGTCGGCGGAAACATCGGCGTCCCCGTCATCGACCTCATCGAGCGCAGCACGCCCGACACCTGGTCGGTCCTCGAAGTTTCCAGCTTTCAGCTTGAATCGACCCTGGAGTTCCACCCCTCCATCGCCGTCATCCTCAATATCACGCCCGACCACCTCGATCGCCACGGCACCTTCGAGAACTACGCCCGCGCCAAGGAACGCATCTTTGCCGCCCAAACCGACAAGGATTGTGTTGTCCTCAACGCCGACAACGCCCGGGCCGCGGCAGCAGCACAGCAGTCCAAGGCGCCCGTGCACTGGTTCTCGCTCGACCGCACCGTTCCCCAGGGCGCGTGGGTCGAAGGCGGCAGCGTCGTCTACCGAAATGCCAAAGACTCGGCCACGGAAAGAATCATTCCCCTCCACGCCATCCCGCTCAAAGGCGAGCACAACGTGGAAAATGTGCTGGCCGCAGTCTGCGCCACGCGTCTCGCCGGAGCAGCCCCCGACGCTATCCGCCGGGCCATCGAGAAGTTCAAAGCCGTCGAGCATCGCCTCGAATATGTCGCCACCCTCAACGGCGTCGACTTCTACAACGATTCGAAAGCCACCAACGTCGACGCCACCGCAAAGGCCATCGCCGCATTCAGCGGCGGCATTCACCTCATCCTCGGCGGCAAAGACAAGAACTCCGACTATACGCTCCTGACTCAATTGCTTCGGGAGCGCGTACGCGCCATCTACACCATTGGCTCAGCCGCCGCCAAGATCGAGTCCCAGCTGCGCGGCGTCGTTTCGCTCCACTCCTGTGAAACTCTCGATAAGGCCGTTAGCGCCGCCGCTGCTGCCGCCCGCCCCGGCGACATCGTCCTGCTCGCGCCCGCCTGCTCCAGCTTCGACCAGTTCGAGAGCTACGAGCATCGCGGCCGCGTCTTCAAGGAACTGGTCAACGAGTGGCGCGGGGTCGCCGGCATTCCCGCCGTGGTCGAGCGCAACCGTTAACCACCTGTATCCCCGCACTGCGCTCCGCACCCGCCTTCCTGCCCAACCTGCCCGATCCTAGAAGAAGGGACTTCTTTGCCTTTTTTCACTCTGGTTCTCACGAATCAGGGTGCCCCACGTCTCGGTTTTTGACACCTGGGAAGGCATGAAACCTATCTAAAGCAGGAAAAAATGGCTAAGCGCATCGGCGTTGATAAATGGATCTTCTTCACCACCCTCACCCTCGTGGTCGTCGGGCTCGCCATGGTCTTCTCCGCCTCGGCCATCATCGCGCAGGAGCACTTCCATTCGCCCTACACGCTCCTGGTCCGACAGGCCGCGTGGGCCCTGGGCGGGGTCCTCCTCATGGTCTTCCTCATGAGCGTTGACTATGACAAATACAACTCGCCGCGTTTCATCTTTCCCGCCCTGGCGGTCACCACGGTCCTGCTGGTCGGCGTCTTTTTCCTCCGAGGAGCCAACGCCACCCATCGCTGGATCCGCTTCGGCGCATTTTCTTTCCAGCCCTCCGAGATCGCCAAGCCCGTCCTCATCCTCTTCCTCGCCTGGTTCCTCGCCCACCGGCTCGACTCCATCTCCGACTGGCGCCGCACCCTGCTGCGCGCCGCGTTGATCCCGGTCGTCTTCATCCTCCTCATCGTCAAGCAGCCCGACCTCGGCACTGCGCTGGTGCTCGCCGGCGTCACCGCCATGATGCTTCTGCTGGCAGGCATGGAGTGGCGCTACCTCGCCCTCGCGGCCGCTGTCGCCGCACCTCCGCTCGCCGCTCTGCTCTTCTGGGTGCCCTGGCGCCGCGCGCGCATGCTCGCCTTCATCCACCCCGACCTCGATCCCCAGGGCGCCGGCTTCCACATCAATCAGTCGCTCATCGCCGTCGGCACAGGCGGCCTCACCGGCCGCGGCTTCATGGAGGGCATGCAGAAGCTCTTCTACCTCCCCGAGGCCTCCACCGACTTCATCTTCGCCAACGTCGCCGAGGAGCTGGGTTTCCTCGGCGCCATGGCCATCGTGACCCTGTTCTGCGTGCTGGCCTATCGCGGACTGCGCACCGCCTATCGCTCCACCGACCCCTTCGCGCGGCTGACCGCCTTCGGCATCACCACGGCCATCCTGCTGCAGGCGTTCTTCAACATCAGCGTCGTGCTCTCGCTTCTCCCCACCAAGGGAATCCCCCTGCCGTTTATCTCCAGCGGAGGAACCTCG
>DATJMC010000089.1:0-28143 GCA_035508975.1 Occallatibacter sp.
GTAGAACCGGAAGGGCCAACGAAAGCGCCCATCGCCGCCAGGGGAGCAGCCGAGGTGAAACCGGGTTGACCCGTGGGAAGTACCCCCCTCCGGCAACAACCCACCTTCCTTCTGGTATCGAAGTTTTCACGGTGGGCGACAACACTCCCGCAGCGATCTTTTGCGACTCGGAATCCTCAATCACTCCCACGAGAGAGGAATTCGAGCATTCGGCGACAAACGTATCGATGGGCAGCAGAAACGGAAAAGGAGTCGGTCAGCGGATTGGAGCTAAGCTGGTGATATGCCGTAAGTTATTGAAAATATTGGTAGGCACGATTGGATTCGAACCAACGACCTCTTCCGTGTCAAGGAAGCGCTCTAACCAACTGAGCTACGCGCCTGTGTTGCGACAAAACATAGTCTAGCAGCTTCAGAGCCGGCTCGAAAAGCCGAGTTCCCCTCTCCAGCGCGGGCAAACAGACGGGCGAACATCAATCGGCCTGAGCAGGCATTCGATCCAAGATCCAAAGCGGGGTGTGTCCGTTTTCGGACGGGCCGTCGACCCCACACTCCCTGTCGAAGGCAAGTTTCTTGAATTGCGCGAAGGCTTCCAGGAGGAGTCTAAACATTTCCCTTTTTCATTTCGCTTGCCAGATGCTCTGAAGCGCGCATCGAGAGCGACAGGATGGTCATGGTTGGATTCTGCCATCCCCCGCTCGTGAAGACGGCTCCATCCACGACAAAAAGATTCTTGTGGTCATGGGCCTGGTTCCACTTGTTCACGACGCTTTTCTTGGGGTCATCTCCCATGCGGCATGTGCCGATCTCGTGAATGCTGTATCCGGGCGGGTTCGGAACCGGATTCGTCGATAAAACCTCGAAGCCAGCCGACTGGCACAGCTCGGTGCCCACCTGCACGGCGTCTTTGGCCATGTTGTATTCGTTGTCGGTGTACTTGGTATCGATGTGCAGCACTGGAATTCCCCATGCATCCACCTTGTCTTTGTCGATGCGCACATGGTTCTCATAGCGTCCCAGCACTTCGCCCATGATCGTCATCTGGAATCCGCTGCCGTAATAGTCTTCGAGCTTCTTTTCTAGCTCCGCCCCGTAGAGCTTGAAATTCCGTGGACTCATCGCGCCGGTGATACTCGAGACGTTGAAGGCATAGCCGCGCAGGAACTGATCATCCTTTGTGTCGATGTTCCGGAACCGGGGGACAATCGCGTTGCCGCCCATGATGGTCGCGCCCCTGCGTCCGCGCGCTTCGGGAACGGAAGCCACCACGCCTGCGCCGTAAATCTGATCGGTGAGATAGCGTCCCAGCACGCCACTGGACTGTGCCAGCCCCGAATTCAGCAGCAGGCGCGTGCTCTCAAGCGTGCCCGCGGCCAGGACAATGACGCGCGCCTTTACACTCATCTCGCGCCGCGTGATCCGATCGATAAAGTTGCAGCCGTCCGGCAGGCCGGTGTTCTTATCGACGGTAATTTCGCGCACGACGGCATTCGCGATCGAGGTAAGATTGCCCGTCTTCTCGGCGTCTGGCAGCAGAAGATTCACAGAGCTCGCGAGCCCATTGACGCCCAGGGCGCGCCGCTGCTTGCACACCGGGATTTCACGCGGCTTGGCGGCCGCGATGAAGCGCTCCATCGATGGCGTCCAGGGACTGTCGTCGAGAATGAACTCGCCATTCGGCATCTGCGGAGGGCCGTCGAGTGCGCCGGCCACGCGGAAGATTCTCTCCACGCGGGAATAGTAGGGCGCGAGATCGGCATAGCTGATCGGCCAGTTTTCGCCGAACCCGTCGTGCGATTTGCACTTGAATTCGTAGTCGCTCAGGCGAAACGACTGGCGCGACCAGAACAACGAGCGGCCGCCGAAGAGACGCACGCGCACCCAGTTATAGGGTTGATCGGGGTCGAAGGTGTACGGTACCTCGTCTTCATCCACCCAGACATTCGCATTGAATTCGTCAGACTGGAACACATGCTCGAGCCTGCCCGGCGGCCGGAATCCGCGATAAGGAAGTTTGCTCGCGGGCAGGCGCTCGGCGTCGCGGCTTATATCCGCGACGGGCCCCGCGTTCAACATCAGGCAGCGAACGCCGGCTTCGGTCAGCATCTTCGCCGCCATGCCGCCGGCATGCCCCGACCCGATAATCAACACATCGTAGACATCGTATTTCATGATTCGATTTGGCCGCCCATTCGCTTGACTTAGTTAGCGGGGATAAACCGGCATCTTTTCCCCATCCTTCGGCATGGCCAGCACATGCGGAGGCGTATTCGCATAGGCCGGATTCTCGCCATACACGTCCGGGTCGATCGGCAACCAGAAAAGGCCGTCCTGGGTCTTTGGTTCTGCGCCCACAGAGGGCACCTCATCCCATGCCTCCGAATTCACAGTAGCGGTGCGAATATCATCGTGGGCAATGCTGATGAAGTCCGCATGAGTCTCTGCCGGAGGATGGTCGCTCATCCAGGTGCGAAACCACGGCTGAATGATTGCCCCGATCTGCGCGTCGTCCAGCTCCGCGAAGCCGGTCTTGTGGTTTGCCTGCGCGGTCTTTTCCAGCCAGTCCAGCCCGTCGGCATAGACTTTCTGCCGTTTCGTGGTTGAGCTGCCGATGAAAAAGTCCAGGAAGACAGGCGTCTGTGCTTCGACTGCACCCGGCTTGCCATTCAACGGCGGCAGAAGCACATCGCACAGCCGCGTGAGTGTGCGCATCTGGGCAGGCGAGAAAAAAATCAGTCGCTCGGTGCCTACCTGATCGGCAAGCTCGGTCACCGGCGTCGGAGTCCTCGAGTTCAGTCCAAGTGTCCAAGGCACCGGAGCAGGAGGGGGAAGAGTTGGATCGTTCAAGCGCTCTTGCGCACGAGCCGTCTTAGCGGCAACGAAGAGCGAAATTAGAGCGCGTATAAAATCACGTCGCTGCATCACTACTCCTACAGGCACCATTTTCAACGTACAGGATCGCCTCTCTCTGCGTCCACTCTCACGCAATGCGCGTGTTTGATGATGTCACGCGTTGGCATCCCCTCCGCGCGGTAAAGCATCTTAAGCGACATCGAGGGTTAGATAGAAATTTAATCGCTCGTCCCCTCCAGGCCTGGTACGACCAGGAGCTATTCAGTGCCCAGTGAATGCAGTTTCAAAGCTTCTTGCCTCATAGTCTCTTCCTTTGCCTCCACCTCGTATCGAACACGCACAGCGCGGCTCTCTCGGTACCTTTACCTGGTCGCCTCGTTGTTGATCATGGCGCTCGTGGTTGCTCGCGGCAATGCGCAAGCCACGAACGGGACGATCAACGGGACGGTGACTGATCAAACAGGCGCGGTCATTCCCAACGGGACTGTGAGACTGACGAATCTCGGGACGTCGGAGATGCGCACCGCGACTGTCAACGGCTCGGGGTTCTACCAGTTCACGAATCTTCCCCCGGGAAGGTATCGGATCGAGACACAACAGCAGGGCTATCAGAAGACGATCCGCCAGCCCATTGAGTTACCGGTGGCGGCAACCGTCCTCATCAATCTGACTCTTGCCATCGGAAGCACGACGCAGCAAGTGGTGGTCACGAGTGCTGCGCCGCTCATCCAGGCGGAGAGCGACAGCCTGGGCGGAGTCGTCGATCAACGCCAGACCAACGAGATGCCGCTCAACGGCCGCAATCCCATGAGCCTTGTGGCGCTGGTTCCTTCCGTGGTTCCACAGGGGCAGTCGCAGGAGACGCCCACAGGAACCAACCCCTTCGGGTGGGGGAATTATCAGATTGGCGGCGGCTTCGCGAATCAGAGCGTGACGTATCTCGATGGCGCGCCAGTCAACACGGAATACATCAACCTGACCGCGCTGACGCCGACTCAGGATTCACTCGAGGAATTCAGGGTGTTGACCAATAATCTTCCGCCGCAATATGGCCGCCTTGCCGGAGGAGCCATCCAGTTTCGCACCAAGTCGGGGTCGAACAATGTGCACGGCACGGCATATGAATACATTCGCAACAAGGTTCTCAACGCGAATACCTACTTCGGCAATCAGGCTCACTTGCCAAATCCCGCCTTCACGCAGAATCAGTACGGTGTCAACCTCGGCGGTCCGGTTTTTATTCCCCACGTGTACGATGGGCGCAAACGCACCTTCTTCTTTGTGAACTGGGAGGGGTTCGCTCTCCGCCAGGGCATCACCTACAAGCAGACTGTGCCCACTGCCGCTGAACTGACGGGCAATCTGTCTGACCTGAACACGCCCATCTACGATCCGCTGAGCACCTGCGGGGTTGGCGGCACACCTTGCGCGCCTGGAGAAACGCAATACAATCGCACCCAGTTTCCCGGTGCGGTGATTCCAGGCAACCGTCTCAATCCGACGGCCGTTGCCTATTTGAAAACATTCTTCCCCGCGCCCAATCTGCCCGGCGCCGCGCCCGGCACTCCTAACTACACAACAACAGGCAGCAGCGGCGGGAACAACTACGAAACCGTTATTCACATCGATCAGAATGTCTCAAACAAGCAACATGTCAGCGCGCGATATACCAACTGGCTCAACAACAACCTGCCCACCGAGGCGTTCAATGGAATCTGCGAAGACCGTTGCGGAGAAAAATTCAGCACCAACAGCTTCGTCATCGCCGACGACTACAGCTTCAGTCCCAAAACCCTTCTCGACATTCGCCTCAGTTACTTGCGCTTCGTTTATTCCCGGTCTCCCCTCTTGAATAATTTCAATCTGACCAGCATCGGTCAACCTGCGGCGTTGCAGGGGCAGGTTGAGTATCCGGGGCCGCCAGTCATGGTCATTACGGACTTCGATCCGCAGGGAATCTTCAGCAGCCAGGGCGCCGACAGCACCATTCACAACGCCACCGACGATGACCGAATCTCAGGAACATTGACTCGCTACGTTGGCAATCACACGCTGGCTTTCGGCGCGGAGTTCTTGCGCGCGACCTTCAACTACGTGCAGAACAACATCTCCTCCGGCGACTACACATTTTCGCCAGGGTTCACTGCGCAGAATCCACTCACCGGTGTGGGCGGCCTTGGCCTCGCCTCGTTCCTGCTCGGATATCCATCGGGTGGCAGCCTTGAGATTGCGACGCCGCTGGCGTCAGAGCAACTCTATCCCGCGGTATACGCCAACGACGATTGGCGCGCCCGGCCCAATCTGACGCTGCACCTTGGAGTGCGCTGGGAAGATACGGAGCCCTTCACCGAACGCCATAACCGTCTGAGCTACTTCGACCCCACGACCCCAAATCCTGTGCTGGCCGCGGCGGGGATCAATGCTCCCGGATCTATCGGCCTCGTTAACTCCGGCACGCGCGGCTCGCGCTTCGCCATCAACAACACCCTTTTGCAATTCTCTCCGCGCGTGGGGCTTGCTTATCAGGCCCGCCCCAACACCGTCTTCAGCGCCGGGTATGGCATCTTCTGGCTGCCGAACGATCTGACTGGCCTGCCGTACACCGACCCGATCGACGCATCGACCACCGGCGTGATTTCCTCGATCAACAACGGCCTCACGCCCTACGCTACTATCGACAATCCTTATCCCAACGGGGCGATTGCGCCGGTAGGACGCGGCCCAACTCTGCAATCCACGCTGCTCGGCAGCGGCAGCAGCTTTAACGAAGTCAACGACCCCTATGCCTACGCGCAGCAGTACAACGCGGGAATTCAGCAGCAGTTCGGCAATCGATTCATGTTCAGCGTCGAGTGGGGGGGCGCCAAAGGCACACACTTGCCCTTCAGCGGCCTCGATATCAATACGCTGCCTGACCAGGACCTCGCGCTGGGAAGCAGCCTGATCAATAATGTGCCGAATCCTTACTATGGGATTATCAGCTCGACCTACGGCCTTGGCGCGCCCACTATCCCGGCAGGTCAATTGCTCTTGCCGTTCCCTGAGTTCTCGAGCGTCGGTGTCCAGGCGGATAACGTCGGCAACTCCACCTACAACTCCATGCAACTGACCGCGCAACAACGATTCGCGCATGGCGCTTCAATCAATGCAGTCTATACATGGGCGAAGCTGATCAGCGATACCGACACGCTGACTACGTGGCTCGAGCCGAATGTCGCCGGAGTGCAGGATCCGCGCAATCTGAAAGGCGAGAAGTCGCTCTCGTCGGATGACGCGCGGCAGAGATTTGTGCTGAGTTACGTCTACGATCTGCCATTCGGCCGAGGCGAGCGCTTCCTTGCCAATGCCCCCGGCGTGGTCAATCAGGTGTTGGGCGGCTGGGGCGCTGGCGGCATCACCACCCTGATGTCCGGGTTCCCCCTGGGCCTCACCACCGCTCAGAACCTGACGAACTCCTTTGGCGGCGGTTCGCGTCCCAACTACGTGCCCGGTTGCAATAAGGCCATGCCAGGCGATGCGGTGCAGCGGTTGAATGAGTGGTTTAACACCGCATGCTTCGCGCAGCCGCCGTCGTTCACGTTTGGCGACGAGCCTCGCAACGACCAGACGCTTCGCGCTCCCGGCGTAGCGAACTGGGACGCATCAGTCTACAAAACCTTCCCCTTCACCAGGAACGAAGACGTGAATATGCAATTCCGCGTTGAAGCCTTCAACCTGTTTAACCGCGTGCAATTCGGCTATCCCGGCTTGCAGCAGGGTGCGTCAAACTTCGGCATTGTGAGCTCCCAACTCAACAATCCCCGGTTGCTGCAGTTTTCGCTGCGAGTGAATTACTAATACTTTGAGAAAGGAACCGGTCCGATCGCTTGCACGCCGCGATCGGGCCGCTTAAATCAACTCCGCTTGCCGCGGTTCCCAGCGAGAGCTTGCCCGGGCATCCTGGCGCATCGGGCTTCGGTACCGCGCAGCTCCGTTCAGCGCTGCGGGAGTTGCGCCCGATTGTTGAAGGAGCGCGCTGGGAATCGTGCAGGTGCGGCCTGGAAGAGCCGGCACGCGCTCTCCCGGAATCAGGATTCCAACCAGGTTGACGGGGTCTGCTCCCGCAATCGTCACGTCGTACTTGAGGTCGTCGGGTTGCGCGGCCCGCAAGCTCTCGAGAACTTCAGGAAGCGCGAACTGCTCTCCTCCGAAGCCGCTCACAAATCGGCCGCCGCGCACTTGACAGCGGTCTTCAAGCCTCCGCAGCATGCGCAACAAGATTCCCCAACGCGGAATGTTCGATTCGAGAACCAGCAAATCGCGAAAGACCACGCCATATCGGTTGAGAAGCGTATGCGCGGCAGACTCGATCGACGCATCTTCATAGCGTGCCTGTTCGATTGCGTCGGCTGGAACCGGCGAGTCGGCGCGAAAAAGCGACCATCGTCCCGCGGCGCTGCGAATTTTGCGATAAGACGTGTTCGCTGCCTGGCGCCGACCGCCATCGATCATGGCACGAAGTTGATCGAATCCGTCGGCAGCGGCAAGTCCGGCGGCCGCCAGTTCCCACAGCGCATGCTCCACCTCAACCGAGCTCAGGCTAAGGCTCCGCTGAATTTCCTCGGCAAAGCAAGCGCCTTTTCTCTTCTGAAGTTCCCAGACGCGCATCGCATTCGGGGTGAGAGTCTGTGCCAGCTTCGTTTCCTCGGCGCCCTGCATGCGCAATGCGTAGTCGAGCCAACTTGCAGATCCGCGCAGGAAGAAGGTAATCGGCGCAGCGTTGGTTGGGATGACGCGACGCGGCCCGCTTCCGTTCTCTTCATGGAACGCAGGGTGCGGTGAGACGCGCCCCCAGCCGACCGCTCCCGACAAACACAGATGGTCAAGCCAGCGAGGATCGTAGTTCGCGACACGCGCGGGCAGAATCGTGTTCTCCCACTCGACTGCAGGCGCCTCGAAGCCCTCGAGCTTGGCAATGGCTTCAAGGACTCCCTCTTCTCCCGAAAGCTGTCGCTGCGGCGCCAGATGCTGCCATCCGAGGAGCCATCGCAGGAAGGCAGGCGGAGAGACCGGTTCGATCTCCCGCCGGCGCTTGCCAATTGTCAATTTGTGGATGCGCTGCAGGATGCGGCGCTCGCACCACTCCACCTCGAGATCGTCGCCCGTAGCGGGGCACTCAAAGCTGCCGCGCATCAGCAAGCCCTGCGTCTCGAGGCCAAGAAACGCATGGAACACCAGCCTGGGATCGAGCGCGAAATTCGACGCAAATCGATTGGCCGTGACCGGGCCGAGAATCTGGATCCATCCCTGGATGCACTTACGAAATGCTTCCTCGGGCGTTGCATCCGGACTCGACGCGGCGGTCCATAGTGCCTCTACGAGCGGCACCCGCTCGGTGGCCACCCAGCAAAGTTCCCCTCCATGCTGAAGCGTCTGCGCGCGGCCAGAGATTTCAAGACGCTGATAGAATTCCGGCCAATGCCGCGAACGCCCGTCATCGATCATCGCGACAGGCAGGATGAGAAGGCTCATCAATAGATCGTGCAGCTCGTGGTGATCGCGAATATCGGGCCAGCATTCCGAACGGACCGTGGCGATCGCAGCGACGTCAAGCTTCCCGGGACGTTCCAGAACGCTGGAGGGAATGCGCGCGTTGAGAGATACCGCGCGCGCACGCCGCTCTTCAAGACCGGCCTCGTCAAGAAATGCGTACGGATAGGTATTGATCAACTCGTGCGCAAACTGCGAGGGCACAGGAGTATCGACGGCAAGGCATTGAATGCTGCCACCCTGGATTCCGCGAAGGACTCCGAGCAGGCCCTCCAGATCCATGGCTTCCTGCAACACGTCCTGCATCACTTCACGCACCAGCGGATGGTCGGGGATCTCGATGTCGCCCTCGATGTTCTCAAAGCACGCCGCCGCCTGCGGAAATACGCTGGCTAGCAGATCTTCAGAGCGCGTACGTTGAACCTGGGGAGCAATGCGCTTGCCCCTCGAGTTTCGCAGGAGCTGAAGGCTGCGTCCGGCCGCCCACCGCCAGCGCGTTTTGAATACGGGTGCGGCAAGAGACGCCTGCTCCAACAATGCCTTGGTCGTGTTTTCGGTCAGGAACTGAAAGACGTCGGATAGCGGAAAGCTGTGCTGCTCGGCGAGCGAAATATTGATCCCGTTATCGGTGGCTGCCGCCTGCAGCTCGAAGTTAAAGCCGCGGCAGAAGCGCTTGCGCAGAGCCAGGCCCCAAGCTTTGTTGATGCGGCCGCCAAAGGGCGCATGCAAGATCAACTGCATGCCGCCCCCCTCGTCAAAGAATCGCTCGGCGATGATCGTCGTCTTCGATGGAACGGCTCCGAGAACGGCCCGTCCGGCAACAATATATCGAACCATTTGCTCGGCGCCCGACTGCGAGACCCCGCATTCGTCCATCAACCATGCAGCCGTCGATGCGACTTCAGGGTGCGCAGGCGAAATGAACTCCGCCGAGACGTTCGTCGTGCGCCGGGAGATCTCGTTGCGCAATGCGCTGACGCCATCGGAAAGCACATCGGTTCGCTGCGGCGCTTCGCCAGTCCAGAAAGGCAGGCTTGGCGGAGCCCCATGCGCATCTTCAACGTGAACCTGTCCCGCGGCTTCAATCCTCTGGATGCGCCAGCTCGTGTTGCCAAGGAGAATGACGTCGCCCGGGCTTGAATCCACTGCAAAGTGCTCGTCAAGGGTTGCGATCTGCACCCCCTCGGGCTCGAGAATCACGTTGAAGAGCGCGGTATCGGGAATCGCGCCTCCATTCGAAATCGCGATCATGCGTGCGCCCCGGCGGGGATGCAGCTCTCCATGAATCCCGTCATGCAGCAGGTAGGCGCCATAGCGCCCGCGGCTCGACTCGATTCCATTCGCGAGAAGAGCAACGACCTCATCGTATTGTTCCCAGGTAAGCTCGCGGTAGGGATAGGCGCGGCGAACGACCTCGAACAAGGATCTCTTCTGCCATGGCTCCGCGCCGCACGCGGCAACAATCTGCTGCATGAGGACGTCGATCGGCTGCGGCGGAATCTCCAGGCGGTCCAGCTCCGCATCGCGGATCTTGCGCACCAGGGCTGCTTGCTCCAGCAGGTCATCGCGCGTGGTGGCGAAGAGGCGGCCCTTGGGAATCGCTCCGCGCCAGTGACCGGCGCGGCCAATGCGCTGCAATCCGACCGCAACCGATCGCGTGCTCGCGATCTGGCAGACCAGATCGACGTTGCCGATGTCGATGCCGAGTTCGAGAGACGCCGTTGCCACCAGGATTTTGATTTCTCCGCGTTTCAGGCGCCGCTCCGCGTCGAGACGCAGCGCGCGCGAGAGAGAGCCGTGGTGCGCGGCAACGCTTTCAGTCCCGAGCCTCTCCGCGAGCGCGAAAGAAACACGCTCTACAAGCTTTCGCGTATTAACAAACACGAGGGTCGAGCGGTGCGTCTCAGTCTGCGCGGCAAGTTTGTCGAAGATCTCATCCCACATTGCATACGACGTCACCGAGCTCAGCTCCTCGCTCGGGACTTCGATAGCAATGTCCATCGCGCGCCTCTGCCCCACAGCGACGATCGAAGCACGCCCGCGTGCCGGACCGCTGCCGGTGAGGAACTCGGCGACAAGCTTGATGGGATTCTGTGTTGCCGAAAGCCCGATGCGCTGTGGCGGATTCATCAAGCCCGTGATGAACGCGCCCGGAGATAAGCGGTTTTCGCCGCACACCAGAGCCTCCAGGCGCTCGAGCGACAGGGCCAGGTGCGCGCCGCGCTTGTCGTCGGCCACCGCGTGAATCTCGTCGACGATCACTGTCTCGACAGACCCCAGGTGTGCGCGGCTTCGCTTCGAGGTGAGCAGAATGTAGAGGGATTCGGGCGTGGTGACCAGGATGTGCGGGGGATTGCGCAACATCGCCGCACGTTCTTTCTGCAGCGTGTCCCCGGTCCGCACCGCGGTGCGAATCTCCATGGAAAGATAGCCGCGCTCCAGTGCCAGCTCCTGAATTTGGCGCAGCGGCTCTTCGAGGTTCTTCTGAATATCGTTCGAGAGCGCCTTGAGCGGGGATACGTAAACCACCTGCGTGGTCGGTCGAAGCGACCCTTCCAGGGCGCGGCGAAAAAGGCGATCGATGCAGACAAGAAATGCCGCGAGGGTCTTGCCGGACCCGGTGGGCGCGGAGATCAGGGTCGGCTTGCCGTCGAGAATTTGCGGCCAGCCGTGTACCTGTGGCTCGGTCGGCGTACCGAACCGTGTGACAAACCATTCCGCAGTGACAGGATGAGCCCAGGCCAGCTCGGAGGGGAAGCGCATGAGGCATTCTAGCTCTTTCGCTGTTTGTTTGCCTGAGAGGCGCAACCCAGGGGACAAATATGATTCACGCGACCCGCATATATATAAGGTCGAGGTCGCCGCTATCTTCGAACTTGAGTTGCGACCGGCCCCCATCCAAAGAAATCAACCGTTCGGCCGCAAGCGGTATACGTATTCCCAACGATAATCTTGGTGAGAGACTGGGCAGATGAAGGTGCGAGTGGTATACGTATTCCCGATCGTAGAATCAACGGAATTCGAGACCTGAGACAGTGGCTTGCGCTGCCTCCGTAAATGTCGGACAACTTCGAGGGCACACGATGACAACCAGATTTGGTTTTGCACTCATGCGCGCACTGGCGTTTCTCTTGATCGGCTGCGCCCTGAGCAAGGCGCCACGCGCGGAGGCAGCTTCAGCTCCGGCGCGGCCCCAGGGTCCGTGCGACATCTATGCGGCTGCCGGAGATCCTTGCGTGGCCGCGCACAGCACGACACGTGCGCTCTACGCCGCCTACACTGGTCCGCTTTATCAGGTTCTGCGCCAGTCCGACGGCAAGACTCTGAACATCGGCGTGGTGCCGCCATCCACAACGCCAGTTCCCGATCCGGGCGGGTATGCGGACGCCGCGGCGCAGGACAAGTTTTGCGCGAACACCTATTGCTGGATCACCACGATCTACGATCAATCTCCCAGGCACAACAACCTGACGCAGGCGCCGCGCGGCGGCTTCAACGGGCCGGCCATGGGCGGCTTCAATAACGTGCCGATCGCCGACATGGCGCCGATCACCATCATGGGCCACAAGGTCTACGGCGTTTTTATCGAGCCGGGCATGGGACTGCGCGATGACGACGTGAAAGGTACCGCGGTGGACGACCAGGCAGAAGGGCAGTATTGGGTTGTCAATGGCCGCCACTTCAACTCCGGCTGCTGCTTCGACTACGGCAATGCCGAGATCGACAGCCGCGACGACGACAACGGCACCATGGAAACCGCCTACTTCGGCAATGCCACGCCATGGTTCAGCGGAAGCGGCCACGGCCCGTGGATCATGACCGATCAGGAAAACAACCTCGTGGGGTGCGTGAACACCGACGGCTCGAAAGGCTGTCCCAATCTGCCCAGCATCGACTGGCGCTTTGTGACTGCAATCGCGAAGGGCGAACCGCATCGCTGGACCTCGATGGGCGGCGATGCGCAGAAGGGCGCGCTGACGGTCATGTTCAATGGACCGCGCGTGAATGCGACCTATGATCCGATGCGCAAGCAGGGGGCGATCCTTCTGGGCAACGGCGGCGACAATAGCAACAGCTCCCAGGGTACTTTCTACGAAGGCGCAATCACGGCCGCCGGCACTTTTCCTGCGGACGCCACCGACCAGCTTGTGCAAGCCAACGTTGTGGCGGCGCGATACGACGTGCCGAGCTTGACGATTGCTCCGGCGTCAGCCACGGCGGCACCCCCAGGCCTTCAGACTTTCACCCCGGGCTCGTCGCAAGAGACGACCCTGACCTTCACGAATACCTCCGGTGCGCCGGCAACGGGCGTCACGCTGAGTATCGGATTGCCCGCCAGGCAGTGGAAGGCAGTTGCTCATGGTGAAACTCTAGCCTCAAAAACGTTTGCCGATCCCGTGGCGCCGGGTGCGAGCGTCAGCGCAACCTTCAAAATCACGTCCGGCCCGGAATCGTTCAACGGCGACCTGGTCGGCAAAGCTTCCTATGCTGCGAACGGCGCCAAGCGCTCCGACGAAACTGCCGAGAAGGTTCGGAATGTCAGCCCGGTGAAGGTCAACGAAGTGCGCATCGGCTCCGGGGCGCCCCCGAATCCGACAGATTCGTTTATCGAGTTGTACAACGCCGGCACGAGTGCGGTTGACATCTCCCACTGGAGTCTCACCGAGCATCCCACGCAGCAGGCGATCTTCTCGTCGGTGAAGATTCCAGCGGGCACCAAGCTCGATCCGGGTGCCTTCTATTTGTTGGGTCTTGCGAACTCCGGGCTGGCCGCCGCGGCGCATGCGGGCGACGCGACCGTCTACGTCAGAAATACGACCGGCATGTCTGCCGGCGACACGCTCAGCATCGACACCGGCTCGCATGCGGAGACCCGCAAGATTGCAAGCATTGGCACCCCAGCCACGAACAGCACAACACTTTGGCAGCCTCTTCCCGACGGCCCGGTGATTACCATTCCGGCCGGCTCGACGAACGTGCCGGTGACGAGCACCAAAGGCTTTGCGCTTGGCGAGAAGATCGCTCTCGGTGAGGGTGCCACGTATCCCGCGGTCGGGAATGGGGTGGAACGGTACGAAGTTGCTACAGTCACCGCGGTCGGCAACGCGGGGACGCAAGCCTATCTCGCCGACGATGCGCTGGCCGGCGCCACCAACATCAAGGTAACGTCGGTCTCCGAGATCTCAGTGGGCGACAAGATCCGGCTCGATATCGACAGTGTGGGTCATGGGATCGAGACCGTCACGGTCGCGCATGTAGGCACGCAGGCGATCCGCACAAATCTCGCGGCGAATGCGGCGGCCGGGGCGACCAATATCAAGGTGCGCAGTGTAAATGAATTTGCAGTTGGCGACCGACTCACGATTGGGACGCCAACCACCCGGCAGACGGTGATGATTACGCGCGTCGGCACAGCAGGCCCCGCGGGCACGGGCATCGACTGCGCACCGGCTCTCTCCGCTGAGCACATCGAAAGCGAGGAGGCGGTTGTCGTAGGGACGGGACTTGACCTGGCCGCCCCGCTGAAATTCAGTCACGCGGCGAATCTCCCGTTCAGCGACCGCGGAACGGGAATCACGTTCACGCCCGCGACAGCCTTTCCGCACTCCAGCAACGAGCCTGTGCAGGCACTCGGCAGCGGCATCACCCTCGACCGCGCGCTCTCCGGCGGCCACGACATCAACGCCGCCGTGCGCGATGCTGCGGTGACGACGGCGGGCTACCAGGGCGCCCCGGCTCCCAACCAGTGGTTCGGCGGGCCCGAGCTCTATACCGACTACGTACTCTTCGGCAGAATCAAAATCCGCTCCAAAGAAGGCAGCATCGTGCTGCGTGATGCTTCGGGGCTGGTGGTCGACAGCCTCAACTATGGAGGTCTCGTCGACCCGTGGGCTGCAGAAGGCTACCAGGCCGCTTCGGGAACCGAGCACGGCGGATGCTATGCGCCCACTCCCGGCCCATCCGGAGGCTCAGGGCCGTTCGCATCGGCCGCAAGCGCCACCAACACCAGCGTAGGCCGATTCCCCGACGGCGCCGACAGCGACAGCAACTGCACCGACTTCCTGACGCAGGCTGCGGCAACGTTGTCTGCCGCTGTCGAGGCGGGAGCGACCAACATCAAAGTCGCTAACGTGGAGGGCTTCGAAGCGGGCGAGAGGGTCCTGATTGATGCAGGCGCGAAGCTGGAAACCGCCGAGATTGCCACTGTGGGAACACCCGGCGCGACAACTGTCGCCGCAGCGACGGTCGCGGGAACAACTGCAATACCTGTTGCCGATGCGGCCGGTTTTCGCGAAGCCCAGACCATCACCATCGACAGTGGGTCAAATTCCGAAACCGCAGTCGTCAAGGCCGTCAGGAGGTTTGGCGCGACTGCGATTATGGTTGACGCGCCCCTGACGCATGCGCATGCCATGGGTGTGCAGGTCTCAGGAACCGGCATCACGCTCACGTCCGCTTTGACGCGCGCGCACGCATCCGGAGCGCAAGTCTCCGACAACGTGCCCACGCCCGGTGCGCCGAACCGCTATCAAAGAACAACGCGATGAAGGTGCATTCCCGGTTGAATCGATCTGTGGGGGCGTAAGCTCGCCCCCATCGGGGCGAGGCACGACAGTTGCGCAGCATCCGAAGATGCGAACCCTGCCAGACAGAGAGCCGGGAAGTGCATCGCACCATGCAGCAGAAATCTCCCTGAACACCGAAACGCTGGCGCCACGGAAAAAGTTCCAAGGTGCAACGCCGGCCGAACCCTGCCGGTGTTTAATCATTGCAATGGCCTCGCTCGAGAATTTCAGGCTCACGGTTTTTCGCAAAGTAGCGCAGCAACTGAGCTTTCGCAAAGCGGCCGAGGAGCTGTACCTGACCCAACCGGCCGTCAGCCTCCAGATCAAGGCTCTCGAAGAAGAACTCGGGGCCGTTCTCTTCGATCGTTCCGGGTCCCAGGTCAAACTCACGCCTGCGGGCCAGGCGCTGATCAGATTTGCTGAAGACTCGAGCCGTCTACTCCACGAGGCAGTCCACGCGCTTGCAAGCCTGGGAGGGGCGCATGGCGGTGCGCTCGCCCTCGGCGCTTCCACCACCATCGCGCAATACCTGCTGCCGCGCCTGCTCAGCGAGTTTTGCGCTTCGCATCCGCGCGTGCATGCAACCCTGGTGAGCGGCAATACCGAGCAGATTGTCACCGCGATCGAAAACGACAAGATCGACCTCGGATTCATCGAGGGACCACCGCACAGCCGCGATCTGACGCTTGTGCCTTTTCTCGAAGATGAACTGGTTCTCCTGGTACCCGCGGCGCACGAGTGGGCGGAGCGAAAAATTATCGCGCCCAGCGAACTCACCCGCGTTCCGCTATTGATGCGGGAGCGCGGCTCAGGAACCCGGCACATCGTGGAGATGGCGCTGCAGCGTCATCGCATCCGCCGCAGTGCACTCAACGTCGTCATGGAACTGGACTCCAGCGAGGCCATCAAGTCGGCCGTCGAAGCCGGATTCGGCGCCGGCTTTGTCTCGCGTTGGGCCCTTGCCAAGGATGCGCGCCTTGGACCTTCTCTTGCGATTGTCCAGATCAAGGGCGTGCGCTTTCGCAGGCACTTCATGATGATCTACCCCAAGGGGCCCGATCTTTCCGGTCCAAGCGGCGAGTTTCGCAGCTTCGTGCTTGCAAACACAGGCCCAAAGCCGGTGAAATCGGCCAGATAATCTGCTCGCGCCGACTGAGATAAGCCAGGCTTATGGCGCATCAGTCTTTCTGCTTGGACCCGCAGGGGCTTTCCGGCAGACAGTGAGTGTGTGCCCAAGATCCTGTTTATCACCGGTCTCGTCCTGGTTGCCTGCGGCTGGCTGTCGCCGCCTGCCGCTCTTGCCCTCGGAATTGTCTTCGGCTTCAGCTTCGAGCACCCCTTCCACGATCATGCGCGGCGCGGCTCAAAGCTGCTGCTTCAGATCAGTGTGGTGGGCCTGGGCTTTGGCATGAATCTGCATGAGGTCATCCATGCGGGCCGAGCGGGCTTTCTCTATACCGCCCTGAGCATCACGGCCGCGCTGCTTCTGGGATGGGGGCTGGGCAGGCTTCTGCAGGTCAAGCCGACTACCTCGTACCTTATTTCAACCGGGACGGCCATCTGCGGCGGGAGCGCCATCGCCGCAATCTCTCCCATCGCCGAGGCGAACGAAGAGGAGATTGCCGTTTCGCTGGGCACAATCTTCATCCTCAACTCGGTCGCCCTGCTTGTGTTCCCGTTGATTGGCTCGCGGCTACACATGTCGCAGACGCAGTTCGGCCTGTGGTCGGCGCTGGCGATCCACGACACCAGTTCCGTGGTGGGCGCTGCCGCCAAGTTTGGAGCGCTGGCCCTGGCGGTGGGCACAACGGTCAAGCTGGCTCGGGCCCTTTGGATCGTGCCGCTTTCGCTTGGCACCGCCGCCATCCGGCGAAGCAAGGCTCGCATCCACTGGCCGTGGTTCATTCTGTTCTTCTGCCTGGCCGCTGTCGCCAATACCTACCTGCGCCCTCTACAACCCGCTTATCCATTGCTCAAGCACCTCGGCGTGCTTGGCCTCACTGTAACCCTCTATCTCATCGGCACAGGCCTCTCGATGAAGACCGTTCGCGCCGTCGGCCCGCGCCCGCTCCTCCAGGGAATCTTGCTCTGGATCGTCGTCGCCGGCGGCTCTCTCGCCCTCATCCGCGCCGGGCTGATTCATCTCTGAGCGCGGCGGTTTCATCGCCGGCTCATCTTGCGATCGCGCCGTCACAGCTGTCCCGTTCCGGTTCGACTAGAATTCCATCGGCAAGCCGCCGTTTTCCCTGTAACGTTTGGCTCCGTCCCTGACTTTCATCAGTGACGAGCCGGCCTTACAGCTCCGGTGAAGGTTGGCTCGCTTTGCCAGGACAGCGAAGGCTTTCCAAGGGGGATGACCGATGGAAGTTCAAATCAATCAGATGGAAGGCGTGAAATTCCTTGTCCAGGCGCGATCCCATCGCATCGTCTGCGATCAGCCGCACGAGAATGGCGGGACCGACGCCGGCATGACGCCGCCGGAATTCCTTCTTGCCGCTCTGGGCGCCTGTGCGGCCTTCTACGCGGCTGAGTATCTCCGCACGCGCAATCTCGCTGACAGCGGCGTTGCGGTCTCTGTGGATGCGGAAAAGGCGAAAGCTCCCGCGCGCCTTGGCAGCTTCCGCATTCGCGTCGATTGCCCGGTCAGCCTGACCCCGGAACAGCGTGAGGGCCTGATGCGCTCCGTTGAGCATTGCCTTGTGAAGAACACCCTGCTCAATCCTCCCCAGATTGAAATCGCGCTGGAGACACCGTCCGCGGTCGTCTGAACGGTGGCTGCAACCGGTCCCCGGCTTGCTAGCCCACCAGCGCGACACCCTCGGAGCGGGCGATAATCGCCGACGCAATGCAATTGCCGACCACGTTCATCAGCGTGCGTCCCATGTCCATCAGCGTGTCAATGCCGAGGATGAGGAGAATCGGCGCAGTAGGAAGATGAACGGCACTTGCCGTGGCGAGCAACACTACCAGCACGGCGCGCGGCACGCCCGCGACACCCTTGCTCGCGAGCATGAGGATGGCGAGCATCGCAATGAGTTGTCCCGCGGAGAGATGAATGCCTGCCGCTTGCGCGCAAAAGATCGACGCCATCGACAGATAGACGCTGGAGCCGGTCATATTGAAGCTGTAGCCGGTGGGAATCACAAACGAGACGATCCAGCGCGGTACGCCGAACTCTTCCATTCGCTCCATTGCCAGCGGCAGTGCCGCTTCCGAAGTCGTTGTGGCGAATCCGATCGAAGCAGGCTCGCCAATGGCCGCGATGAAGGGCCGCAGCGGGATCCGGAACAAGACGAGGCTTGGAATCTGCACCAGCAAGGTGAAGACAACGAGCGCCGCGTAATAGGTGATGCCCAGCTTGGCCAGGGGCAGCATCGCGCGCAGTCCGACTCCACCCACCGTGTAGGCCAAGGCCGCACCGGCCGCAATCGGAGCCAGAACCATCACAATATTGGTGAGCTTGAACATCGTGTCCGCCAGCGACTGCAGGATCGCAACCAGCGGAGCGCGTTTGCCGTCGGGCAACATGGCCAGTGCGCTTCCAAAGAAGACCGAAAAGATCGCAACCTGCAGAACCTGGTTCTGCGCAACCGCCTGCGCGATGTTTTCGGGAAAAAGATTCAGCACAATCTGCTGCCACGTTTCCGGGCTTTGCGTTGCCGGAACGACCGCGGCGGAGGCGGGAAGGCTGACACCCCACCCCGCGCCCGAAAGGTAGATCGCAATCGCGCCAAGGATCATCCCCAGCGTGGTCACGATTTCGAAGTAGATCAGAGCCTTGATGGCCACCCGCCCCACGCTGCGCAATTGTCCGTGGCCGGCGATGCCGGTGGTAATGGTTGTGAACAGCAGCGGCGCCACAATCATGCGGATCAGGCGAAGAAAAAGGTCCGCAAGAAAATGGGTCTGCGCCGCAGCATGGGGCGAGTCGACGCCCAGCTCGATTCCCGCCATCATGCAAAACAACGTCCAGAAAAGCAGCGACGAACGCCGCAGAGAACCGGCGGCGCAAAGAACCAGAGCGGCGACGCGCAAGACCAAGCCGGTTGTGCCGGCTCCGATGCCCCCGCAGACGAGGCCGGTGAGCCAGAGAGCCGCCGCGATTCCCCAAAGAAGCCGCGTCAGCCGGGTCGCCGGACGCGGTTGAGCTGCCGTCGCAGTTGAGGTCATGACAGACAATTCTGTCACGCCGATGCGCACTCGCGGAATCGGGTGGAGGCAGCTCTCGGGCTAGACGGCTTGCGCCTGCTGCGAAGGCCGCTTGAGTTGCATCGCCTCAGCAATCACGTCGGTGTACTTCAGTCCCGACCCGGTATTGAAGAGAACGACACGATCCGCCGGCTTCAGCACGCCATCCGCGAGCAGCTTGTCATAAGCAGCCGTGACAGAAGCGCCTTCCGGAGAGAGAAAAACGCCTTCCTCGCGCGCCCAGTCGAGAATCGAGGCAAGAATCTCCTCGTCGCTCACAGCCATCGCCATTCCATCCGATGCCTTGAGGATCTCGAGCATGATGGCATCGCCATACGGCTTGGGCACGCGGAGCCCCGCTGCGAATGTCGACGCATTCTGCCACATCGTGCTCGCCGGTTCATGCGCTTCAAAGGCTCGAACCACAGGTGCGCAACCGGAGGCCTGCACCGCAATCATGCGCGGGCGCTTGCCGCTCTTCACCCATCCCAGTTGCTCCATCTCTTCGAAAGCCTTCCACATGCCGATGAGCCCGACACCCCCGCCGGTGGGATAGAAGACCGCATCGGGATACTCCCAGCCAAGCTGTTCTACGAGCTCGTATCCCATCGTCTTCTTGCCTTCCACGCGGAAAGGCTCCTTCAACGAGGAGATATCGAACCATCCTTCTTTCGTCTTCTGCTCGGCGACGAGACGCGCGCAGTCTGAGATCAACCCGTTCACGAGGGTCACTCTGGCCCCATACGCAGTCGCTTCCACGTAATTCGCAAAAGGCACGTCGCGCGGCATAAAGATGTGCGCCTCGATGCCCGCGGCGGCCGCATAGGCGGCCAGCGCTCCAGCGGCATTGCCGGCCGAGGGGACTGCCAGTTTGCGCAACTCGTAGTGCCGTGCCATCGACACTGCCATCGCCAGCCCGCGCGCTTTAAAGGTGCCCGTCGGATTTGCGCCTTCCTCTTTCAGGTAGGCTCCGGCGAAGCGCTTGCTCTTGAGCATCGGCGTCCAGCCCTCGCCCAGCGTCACCGGCTTCACATCCGGAAGGACTGCGCGGTAGCGCCACATGCCTCGCCAACCCGGTGTGTTGTCGTCGACGATCGCCTCGGGACGGCTCCCCTGCAGGGCGGAAAGATCGTAGCGAACATAGAGCGACCCCGCGGGCTGGGTCGGACAGTGCGTGCAGGTGGTCTGGGGAGTTTCGGCGTCGACATGCGCGCCACAGCGCGAGCATTCAAGGTAAAGGATGGCAGGCATAGAGGTCCCGGGAACAGGTTTCCACGTCCTACATTAACGGATGAACGGGGCTTGGTTTGAGAGGCGGTCTACGGCCACAGCGATCCAGATTCTGCTGAGAGGGGTTTGGAGGCGCGGGCCGGGATCGAACCGGCGCATAAAGGTTTTGCAGACCTCTCCCTTACCACTTGGGTACCGCGCCTTGGCAGGGCTGTCCTTGGTTGAATCGCTCCGCGTCGCCGTAGCCAACCCGGCTGGCGCCGGAGGGCGATTTGGAGCGGGAGACGGGACTTGAACCCGCGACCCTCGCCTTGGCAAGGCGATGCTCTACCACTGAGCTACTCCCGCGTGTTGCAACCCTGAGTATACCGGGCGCCCGGGGGCTGGTCAAACCGCGCTGGGAGCTCCGCTTAGGCCGTTCTGGAGAGCACGGTTCCCCTGCTCAATCCGCACGATTTCTCCGTCACGCATATGCAGAATCCGGTCCGCGATTGCCGCTGCCTCGGGATTGTGGGTAATCATCAGGGTCGTCTGGCCCAGTTCGCGGTTCGAGCGCTGCAGCATGCCCAGCACGGCATCGGAGTTCCTGGTGTCGAGGTTGCCGGTCGGCTCGTCGGCCAGCACGATTGCAGGGCGCGTCACGAGCGCGCGCGCGATGGCGATGCGCTGTTGCTCGCCGCCGCTCAACTCGTTGGGACGATGCTCGAGACGGCCGCGAATCGACAGCAGGTCGCTCAGGTGATCGAGATACGCGCGGTCCAGCGGTTCTTTGCGTCCGCTTACCTCGTAGGCGATCTCGATATTGCCCATCGCAGAGAGCGTAGGCAGCAGATTGAACTTCTGGAAGACGAAGCCGATGCGGTGCTTGCGCATGCGGGTGCGGTCGGAATCGTTCAGGCGGGAAAAATCGATGCCATCGATCACCACGCGCCCCTGGGTTGACCGGGCAAGCCCGCCCAGCAGGTAGAAGAGCGTCGATTTGCCTGATCCGGAGGGGCCGACGATGGCTACGAACTCGCCACGCTCAACCTCGAACGAAACATTCCGTACCGCAGAAACTTTGATTCGCCCGGTGGAATAGGTTTTGCCCAGGTTTTCGGCGACTATGATGGGCGAGGACACAGCGGCAGACACAGTTCGTATTGTATATGCGGCGCACTCTGCCCTTCGCGCCCCGCAGAGATGCCCTAAAATGGGTATGCACTGACCAATCCCTCAGATTTCTCCGTGCCCAGGATTCCCCGAGCATGACCGTTCCCGCGAAGACATCTCTTGCAGCTTCTCTCGAGGCAGCCGCCCGCCCGGCTGGACTAACCGTTGTTGTCCTGGCTCCCGGCAGCGACATTCACGGCAGCCCCACTGCCGTCTTTCAGCTTGCATTGCCCGGCGCCGAAGGCCGGTCGCTCCAGCTGGAACTCAGCGACTCCTTCGATTTCGACAAGCCCAATCTTCTGCCCGAGATGACGGCGCACCTTGCCGCTGCCGCCAAGCGCCTGCGCAATCCTAGGCCGGAGTGCTATGTAACGCTCGCCGGCCTTCCCATCGCCTTCGGCAAATTTCAGTGGCCTTTCCACCGGTCCACTTCGGGAGCGGACACCTACATTGTTCACGGCGAGATGCATCTGGCCGACGGCGGAGCGCACAACCTCCACGCCAAGGTTGCGGCATCGGTTACGGTCACTTTTGCCGAGATCGTTCCCGCCATGGAGCAGCCCTACGCCGAGACCTTCATCTATAACGCCATTCGCAAAACCGTCGATCTTGGGCAGCTCGAGTTTCTCAAGTCTGGGAATCGCCAGCCCGTGCCGGTCACGACGCGCTACTACAGCCGCTGGCGAGAGAGATTTGTCTTCACCGAAACCGACAATGCAGAACGGCTCGAGTATTTGCTGCGCAAGGTCTATTGGCTTTCCGGCGTCCTGGGTGAGAACAAGCCGGTGTGGATCGCCGACCCGCGGGATGCGCAGTACCTGAACACGACCGAAGCCGAATTGCTGCGCGTGGCCAATGACAAGGCCGGAGCCGCATTCATGGCGGTCGAGGGCGAGTACGCCTCGGCGACGCCTGCGCTGATGGCTCGCGCCCCGGAGTATCAGGCTGCGCTCGAAGCCGCGCTCAACTTCACCAAGCCCCAGTTCAATGAGTCGATGCGAAGCGGCCACGCGAATATGTAGCCGTCTTTCCGTGCGGGTTGGCTCAACAAAAAAGGCAAGATTTCCGTCGTGCCCTTTGTCTTCTGACCCTGAACCCCGTCCTACAGCGCGTTTCCGCACCCGGAGCAGAACCGCGCACTCGGTGGGTTGGTGCGCTGGCATTTGCTGCACGCGATCAATGTTCCGGGCTGGGGTGCGACGGCTGAAGTCCCAGTCGCCGCAGGCCCGCCTGCGCCGGCTGGCATGTTCACCGTTACGTTCACCGGCGGCCACCCCATGGGCGGAACGCTCATGCCCAACGCCGCGGCAATGCCTGCCGCCTGGATCGCGTTAAATTCCCGCACTCGGCCCGGCATAAAAAAGCACTCAAAGAACCCCAGCATCGCCGGGATTCCCGTCCAGAAGAAGCAGCAGTAAAGGATACCGAGCCCCGTGCGGCGCAGGTAGAAATGGTGGATCCCAAAGCTGCCCAGAAACAGCGCCAGCAAAATTCCCACAACCTCGTCGCGGCGCACAGCTTCATATTGCTGGTAAAAGATTGCCTGCGCATTCGGATAGGCCACGCTGCTCATGGTCGAACTCCCCGTTTCCTGCATTTAAACATACGCGCTCCTGCGTCTCATGGTTCCCAGAGACCCAGGCGCCAAGCGGATTCAGGGAACATGCCGTAAGATCAAGTCTGCGATGAGCACTGCAAATGCATCCGCCAGCGGCACCTTTCGAATCGGCGATCTGCCGGTTCACCGTCTCGGATTCGGCACCATGCGCCTGGTCGGCGACGGCGCCTGGGGCGATCCAGCCGATCCTGCGGAAGCGCGGCGCGTGCTGCGACGGGCGGTTGAGCTCGAAGTCAACCTGATCGATACGGCTGACGCCTACGGCCCAGAAATCGCCGAGCGCCTCATTGCCGAGACACTCCATCCGTATCCGGCCGGCTTGCTCATCGCGACCAAGGGCGGGATCACCCGGCAGGGCCCCGCAAAGACCGAGTCCGTCGGCCGCGCCGGCTACCTCATCCAGTGTGTCGAGATGAGCCTGCGCCGCCTCAAATGCGAGCGCATCGACCTCTACCAGCTGCACCGGATTGATTCGCGCACGCCGATTGAGGAGTCGCTCGGCGCTTTACGCCTGATGCGCGACCAGGGCAAGATCCGCCATATCGGGCTCA
The DNA here is from genome assembly GCA_035508975.1 of Occallatibacter sp. Lineage (GTDB taxonomy): Bacteria > Acidobacteriota > Terriglobia > Terriglobales > Acidobacteriaceae > Telmatobacter. The sequence continues at coordinate 23,688 of DATJMC010000089.1, forward strand.
GTGAAGTAACCACCGCGCAGATTGAAGAGGCGCAGAAGATCGTGCCGATCGTCAGCGTGCAGAACCGCTATTCGCTCGCCGACCGGCAACACGAGCCCGTGCTCGCCTGGTGCGAGGCCCGCAAGATCGCCTTCATGCCCTGGTATCCCATGTCGGCCGGCAAGATCCTCAAGCGCGATCACCCCTCCGCGCAAAACCTCGCGTCGATTGCTTCGCGCCATGATGCGACCGCTGCGCAGATTCTGCTGGCGTGGCTGCTCCACCGCTCGCCCGTGGTGCTCCCCATCCCGGGCACCTCAAAGGTTGCGCATCTCGAAGAAAACGTCGCAGCATCCGAAATCAAGCTCACGCCCGAGGATTTTGCGGAGATCGAAGGCGCAGCCTAGAGTCCGGCCTGCGCACGGGGCTCACTCTGCAGCAGGCTCGCATCGATCGCGCCTCGCCTACTCCACCGCGTTTTTGGCGATCACGTCCCTGTACCACTCGGCGCTCAGCTTCGGCGTGCGCTTCAGCGTCTTGAAATCGACATAGTGAATGCCGAAGCGTTTCGAATAGCCGTCGGCCCACTCGAAGTTGTCGAGCAGGCTCCACAGAAAATACCCTCTCACCGGGTATCCTTCGCTGGCTGCGCGATGCAAGTGGGTTAGGTGGTTGCGCAGATACATGATGCGGTCCACGTCGTCGACCCGCCCCGAGGGCGTCAGCACATCATCCGACGATGTGCCGTTCTCGGTGATGTAGATTTCTTTCGGCTTCCATAGATCGCACACATTGCGCACGCCCCAATAGATGCACTCCGGCCCAAGCGTGAGCCACGGGGAATACATGTGCGGATACGACGACGGCATTTGCTCCACCGTATAGCCCAGCGGCGAGTCGTCTGCGCGGACGTACAGCGGCACATAAATATTGACGCCGACAAAATCCACCGGGCTCCCGATGGCCTTCATGTCGCCCGGCTCGATCTTGGGCGCGTTAGCCCCTTCGTGCTGCAGATATTCGTTGGGATACCTGCCCTCCATCACCGTGGTCAGGAAGGGTGCGTTGCCCAGGCGGGTCGCGGCACGCGCAGCCGCGATGTGCTCCGGGGTTTCGATCACCGGAATGTAGACAATCGCATTTTCGGCTAATCCTACCTGCGTGCCGCTCGGCGTGTTGGCGCGAATCGCCTGCACGGCGAGACCGTGCGCGAGGATCCCATGGTGCCGAACCTGGTTGCACTCGCGATCCGACAGCTTGAGGCCGGGCGCAAACTGCCCCGATTTGTAGCCCATGTCGGTAAAGCAGACGAATTCGTTGGTCGTCATCCAGTTGTGGACGCGGTCGCCTAACTTGCGAGTCACATAGGCTGCGTAATCCGCGAAGGACTTCGCCGTGGCGCGATTTTGCCATCCGCCATCGAGCGCCTGAGGAAGGTCCCAGTGAAACAGCGTCACATAAGGCGTGATGTTATTGGCGAGCAGCTCGTCGATCACGCGGCTGTAGTAGTCGAGCCCCTTGGGGTTTGGCTCACCCGCTCCGTCAGGAATCACGCGCGACCACGAGATCGACATGCGATGGACGTTGACGCCCAACGCCTTCATCAGCCGCACGTCTTCCTTGTAGAGGTGATACGTATCGTCCGCGACGTCACCGGTTTCTCCGTGGTAGGTCTTTCCCGGCGTGTGCGAGAACGTATCCCACACCGACGGGCCGCGTCCGTCTTCGCGCGCGCCCCCTTCCACCTGGTAGGCCGCGGTCGCGCATCCCCACAGGAATCCCCTGGGGAAAGCGAGCGTTTCGCCGAAAGCCAGCTTCGGCAGCGAGATGCCGGCATAGGTGGCGGCGGCAGCAGCCGCTGCGCCCTTGCCAAACTGACGGCGTGTGAGGGTTTTCATGCGTGCGCTTCCTTCTTTCCTGTCCACAAAAAGAAACGGCAAAATTCGAGCAAAAACGTTTTAGCAGAGCCCTCGGAGAGATGGCAAGCGATTCCATTGGGTATCCGCAGCGCAGCCCAAGTCGGGAATTAAGCCACCTCCAGCCCAAAGGTTCTGATCCGCTCTTCGAGCTCTGAATACAGAAAAGCCGCAACCCGAAGGCTGCGGCTCTTTTCATTTGTCGGGTCACCCAAGGGCACTCGCCCACCGCAGGTGGCGTCCGCCGCACCGCAGGTGCTACATCTCTTTCACGCCGTCGACGAAGGCCTTCAGCTTGCGGCTTCGGCTCGGGTGCCGCAGCTTGCGCAGCGCCTTGGCTTCGATCTGGCGAATGCGTTCGCGCGTGACCTGGAAGCTCTGGCCCACCTCTTCGAGCGTGTGCTCGGAGCCGTCCTCGAGGCCGAATCGCATCTTGATCACTCGCTCTTCGCGGGGCGTCAGCGTGCGCAACACCTGAGAGGTGTACTCCTTCAGGTTTACGCTGATCACGGCTTCGGAAGGAGATACCGCCTGGCGATCTTCGATGAAGTCGCCGAGGTGCGAATCTTCTTCTTCGCCGATCGGCGTTTCCAGCGAAATCGGCTCCTGTGCGATCTTCAGCACCTTGCGCACCTTGGCCACAGGAATATCCATGCGGCGCGCGATCTCTTCGCTCGAAGGCTCGCGGCCCAGTTCCTGGACAAGCTGACGTGACGTGCGGATCAGCTTGTTGATCGTCTCGATCATGTGCACAGGAATACGAATCGTGCGCGCCTGGTCGGCAATCGCGCGCGTAATCGCCTGGCGAATCCACCAGGTTGCATACGTCGAGAACTTGTAGCCGCGGCGGTATTCGAACTTGTCAACCGCCTTCATCAAGCCGATGTTGCCTTCCTGGATCAGGTCAAGGAACTGCAGCCCGCGATTGGTGTATTTCTTCGCGATCGACACCACCAGTCGAAGGTTCGCCTCAATCAGCTCGCGCTTCGCCTGCTCGGCGTCCATGTCGCCCTGGATCATCTCGCGCTGCGTGCGCTTCAGTTCGGCGATCGAGACGCCCGCGTCGGCCTCGATTTTTTCCAGGTCCACCTTGCAGTTCTTCTGCTGGCGCCGGTATTCCTTCTTCAGCTCCTCGCTCTTCGAGGCATCGTACTTCTGATCGAGCGAACGGACCTGGCGCTCAAGGGTGCGCATCGTGTCGACAGTCTTGTTGACCTTGTCGAGCAGTCGCTTGCGCTCGAGCCCCGTGTACTTCAGCTCCCGGACAATGCGCGAAACGTAGACTTTCTCGCGCGCAATCGCCCAACGCGTCTTCCGCTGTTCGCGCTGGCTCGTTTTGCTGTTTGCCGCGGCCTGCTTTTCTTCAAGCAGTGCGATCTTCTTCTGGTGCTTCACCAGCGCGTCGATGCGGTTCACCGTTGAGCGCACCCGCGCCTGCACCACGTCTTCGGTCAGCTCTTCTTCGTCGAAGACGACCACTTCTTTCACATTGCGTACGCCGCGCTTCAGGTCTTCGCCCAGCGCCACGATCTCGCGAATCACAATCGGCGAACGCGAAATCGCCTTCAGCACGCGCATCTGTCCCCGCTCGATGCGCTTCGCAATTTCTACTTCGCCTTCGCGCGTCAACAGCGGGACCGTGCCCATTTCGCGCAGATACATGCGCACGGGGTCGTTGGTTTTTTCAAGCGTCCCAGGAGTCAGGTCGAGTTCGACGTCCTCGCCCTCTTCCATCTCGAAATCCTTGTCGCTGCCAAACTTCGGCGCGTCCAAGAGATCGATGCCCTGGGTGCCAATGGTTGTAATCAGATCATCCAGGTCGTCAGCCGAGCCCATCTCTTCCGGCAACATGTCGTTCACGTCGCCGTAAGTGAGATAGCCCTTCTCCTTGCCTGTTTCAATCAGGTTCTGGATGTCGTCTTCAAACTTCTCATTCGCTGCCAAATCAATTCTCCAGCGCGATCTTGGGCCCTGTGTCGCGCGACAGTGCAGCACTCACCCTTGCGCACTCAAAAGAGATTTCCACCTGAAACCCCCGTGCACATGCGAGCGCACCTGCGATATCCGCAAAAAAAACGCGGTCAATTTCCTAACTCGGAATCGGATGCCTGCGCTTCAGGTTTCGCCTGGCCGCCCGCGAGCCGGAGCTCATATGTGGGGCAAAAAGGGCGCGCATCCTTACAGAGATGAACAGAATACCATAGTTCTGCCGGCACCGACCCGCCGAATTGCTTTACTTCCTCCCGCTGCTCCCCCCTCGTGCCGTGGCGCAGCTGCGGTCAGCCCACCCTTGACCTCTGCCGCCAATGATTAGACGCCCGAGCGTGCTTCAACGCTGCAAAGGCTCGGACTTGCAACCGCATACGGCCAAACTAGAGGTGCAGGTTGCGCGAGGCACGGTCCAGCTCCAGTTTCTGCTGGGTCAGAAGGGCCAGCCCGGCATAATCCCCACGCCGTTCCGCCTCGGCGATTTCTGCCCGTAAATTCCTCAACTGGCTGTCGATACGGCGCTTTTGCAGGCTGGTGATCGCCCCCTTTACTGTCTCGGAGGGCGGTGGTTC
>DATJMC010000090.1:0-31697 GCA_035508975.1 Occallatibacter sp.
CGCATCGTGGGTCAGTTGCTGCCAGCGCTTGGTCGCGATGTCCATCAGGTAAATGTCCTGTCCACCCGGCGCGCCCGGCCCATATTTGCGGTTCCAGCTGAAGGTCAGGAATTGGCCATTCGGCGACCAGGAAGGCGAGACTGCATAGCCGCCGTCGGTCAGGCGCTGAATGTTGGCGCCATCCTGATCCATCGTGTAGATCTGCGGGAGGCCCGTCCGTCCGCTCACCCACGCAATCTGAGCGTTGGTCTTCGGATTCCAGGTCGGCGATACATCCGGCCCCTTGAAGTAGGTGACGCGACGCAGGTTTCCGCCTCCTGCATCGGCAACCCAGATCTCGGGATCGCCTGTTCGCGAAGAGGAGAACGCAATCTTGGTTCCGTCCCCAGACCACGCCGGTGATTGATTGGATCCGCCCGCAGTTCCGGCGGGAAACCCGACCAAGCGTCCAAGATCGAGCGAGAACATTCGAACCGACCAACCTTCCCTGCCAAGTTCCGCAAATGCGATGCGCGAGTTATCAGGGGAGATGCGCGGCGAAAGGGCAATACTGCCCAGGTGCGTGATGGCGTGCTGATTGGCGCCATCGTAATCCATCACCCAGACTTCCTTCGATCCCGTGCGCGAGCTGATGAAGTAGATCTTCGTCTCGGCAATTCCGTTGATCCCACCGCCGAGCCTCGAGATAATCTCATCGGCAAAGCGGTGCGCGATGGTCCGCGACATATCCTCGCTGGCTGCTTCGTTATATTGCCTGGCGAGCACCTGCGGATTCGCCGCATTCCCGGTGTCGTCTAGCCAGCCGTAGACCACAAGGCGCCCGTTTGCCACCGAAAGCGCGCCAAACGCAACCATCGCCGCGCTCGAGGGCGGGGCCGACCACTGCGCCAGGTTCATCTCCTGCGGCGATCCGGGACTGGCCGTCGGGGCAAAACTCTTCGAAACCACGTCGAAGATGCCCGCGTTGCTTAGATCGTTAAACAGAGTCGAGTCAAAAACAGCCTTGAGCGAAGGGGTCTGCGGGTCGCTCCCGACAGGTTTGAAGTCCGCCGCCGCGATGCGAATCTTCGCATTTCCGAGGTTGGAGCCCGTGTGTACCCAGTCCTGTGCTTGCGCCGGGAGGCAAATCAGAGGTAGGCAGAGCAGAATTCCGGGGTAAAGAAACCGGGGACCAAACTTCATGTAGTGCGCAATCCTTCCTCGGTGGAGACTTGCGGGTCCAGCAGACAGGCTGTGGATTTCCTGCCGGGGCCTGCGCTGGAAATCCGAAGAGGAACCTGTCCCTATTCTACTTAGATGTTCGAGCCGCTTCTAGTACTCGCAGTAATACGACACCAGCAGGGTACTTTGGTTGTAACCTGCCGGCAGGGCGCCAAAAGTGTCCACGCGCTGGGCCGCGCGCATACAGGAGCTGTCCAGGGTGGGGCTTCCGCTGGAGCGGTCGAGACGCACATTGGTCACCGAGCCGTCCCGCAAAATCGTGAAATCGATGTAGGCACGCGCCCCCCGCGGCGTGCTCTGGTCCACAAGGGTTCTATACCAGTTCATCGACATCTTGCGGTTGATTCCCTCGACGTACCAGCCAAACCGGGTGCCAAAGTCGCCGTTGTTCACGCTGGTTGGCCCGCTGTCGAAGCTGGGCTGCGCGGCGCGAGGAATGTTCGATCCGGCCTGTTCACCATAATTGGCGCGGTTGGTCGGCACCGGTTCCTGCTTCTTCGGCGGGGTACGCTGGACGGTTTCCTGTTGAGGCTTTTTCTGCTTGCCGGCGATCGGAATCGCGGTCTGGTCCTCGGCCTGTTTTTCTTTAGGCGCAGGCGGAGCCGGGGCCTGGCTCGGCGTCTCGGTCGACAGCACGTTCTGGTTGACCGGCTGGTTCGAGGGCAGGGGCAGGGCGCTGCTCACTAGATTCACCTGGATTGCTCCCCCGGTGCCTGGTCCGCCCCACAGATTGCGATGGAAGAAACCCCCAATGACGCCGTAGAGCACGACCCCTGCCACCAGCGCCAGATGCAGCACGATGCTTTCGGCCGCGGGCGCCACCAAAGGCTCAGGCGCGAGCTCCTGTTCAAGGCGGTCCGTGCTTTCGAGGAGAACGCTCATGGCCGGCAGCTCACTCCCCGCCCGTGTGTCCCTTGGTATCGAGCGGTTGCGTCACGATGGAGATGTTCGTGATCCCCGCCTGCTTCACAGCATCCATCAACGTGGCGAAGTTGCCGAACGATACCCTCCCATCGGCGCGCAGGTAGATCACTTTCTTCGCGGCGTTCCCAGCGGTCTGCGCGCGTAACAGTTGCGGCAGCTCGTGAATATTGACGGGCTTGTCGCCCAGAAACACCTGCGCGTCGCGGTCGATCGTCAACACCGTGCGCTGTTCGGTGATCTCCTTCACGGTCTTCGTCTTTGGCACCGCGACCTCAATGCCCGATTGCAGCACCGGCGCGGTGATCATGAAGATGACGAGCAACACCAGCACCACGTCCACCAGCGGAGTGATATTGATATCCGCGAGGGAACTGCGCGTTTGCCCGTTGCCGGTTGTGAAAGCCATGTCGTCCAGCCCTTTCGAGAATCATTGCGAGCGGTGCAGGCGCTACTTGTAGAGCCCGCGCTCCATCTCACGGCCCATCTCGGGCCCCTGGCCACGGGGAGGGGCATTGGGAGCGGGAATCTCGTCAAACGAGTTCAGCAACTCGCGGCAAAAGTCGTCGGTCGCCGAAGCGAGCACGCGAATCCTGGCGGTGAACTGGTTATAGGCCACAACCGCAGGCACAGCCACAAAAAGTCCCGCCGCGGTCGTGATTAAGGCTTCGCTGATGCCCGGCGCAACGGCGCGCAACGTCGCCGCACCCGCCGTGCCCAAACCGTGAAACGCATCGATAACGCCCATCACGGTGCCGAACAGCCCCACGAACGGACTGACCGCGGCAATCGTCGCCAGCCACGTCATCCGCCGCTCCAGTTGCGTAATGGATTCGCTGGCTGCCGTCTGCGCCGAGCGCTCCAGGGCAACGATGTTGCGCGGCGGACCCGAGCCGCCCGTCTGCCGACGGTAGGTCTCGTAGACCTCCAGAAATACCTGTGCCAGCGGGCTCGCCTTGAAGTTCTCCGCCGACGCGGTAATCTCGTTCAGCCGCGTCGCCTTGCGAAAAGCACGCAGGAATTTGCGGCTCTCATTCGTGGCCTTGCCAAACGTGCCCATCTTCCCGAAGATGACAAACCACGAGTAGAGGCTGGCGAACACGAGCACGGCAAGCACCGAAAGCGCAATGCCGCCGATGTTGTTGAACATGTCCATCAGCGCGCTGGCTCCTTGAGCAACCGGAGCACTCGGGGGAGCTGCGCCGCTGTCAGCCTGCATCAGAAAGGCGATAGCTACGGTAAGAATCGCGATTCACCTCAATATTCACGGTATCAGACGAGATATCGCGTTCCAAGTTATCGATCTGGTGCCGCGCGTCTTCGCTACCGATCCGCCCAGCAACTCGGGCGGCTCGCGTGCTATGCTGCGCTCGGGTCCTGATCGCCCAACCGCTTGGTATACGAGGGTTTCACGGGGTCGCACGAATGCTCGTCGAGCTGCGCGCCGAAAATTACGCCGTCATCGATCACGCGATCGCCGCTTTCGGGCCCGGCCTCAACCTGCTCACCGGCGAGACCGGCGCGGGCAAGTCCATTCTTGTGGATGCTTTGGCGCTTCTGATGGGAGGCAAGGGCTCTTCTGACCTGGTGCGCCACGGAGCCGACAAGGCCGTCGTTTCCTGTGTCTTCGAGTCCACACCCGGCGCCGAGGCCGTCCTCGAAGAAAACGGCATCGATCCCGAGGGCGCCGAAATCATCCTTCGCCGCGAGATCCTCGCCGGCGGCAAGGGCCGCGTCTTCGTCAATAACCAGCCCGCGACCGTCGCCGTCCTGCGCCAACTCGCGCCCGAGCTCGCTCTTGTTCACGCGCAGGCTGAAACCCTTTCGAGTTTCGACCAGGCCCAGCAACGCATCTTGCTCGACCGCTTCGGCGGCCTTTCCACTGACGCCGTTGCCGAGGCGCACTCTCGATGGCGCAAGGCGCAAACCAGGCTCGATGATCTACTGCATGGCGAGCAAGACCGCCTGCGCATGGTCGATCTGTGGAACTACCAGCACAAGGAGATCGATGCCGCGCATTTGACCGCTGGTGAAGACCACACCCTCGAAACCGAGAAGCGCGTTCTGGCCAATGCGGAAAAGCTCTATGCGGCGGCGATGAGCGCCTACGATCAGCTTTATGAAGGGAACGCAGCGGCGGAGAGCACCCTTCGCGCCGCGCTGCGCAACGTGGAAGAACTGGCTCGATACGACGCCCGTTTCGCTGAATCGGCCCAGCATCTGCAATCGGCACGCGCAGTTGTGGGAGATGTCGCGGCCGGCCTGCGCGACTACGCCGAATCGATCAATGCCTCGCCCGAGCGGCTGGCCGAGATCGAGGATCGGCTCGCCTTGCTCGATCGCCTCAAGCGTAAGTACGGGCAGTCGGTCGCCGAAGTCATCACCTTCGGAGAGGATGTGGCCCGCAAACTTTCTGAAGTTGAGGATCGTGACGAAATTCTGAAAGCACTCCGCGCGGCCGTGGCAGATGCGGCTACGGCTTACAGGAAAGCGGCCGCAACCCTCACCGCGGAACGGAAAGCTGCCGCCGCAAAACTGGCGAAGCTTGCCGCTACCGAGATCAACTCACTCGCCATGAAGGTCGGCTTTGCCATTGAGGTAGCCTCGGCGGAGCAGGAAGCGAGCTGGACGCCGCACGGTTGGGATGAGGTCGAATACCGCATCGCGACCAATGCCGGCGAGCCCCTCAAACCCCTCCACGAGATTGCTTCCGGCGGCGAAATGTCGCGGGTCATGCTCGCCCTTAAGGTCGCGGTCGAAGAGTCTTCTTCCAAGTCGAAAAAGAAGAACCCGACGCCGCGCACTCTCGTCTTCGACGAAATCGACATTGGCATCGGCGGTCGCGCTGCCGAAGCGGTCGGCCAGAAGCTCAAGACCCTCGCGCGGGGCCAGCAGGTTCTGTGCGTGACCCACCTTCCCCAGATCGCCGCCTTCGCCGGCCAGCATCTGGTGGTCGAAAAGCGCGAAGACCGCGGCCGCACCAAGACGCAGATCCGTGTGCTCGACGACCGTGCGCGGACCCATGAGGTTGCGCGCATGCTCTCCGGCGCCAAGGTGACCGACACCAGCCTGCAGCATGCCGCGCAAATGATCGCTGCCAGCCGCTGATCGGGATCGGGCCTCCGTCGATCAAGGTCGCCCCGCCGAGAAACTCCGCTTCGCATCTGCGCAAACCTTCTGCTATCGTTCCACGGTATCGGTGCGCGTCGTCCTCCGCGCACGCCGCAAATCCTTAAAGGGACAACTCCATGTCTGCAACCCTGCTTACCCAGCCCGCAACCACTAAGCCGGCCGAAGCGGCGCGGCCTGCGGGCGTCTCGGTGCCGCCGCGCAATGTCGCCGTCGACGCCTACCGCGGCCTCGTGATGCTGCTTATGATGGGCGAGGTGATGGCTTTCTGGAAGGTCGCCCGCGCCTATCCGGGCAGCCTCTTCTGGCACGTTCTTGCCTGGAACCAGACGCACGTCGAGTGGGCCGGCATGAGCCTTCACGACACCATCCAGCCCGGATTCACGTTCCTCGCCGGCGTAGCCCTTCCGTATTCGATCGCCAGCCGCGACCGCCAAGGCCAGAGCTTCCCCCGCCAACTTCTGCACACGATCTGGCGAAGTCTCCTGCTCATCGCGCTCGGCATCTTTCTGCGCTCCACGCACAGCCCGCAGACAAATTTCACCTTCGAAGACACGCTGACGCAAATCGGCCTCGGCTACACCTTTGCCTGGCTTCTGGCGCACGCTCGTCCCCGCGTGCAATGGATCGCTCTGGGAACCATTCTCTTCGGTTACTGGCTGGCTTGGGCGCTCTACCCCGCGCCGGGCGCGGGCTTCGACTACGCCACTGTCGGGGTGCCTGCAGGCTGGAACCACAACTTCACCGGATTTGCCTCGCATTGGAACAAGAACAGCAATCTGGGTCAGGCCTTCGACCTGTGGTTTCTCAACCTCTTCCCCCGTCCGTCGCGGTTTCTCTTCAACGAGGGCGGCTACCTGACGCTGAGCTTCATTCCCACCCTTGGCACCATGCTGCTCGGTCTGCGCGCCGGCGAGTGGTTCCGTTCAGCCGCTCCCCGCATTCCGATGCGCCGCTTCCTGATCGCAGGAGCGCTGCTCTGTGCCGCCGGACTCGCCCTGCACTTCACCGGAGTCTGCCCGATCGTCAAGCGCATCTGGACCCCCGCGTGGACTCTGTGGAGCGGCGGTGTCTGCTTCTTCTTTCTTGCCGCGTTTTCTTGGGTGATCGACGTAAAACAATACCGGCGCTGGGCTTTCCCGCTCATCGTGGTCGGCATGAACTCCATCGCCGCTTATCTCATCGCGCACCTGTGGGAAGATTTCATCGTCGAGAATCTGCACATCAACCTCGGCTACGGTCTCTTCCGCGCGTTTGGTGCCGGGCTCGAGCCCTTCATGCTCGGCTTCGCCGTGATGTTGATCTATTGGTTTTTCCTCTACTGGATGTACCGCAAGCGCCTCTTTTTGCGCATCTGATCGAGAGCTTAAGCGTCGAAAGGATTCTTCTTCGCGGGCATCAGGCCCGATACGGTGTCAAGAATGAACGTCGGATGGAGCGGCTTGGCAAGAATGTCGTAGGCTAGACCGTGCGACTTCGCTTCGTTCAGAAGCTCCGCAGTTCCTGGATGGCCTGAGATCAGCAGTACCCGGCAGGATGGATAGTTAGATTGGATAATGCCCGCCAGCTCGATCCCGTTCATCTTGGGAAGCATTACGTCGAGCATCGCCAGGTCGGGCCGCCACTCGGAGAGCACCTCGATCGCAGCTTCGGCTGAATAAGCCGCGCGCACATCGTAGTGCTGGCTCGAAAAAATCAACTTCAGCGAATCGGCAACCACCACCTCGTCATCGACGATCAGAATCCGGCCCCTGGACGGCGAGGTGCTCATCGCGACTGCACTCCTGGGTCGCAGCGGATTCAAGTTCCCACCGGCTTCCCAGCCTCTCAAAGATTGATGTCTTTTGGCCCCTATCTGACAATTTCTTACCTGGCCCTCACGACGGGGGCGCAGTCCGAGTCGCTGCTCCTCTGCTTAGATGCACGAATCGATGCAGGCGCACAAACGCAGGCCAGAGAAAATCCCGACCCCTGCCACGTTCCTGACCGTTCCCGTTAAGATGACATTCCCGTCCGCGTCAATCTTCTCTGGCGCTCGCGGTGATGCGGCACTCAGCGTCATAGCTCCGTTCGCCGTTGCTCGGCAAACGATTCCGTTGCGCGCGGCGTCGTGCTGCCCATAGAATCGCTCTCCATGTCCCTGCTTCGATCGGTTTTCCTCGCCTCCCTGGCGAGCATCTGCTTCCTTGTCTCAGCTGCCCAGGAGCCGCAACACCTCTTCTTTCGCGTCACGCTGGGGCCGCAATTCACCGGCACGGTCTCCGGTCGCCTGCTCATCTTTCTCTCCGCCGGAAGCGGCGCCAAGAGCATCGACGAAAACCCCTTCAAGCCCACCGAAGTCTACATCGCGGCAAAAGAGGTCTCCGCTCTCCATCCCGGCGCCTCCATCGACGTCGACACCGACGATCTTGCCTATCCCGCCCCGTTTTCCTCATTAAAGCCGGGCGACTACCAGGCGCAGGCTGTCCTCGATGTGGACCACACCTACAACTACTCCGGCCGGAGCGCTGGCGACCTAGTCAGCGACGTCGTTCCTCTGGCCGCATTCACGCCCGGGCAGGGAGCCGAGCCGGCGTTCGTTCTCAATGCCACCGTTCCCGAACGCCCAGCTTCGCCTGCGCCCCCCGAATTCGATCGCGACGCCCATCTCGAAGATTTCGTCAGCCCCGCGCTCACAAGCTTCTTCGGTCGGCCCACCCACATTCGTGCCTGGGTGGTTGAGCCGCCGGGGTACAGCCTCCATCCCGCACAGCGCTTTCCCACCGTGTATTGGACCCATGGATTTGGCGGAACCCTCCCCGGGGCCCGGCGATTCGGAGCCATGATCTACACGCGGATGGCACAGCACAAGATGCCGCCGATGATCTGGGTCATGCTCGACGAATCTTGCGCCACCGGAACCCACGAGTTTGCCGACTCGGTCAATAACGGGCCGTGGGGCAAAGCCCTGACTACGGAATTCATCCCCGCGCTCGAGCGCAAATATCGCATGGACGCTCGCCTTCACGGACGGTTCCTGCAAGGACATTCCTCCGGCGGCTGGGCGACGTTGCAGCTCCAGATCAACTATCCGCACATCTTCGGCGGTACCTGGTCCACCTCGCCCGATCCCAGCGACTTTCACAACTTCAGCGGCATCGACCTCTACGCACCTCATGCCAATGTCTACAAACAGCCTGACGGCTCGCCGTATCCCCTCGTGCGCGACCATGCCCGTGTCATCGGCACCTTCGAGCAGTTTGCCGAAACCGAGCGGGTCCTCGGCAACTACGGCGGGCAATTGGCTTCCTTCGAGTGGGTCTTCTCGCCGCGCGGAAGCGATGGCGAGCCTCTGCGCATGTTCAACCGCGATACCGGCGACGTGAATCCGTCCGTGGTTGCTTACTGGCACGATCATTACGACCTCGCCCACATCGTTTCCACCACCTGGCCGCAGCGTGGGCCCTATCTGCGCGGCAAGATTCACCTCATGGTCGGCACGGCCGACACCTTTTATCTCGACGGCGCGGCCCACCGGCTCGAGGCGGTTTTGCGCGATCTGCATGCCGACCCGCATTTCACCTACATCGAAAATCGGACCCACTTCGACCTCTACGCAACCCATCCGGCCGAGCCCGGTGCCAAGGACGATCGACTGGGACTCCTCGATCAGATTGCGGCCGAGATGTACGCCGTCGCGCGTCCTGCTGTGCACCCGAAGCGAGCGTCGCCTTCCAAGCCGTAAGCTGAAGCCCCAGAAGGCGGTTCCGCCCAAAACCTGACCATTGGTATACTGTCAGTGTGACAACTTCTGTCCTCGACATCCCCTCCAACGGTAGCCAAGGCGGCGCGTCCCCAGACCAGAAGCGCGTGTTGCTGCTCAAGCCCCGCGGATTCTGCGCCGGGGTTGTCCGCGCCATCGACATCGTCAAAATTGCCCTCGAGACCTTTGGCGCACCCATCTATGTTCGCCGCGAAATCGTTCATAACCGCTATGTTGTGAATGAATTGGCTGAGAAGGGCGCGATCTTCGTCCACGAAATCGACGATGTGCCCGATGGCCAGCGCGTCATCTATTCGGCGCACGGGGTTTCACCTGCCGTTCGCGATCGCAGCAAGGGACGCGGCCTCAAGGTGATTGACGCCACCTGCCCCCTCGTCACCAAGGTTCACATTGAGGCCGTCAAATTTGCCCGGCAGGGCTATTCGCTGGTCCTCATCGGCCATCGCGACCACGACGAAATCGAAGGCACGCTCGGCGAAGCGCCCGATGTCACCCAGGTCGTTTCCAACGTCGCCGAGGTTGCGGCGCTCCACGTTCCCGATCCCAACCGCGTTGCCTACCTCACGCAAACAACCCTTTCTCTCGACGAGGCGCGGGACATCATTCACGCCCTCAAAGTCAAGTTTCCCAACATCGCCGGCCCGCATTCGCAGGACATCTGCTACGCCACCGAAAATCGCCAGGTGGCCGTGCGTAACGTGGCCCACAATGCCGGCCTGGTCCTGGTGGTCGGATCCACCAACAGCTCCAACTCCAACCGACTGGTTGAAGTCTCGCGAAATCTCGGCACCGTCGGGTATCTGATTGATAACTCCCGCGCCATCGATCCCAAATGGCTCGAGGGCGTCGCCACTGTTGCCGTCACCGCCGGAGCTTCAGCCCCCGAAATCCTCGTGGAGGACGTTGTTAATTATCTGCGTCAAAACGGATATAGCCGCGTCGAAGAGGTGGAAGTGATGCCCGAAAATGTCCGCTTCGGACTTCCTCCGGAGATCGTCCAGGCAATCGGGAACTCGGGCGGCGAGTCCGTTCCTGTTCGTTAGCGCCAAGTCGCGCAGCATGGACGATGAAAGGTAAGGTGCAAGAGACATTGCTTGCGCGCTGAATTTTGTTGCCATTCCAACGCTTTGCGATAGAGTGGCGAAATAGTCGGACCAGCCCGGATAAGTAAATCTTTGTCCGGCGTCAAAGCATCCCAACGGTACGACCCGGTGCGCCCGCGGTATGGAGCATCGAGTTTCCCGTCGTCTGGTCGATAAGACCCGTTCGGACGGCGCCCCGAGGAATCTGGAAACGCATGAGCCTATCGCAACCGAAAGGAAGTCCCGCGGCGCCAAGATTTGGGCGCATCGATGCCGATTTGGCCGAGGTTGACTCCGCGATTTCGCAGTCGCGGGAGTTTCTCCTTTCGATGCAGCATCCCGAGGGCTACTGGGACGGCGAACTCGAAGCCGATGCGATGCTCGAAGCCGATTACATCTTCCTGCACACGCTCCTCGAATCCGGCGACCCGGGCCGCTTGCGGCGCGCCATGGCCGAGATCTGGCGCTACCAGAATGAGGATGGCAGCTGGAGCATCTATCCCGGCGGTCCCGGCAATCTCTCGCTTTCGGTGAAGTGCTATTTCGCGGCCAAGCTTCTCGGCGTCGGACCTGACGACCCCCGCATGGTGATATGCCGCAAGTGGGTGCTGGCCCACGGCGGCGTGACCGCGTGCAACACCTTCACCAAGATGTATCTCTGCGCGCTCGGCCAGTACGACTACGATGCCGTCCCCGCCATCCCTCCCGAGATCGTTCTTTTTCCCCGCTGGTTCTACTTCAACATCTACGAAATCTCTGCGTGGTCGCGCTCCATCCTCGTCCCCCTGGCGATCATCTACGCGAAAAAACCTTTCAAGAAAATCCCCAACGAGCAGGGAATTGACGAGCTCTTCGACGGCGGGCGTGCCAACTCGGTCCTGCGCCTGCGCATTGATCGCAAACGCCTCTTCTCCTGGCGCAATTTCTTCTTGCTCGCCGACCGCGCATTCCACCTTGCCGAAGCCGTTCACATCCGCCCGCTGCGCACCCTCGCGTTGAAGCACGCTGAGAAGTGGATGCTCGAGCGCCTGGAGATGACCGACGGCCTGGGCGCCATTTACCCGGCCATGCTCAACGCCATCATTGCGCTGCGCTGTCTCGGCTACTCCGAAGACGACCCGCAGGTGATTCGCGCGCGCGATGAATTTGAACAGCTCGGCATCGAGCAACCCGCTACGTCCGAGATGCCGGAGCCGACGTTCCGTATGACTCCTTGCGCCTCGCCGGTGTGGGACACTGCCCAAGCTGTCTATGCGCTCGGCGAAGCCGGCGTCCCGCGCAACGACCCGCGCATGATCAAGGCTGCAGACTGGCTGCTCTCAAAAGAAGTCCGCCACAAGGGCGACTGGGCCGTCAAAGTTCGCAACACCGAACCCGGCGGCTGGTACTTCGAGTACAACAACGAGTTTTATCCCGACACCGACGACACCGCGCAGGTGCTCCTCGCGCTCACCAAGGTCGACAATCCTCGCGAGCGTTATCAACACCAGGTCTCGGAACGGGCCATCAACTGGGAGTTCGCCATGCAGTGCCGCAACGGCGGTTGGGGCAGCTTCGACAAAGACAACACCAAGATGATCTTCCAGTACATCCCGTTTGCCGACCACAACGCCATGCTTGATCCGCCGACCGTCGACATTACCGGGCGCATGCTGGAGATGCTCGCGACCTACGGATACACCCGCGACGACAAGCGCGTTCAAAAAGCGATCAAGTTCATCTTCGCCGAGCAGGAGCCCGACGGGAGCTGGTTCGGTCGTTGGGGCGTCAATTACATCTATGGAACATTCCTGGTCCTGCGCGGTCTTGAGGCCATCGGCGTCGATCAGCACGAGCCGCAGGTGCAGCAGGCAGCCGAGTGGATCCGCATGGTCCAGAATCCTGACGGCGGTTGGGGCGAAACCTGTGGCAGCTACGATGATCCCGATACGCGAGGAGTGGGTCCAAGCACCCCCTCGCAAACGGCGTGGGCCCTGCTTGGCTTGCTGGCCGCCGGCGACGATCGCTCCGACTCCATTGCCAAAGGCATTCGCTGGCTGCTTACGCGCCAGCAGGAAGACGGCGGATGGGACGAGTCGATGGGCGAGGGGCCTACACGGCAGGGAATCATCACCGGCACTGGTTTTCCCAAAGTTTTCTATCTGGCCTACACCATGTACCGCCAGTACTTCCCGTTGCTGGCGCTGACAACCTACAAGCGGGCGATGGAACGCGCGTCGCGTGATTAAACAAGGTCATTGGCTTTGAAAGGGCGCGACTTCAGTCGTGCCGCAAGCGAGTAAGAAAAACGGGGCTTCAGCCCCTGAGGAAAAGAAAAACGATGGCTGTTCCTGTCTCACAGATGTGGACGGTTGCTTCTTATGTGGTGAACCAGCGACTCCGCGGCAACAAGCGGTATCCCCTGGTTCTGATGCTTGAGCCGCTTTTTCGCTGCAACCTCGCCTGCGCCGGCTGCGGAAAAGTGCAATATCCGCCCCACATCCTTAAGAAACAGCTCACCCCCGACCAGTGCTTCGCAGCTGTTGAAGAATGCGGAGCCCCCATGGTCTCGATTCCCGGAGGCGAGCCGCTACTTCACCCGCAGATCGTCGAGATCGTAAACGGCCTCATCGCTCGGAAAAAATACATCTATCTCTGCACCAATGCGCTCGAACTCAAGCGGCGCTTGCACGAGTTCACTCCGTCGAAGTATTTGACATTTTCCGTTCATCTCGATGGCGAGCGGGACCATCACGACTTCTCAGTCTGCCGCGAGGGGGGCTACGATCTCGCCGTCGAAGGCATTCAGGAAGCCGTCAAGCGCGGATTCCGCGTCACCACCAACGCAACTTTCTTCGACGGCACTGATCCCAATTCCGTCCGCCGTTTCTTCGATGAAGTGATGGCGATGGGTGTCGAAGGCATCGTTCTCTCACCCGGCTACAGCTACGAGAAGGCTCCTGACCAGAATCGCTTCCTCGGCCGCGCCCGCGTACGCAGGCTCTTCCGCGCCATCCTGTCCAATCGCAAAAAGTCATGGAAGTTCAACATGTCGCCCCTGTTCCTCGAGTTCCTGATGGGCGACCGCAAATACGAGTGCACGCCGTGGGGCTCTCCGGCTTATAACATCTTCGGTTGGCAGCGCCCCTGCTACCTGCTCCAGGACGGCTACGCCGAGACCTTCAAGGAGTTGCTCGAAACCACGAGTTGGAATGAATATGGCGCAGCCAGCGGCAATCCCAAATGCGCGAATTGCATGGTCAGCTGCGGCTATGAGCCTTCGGCCGTGATGGACGGGTTCGGTTCGCTTTCGGGCTTCTGGGCGATGGTTCGCGGCACCTTCCGGACTTATAAGGATCAGCACGCACTCAACCTCCTCAACGAACCTATGCCCCACGGACCGTCGTCACTGGTGCAGATCGAGCGCCCGGCTCAGACCTTGGAGGAGACGCGCGCATGACCGCCGAAGTTGCGAAGTACACCATCGAACAGGTCGAAGCCCTTGAGCTTGCGCCTGGCGCGGAGCACCAACAACTGCAGGGCTGGGTGCCGCAGCTGGCGACCGAAGCGGATCTCAAGGCAGCCCTCGAGAAAGCCTTCGACTACCGCGGCGACGTAACCCTGACCCTCAAATCCGGCGAAAAGATCGAAGCCTACATCTTCAACCGCCAGAGCGGTGCCACCCTCGCCGATTCCTTCGTTCAGTACTTCACCCCCAGCGCGCCTGAGAAGCGCAAGGTGAGTTATGGGGAGATCGCGCGCCTCGAATTCACCGGGAAAGACCGCGCCGCGGGCAAGCATTGGGAAGACTGGATCAAGGCTTACAACCAGCGCAAGGCTGCCGGCGAAACCAACATCGGCCTTCACCCCGACAAGCTGGAGTAGCCCCGCGAAAAGTTCGCGCGAGAGCCAGACGTGGTGCGCAGAGAGGCGCTTGATTCGAGCGTCAGTTCGGTAGCTTGGCCTTGTGCTCCCTTTTCTCCTCCGCTGTCAACGCCTTCGTATCGAACGACGCAAACATGTCCCTGCCGAGCCCCGCGCACTCATGCGCAACAATGCCGTCGGCAAAAGTCTACAAATGCAGACAGTGCGGCCGCGCCCGCGCCCACAGCGCCTGCGCCGCGGAGATTTAAGATGGTCATTGCATCGCTCATGAAAGTCTTCCTTACCGGGGCAACAGGCTTCGTCGGACATCACGTGGCAAAGGCGCTGGCGGCCGAAGGTGCAGATCTGCGCCTCCTCGTTCGCAGGAGCAGCAATCTCCATAACCTCGAGGGTATCTCTGGCGAAACCGTTGTAGGAGATCTGAGCAAGCCGGAGGGGTATAAAACCGCCCTCAATGGCTGCGATGCCGTAATGCACGTCGCCGCCGACTATCGCCTTTGGATTCGCGACCCGGACGCAATGTACCGCGCGAATGTCGACGGCACCCGCGACCTGCTTCGTCTCGCGCGCGAAGCCCGTGTTCCCCGCGTTGTCTATACCTCTTCGGTCGCCACCATGCACTTCCGCACCGACGGCATTGTCGTCAACGAAGATACTCCGGTTTCCCTCGCCGACATGGTTGGCCACTACAAGCGCTCCAAGTTCCTGGCCGAACAGCATGCAATTGCCGCGGCCAAAGATGGCCAGCACGTCATGATTCTGAATCCGACCACCCCCATCGGCCCCAACGACACCAAACCTACCCCCACAGGCCGCATCTTCGTCGACTTCCTCAACCGTAGATTCCCCGCATACGCCGACACCGGCCTCAACCTGGTCGATGCGGCTGAGGTCGCGCGCACCCATGTTGTCGCGCTTCAGCGCGGCACGCCCGGGCGCCGCTACATCCTCGGCGGAGAAAACCTCACCTTGAAGCAGATCCTCGACAAAATGTCGGCGATCACCGGCATCCCCTCGCCCACCGTCAAGATTCCTTACGGGGTCGCCGCAACCTACGCGTTCTTTGAGGAACTGATCACCGGGCGCATCCGCGGCAAGGAGCCGCGCGCCACCCTTGAAGAAGTTCGCATGAGCCGCAAGAAGATGTATGCCTCCTCGGCGCGTGCCCAGCAGGAGCTCGGTTTTCGCATCCTGCCCGTCTACCCCGCCATGCGCGCAGCCATCGAGTGGTTCCGCGCCAACGGCTACGCACCCGCCTCATGACGCGCACTGCCCTCATTGCCGCCCTTCCCGGCGAACTCAAGGCCATCGTTCGCGGCTGGAAACATCAACGCCGCAACGGCGTCGACGTCTGGAACCACCGCGATGAGGACCTCTGGGTTGCTGCCTGCGCCGGTACGGGACAGCCTGCAGCCACGCGCGCCTTCGCCGCCATCGAAGAAGATGCGCCGGTCGACCTTGTCTTTTCGATCGGCTGGGCTGGAGCGCTCAAGCCCAACCTGGCCCCGGGTTCCGCGCACAACGTGGCTGGCGTCATCGACGCCCGCACCGGCGAACGCTTCCGCTGCGATGCCTACGCGGGCGATCTGTGGCTCGTCACCAGCCCCACGGTGGCCGGCTATGCAGAGAAGCTTCGCCTGGCCGCGGCCTATCCAGCTGCCCTTGTCGACATGGAGGCTGCCGCCATTGCTCGCCTCGCCGCAATGCGCGGTATCCCGTTCTATGCGGTCAAGGGTATCAGCGATCCGCTGAATGCGAAGCTCCCCGATCTGAACCGCTTCATCACCCCCGATGGGCGCTTTCAAACCGCAAGTTTCGTGCTTTATTCGCTCTTCCGCCCAGGGTACTGGCCCTCTCTCCTCCAGATGGGCGAAAATAGCAGAAAGGCTTCCCAAAGTATGGCGGAGTTGCTCGTCAGCTTCCTCGATGAATGAGGTCATACCGACAAAGAGAATGGCAACGCAAACCTCAAATCCTGAAAGGCTTGTCGAAAGCCGTATCCCCTCCAGCATGCGTGCAGTGGTTTACCGCGGCATCAACGACATGCGCGTCGAAACCGTTCCCGTGCCCCGTATCGGCCCCGGGGAAATCCTCGTCAAGATTGCTACCTGCGGCATATGCGGCACCGACCTCAAGAAGATCCACTTCGGCTCTCATTCCGCCCCGCGGATCTTCGGCCACGAGATGGCTGGCACCATCGCGGCCATTGGCTCCGAGGTTTCAACCTTCGCTGTCGGCGAACGGGTGATGGTCTTCCACCACGTCCCCTGCGCCGAGTGCTATTACTGCCGCAAAGGAACGCCCGCGCAATGCCCGCTCTACAAGAAGACCGGCGTGACGGCTGGCTTCGAGCCCTCGGGCGGCGGCTTCGCTGAGTACATCCGCGTGATGGATTTTGTCGTGGCCAATGGCGGAGTCGTTCGCATTCCTGACGGCGTGCCCCTCGAGCAGGCTGCTTTCGTTGAGCCGGTCAACACTGTGCTCAAGGGTGTCAAGCTGCTCAATCTCGAAGGCGATGACTCGGTTCTTGTCATCGGTCAGGGCCCCATCGGCCTCATGCACGCGGTGCTCGCCAGCCGCATCGCGGGCAAGGTCCTCACCTCTGATCTTTACCCTGAACGCCACGCAATTGCAGCGCAATACGGCCTTAAGCATCCAATCCACGCAGGGACAGAAAACGTCCTCGAGCGCGTCCTTGCCGAAACCGAAGGCCGCGGCGCCGACGCTGTGATCCTTGCCGTCGGAGGTACGGCTCTGATTCAGACGGCGATCGATGCAGCCCGTCCCGGTGGTAAAGTGATGCTATTCGCGCAAACGCAGCATGGCGAAGCCTCTTTCGACCCGGCTGCCGTCTGCGTCGACGAGAAGACACTGCTGGGTTCCTATTCGTCTTCATTTGGCATCCTCGACGAAGTCACCGACCTCGTTTTTGGCGGCTATCGCCATGGATTTGACCTGACGCGATTGATCTCTCATCGCTTCGCGATCGATGAAGCCCTGGCTGCGATTGATGTAGCCTCGCATCCCAAAGCCGACTCGATGAAGATTATGATCGAGCCCGTGCCTGGTGGCGGGGCGGCGTAGGGGTTCTCGAATGGCAGGTACTGTCAAAGACGTCATCAAGCGTGGCCGCGATACGGTGGGAACCGCGATCGAGCATGGCCGCGCCACCGTCGAGACCGCCATCGAGCACGGACGCGCCACCGTTGATTCCGCTCTCTACCACGGTCGCGCAACGATGGAAACCGCCATCGAACATGGACGCGCCACCGTTGAAACCGCCCTCCAACACGGACGCGCCACCATGCACGCTGCGGTTCTGCACGGGCGCGAAGACATTCGCATCGAGAGCGTTCCGGTCCCCCAGGCTGCAGCGGGGGAAATCATCGTCCAGGTGGGCGCAGCCCTTACCTGCGGCACCGACCTCAAAGTCTTTCGCCGTGGCTATCACGCCCGCATGATTGTGCCCCCGGCTCTCTTCGGTCACGAACTCGCCGGGACCGTCGTTCAGACCGGAACCGGCGTTACCGAATTCGTCTCCGGCAACCGCGTTGTGGCGCTCAACTCGGCTCCCTGTGGAGCCTGCTACTTCTGCGAGCGCGGACAAGAGAATCTCTGCGACGACCTCCTCTTCAACAACGGCGCCTATGCCGAGTTCATTCGCATCCCCGCCCGTATCGTCGCCAAGAACACGCTGCTCGTGCCTGACCACGTTCCCCTCGAGCACGCAGCCCTCACCGAGCCCCTGGCCTGTGCCGTCCACGGTTTTGAAGATTCGCATCCGCGACCCGGCGATCTGGTCGCCATCATCGGCGGTGGTCCGCTCGGTCTCATGATGCTCCACGTCGCTGCCCTTGCCGGCTGCGAAACCATCGCCGTCGTCAGGCATGACGGCCAGGTGGAGGCCGCGAAGCAACTTGGCGCCGCCCACGTTGTCCAGGCCACCTCGATCCGCAAGGCTATCCGCGAAACCCGTGCCCTCACGCCCAACGATCGCGGCGTCGACATTGCGATTGAAGCTGTCGGCGTTCCCGACGCGTGGGAAGAAGCTGTGGAGATGGTTCGCAAAGGTGGCACAGTCAACTTCTTCGGCGGCTGCGCCCTCGGAACCCGCGTGAATCTCGACACCAACCGCATCCACTACAGCGATATCACCCTGCGGGCCACGTTCCATCACACGCCGGCCATCTGCCGCCGCGCGCTCGATCTCATCGCTGGCGGACGCTTTCAGGCAGGCGCGTTCATCACCGGCCGCGCTCACCTCTACGAATTGAATCGCGTCTTCGAAAAACTGATGAAGCGCTCGAGCGAGATCAAGACCGCGATTGTGCCTTGAGGCCTTTGAATGACCACCGCTGTCGTCCACCCGGACAATGATGCTTTGCTCACCCGCGGCTGGGCCGCACTGCCGGCTGCCTATCGCATGCCCGCAGTCGCCCCCACCCTCGACGAGGCGCGCGCCTGGTGCAAACAACTTGCCGAGTCGCACTACGAAAATTTCCACGTCGCCACGTGGTTTTTGCCCAAGGCACTGCAGCCTCATTTCCACGCGATCTATGCCTATTGCCGCATCTCCGACGATCTGGGCGACGAGGTCGGCGACCGCGCCGCAGCTTTGGCTTTGCTTGACTTCTGGGGCCGCGAGCTGGATGCCTGCTACCAGGGCCGCACACGCCATCCCGTTTTTGTCGCGCTCGCCGAAGCCATTCGCGTCTGCGCGATTCCCAAAGAGCCTTTCGCCGATCTGCTCGTCGCCTTTCGTCAAGATCAGACTGTCACCCGTTATCGCACCATGCGCGAGGTCCTCGAATACTGCCGCTATTCGGCCAATCCCGTCGGCCGTCTCGTCCTCTATACCTGCGGTTACAGCGACGACGAACGCTTCCGGCTCTCCGATGCAACCTGCTCCGCTCTGCAGTTGGCAAATTTCTGGCAGGATGTGCGCATGGACTTTGCCAAGGGCCGCGTCTACCTTCCCCAGGAGGACATGCAGCGCTTCGGCGTGAGTGACGAAACCATCGCCGGCGGAGTCGCGACGCCCGCCTTTCGCGCGCTGCTCGACTACGAAGTCGATTTTGCCCGCCGCTTGTTCGAAGAAGGCCTGCCTCTCATCGGCATGGTCGGCCGCGACCTCGCCGTCGATCTCGATCTCTTCAGCCGGGGCGGCCTCGAGATTCTCCGCGCCATCGAGCGCCGCGACTACGATGTCCTCAGCGCTCGTCCCGCAATCTCCAAGCGTACTAAGCTTTCCCTCGCACTTCGCGCGCTGGGCTCCAAGGTTCTTCCGTTTTTTCGTCTCCGCCCCGGTTCAACAGGGAAGGTGGCTTGACCCACGCGCCAACATTGGACGATGCGTACGCAATCTGCAGGGCCATCGCGAAACGCGAAGCGAAGAACTTCTACTACGCATTCCTGACCTTGCCCCGCGCGCGCAAGGACGCGATCTGCGCCGTGTACGCCTTCATGCGTAAAGCCGACGATCTCGCCGACGATGAGAGCATCTCGCTCGATGAGCGCCGCCGCAGCATTCACGCATGGCTGGCCGCCTGGCACCAGGCGGGCTCCGGGGGACCCACCTCCGACCCGGTCTTTATTGCCGTGAGAGACGCGACCCACCGCTTCGACATTCCGCTTAGTCTTCTTGATGAGCTCGTCGCAGGCACCACAATGGACCTAAAACCTTCGTCCGGCTCCTCTTCCGAAACCTATGCCACCTTCTCCGAGCTCTATCGCTACTGTTATCTGGTGGCTTCGGTCGTTGGCCTGGTCTGCATTCGCATCTTCGGCTATAGCGACCCGAGAGCAGAGAAACTCGCCGAAGAAACCGGCATCGCCTTTCAGCTCACAAATATTCTGCGCGACGTTGAGGAAGATGCCGCACGCGATCGAGTCTATCTCCCGCTTGAGGACCTCGGCGCTCACGGCGTTTCGCTCGACTCGATCCTTCAACGAAAGAGCGGCGCCCCACCGACACCGCAGGAGCGCGCGCTCCTCGCTCAAATTGCCGGCCGTGCCGAAGACTACTACCGCTCCGCGGAGGCGCTTCTCCCGCTCGTCCACCGCGAAAGCCGGCCCGCCCTCTGGGTCCTCGTTTCCATCTACCATGCTCTGCTCCGGCGCATCGAGCGCGCAGGCTACGATGTATTTACGCGTCGCGCCAGCGTACCCCTCGTGCACAAGCTATCCATCTTGACCGTGGGGCTCGTGCGCGTCGCCGCTGTGCGCCTGTTTGGGTAATGGGAAAGGACAGAAACCGGGTGCGTCAGGGTTTCAACAGGACGGTGACCGTGGTCGGCGGCGGAGTGTCCGGCATGAGCGCAGCCTGCGCTCTCGCCGAAGCTGGCTTTCGCGTGCGCCTCGTTGAGCGCCGTGGCTATCTTGGCGGCCGCGCTTCGTCCTATCTGCATCCTGGCGTCGGCGAAGTCATCGACAACTGCCAGCACGTTCTCTTCGGATGCTGCACCAATCTCATCGGCTTCTATTCCCGCATCGGTGCGCTCGCCAAGGTTCGATGGTCCTCCAATATGACCATGATCGAGCCCGGTGGCCGCCGATCCACTCTCGGCCCGTCGTCGGCGCTCCCCGCTCCGCTCCATGGCGTGCCCAAGCTGCTTTCCGCAGCCGCCTTCACACTCGCCGACAAGCTGGCGCTTGCGCGCGCTTTTCAAGCCATGCTCCAGCCCATCCCCGCGGGCTCAACTGAGACCTTAGCCGCTTGGCTCCGGCGTAACCGTCAGACCTCCGGCGCCGTCGAGCGCTTCTGGAAGCTCGTCATTGCCAGCGCCCTCAACGCGGAAATCGAATGCATCGCCGTGCCCTACGCAGCCAAGGTCATTCGCGAGCTCTTCATGAACTCCGCCGAGGCGGGCAAGATGGGCATCAACACTGTTCCGCTCAGCGATCTTTACGCAGACGTTCCTGCGCTGCTGGCCCGGCACAATTCCGAGCTCCATCTCAACTGCAACGTCGAAGCCCTCGAGTGGGACGAAGAGACTTCGCAATGGAGCCTTACCACGCGCCAAGGCCCGCTCGCCTCGCAATTCCTGGTGCTGGCCCTTCCGTTCGAAGCCATGGCCAAACTGCTCCCCAAGATGCCGCCCGCGGAAAAGGTCGACGAGCTCGCGCGCAAGATTGCGCGCCACGAGCATTGGCCCATCTGCAGCGCGCACCTCTGGTTCGATCGCGAAATTACCGACCTCGATCACGCCGTGATGCTCGATCGCGAAATTCACTGGCTTTTCAACCGCAGCCGCCTCCAACCCTGGCGCTCCAAGCAGGGAAGTTATGTCGAAATCGAGGTGAGCGCCTCGCGGATCTTTGCGGCCCGCGAGCGCAACGAGGCGATCGCCCTCACGCTTCGCGAATTGGCGGAGTTTTTTCCCGCCGTGACCTCGGCAAAGCTTCAGAAGGCAGCCCTCGTCAAAGAAGTTCGCGCCACATTTGGAGTGCCCCCGGAAATCGACAGCCTGCGGCCATCTTCGGTCGCACCCTGGCCAAATTGTTTCCTCGCCGGCGACTGGACGGCGACCGGCTGGCCCTCGACGATGGAAAGCGCTGCTCGATCAGGCCATCTCGCCGCCGAAGGCTTATGCGCCGCCATCGGCGAGCCACAAACGTTCCTTGTTCCGGATCTGAAGCCGCGCGGATTTATGCGCCTCCTCGCGCGATAGCTCGAAATCGGCCGACTTCTGCGCTCAGTGCGCAAGAAAATAAACACCAATGCACACGAGCACAGCCGCAGCCCACCTTCTGCGATCGACATTCTCTTTCAGGAAGAACTTTGCCGCCGCCGCGTTCGTCACTAGGGTGAGCGAAGCCGACGCCGGCGCCACCAGGCTCAAGTCCAGGTGGTTCAGCGCGAAGAGCATGCAGAAAAACGCCAGCGCAAGAAAGCCAACCCCGGCAAAGAATAGCGGGCAGGTCAATACCGCGCGGATCGCTCCGGTCATCCCTGACCGCGCGCGAATCTCATCGAGATCTCCGATCGACTTCATCGCCCCGGCAGTCATCACTTCGCCCGCAGTCGAGCTCACGATCACGGCGGCAATCATGCCCGTCGCCGTCCAGAGTCCGGCGTGTGAAGCAGGGAAGCCACTCCCCATTCCTTACTTCTCCCTCAGCGCAGCCGCAGGCTCCGCGTCGACGGTTGCTGGTTTCTCGGTGAGCGATGGCCCATTCGCCACGAAGCCTACCCCTACCGTGATCAGGGCAATGCCCGCCCAGCGTTCGAGCGAGATGGGCTCATGTAGCCAGAAGCGTGCCAGTAACGCCACGATCACGTTGCCGAAGGCCGTGGTCGGCAACACAAAGGTGAGATCAGCCCAGGAAAGCGCCGTCAGATAGCTCGCAAAGAATCCGATGAGCAACCCTATGCCTGCCGCGATCCACGGCGTGAAGACCGCGCCCACCAGGACCTCCGGATGTGCCAGCGAAATCGGTGGCAGGCTCGTCATGCCGCGCGACAGGCAGGTGTCGCCCAGCGGAGCGCTGATGCCAATAAAGGCAAGAAGCCCATATTGCCGCGCTGAGAGCTTGTGATGCATCATTGCTGGTTCGACTGTCCTCTTTGCTTCTTATAGATGCGACAAAACAAGGGCGGACTCATCGTGAGTGCCGCCCTCGTTGTCTTTCTGCAAGTTTCTGAGACTCGACCCTAGATCCCTGCGCCAACCGGAGCCTGAGGATCCGCCTGATGGTTCCGCGCTTCCTTCACCATCTTGTTGCGCTGCGCGCGCAGCTTCAGGAACGACCGCGCCTCTGTATAGAGCCGTGGCACATCGCGATTCACAATCGCCTTCCAGATCACGCGCGCCGCTGCCTTGGGCCGGAAGTAGTACTCGTCGTAGAAACGATGCACCGACTCAAGCACATAATCCGCCGGCAGTCCCGGATACTCGATGTGCGCAAGCTGGTGACCGCCCTCGTCGCTCATCGCCTTGGTGTTGGTGATAAAACCGTTGGTCTTGGCGTACTCGTAGAATTCCGTGCCCGGATACGCATGCGCAATCGAAACCTGGATCGTCTCCACGTCCAGAGACTTGGCAAACCGGATCGTATTGTTGATCGACTCCTTGGTCTCGCCCGGCAAGCCAAGAATAAAGTCGCCATGAACCGTCAATCCGAGGTCGTGGCAATCCTTGGCAAACGCGCGCGCCCGCTCCACCGTCGCGCCCTTCTTGATGTTCTTCAAGATCTGCGGATCCCCCGACTCGAAGCCCACAATCAGCAACCGGCAGCCGGCTTCTTTCATCGCCTTCAGCGTGTCGTAGTCCGTCGTGACCCGCGACGTGCAGCTCCACGTCAGCCCAAGGGGCTTCAACTTGGCGCACAGCTCGATCGTCCTCTGCTTCTGAATGTTGAAGGTGTCGTCGTCGAAGAAATATTCCTTCACGAAAGGGAAGTTTTCTTTGGCCCACGCCATTTCTGCGGCCACATCATCCGACGACCGCTTGCGCCACGCATGCCCGCTCAGGGTCTGCGGCCACAGGCAAAACGTGCACTGTGCCGGACAGCCGCGCGTGGAATACAGCGCGATATACGGGTGCAGCAGAAAGGGCACGTTGTACTTGGTCACGTCCATGTCGCGCTTGTAGATCTTTGTGGCCCACGGCATCGCGTCCAGGTCTTCAACTTGCGGGCGATCGGGGTTGTGCACGATCTTCCCGTTCACCTTGTAGCTGATGCCCAGGATCTGATCCAGCGGCTTGCCGTTGGCAAACTCCACCACCGAGTAATCGAACTCACGGCGGCAAATGAAGTCGAGCACCGCGCATTCATTGAGCGCCTTTTCGGGGCTCGTCGTCACCGGCGGCCCGACAAACGCGATGCGAATCGACGGATTCGCGTTCTTGATCGCCTCGGCCAGACGCTGGTCACCCTCCCATCCCACGGTCGAAGTGAAGAGCACAAGGAATTCGTAGCCCTTGGCGATCTCGATCGTTTCCTGCGCGGAGATGTGATGCGGCGGCGCATCAAGCAGGCGCGATCCTTCCAGCATCCCGGCTGGGTACGTCAGCCAAACAGGGTACCAGTAGGACTCAATCTCACGCGTGGCGGGCCAACGCGAGCTCGCTCCACCGTCGAAATTCTCAAACGATGGCGGGTTCAAAAGCAAAGTCTTCAGCGGCATAGGCATCCCTTTAAGTTTACCATTTTTCCTGTTACTCCCACGACCGAAAGGGGTTACACTGACCTACTTCGTACCTAGTTGGTGCAGCCAGTCTCCCAGGTTGCCCAGCGCGCGCAGCAGGTTGAGCCGCGCCTTCGTCAGATTGAGCCTGGCATCCAGCGCTTCGGTCGCTCTCTGGCTTGCTTCAATGCGCGCCAGCTGCTCGGCCTTGGGCGAAATCTGTGCCGGGCCATTCGGTGCGCCGCTGGCCCCATTGCCCAATTCCAACTGTGTCAACACCGTCTTCAGCTGCTCGTCCGCAATCTGCTCTTTCAGGCTCGCAATTTCCGAGAGCGCATCCAGCTCGCGCAGGCTCCCGTTCAGCTCCGTGATCTGCACCTCGTTCTGGCGCTCGGCCTCCTCGGCTTCGATCCTCGCCCGCAGCGCGTCGGCCGCCGACTCGCGCGCCTTGGCCCGATGTCCCATGTCGAAGAGCGGAACCTCAACATTGAATCCCGTGAAAATGTTGTTCGTCGGTAGCGGCCGCGCAAAGAATGAGTTGACGTCGTTCAAAATCGTCGTGTTGCGGTTGTATTGAAGGAAGAAATTCAGCTGCGGGAACAGATTCAAGTCCTGGTCGCCCTTGGCCGTGCGCTGTTTCGCGATGGCCAGCTGTCGCGCCGCCTCGATCCCCGACAACGTCTTCGTAGGCGCATCGCCTTTCACATCGGGGATCTCGGGAATGCTCGCGTGCTCGGGGCTGATCGAGCCGACCGGCAACCCGGTCAGCTCCGAGAGCTGCTTTTCCAGCAGGCCGGCGCGAGACTCCAGGTGAATCCGGCTCAGCCGTACATTCGCAGCCGTCAGCTTGGCCTCGAGCAGCGCACTCAAGGGGTCGACGCCCGCTTCCGTTCGCTGTTCTTCAATCTCGATCAATCGCTGCGCAAAACCATCTTCCTGCCGCGCCGTGTCAAGTTCCTGGCTCACTGCGTCCAGCTCGATGTAGGCTGACGATGCATCCAGCGCCACCTGCTCGCGTGCATCCTTCAATCGTGCCGATGCTGCCAGTAGTCCTGCGTGACTCGCTTCAATGTAGTGCTTCTGCGGAATGCTGAACGCCAGCGATTGCATGGTGGCGCTCCAGATCGAAGGCGGCGAGCCCGTAAAACCTTCTTCAGGAAATGCCGGAATACCCGTGCCAAAATTCAACGAGGGAATCGCGGCATCCTTGCTCTGCGACAACGAGGCTCGCGCCTTGTCCACGTCCGCCATCGCGATGCGCACGGTCGTGCTGTTGCGCTGCGCCAGGTCGACTACGGTTCCCAGCGAAACCTGGCCCTCCGCTCGCACCGAACCGGCTGCAAACCCTCCGCTCAGCACCGAGGCCGCCAGAACCGCGCGTATTGTCATCCCGATCTTCAATCGATTCGCGTCTTCCAGAAACTTCAAATCAGGCGCCGGAGGAGTGGGAGCTCATTCGTTGCAGGCCGCTGCCAATCGTGTGCTCGGGCGAAGCCCGCGTACGTTCGGTGCCGCAACTCCATGAACCCGTCTGCCAGATCGCTGTTCACTGCATCCGCTTGATCGGTATGCCCTCTTGCAGAGGTTGGCCGGTCGTGGTTCCGGTCGCAACCTCATCGCCTACCTGCAACCCCCTCAGAATCGCCGCCTGCGTCAGTGTGGTCGTTCCCGTCGTCACCAATGTCTTTTGCAGAGTTCCATGCACAACTTTGTACACATACGTCTTCCCATTCTCAGGATAGAGAGCCTCATGCGGAATGCTGATAGCGTCCGCCTGGGTCGATGTTGTCACCGTCACCGTCACGTCCGTATCCGGAAGGAGCTGTCCATCGCCGTTATCCACCCCGACAATCACCTCGCCGACAGTGCGCGACGTCAACGTGACGGTCCTGACCGGTGTTCGCTCAATGTGCCCTTGCCACAACTCGCCGGGTTTCGCGTCCCACTTGATTTGCACCGGCTGGCCGACTGCAAGCTTCCCCAGGTCCGGCTCGTCAAAGTAGGCGCGGAGCTGCACATGATGCAAATCCGCCATCTGCAGCAGCGTCTTGCCCGCCTCGGCATATTCCGTCGGGGCGGCATCGAGCATATAGACCGTGCCTGCGATCGGAGCCCGATACTCCATCTTGCTCATGATGTCGCGAGCCGCCGCCGCATTGGCTTCCGCATCGGTGAGTGCGGCCTGCGCACGAGCCACTTCGGCGAGCGAATAGCGCCCCTTCGCGCTCAGCTGCGCGGCATTCAGGCTTGCCTGCGCGGATGCAAGTTGCTCCCGCGCCTGGGTCACTTCGCCGGCCGAGGCGGCCCCCGTCGCGCTCAGCTTCGAGAGCGCGTTCAGATTCTGCTCTGCCTGCTGCACGTCCAGCCTGTCATGCTCCAGCTCGGCTGCCGAGGCCTGCCGCTGCTCAAGGGTGCCATTGTGGTTAACCGCGTCCAGAGCGGCCTGGGCAACCTTCACCCCGCTTTCGGCGCTGGCCAGCCTCGCTCGCGCCTGCACATCGTCAAGCGCGATCAGCAGCTTTCCCGCCGGTACGTGGTCGCCCTCCCGCACGTAGACCCCCTTGATCGTGGTCGACATCGGGCACGGATAGTCATAAATCTTTTCCGGCTCAACCCGGCTGTTCGTCGTCAGCTGGTTGACGACCGATGTACGTTCAACGCGGAAGATTCGAACCGGCAAACGCTCCCGGGTCAGGGACCGCACCGAAAAATAGACCAGCACGATAACGACGGCAGCGCCGGCCCACAGCCAACGCCGGTCCAATTCCTTTCTTTCTCTAATCATCCACGTAACCTGAGCCAGTATATAGGACGCCTCGGAGCCGACCGAGGGAGCAAAAAAATTGCCGGCCGGGCCGCACAGAGGCACTCCCCAGGTCTCGCCCCTGGTTGCTATACTTGACAACGTCAAGTAAATTAGTTGATCAAAGAAGGTCCAGAATGACGGCCAGTCAACCCTCCCAGATCGGCCAATGCATCGACTCTTTCCGCCGCTTCAACCGCTTCTACACTGGCTTCATCGGACTGCTCGACGAAGGCCTGGTGCGCAGCGGCTATTCGCTCACCGAGGCGCGGATCCTCTTTGAGTTGGCGACCCGGTCGAAAAGCGGCGCCGTAGAAATTGCCGACGCGCTGCGCCTCGATCCCGGTTATCTCAGCCGCATCCTGCGCAAGTTCGAGGAGAACGGACTCCTGGCGCGCACTCCGCTGCCCGCCGATGCACGCCACTCTGTGCTGCGCCTTACACGCAAGGGCAAAAGCGCATTTGCCGACCTCGATAGGCGTTCCTCCGATCAGGCTCGCGCCATCCTCGAAGATATGACGCCCGTGCATCGTGCCACGTTGATGCAGTCCATGAGCGCCATTGAACGCGCGCTCGACAAAAGCGCGGCACAACAGCCTCCATTCGTTCTTCGCTCCCATCGCCCTGGCGACATGGGCTGGGTCATTCAGCGCCAAAGCATTCTCTATGTCGAAGAATATGGCTGGAACAACGAATACGAAGCGCTCGCCGCGCGCATTGTCGCCGATTTCATCGATCACTTCGACTCTCGCCGCGAGGGTTGTTGGGTCGCGGAGCGCGACGGCGAACCCCTCGGCTGCGTCTTCCTCGTTTGCCATCCCGAAGAGAAGGGAACTGCCCGGCTCCGCCTGCTTCATGTCGAGCGCGCCGCGCGCGGCCTCGGGCTCGGCAAAGCTCTCGTGGGCGAGTGCCTCCGCTTCGCTCGCACCGCTGGGTATGAGAAGGTGACGCTCTGGACGCAGAGCATCCTTCACGCAGCCCACAGGATCTACCAGCAGGCCGGCTTTCGACTCGTTGCCGAGAAGCCTCACCACTCCTTCGGAGTTGACCTGATCGGGCAGACTTGGGAGCTGAATCTGTAAGCCCGTAGAATAGATTCATGGCTGTCCAAACACCCCGATACACCGACGACCACGCCAAGGCCGGCCTCGATTTCAAATTTCCCGAGATCGAGACCTGGCAGAACCAGTTCCCCGGGTACGAAATCTCCATTGACGACCCGGAACTTACTTCGGTCTGTCCCAAGACCGGCTTGCCCGACTTCGGCGCACTCAACATTCGCTACATGCCGCGCCATCGCTGCCTCGAACTGAAATCGCTCAAGGAGTATCTCTTCAGTTATCGCAACCTCGGCATCTTCCAGGAAAACATCGTCAACCAGGTCCTCGAAGATGTAGTCAAGGCCTGCGATCCAGTGTGGGTTGTGGTGCGCGGCGAGTTCCGTCCTCGCGGCGGAATCGCGACCAACGTTGAAGCCCGCTGGCCCCGCCCCAGGGAGTAAAGCGCTCGCATCCGCGCTCGGCGACCCGCCAATTCCACTCGATCGTTCATCTCACGAAACCCCGCCTTGCTCCCCGCAGACGCGGACAGTATCCTTTTCCCGTCGTTTCCGCAGGAGGAAAATGGATCGCCGACAGTTCGTGACGACTTCTCTCGCAGCCGCTGGGGCAGCTCTGCTCGGCAGCCAGCCACGCGCCACCGAGGCGCAGCAAATTCCCGGCGCGATCTCGTCTTCCGAAATCCAGCAGGCGCGCTTTCCCGACGGCTTCCTGTGGGGCACGGCCACAGCCGCGTATCAGGTCGAAGGCGCGTGGAACGAGGACGGCAAAGGCGAGTCCATCTGGGACAAGTTCACCCACACCGTCGGCAAAGTCAAGGGTGGCACCACCGGCGACGTCGCCTGCGATCAGTACCATCTCTACGCGCAGGATTTTGCGCTCGCCAAACGTCTCAACCAGAAAAGCTACCGATTCTCGATCTCCTGGCCGCGCATCCAGCCTTCCGGAACCGGCGCGCCGAACATGAGGGGCATCGATCATTACAGTCGCTTCATCGATGCGTTGCTCTCGAACGGTCTTCGCCCCTTCTGCACCATCTACCACTGGGATCTTCCCCAGGGGCTCGAAGATCGCGGCGGATGGCCAAACCGCGACCTCGCCGGCTACTACGCCGACTACGCCGGCATCCTGGCCAAACACTTCGGCGACCGCATCACCATATGGGCTCCTTTCAACATGCCCTGGACCGTCGCCTATATGGGATACGGCGTCGGCATCTTTCCCCCGTGCCGCGCCAACTTCGACGACTTCCTGAAAGCCGCGCACACCATCGCCCTCGCCCAGTCGCAAGCTCTTCGCTCCATCAAGGCTGCCTCCTCCAAGGCAACCGTGGGCAGTGCGTACGGCATGTGCCCGGCTTATCCCAAAACCGACTCCGAAGCCGATCGCGCCGCAGCCGCGCGCTACCACGCCATGAACAACGTCTTCTTCCTCGAAGCAGCGATGAAGGGGCAGTATCCCAAAGCCTTCGTCGGAGAGCCGCCGCTTGAGAAGATGGGTTTCAAGCCCGGGGACGAAAAGATCCTCCACGCTCCTCTCGACTGGGTCGGCTTCCACTACTACACGCGCCGCCTCGTTTCCGATGCCAGCACTTCGCACGGCTTCGGCGGCGGCGGCTTCAGCGGCACCGAGATTGAAGTGGATCCGGCAACCGGCCGCGACCCCTACACGCGCTTCCGCGCCGAGATGCCGGCCGAAGGCCCGATCACCGAGTCCGGCTTGGAAGTCTGGCCGCGCGGAATCTACGACCTGGTCGCGCAAATCTCGCGCGAGTATGACCATCCAGTCATCGAGATCACCGAAAGCGGTTGCGGCTATCTCGACTCGCCGCTCGACAACGACGGCATCCCCGATACTCGCCGCATCGAGTTTTTCCGCGAAGAGCTTGCCGAGCTTGGGCGCGCCATCGCCGACGGCGCCCGCGTTCGCGCCTTCCATGCCTGGAGCCTGCTCGACAACTTCGAGTGGTCGAACGGTCACACCGAGCGCTACGGCCTCATCTACGTCGATTACCGCAACCAGAAGCGCACCATCAAAGACTCGGGTCTCTGGTACAGCCGCGTCGCCGCTTCCAACCGCCTGGACGTTTAAGTCATGAGTAATCTCTGGACGCGTAGAGAATTCTTCAGCCGCGCCGCACAATCGGCCGGCGCCCTCGCCTTTGCGCCGGCATCGATCAAGGCCGTCGGCCAGAAAAATCCGCTGCGCGGCCGATTCCTGACCCACATCTCCATCGTTCGCGTCAATCAAATCGAGGTCACCCGTACCCGCAGCATCGGCGAAGATGAGGCTCCGCTGAACAGCCCGGCCCACATCCGCTCCCGTCGTGACGCCTTCGCTCGGGGCTGCCCCGATGGCCGCATGACCTGGGCAATCAGCTGGCTGGCGCTCCACGACAACCGGCCCGAATATAAAGAGGCCCGCCGCCTGCTCGCTTCGTATCATGACCGCTACCGCGACGAGATCACCTTCATCCCCGGCGGCTACTTCGCGCCCATGTACAACACGCGCGAAGAAATCCGCGCCACCATCCACACCGCGCTCCAGGAAATCTCCGCAATGGTCGGCGGCGGCTATCGTCCGCAGTGCCTGATCGCCGGCTTCATGGACGCGGAAAATCAGCGCCTGCTCGCCACGGAAGAAGGCATCCACGTCTGCCAGGGCCAGATCTGGAGCCAGCATGCCATCGACAACGGCGACGGCGATGGTGGCATCTGCTACCCCTACTACCCCAGCCGCGAACACTACCTCAAGCCGGCGCAGGGACCTGCCGACTTCATCGACTGCGTCTGCCTCGACGGCTGGACATGCGACTTTCTCTCCGCGCGGCGCGATGGCTTCAAGGGTGGTTTCAACAGCCGCATGGGCGTTGGCCCCATCGAAACCGTGCAGGACCTCGGCCAGAAGGTCGGTCGCATGGAAATGCTCGCCACCACTGCAATGCACTACGACACCGGCTATGCGCTGAACGGATTCGGCTGGGTCACCGGCATCTGGGAAACCTCGCTCGGCCACGACGATGATCTTGCCTGGTGGCTGCAAGCTGTCAGGGAACGGTGGCCTGACACCCGCGTTATCACCGAAGGCGAATTCGGCCTTGAGTGGCGCCGTCACTATCCCGACAATTCAACGATCAATTACCGCTTCGACGCGCAAGGCACCGGCGCGCCTGGCTCAGACAAAGACCTCGAAATCCTCTGGTATATGAACCAGGAATTCCGCCTGGCGCTCCTCCATCCCCTATCCGGCGGCCCGCACATGGTCATTGACTTCACGCGTTACGACCTGCCCGCCAGCGAGCCCAAAGGCCTTCAGCGCGAGTGGAGCCTGATGAACGTGATCAATCAGAAAGGAACTCGGCCCCAGGACGAGCCCACTCGCCTGCATGATCTCTCGGCAGACGCTCAACGCCGTATTTACGCCCGATATCCCCAATTACGCAGCTGGGCCTGAGTTCTTGCCGGCGGTCGGAATGCGATAATCGTCTCGCCGCGCATTTCTCTGTAGGACCCCGCATCCGCTTGTCCGACTCTGCTCAAGCTGTCCGCCCGCACCTCTTGCCAGCGCTCGGCACCTTCCTGCTTCTGCTCGCCCTCAACCTCCTCAACTACATCGACCGCTACATCCTCTCCGGCGAAATGCGGCCCATCCAGCACGAATTCCACGCCACCGACCAGCAGATGGGCGCCTTGGGCACCGCGTTCTTCGTGGTCTACATGCTTGCGGC
>DATJMC010000091.1:0-54514 GCA_035508975.1 Occallatibacter sp.
TGGTCGGGACGGGCAGATTTGAACTGCCGACCCCTCGCACCCCAAGCGAGTGCTCTACCAGGCTGAGCCACGTCCCGACATAGGCGAGCCGGCTCGAGCGAGCCGGCCCTGGAGTCTCCACCAAGTTTACACCAGCTCAGCCCGCCCTATTCCATATCCTCACTTCCGCTCCCGCAGAGCCACCCGCGCCGCGTTCGCTCCGCACATCCCGTGCACCGCACCCCCGGGCGGAGTCGAAGCCGAGCATAAATACAATCCCCGCGTCCCGGTTCGGTAGCCAGCCAGCGTCGGCCTGAAAAACATCTGCCGCAGCGTCATCGCCCCGCCCGCCACATCGCCACCCACCAGGTTCGCATCCATCCGCTCCAGCATTCCCGGCGGCAACACGCTCCGCTCCAGCACACAATCTCTGAATCCCGGCGCGAAGCGCTCAATCTGCGCTTCGATCCGCTGTGTCATGTCCTCCTTCGATCCGTTCGGCACATGACAATACGCCCACAACACGTGTTTGCCCGCCGGCGCCCGCGTCTCGTCAAACAAAGAAGGTTGCGCCGCAAGCACAAACGGCTTCTCCGCGCATCTCCCGCGCGCCACCGCCTCCTCTGCCGCCGCGATCTCCTCAAACGTCCCGCCTACATGCACCGTGATCGCCCGCTGACAGTCCCACGCCTTCCACGGCACCGGCGCATTCAGCGCATAATCGATCTTGAAGACCCCGGGCGCCGCCTCAAACTTCCCCGCCGCTTTCCTGAACCCCGCACTCACCCGCTCTCTTGCAATGGCAGCCACCGTACGCGGCGATGTATCAAACAGCGTCAGCGTCTTCTCGCCATCCAGCTCTCTCCATGCCTTCGCATCGATCCTGCGCGACGTGAAAACCTTCCCGCCCAGCGATTCCAGATGCGCAATCAGTGCCTTCGTGATCGACCCCGATCCGCCGCGCGGAACCGGCCATCCCACCGCATGCGCAGCCGCACCCAGCACCAGCCCCGCCGATCCGCTCATCAGCCGATCGAAGCTCAAAAGCGAGTGCCCCGCGATCCCGGCAAACAGCGCTCGCCCGCGTTCTCCCCCAAACTCATTGCGCGCCAGCCACCGTGCCGGCTGCAAACCATGAAGCGCAAATCGCGCCATGCGCAGCGGGTGCCGCGGCATACGCATCAGCGGCACCATCGTGTCCGCCAGAAAATCATCCCAATGCTCCACCAGCGGCTGCATCAGCGTGCGCCACATCCGCCCATCCAGTCCCAGCACCCGGTCCGCAGCGCTCAGTTCACGCTCCAGCACCACTGCCGTCCCATCCTCCAGCGGATGCGCAATCGGCGCCGATCCGTGCACCCACTCCAGCCCATACTTCTCCAGCGGCAGCGTCTTGAAGAACGGCGACCCAACCGCAAACGGGTGTACCGCCGATCCAAAATCATGCACAAATCCCGGACGCGTCAGCGGCAAGCTGCGCGCACCGCCGCCCGGCTCCGCCTCGGCCTCATACACCTCCACGCCCAAGCCGGCCTGCGCCAGCACAATCGCCGCCGCCAGCCCGTTCGGTCCCGACCCCACCACGATCGCGCGCGTCATCGCCTCACTCCGCCCACCGCCTCATTCCCCACCCATGTTCTCGCTCTTGCGGTTCGCTGGTCC
Source organism: Occallatibacter sp. (assembly GCA_035508975.1). Taxonomy (GTDB): domain Bacteria; phylum Acidobacteriota; class Terriglobia; order Terriglobales; family Acidobacteriaceae; genus Telmatobacter. Next base: position 1,642 of record DATJMC010000091.1, read on the forward strand.
CACCGTGACTTCCCTTGCTCTCTGCTCCCTGCTTCTCAATCATGCGTCCCCAGATCCTCCGGCCACGCGACCACCGCCAGCTTCCCCTCCGCCGTCCGCGTCAACTCCGGCGCATACAAGCCCAACAGCTCCCGACGCCACCAGTTGCCCGTCTGCTTCTTCTCCTCCATCGAGGTAAACCAATAGCGCCACAATACTGCACGCACCATTTTCGGCGCCGATCCGCCAAAAGGATTGCCCTTGAACAATCCCACCACATCCGCGCTGTTCTCCAGCAGCCTCTCCTCGGTCAATGGAACAATCTGGCTCTGCCGCCAATCCCCCAGCGACGCAAACCACAAGTTCCAGTCAAACCGCGGCTGATACGGCGCATAAATCCGCGGCGCTTCATTCACCAGCTGCGGCTTGTTCCTGAACAGATACGGCGTCCAGTCCACCCCATCGTTCGATCCCTGAAACTCAATCTCATACCGCCCCCGCGTCATCACCGCAAACAATCCATACTGGTTCGCGATCCGGAATGGCTCCAGCCATGCCACCGGCGCCAGTGGAAGTGAAACGCCGCGAAGTGGCAAACCGATCATCTCCACGGTCGTGTCATATCCGATCCACGTCAGCATCACCGCCGTCAGCGCAATCCCCAGCGCCCGCCGCTGCCTTTCAAACCTCACCCTCCACGCCTTTGTCCGGCTCGGCTCTCCCCCATCCTCTTCCTCGCGCGCCAGTTCCTCGCGCGCCTCAACCGCATCCGCGCTTACCGCCATTCCCTCGGTCGCGAAAATCGACAGCGTTTCCTCCTTGCGCTCCTCCGTCACAACCACCGGCTCCGCCGGCTTCCACTTCACCGGCACAAACCTGCGCAGCACCCCATCGTCCAGCAGCAGAAACCCCAGCGACAGCACCAGGTAATTCAAAAACGCGTAGTTCGCCGTCAAGATCACCCCGACCTCCCACGGCGTCACGATCAGAAAACACACCAACCGCACCCGCCGCGGAAAAAACAACATCAGCACGATCCCCAGTTCCATCGCCAGCGTGCCCACCGCCGTAGCCGCATGAAACCAGTGCGGCAAATGCTCCGCATACCATCCAACCCACGTCGGCAACGGCCCGTTCTGGTAGTACTCGTCCATCGCCGTCATGTTTCGCCACTGCTCGTCCCCGCTCAGCAGCTTCACCATGCCCGACTCGAAATAAATCCGGAACCACTCCCATTGCAGCAGCCACAAGCTCGCCCGCGCCGCCGGCGAATCCGACCCCCATCCCGGCCACACCCCACGCGGCGCAAAAAACAATGCCAGAAATCCCGCCTCCAGCAGCATCCCGTCCGACTGGTAGCTCGAGAAATCGCCCGACGCCGACACAAACGCCAGAAAGCAGACCCAGCACACAAAGAAGCTCAGCCGCGGCCATACGTTCAAAAACGCAATCACCGCCGCCATCAACCCGATCCATGTCACCGTCATCAGCGCGTAATCGCTCGCGCCCAGCCAATACAGCGACGGCGCATACCAATACCGCAGCGCGCCATCAAGCGACTTTCCTACCGATGCCAGGTACTGCCCGGCCGGCAGCACACCCTCCGGCCCAATCAACCCCTTGATCTGAAACAGAAGGGAATAAAAAGCTGAGATATAGATCGCCGCCAGCGCGCGCAGAAAAATCCATCGCGGAATCAGCCGGTCCGCAGGCCCACGCCGCCCGTCAAACAACCACCGCAGCGCGTCGCTCCCACGTCGCATCATCTCGCGACCAGTCTAGTCTTCCTCGCACGACATCGAACAGCTCTTCCCGCCGCGCGCAATGCTTCACGCGCAATTGGCCCCACCGCAGGTAGCCGCCAGCGTCGTAATCGCCCCCACCAGCTTGTCCAGGTCCGGCAGCGTTGTATACACATGCGGCGTCACCCGCACGCAGCTGATGTTCTCCCACACAATTCCCACCGTGTGAATCTTGTAGTTGTTAAACAACGCGCTATCCAGTTGCCCCGGCGTCATTCCATCGATGCTCACCCCGCAGATCGCGCAGGAGTACTTCGCATCCAGCGACGTATGCAGCTTCACCTTCGGCACACTCTGCACGCGCGTGGCCCAATAGTCTTTCAAATACCGGATTCGCTCCTCCTTCCGCTTGCTCCCGATCCCCTCGTGAAAATTGATGGCCTCGCCGATCCCCTGCTCCAGCGGGAAACTCCGCGTCCCCAGCGTTTCAAACTTCCGAATGTCTCCGCTCCGCGGCTCGCCATTGCAGGTCAGCGGCCATATCTTCTCGATCTTCTCCTGCTTCACCCACATCATCCCCGTCCCAATCGGGGCCGACAAAAACTTGTGCAGGCTCGTGCCGAAGTAGTCGCAATGCAGCTCCGGAATCTTGAAGTCGATCAGCCCAAACGAGTGCGCACCGTCCGCGATCACCTCGATCCCGCGCGCATGCGCCATGTCCGCGATCTTTGCCACCGGCATCGTCTGCCCAACCCAATTGATCATGTGCGTCACGTGTAACAGCTTCGTCCGCGGCGTAATCGCCGCCTCATACGCCTTCACGATCCGCTCATCATCCTCAATGGGAAAATCGAAACTGATCTGCTTGTAGACGATCCCCTCGCGCGCCGCACGCTGCCGGTACGCCTGGATCATGTTGGGATAATCCTGCTTCGTTCCCACCACCTCGTCGCCCGCCTTCAGCTCCAGCCCGTAAATAATCGTGTTCAGCGCCTCCGTCGAATTGCGGTCGATCGCAATCTCCCCAGGCTGCGCCCCCGCCAGCAGCGCCAGTTTCTCCCGCAACGGCTCGCGTCCCTGGTCCAGGATTCGCCACATGTAGTACGACGGCCCTTCGTTCGAGAGCTCGTTATACCGCTCGACCGCTTGCTGCACAACAATCGGCGCCGGCGACACCCCTCCGTTATTCAAATTGATCAGGTCGGGATTCACCGAGTACGCGCGCTGAATCACGCTCCAGTAGTCTTCGTTCTGCGCCGCCAGCTCCGGGCTCAAGTGCGCAATCTTCGCCTCCGCCGCCAAAAACTCCGCGGCATGCGCCTGGCTGAAAAGACTGCTCGCTGAGAAGGCTCCCGCAAGCGTCGCTGCCTGCTTAAGAAAGGAACGGCGGCTGTTCATCTGCATATCGAGACTCTAGGCGCATCCTGCCGGCGCATTCAACAGAAAAATCGCGCATTGGCCCACCCAGGACGGCGCCCCAGGGAACGTCTACCTCCCAGTCGACAAATCCCGAATAATCTCCGCCTCGCGCTCCCGATACGGAGTCCCATCCGGATGAAACACATCGTGCTGCCAGACCGCAGGCTGCAACAACACATACGGCCGCTCCCACGAGTCCCACGGAATCCACGTCTGGCTCTTGCCCGCAACCAGTCCCCAGTTGATCGCCCCCACATGTTCCCTCTTCGCAATCGGCAGAATCGTGTCGAACGTGCTTCCAATATTCCGCGCCATGTACTCCGTGCAAATCAGCGGCCGGCGATACTGCTTCAGCATCTTCACGTGCCCTTCAAACGTCTCCGGCCATCCATAATCGTGAAAGCTGATCACGTCCGAATGCTCGATCTGGATCTTGCCCACCGGTGTCATTGTCGCCGGCGACGTCCAGTCCCCATGCCACACCCCGCTCGTCAGCGGCTGCACCGGATGCGCCGACCGCGCCCACGCAAATACCTGCGGCAGTAGCTTCTCGATAATTTCGTTCTTGTTCTTCGGATCGCTCTTCGCATACGAGCTGTCGTTCCCGTTGTCCGGCTCGTTCCACAAGTCCCACGCCAAAATCCGCGGATCGCTCGCAAACGCGCCCACCACACCCTTCACATACGCTTCGAGCTTTCCATACTGCGCAGGATCCTCCAGCACCGCCGCTCCCGGCGCCTGCACCCACCCCGAGTTATGCACTCCGGGAATCGGCGGATGTTGCGGCCCCAGTTTCGGGTTCGGATCCCAGCACGAATCAAACAGCACAAACATCGGCCGAATATGATGTCGCGCCGCAATCGCCAAAAAATCATCCATGCGCCGCTTGAATCCCGCCTCATCCTGCTCCCACAGCAGGTTATGCAGAAACACGCGCATCGTGTTCATCCCGATCCCTTCGGCCCATCCCAGTTCGCGATCGATGGTCTTCGGATCGTACGTAGCCGCCTGCCACATCTCCAGCTCGTTGATCGCCGTCGACGGCAAAAAGTCCGCACCCACCGGCCACGGTTGCGCTGCATACCATGCGTTCGCTTTCTCCTCGCTCCAGCGCTCCTCGCCGCGAGCCAGCGCCGTCGTCGTGAAAGCAATGGCAATCGCAAACATCATTCCAAGCGGCAAAAATGATCTCCGACGCCGCGATTGGTTCACTTCACCGGCCCTCCCCAAAGACAACTCCACAATTCCCCTCCAGGCTGACTCACTTGAAAACCTTTTCAATTCCACCTGCCAGGACAAGACCGCAACAGCATACATCCTGATCGATAAGCCCCTCTTGCCCGCGGCGTCCAAACCGCGATGATGCCCATCAGAAGCGCGTCAGCGCCTGCTGCATGCAATGCCTGCATCGAATGCCTACTTCGTGGCCTTCTTCAGTTCCTCGGCCTTCGCCCGCTCCGCCGCCGCATCCGCCGGTCTGCCTTGCCGCTCGTATGCAATCGCCAGCTGCCCGTGCGCCTCCGCAAACGTCGGATCGGCCGCGATCGACTCCTGGTACCGCGCGATCGCGTCTCCCACCTGCCCGCGCAGCATCAGCTGGTTCCCCGCGTTCATCGCAAAATTCGCCTTCTGCCGGTTCACCGCACTCCGCGCCAGGTCCGCTCCTTCCTTGCGCAGTGCCGCAGCCTCACCCCGCAACTCCGCCATCTCTTTCCGCGACTCCGCAGCCTTCGCCGCGTCTCCCGCTGCCTCGGCCGCGTCCGCCTCCGTCGCCTTGTTGCCCGCTTCCTCCGCCAACACTCCCGCCAGCGTCACTCGTGGGCCCGGCTGTCCCGGCAACAGCGGAATCGCCTTCCGCAGCGCATCCGCCGCCTCCGGCAGTCGCGAGTCCTGCTTCAGCGTGCTCCCCAGGATCGCCCACGCATCGCCGTTCTCCGGCCGCAGCGCCACCGCTTTCCTCAACTCCACCACCGCATCATCCAGCTTGCCCGTCTGCATCAGCAGTATCCCCAGCGTGTACGGCGGATCCGGCAGCGTCGGATCCAACTCCCCTGCCTTCTTCAGCTCCCGCACCGCATCGTCATACCGGTCTTTGAATTTGTAAGCAAGCCCCAAGTCGTAGTGCAGCTGCGGATCCGTCGGCTCCAGCGTCAGCGCCTTCTCGAAATCCCCAATCGCCTCGTCAAATGCCGACAACTGCACGTGCGCCACGCCCGTGTCCTTCCATACCACCGCGTTCTGCCCATCCAGAGCCTGCGCGCGGCTCAACCTCTCCAATCCTTCTTTCGCCTTTCCGGTCAGCGTCAACGCCAGTCCAAGGTTAGTCAGTGCGCTCGCGTTCTGCGGATCCTGCGCAACTGCCTTCTCAAACCACGGAATCGCTTCTTCCTGCCGGCCCAATCGTTGCAGTGCCATCGCCAGTTCCAGCGGAGCTCCCGACAACTCCGCATCCACCTCGAGCGCGTGCTCAAACTGCGTCACCGCATCTTCATCGCGTCCCGCCGCAGCCAGGCTCCGTCCATATTCCAACGCCGCGTCCGTATCCTTGGCGTCCGCCTTCACCGCAGCGCCCAGCGCCGCCAGCGAATCCGCCAGATCCATCTGCTGCCGCAACACAACTCCCAGGTGAACCCGCGCCCGCTCCAACGACCCGTTCAGTTCCAGCGCGTGTTCAAACCGTTTGCGCGCCTCTTCCCACTCCTTCTGCTGCGCATAGAGCGATCCGATCGCATCTTCCAGCTCCGCGCTTGTCCCCGCCGCGCCTTCTTCTGCTTCCAGCTGCTTGATCGCATCCGCAGGCCTGCCTGCAGCCGCCAGCGCTCGCCCATAGGTGTCATAGAACGCCGCATTCAACTTCCCCGGGTCCGCGGTCGCCTTCACCGCCGCTTCAAAATGCGGAATCGCCTTCGCCGCTAGTCCTGCCTGCGCATACGCCATCGCCAGGTTCGATTCGTTCCCCGCATTGCCCGGCTCCAGCTTCGCCGCCGCCTCCAGCTGCCCAATCGCATCCGCCGCCCGGTTCAGCTCCAGAAGCACCGTCCCCAGCGCCTCATGCCCCTCGGCGATCTGCGGAGCCAGACGCACCACATCGGCGAACTTCGTGCGCGCCAGTTCGAGATTTCCCTTTTGTTGCGCCGCAAACCCCGCGTGGAACGCCGCGTCCGCCTGCTTCAGCGCATCCGGTTCCCTCGCGCTTCGCGCCTGCGCTACAGCGCTCGCCAGCACTCCCGCCCAGCAAGCCCCAACCGCCAGCACCGCGACCCGCCGCATTGCTCACTTCCCCATCGGCTTCGCATCGTTCTGATGCTGCAGGTCCACCACCATCTGGAACTCGCGATTCGCTGCCTCTACCTGGCCCGTGGCTCGATACGCCTGCCCCAGAAGATTATGGGTAATGTAGTTCCGCGGATCCATCCGTACCGCGTGATCCAGATAGTGCAGCGCCTGGATCGGCTGGCTCAGCTTTAAAAACGTCTCCCCCAACAGGATGTAAGGCCCCGTCGCCTGCGGCTCCAGCAACACCGCGCGATTCAACATCTCCTGCGCCTTCGCATACTGTCCCGATCGCACATAGGCATCGCCCTCCCGGTCGTAGACATCCGGGTTCATCGGGTCAATCTTGCGTTCCTCTTCCAGCTCCTGCACCGCCGTCGCTGTGTCGCCTTGCGCCAGCGCAATTTCCCCCAGCAATTCATGCGCCAGCGGCAGCTTCGGATTCAGTTCCAGCGCCTTCTTCACCTGCACACGCGCCTGGTCCCGAGCCTCGCGCCTCAGAAACATCCGCCCCGCCAGTAAGTACGCCTCCGCCGAGTCCGGTGCAAATCCAAATTGCCGCGCGAACGCATGCCGCGAATCGTCGTACCTCTCCACATCCGCATAACAAAGCGCCAGCACATAATCCGGATCGACATTCGCGCTCACCACCGCCGCGCGTGCCTTCTCGAGAAATGGAATCGCCTCGCGCACGTTGCCCTGGCGAAAAAGGGTCACTCCGTGCATCTCTACCGATTCGCTGTCCTTCGGATCCTCCCCCGCTGCCTTCGTGAACGCTTCGATGGCTGCCGGAAAATTCTCGAGCTGGTAAAAGATGATGCCGCGCATGCGCTCCACACCGGCAGGCTCCGGCTTCTGTGCCGCCAGCTGATCCAGCTGGGCCATCGCCTGCTCCAGCCGTCCTTTTCCCGCAAGCTGGCGCGCCGTATCAATCGACACCGGGGGCGCCGCATCGTCACCCGTCCCCGACTGCGCTGCGCCCCCTTGCGCCTCACTCAAAATCCCAAGCGAAACCAACAATACCGCGATGCCTGTCACCCGTAACATGGCTGCTCTTCTCTCAAGTTTAATTCCATTCTCCCCACACCGCCCCGGCTCCCGATTCCGCTCTTTACTCTGTCTCTAAAAAACAAGAGGGGAGCATCGCGCTCCCCTCCATTCGGTTGATTGAATTCTCACGGATCGAACTTCGGTCCATGAGGGCTTATAACCCTGCGCTTCTCTTAGAACTGCACGCGCAGCGAGAACTCCAGTTGGCGCGGTCCAAAATCCTGGCTCGTGCCATATCCCTGGCCGCCGCTCGTGATCGTTCCGCCGTTCTCTACGTTGCCGTTCGGGTTGCCCGCATTGATGTGGTTAAACGCGTTGAATGCATCCATCCGGAACTTCGCCGCCACGTTCTCCCAAATCGAAAACGACTTGCTGAGCGCCATGTCGGTGTTCCAGAAGCCCGGCCCGCGCACCGTATTCTGGCCCGCATCGCCGAAGGTGTCCAACCCGGGATTCAGGAACTTGCCTCCCAGTCCCGGCGGCGTAAAGAACGAACGCGTGATCGTTCCGTTGCTGTTGTAGGTAGGTTTGGAAAGTCCCTTGCTGAACGGCACACCCTTCACGATGTCCGGATCGCCCGGGCCGTTGGGCACGTTCGAACCGCTCTCGTTGAAGCTGTAACTGAACGGCAGGCCCCCAGAGATATTGACCACGCCGCTCAACTGCCAGCCGCCAATGACCAGGTCCTCGGCATGATTTGCGCCTGGATAGAGCTGTTTGCCTCGACCGAACGGTAGGTCGTAGCTCCCATACCACGTCGCCTGCTGATCGCGCACGTTGCTGTCACGCTGGTGAGTGATCGAATGGCTCCAGGTGTAGTAGCCCGATTGCTCGTCAAATGCTGATGCCCATTGGTAGTTCGCCCCGTACGACAACCCGTGCCACATCGACTGGTTGATCGTGATCTGCAGCGCGTCGAACTCCGTGTTCTGGTCGTCTCCGTTGTACTGGATGCTGTTCGTCCAGCCGCACATTCCCTGCACCAGCGACGGATCGCCATCTGCCGCTTGCAATCCCGCCAGCGAGATGTAGTTTGAATCGCGGCATGCCGGGAGTGACCCACCATAGTAGCGCGTCAGCAGGTGGCCTACGTCCGTGCCGCCATTCGCTGCAATGCCCGTGTACGCGCCCGTGGCAATCGACGTGCTCACCGTCGGATCGAAGTGCACCGGCTGCCCCGTCACGCTGTACTGGCTCGGCAGCACCACGGCCTCTTCGTTCGGGTTCGTGCTGTTGCCATCGCCATCAGCCAACGTGTGTGTGCCCTTGTTGCCGACGTAGGCTACCGTCACGCTCAGCGTCGGAGTAATCGCACGCTGCACTGCCAGGTTCCACGCGTCCACGGTTGTCAGATTGAGTGGATTCGGGCGAGCCTTTGAACCCACAGAATAACCGGGGTTCGGCAGCAGCCCGTTCGACGGCACCGTCGGGAATACGTTTGGCGCCGGCCCATTGTTCAACGTGAACGCCGGAACCGTGTTCGTCGTCTGGTTGATCTGCTGGTTCGCAAGAACCGGCAGGTTCTGCGTCACGGTGTGGCCGAAGATCGATCCGAAGACGCCCGTATCAAAGCTCCGTCCGTATCCGGCGCGGATCACTGTCTTCGGGTCGAACTGGTAGGTGACGCCGATGCGCGGCGAGAACTGCTTCATCGCCTTCACCGTCCAGCCCATGTCCGAAGGAATGCCGCCGATGCCCGCCACGTGCAGATAGCCGTCCGTAAGGTTCATCAGGGCGCCATTGCCCGGACCGTTCACAGTCTCCGGGAAATACATATCCCAGCGAAGTCCAAGGTTGAGCGTCAGGTCCTTCGAGGCACGCCATGTGTCCTGCGCAAACGAGAAGGTGCGCTTCTGGAACTCCTTCGCGTTCGTCGACACCGAAACATACCGGTTGAAGTTCGCTACCTCACCCAGCATGAACGTTGCGAAGCTCAGGCCGCCCTGTGTCTTCGCAGCCGGGTTCGACGTCAGGTCGCTGTGGAAGTAGAGCAAACCGTCGCGATCGTTGTCCGACGGAACGCGCAGGTTGCGACCGTAGCGCAGATCGATTCCAGCCTTGAACGTGTGATTGCCCACAACCTTCGTCCAGTTGTTCACGATCTGGAACTGGTCTTCACGCTCGGTCAGCGGGCAGTTGCACCGGTTCACGTTCAGGCCATCGCCGAACACCGGCGATCCCTGCGTGCCGCCGGAGCCGCCGGGCACATTGTCCATAAAGAATCCAGGCGAGCCTCCCGTGAACGATGTTCCCAGGTTGATCCCCGGAATGCCCAGCGTGTTCGCGAACTCCGCAGTCGCATCGTGCTTCACGTCGATGATGTTGTAGCGGTAGTAGCCCAGCCGGAAGTCCGTCAGCAGCTTCGGATTGATGGCGAAGTCCATGCCGCCTGCAAAGCTGTCGTTGGCGCCGTTCGAGTTGCCGCCGTAGTTGTTGATGCCGAATCCGGGGCCGCCCGCCGCGCCGAACATCACCGCGCCCGACAGGACATCCGTGAACCGCGAGAACCGCTCAAAGGCATTCGCCTTATCGTTCAGCCTGTAGTCCACGCGCTCCGTCCACTGGTTGCTGTTGAACAAACCTGTGCCCGACTCGTTGAAGTTGCTGTCCAGCGTCGTGATTCCCTTCGTGTACGGCTCGAGAATCTTCAGCAACGCCAGCGATGGCGCCGATGCAGCACCAGAAACCTCGCTGCGAGGAATGATGTTGTTCGGATACGGCGTGGGCGTACCACCCTTGGTGTTATCCCAGATCTGGCCTGCCGCTCCGAATGCCGTCAGGTACTGGCTGAAATCGCAGCCGTTGCCGCCCGACGTATCCGCTTGGTTGCCCAGGCAGGTCTCCGTCGCCAGGCTCGTCGGCAGCGTGTCCGTTGCCACCGTTCCCACCTTTTGCCGCTGCCCTTCATAGTTGAAGAAGAAAAACGCCCTGTCCTTGATGATCGGGCCGCCGATCGACGCGCCCATTCTGTTCTTCAATCCCGGAGGAATCGAGGGCGTCAGGCCGAGCGGTTGCGTGTACGAAGTCGGCGCCTGGTTGTAAGGATCGCGCGCCAGGTTCGCATTGCCCGTGCGGAAGTCGTAAGCGCTGCCGTGGAAGCTGTTCGTTCCCGACCGCGTCTGCGCCGTCATCACCGCCGACACCGCCTTGCCCAGCTCAGCGTCATAGTTCTGCGTTGTGATCTTTGCTTCAGTCACCGCGTCCAGCGCGGGGTTGATCACGATAATGCCCAGGATCGGGTCTTCGTTGTCGGTTCCGTCCAGCTCGTACGCCACGCCGCCGAATGCCTGGCCGTCGATCTGGATCTGCTTCGAACCCTGCGGATTCTCATCGGCCGCGTGCGCCCAGCCGAGCATCTGCGCGCCCGGCAGAAGCAACTGCAGGTTGGTAAAGTTCTGGTCGCCAACCGGCAGGCTCGAAACCTCTTGCTCATCGAAAACCGTCGCCACATCCGCGCGATCTGTCTTCAACTCCGGTTCCTGGTCCGCGTTCACTTCCACCGTGGTGTTCTCCGCGCCCACTTGCAGCGTCGGATCGATGCGAGGCGCGGTATCGGCTTCCACCGAAATGCCCTTGGCTTCGAAAGATTTGAAGCCCTTCGCCGTCACCTTCAAGTCGTATACGTCGGGAATGAGGTGCGGCACGGTATAGTCGCCCGACGCGTTCGAGGTCGCCGTCACAACCGTCCCCTTGGCCTCGTCCGTCACCGTGACTGTCGCATTGGGTATGGCCGCGCCTGAGGAATCGGTCACTGTGCCGAACAGCGATCCGTAGACCGACTGGGCACGGGCGGGCACACTCATTAGAAAATTCGCGCAGGCGAATAACGCCAGCACGAATGCTGTACGCAGATATATTTTCATGCGGTCTCCTGAAATACGTACCTTGGTTCTTCTGTCAACTTGTCATGAACTCTGCCGCGTGGGGCAGGGTGTGATTCGGCTAATCAAACTACAAGGCTCCCCCGTCGCAATGGCGGGTTCGCAAACCAATCCGGTGACGCTGCTCCCGAAAACAGCATTGTGTGAGAGCTAAAAGGGCGACCTCCGAAGCAAATCGAAACCATACCCAAACCTTGCTTGCCCTGTCAACGACAATCCTAAGAATCTTTTAGCCGCTCGTCGTGAAAACGCTATCTCGAAACCGCGCGTCATTCCTCCGCTTCCCTGCGCGTTCCCCCCGCGTCGCCTGGTCCCCCAAAATGCCCCCGCACAACTCTTGAATTAAACCGATTCACTAACTCTCCTCACATCCGGGGTCCCACGACGGCGCGCCCTCTGCTCGAGCTGTTGATTCCCCAGATGCCTCTCCTCACCGCGCCAGGCAGCCCTTCCCTCCCGACTTCATTTCAGCCTCGAACCTGCGTGCCTCCTGGTCATCCGGAGAGAACTCCACCACACGCGCCAGCACTCTCTCCGCGCCTTCCCGGTCTCCTGTCGCGCATTCCGTAAGCGCCAGGTTCATCCCTGCCTTCACCTGCGTCGGATCATGCTCCACAACCGAACTCCAAAGCTTTATCGCCTCGCGCACATTTCGCTCCCGCACCTCGATCAGCGCCAGGTCCCCCGCTGCCAGCGCATCGAACTCATCCGCCGCAAGCGCGCGCTTGTACTCCTCCGCCGCCTCGGCGGACTTGCCGTCAATCTGCTCCAGAAATCCCAGCTGCGCATGCAGTTCGTGGTCGCCCGCCGCTCCGTTCGTCTCCGCCTCAGCCCGGCGCAACAGCGCCATTGCGCGCATTCCCGCTTGCTCGTCTCCGCGCGCCGCCATCTGCGCATACGCGACTCCGAGATCGCGATCGCTCGCCGCCATCCCTCCCACCGTCACCAGTTCGCCGCTCGTCGCCAGCGGCAATCTCTCCTGGCTCACGCGCTTCCTGATCCAGTGGTCCGTCACTTGTTCGTGCGCAATGTCATTCGACGGCGGCCGCGCCATATGACACGCCGTGCAATCCCGATTCTCCGCATGATGATTCTTCGCGAAGGCCGCCCCACTGTGACATCCCAGACACCGCTGCCGATAAAACTCCACCCGCTTCTCCTCGGGTGGCGACCCGTGCGGGTCGTGACACGTTGTGCACGTCAGCTTGTCCCCCGACTTCCGCTTGCACGCGCTCTTCAGCAGCGCCTCGTACTGGCTCGTTGCGCGCCCGCCTGACCCGCTCTCGCTGCGATACACGAAGTACAGCGCGTAATCGAACAGGTTCTCTCCTGGCCTAAAATCTTCGATCTTCTTCCCCAACCGGTTCACGCCCGCCTGCCCTTCCAGATGGCAATTCAGGCACACCGAATCCCTCTGCACCGGCTCCAGCGCATCCAGATTCAGCATCCGCGCCTTCCCGCCCGACGCCACATGCGCGCTCCCGTCTCCATGGCACGCCTCGCACGTGATTCCGCCCGTCGCAAACGGCGCACCCGCGTAGTGATTGCGCGCGTCCGGCAATGCCCCCGCCGCCCCTGACGCATGACAGTGCAAACACCCCGGATCCACCGGCAGCGTCAGCGGCATCTCCCGCGCCTCAAGATAATGAGGCGTCATGTCCCACATCTGCTTCTTCGCATACCAGTTGATCGGAGCTTCAAACCAATATCCGTCGCGCTCGAAAAGATAGGTCCTACCCCGCCTTCCCGACCCGAGAAAATACTTCAGCTCCTCCCGCCCATCCAACTGCCGCGCGAAATCCTCGCGCTGGTAGCTCAGCCAGACCTTCCCCGCCTCCTCTGTGATCCGGTAGTGAATTCCAGACGCCGCATGTTCGAAATCCGCCGCGATGAATCCATCGCTCGCCGGCCCGCTCGCTTGGGCCATCGGCGTCTGACGGTACTGCTCATAGATCGCCTCATGACAGGACGCACAGCGGGCGTCTGGATCGACTGTCCCCTCTGCGGCGCCCACCCCAACGGCATGCACCCCAGTCCACAGCAGACAACCAGCTGTGAGTACCGTAAAACCTCTACCGGGCAGGATACGAAGCAGACTCAGCGCTCCACGAGCAATTGCTCTCGTTCTAAGGCTTACTCAATGCTTACAGACGAAAATCTCCCTCCAAAGGTCGCCCCTTATCCCCCTGCCGCTATCGCTCATCCCTCTGAAGTGGCATTGAGCAATCCCCCAAGGTCCCCTACGCTGGCAGGTAACCGAAGGAGCGTAATGCCCTCCGGTGAAGGATCAAGGGTTGGTTGAGCGCACATGAACCTTCCGGTTCTCCAAATCGCTGCAGTGGTACCCGTAGCCGCTTACCTCGGCTACGTCGGTTCCTCCCTGCGCCGGCGCAACCATCAGTCTTGGGACTCGCTCATCCGCCGCCTGCAACCCGGTTGGAGCGGCCGTCAGCTCAGTGAACATTTTCTCTGGAAAGAAGGTCTTAGCTCGACGCCCGACGAGACCTGGGAGCACATTCAGGGCACTCGCGGCCTCTGGGCGATGTTCAACAACGCAGGCGTTATGCTCGAAATGGCCCACTACGCCGCCTGCAACAGCGACAACGTCGATCCCCAGCTTGTTCATGACCTGCGGACCGACGCCACTCAGATCCGCATCTGCGCCCTCGCCACCCTCGCCCAGTGCGCAGTCAGCCAGGCCAGCGAAGGCGTCCGCTACAACGCCTTCCGCGCCGCCTCCATGTACACCGGCATGACCGCCCGCATGATGCAGCTCCTCCAGGACAGCGCTTCCGCCGCCGTTCCCCAGTTCGTCGCTGCAATGTAACCGGCTTCCCGAGCCACTGCTCCGCCATCCACCTCCATCCACCTCCATCCGGTCCCTTCAACCCCTTTACCGCCTTGAGCCTCGGCACGCCTTCGGCCCCCTCCCACCGGTCTTCCTCGATGGAGTCGCTTGACGCCCCGATTGCACGACAGCGCTCTCGGGCTTCCCGGTCCTACAATGTCCCCAAAGAGGCGGACCATGCTTCTCGATCTCTCCCGAGCCCTATCGTTCCTGCTCTGTATCCTTTCCCTCTGCTGGGCCGTGATGAGTGCCTTCTTCGTCCCTGGAAGCGGTTTTGAAGACCGTCTCACTCTTGCTTTCTTCCGCCTTGGGATCGCCGCCTGCGCTTGCTTCGTCAGCGGATTGCTCTTCTCCTGGCCCTCGCGCGCCCGCCGCCATCAACCCCTCACATCCACGCTCCCCGTGCAGCTCTTCTTCTGGGCAGCCGCAGCCATCCTGATCCTCTTCCTCGCGTCCTGGTACTTCGCCACCTACCCCTGCACCAGCTTCCTCAGTCGCGATTGCAATCTCTAACCCCGTTCCAGAGTCCTCGCCGCAATTGCTTCGCGTTCGCAATTGCCAGTCGGCGCTCGTCCGCACCCGCAACGTTCCCCCTCCATCGCAACTTGGTCGACCTCGGCGTCACTGCGTCAACAGGCGCAAAAAAATCCCGGACCTCAGCCCGAGATCGTTCACACCAACTTGCCGCGCTTACTTCGCCGAATGCCCGCCGGCCTTCCCGCACATCGTCAACCCGCACCCGAGAACCACTGCAAATACACAAAGCCACATAAAAAACCCGCCTATATATTTCTGGAATTGCTGATCAGATTTTAGGACCCCTCGAATCGCCCGTACATCCGCTTCCTTCTGCGCCGCCATTATTTCGTAATGCCCCAAAAGTCTCATTGCCTGCGCTTCTGCGCCATCCCTGCTCCCACCCCGTGGTTCAGCTCAAGAACGGGCATGGTACACTCGCCCCAATTTCCCAGGGCTCCCGCAGTCCCCCTCACCCATTGCAGTACAGCTGGAACGAGGTCCCAGATGGCTTCTGCCTCTTCAACCGCGGTTGCCCACCGGCCGCTGGCTATCTCCGGCCGCAACGGCCTGATCGACAGATATTTCTACTTCGCGATGTCGCTCCTTTCCGCCGCGCTCGTTCTCGACGGCTTTGGACGCACGGTCGATCACAGGCTTTTTCACGCAGCACCGCCGCGCCCCGGACTTCTCTGGTTCCATGCCGCGGCTTTCTCCTCTTGGGTGATTTTCTACATCCTCCAGTCGCTGCTGGTGCGCACCCGCAATGTCAAAGTGCACCGCCTCCTCGGTTGGTTCGGGGCCGCCCTGGGAACAACGATGATCGTGCTCGGCACAGCAACCGGCATCGTCATGGCGCAATTCGAAACGCTCACCCTTCACAAATCGGGCGCGAACGCCTTCCTGATTGTTCCCATCTTCGACATGCTCGCCTTCACCCTCTTCTTCGGCCTCGCCGTTCTCTGGCGCAAGAAGCCGGAGTTGCACCGCCGCCTGATCTTCATCGCCACATGCGGCCTCCTCGTCGCCGCCCTCGCCCGCATTCCCCTCATCGGCGATCACTTTCCCCCGTACTACGCCGTCGACGCGCTCATCTTTCTCGGCGTGCTGCGCGACCTCCTGGTTGCTCGCCGCGCCCACAAGGTCTACCTCGTCTCGTTGCCCATCCTCATCGCCTGCCACATCTTCGTGGTGCACACCGTAGTCAACGCTTCCGCCTGGTGGCTCAAGATCGCCGCCTGGCTCGTCTCTTAGCTCCTCGGGGGCGCAAGCGTCGGCGTGTTCATCTTGAGCGTCGCACGCTGGCCCAGGCCGCACGTCTCGCACTGCCTCGAACACAACACTGGGTGCCCCAAGGTCCCGGGGTCCCCACGAACGGGTCTTTGTTCGTCGGGCGGAGGTCTCGCGTCTGAGAACTGGGAGGAAGTTCATCGCACGCAGGTCCGCATGCAACGCCCGCATCCTGAGCAAATGCCGGTCGGCCGGCCGAGTCAAGGGATCTGCGGTTGCCTTGGCCCTGTTCCCGCCCTCTGTTCCCCACTCCCTGTTCCCCGCCCCGGCTCCATCCCCTATTTAAGATAGAAACGATGACCACTCTCAAAGCCGTGCGGGGCACCCGCGACCTCCTGCCGCCCGAAACCGCGCTCTGGAACCGCATCGAGGCCACCGCCCGCCAGCTCTTCGCCCGCTACAACTTCGGCGAAATCCGCACCCCGGTCTTCGAAGACACCGCCCTCTTCGCCCGCGGCGTCGGCGAAGAAACCGACATCGTCTCCAAAGAGATGTACACCTGGGAAGACCGCGCCCGCGCGCAATCGGAAAAGCCCCAGTCCCTCACCCTCCGCCCTGAAAACACCGCCGGCGTTGTCCGTGCCTACATCGAACACAAGTTCGGCGAAACCGGCCAGCTGCAAAAGCTCTACTACATCGGCCCGCAGTTCCGCCGCGAGCGCCCGCAAAAAGGCCGCTACCGCCAGTTCTCCCAGATCGGCGCCGAAGTCATCGGCCCGCCCTCCGCAGGCAGCGAGTCTCCCCTGCGCGACGCCGAGATTCTCGAGATGCTCGCCACCCTCCTCGACGAGCTCGGCATCACCGGTTGGACCCTCCACATCAACTCCGTCGGCTCCTCCGCCGACCGCGAACGTTACAACCAGGTCCTTCGCGAAGCCCTCATCCCTGTAGCTCCGAAAATGTGTGTCGACTGCCAGCGCCGCGCCGTCACTAACCCGCTGCGCGTTCTCGATTGCAAAGTCCCTGAAGACCAGCCCATCATCGACGCTCTGCCCAAAATCTCCGACTCCCTTGACGAAGAGGCCAAATCCCACTTCGCCGCCGTCCTTGCCGCTCTCGATGCCTCTGGAGTTCCCTATACGCGCAATCACCGCCTTGTCCGCGGCCTCGACTACTACACCCGCACCACCTTCGAGTTCACCCACGGCGGTCTGGGCGCGCAGAATGCACTCCTCGGCGGCGGCCGCTACGACGGCCTCAGCGAAGCCATCGGCGGACCCAAAGCCCCCGGCATCGGCTTCGCCATGGGCGAAGATCGTTTGGTGCTTACCCTGCAAGCTCAAGAGACTGAGGCCGCCCCGAAGGTGGCGGCCTATGTTGCCCCTCTCGGCCAGAGTGTCAACGCCGCCGCCCTTGCCCTCGCCCGCGAGCTTCGCCGCGCCGGCCTCAGTGTCGAACTCGGCGACGGCTCCTTCCGCCTCAAAAAGTCCTTCGACGCCGCCGACCGTTCCTCCCGCCGCATCGTCATCCTCGGCGAAGACGAGCTCGCATCCGGCATCCTCACTGTGAAAGATTTCGCCTCCGGCACACAGACCAAGGTCCCGCGCGCTGAACTCGCCGCGTATCTTCGCGCCTGACCCAGGCCCCTCAACCCCAGGCGAATGGTTTGCTGCAACGCGCCCCTCGCCTCGGCCCACTCCCTCTACTCCGCAAACCCCTTCCATTTAAACTGAAACTCGACATGCCCCTCGACTTTCTCGGTACTCTCGAACGCTCCCACATGTGCGGCGACCTGCGCGCCGCCCACGCCGGCCAATCCGTCGTCCTCATGGGCTGGGTCAACCGCCGCCGCGATCACGGCAACCTCATCTTCCTCGACCTCCGCGATCGCTCCGGCATCGCCCAGATCGTCCTCGACAAGGAGCTCGTCCCCGAAGGCCACGCCAAAGGCGAACAGGTCCGCCCCGAATACGTCGTCGCCGCCGTCGGCAAAGTGCGCCTGCGCGCGCCCGACGCCATCAATCCCAAAATGCCCACCGGCGAAATCGAGATCGAGGCCACCGAACTCCGCGTCCTCAACGACACGCGCCTCGCTCCCTTCTCGCCCGCCGAAGAAGCCATCCAGAACGAGGAGGTCCGCCTCAAATATCGCTACATCGACCTCCGCCGCGCCGAGATGCAGCGCAACTTCTGGCTGCGCCACGAAATCACCCGCGCCATCCGCGAAAGCCTCTCCGCCCTGGGCTTCCTCGAAATCGAAACCCCCGTCCTCAACAAGTCCACACCCGAAGGCGCGCGCGACTTCCTCGTTCCCTCGCGCGTTCATCCCGGCGAGTTCTACGCCCTCCCGCAGTCGCCGCAGATCTTCAAGCAGATTCTCATGATCTCCGGCTTCGATCGCTACTTCCAGATCGCCCGCTGCTTCCGCGACGAAGATCAGCGCGCCGACCGCCAGCTCGAGTTCACGCAGGTCGACCTCGAGATGTCCTTCCCGCGACGCGACCACGTCTTCTCTGTCGTCGAAAAATTCTGCGCCGCCGCCTGGGCCGCCGCCGGCATCACCCTCCCCACACCCTTCCCGCGCATCACCTACGACGACTCGATGCGCCAGTACGGCACCGACAAGCCCGACCTCCGCCTCCCCGGCCTCACCGACGTGCGCTCTGCCTTCCCTGACGAAGCTCTCACCACGCTGCAGATCGATCCCGCCCTCCCCATCGTCGCCCTCCGCATTCCTTCCGTGGGCGAGCTTAGCCGCAAGGAGCGCGAAGATAATCACCCGCTCTTCGACCAGAAAAAAGGCGCCAAATTTATCGACGACTTCAAGCGCCTCGCCAAGAGCTTTCCCGACTCAGCCTCCAAGGTCCGCGACCTCACCGGCGCCGCCGATGCCGACTTCGTGATCATCGTGGCCGGCGATCCCGCCCACCACATCAAGGCCAGCGATACCAAGTTTCCCGGCCGCCTCTCCGAGCGCGAGATCAACGTCTACGCCGCTGCCGGCAACTTCCGCACCGAGCTCGCTAAAAAATACGCTGACAAGCATACTGCTTTTAAGCTCACCGACGAGCTCGTCCAAAACGCCGACCCGCGCAGCGGAAAGCTCCTCGACGGCGCAGCCGCCTTCCATCCCATCTGGATCGTCGACTTCCCCATGTTTGAGTACGACCTCGCCACCAGCCACTGGGTTCCCGCCCACCATCCCTTCACCGCGCCCTACGAAGCCGATATGGCCAACCTCGTCTCCGATCCCGCTTCCGTCCGCGCCGACTGCTACGACCTCGCCATGAACGGGCTCGAACTCGGCTCCGGCTCCATCCGCATCCATCGCAAAGATGTTCAGCAGCAGATCTTCGCCTCGCTCGGCATCAGCGAAGAAGAAGCCAAACAGCGCTTCGGCTTCTTCCTCGACGCGCTCGAATACGGCACACCTCCGCACGGCGGCATCGCTCTCGGCCTTGACCGCATCGTCATGCTCCTCGCCGGAGCGCCCAGCCTCCGCGAAGTCATCGCCTTCCCCAAGACCGCCAAGGCCATCGACCTCATGGCCGAAGCTCCCACGACCGTCACCGAACAGCAGCTCAAAGAGCTCCACATTCGCGCCGTCCTCAAAGGCTGACAGCCGCCTTCTTCATCCTGAATCGGGTGCCCAGGTCTCGCCCTTGAGACCTGGGCGGTAGCCCGCTGCATGCAATGCCCGCATGCAACGCCTCACTCCGCCCGCAGCGCCTTCATCGGATCCACCTTCGTTGCCCGCAGGGCCGGCAGGTACATCGCGGCCAGCGAAACCGCCACCAGCAATGCGGCAGCAGTCGCATACACCGACGCATCGAACCCCCGAATCGGAAACGGCGACCGCTTCAGCATGTGGTCTGCAAAAACCCACAAGCCCGGCCCCGCAAGCGCTACCCCGCACACCAGCCCGATCGCAATCTGCCTGCCTCCGCGCGCCAGGACCGACTGGAAAATGGCGCCTCTGCTTGCTCCCAGCAGCATGCGAATGCCGAACTCCCGCGTCCGTTGGCTGATCGCAAAAGACAGCACGCCGTAAACGCCGGTGATCGCCAGCAGCACCGCGATCGATGCCATCACCACCACAATCTCGGCCAGAGAACTCATCTCTTCCGCCTGCGACTCCAGCTCTTCCCAGATGGTCTGCGGCATCTGCATCTGCGTTCGATCCACGCTCTTCACCGCATCTGCGATCGCCGCTTCCATCGTGCTGGCGCTTCCAAGGAAGCGCACATACAGCTGGCCTGCCACCGAAGACGAATTACGCAGCGCATAGATTCGCGGACCATCCAGAATTCCGAATCGCTCCGATCGTGTGTCCGCCGCGACACCCACAATCTCAAACCGCCTATCGTCCGAAGTCACTACGACCTTTCCAATCGGATCGCCGCCCGGCCAGAACTGCCGCGCGAACGCCTGCGACACCACCGCAACCGACGTTCCGCCGCTCTGCGCCTCATCCCCGGAACCAAACGCCCGCCCCGCCAGCATGCGAATGCCAAACGTGGAGAAGAACCCTGTCGAAACATCATCCACGGTTGCCGGCCTGCCCTGTCCCTTCTCCTGTCCCGGCACGCGAATCTCTCCTGGCGGTGCCTGGCGGAACGGGTCAACGCTCTCATAAGCCAGCGACTCCACTCCGGGAATCGCCCGGATCCGCGCCTCCAGGTTGCGATAGAAACCGCGCGCAGCCGCCAGGTTCTGCGCTGACGTATTCACCTCCAGCGGAACCGAAATCACCTGCCGCGTTTCAAATCCCGGGTCGATCGCCGTTACCATGCCTGGCATCCGCGCAAACAGCACCGCCGCCGTCAGCAGCACAAAACTCATCGCGATCTGCGCAACAATCAACCCGCCCGTCAGCTTGCTGCGCGCCGTAGCCGATGCCTCGCGCCCCTTCAGAGCCGTCACCAGATCCAGCTTCCAGGCCGCGTGCATCGGCGCCAGCGACGACGCCAGCGCAGCGACAATCACCAGCGCGCCCAGATACCCGAACACATGCCAGTCAGGATGCACCAGGGGCATCACATCCGCCTTGTTGCCCCCAATCACATGCAGGACCAGCTGCGGCACGCGATAGGCCAGCGCCACGCTCGCCGCACCCGCAATCACCGCCATCAGCGCGCTCTCCAGCAGCAGCATGCGCAGCAGCCGCGTCCTGCCCGCGCCCAGCGCCAGTCGCACCGCGATCTCGCCCCGCCGCACCACCGCCCGCGACAGGAACAGCATCGTCACGTTGCTGCACGCCAGCAGCAACACCAGCGACAGCGGGCCCAGGATCAGCACCAGCAGCTCCAGCACCGTGTCATGGATCGCCGGCGTCTCGATAAACGATCCATCCGTCAGTTCCACGCTCGTCTTGCGATTGAACGCGGTGACCTTGCGCTCCATGTACGCCCGGTCCTGCTGGCGGAGAATCGTCGTCAGTTCCGCTTGCGCATCGGCGCGCGTCTTGCCCGCCCGCAACCGGCCCCCGATATTCAGCCACGGCGCATCGGCATTGTTCAGCAGGTTCGCGCCATCTCGATCCAAAATCGGTTCGACGGTGTAGGGCACGAAAACTCCGAGCCCCTGCAGATTAGCCTCATCCGGCGGCGCAACGCCCACCACCGTGTACGGCAAACCATTCAGGTGAATGCTCTCGCCCACAATCTTTCGATTGCTCGCCAGCCTTGCCTTCCAGAAAGGCTCGCTCAACACCACCACCTGCGACGCCGTCCCCCGCGCGCAGTCCTTCGCGGTCAACATCCGCCCCGCGAGCGGACGGTCGATGCCAAACACGTGAAAATAGCTGCACGAAACCATCAGCACCGGAATCGCTCTGTGCCCCTGCTCGAAGACCGCATCCGACGGCCTCCACGCAGCAACATCTTCCAGCGTGGTCGAGTGCTCCCCGATCGCCTCGTAGTCCTCCGTCGTGAACGACGAGTACTGCCCGGCCCCCGTGAACCATCCTTCATACCGCGGATATAACTGCACAAAGCTCGCTGGATCCACTTCCGTCGGCGGCTCCAGAAACATCGCGTTCAACAGCGTGAACACGCCCGCATTCAGGCCGATCCCCAGCGCCAGCGCCATCACGGCAATGGCCGAAAGCAGCGGCGCGCGCCTCGCCGAACGAATCGTGTACAGAAGGTCTTGCCGGTCAATCCACATAAACCTGCCCTCCGGAAAGAACGTCCCCCTTAGCCTCCCAGAGAATCGTGCCGTTGACAACCGCGTCGTCACAATCAGTCAATCTGCCTGCCACGACACATCCCTCTGCGCTCCCTGTCCAAAAGCCTCCGCTACACTGCGGCTATGCGCACGCTTCTCCTCGTAGTCCTGCTCAGCCCATCCCTGCTGTTCGCTCAATCCTCCGCGCCGGGCAGACCTGCCGCGGACCGCGACCTCACCGACATCACCGTCGACGGCCTCCACTCCCTCTACCGCGCGCACCGCTACACGGTTGTCCAGGTCGTGCAATGGCACCTCGACCGCATCGCGCGCTACAACGGCGTCTATCGCGCCGTCCAAACCCTCACCGCCGATGCCGCGCTCGCCCGCGCCAAACAAGAAGATGCCGAAGCCGGGCAGCCCGGCTTCATTCCCGGCCCCCTCTGGGGCGTGCCCATCGTCCTCAAGGCCAACACCAGCGTCGCCGGCCTCGTCACCACCGACGGCTGGATCGGCTACATGCTCCCCGGCCACGAACTGATTGCCCCGCGCGATGCCACCATCACCGCGCGCCTGCGCAAAGCCGGCGCCATTCTCCTCGGCATCACCAACATGCCTGACTTCGCGGCCAGCGATACGACCCGCTCCACGGCTTACGGCCGCACCGGGAACGCCTACGACGTGCGCTTCTCACCCGGCGGCTCTTCCGGCGGCACCGTCACCTCCGTCACCTCAAACTTCGCCGTCCTCGGCAACGGCACCGACACCGGCAACTCCATCCGCATGCCCGTCGCCACCAGCAACCTCGTTGGCATCTTTCCCACCCGCGGACTCGTCAGCATCGCCGGCATCGCGCCCCTCGATTGGCAACTCGACAACACCGGCCCCATCGCACGCACCGTCGCCGACGCCGCCATCGCGCTCACCGTCATGGCCGGCGCAGATCCACTCGACGCGGCCACCACCACCTCGCAGATCAAAATGCAGCCCGGTCCCTACACCCAATACCTCAAGCCTGGCTCGCTCCAGGGCAAACGCTTCGCCGTTCCCGCGTTCATCCTCGACGGCAAAGGAACAGCCTTTCAAGGCGTGTGTCCCAACGTTCCGCCCGATCAATTCGCCAAGGCAGTCGACGACTCCACCATGCCGCTGAAACCCGAAACCCGCGCCGCATTCCTTCGCGCCGTCGATGAACTCCGCGCCGCCGGAGCAACCATCCTCATCGATCCCGCGATCCTCCCCGACAGCTTCGCCGTCGCTGCATCGCACATCTGCACGCTGCCCTACATCCGCGAAGGCACTGAGAAGTTCTTGGCCGCCTTCGGCCCCGCCCAATATCACTCCGCTGCCGAATACGAACGGGCCGTGGGCAAGCCGCTGCCTTCCGTCATCCTCGGTGGCGAAAAATCCGGCATGAATGAATCTGCCGGCATTCAGCAATCCACTCTCGAAACTGACCCTGACGCCGAAGCCAACTTCCTCGGCCCCCGCCGCGACGTGCTCGCCCTCTACAACGCCGAGCTCGACCGCCTCCACCTCGACGGCTTCGTCTATCCCGCCATCCAGATGCCGCCCGTCGACGAAACCATGCCCCAGGACGGCCGCATCACCGGAGGCCCCCACAGCGATACAGCCTGGGTCAACATGCTCGGCGTTCCCGCCATCAGCATCCCCGCCGGCTTCTACGACGACGGCCTTCCCTTCGGCATCGAGTTCAGCGCGCGCAAAGGTCGCGACGGCGACTTGATCAGCTGGGCCTACGACTACGAACAGCACACTCACCATCGCCGCCCGCCGGTCCTCGTCGATCGCGGCCTCCTGCCCGCCGCAACCCGGCCTCTCGAGCCCTGACGCAAACCTCACCGACCCAGGCAGCTCAGCCATTGCTCGCCCGGTGATCTCCTGATCAACCACGACACGCTCACGATCTGGCATCAGCCTCCAACTCTGACGCAGATGCGCACCGCTCCTCGCCCAATAGACGCCTTCCTCGCGGGGTGATAACGTGCGGTAAATGGAAATCGACCACTACCAGAGCCCCAAAGATCGCGCCTACACAAAAACCCTCATCAACGCTGCTCCCGAAGAAGCTCGGGCATTCCTTAACCTCAAGCGCACAGCGGAACGGAAAGACGGAGCCATCCCGGCAAAGTACCGCGAGCTCATTTCCGTCGCGGTTGCCCTCACGACGCAGTGCGCCTATTGCATCGAGGCGCATATCCAAAACGCCGTAGAGGCAGGCGCGACTCGCGAGGAAATTGCCGAAGTGGTTTTCATTGCGGCCGCTCTCCGCGCCGGCGGAGCCGTCGGTAATGGCCTGATGGCCATGCGCCTCTTTGACGAAGCCACAGCCTCCAATCCTTGAAGGCTCCTCGCGCCGTCCAGACGCGTCCGCCCGCGAACAGCCTCGACCGGTCGCTCTTCTATACCCTGAACGACCACGCGCGGCGCTTCAATCCCCGGTCGTCTCCACCAACTGCTCCTGTTTGCTGATCTCGTTTGTGTCGATCGACAGGCAGGTCCCCAGATCGTTGAACGCCTTGTCCCACATCGGCCGCTCGTCATCGTTCAGCGACGTCAGCGCGTAACTGGCACTGCGCAGAATCTCATACCAGATGTTCTGCGCCTGCCAAAGATTCAGGTCAAACGGCATCTCCACAAGCGTTCGCGCCAGCGTCAGCGCCCGATCCAGCATCTCCAGCGAGCCCGCGCTCAACTGCAGCTCCACCATCGCGCGCTTCATACGCTGGTCGGCAATGTAGCTCAGCGTCGCCGACTCCAGCGGAACCTTGTCCGCCTTGGCGAGCTGCAGAAACGACCGCATGGTCGCCAGGTCAATCGGGTCCGACTCCAGCGCCCGCCGCAGCCCCGCGTTGATCGCAAAGCCAGCCGCCAGCGTCAGCGCCGGTGGCTTCGGCAATCCCGCCTGCGACAAGTAATGGAGAAGGCTCGCGTGATCCTCGTAAATATTGGTCAGCGAGCTCTCGATATCCCACAGCGTCGAGTTCAGAATCAGCTGCACAATGCGTCGCTGCTCATCCCCGAACAACGACGTAAGCGAGTAGTCCACGTGCCCGTAGAAGCGATCGATCAAACGGATCACTCCGGGGAAGTCCGCCTTCTGCACCTGCTCGGCCGCCTTCGCCGCAAACTCTTCGTACTCCTGCCCATCGCTCTCCGCATACGGCTTCACTGCCGCGGTGATGTTCTGATCCCCAAAATGCAAAACCGCAAAGCTGAAACTCTGCTGCGCACCGGTAATCGCGCTCGCCACGTGCGCGCGCCCCACCGCCAGCTTCCCGCGCCCCGACGTGTAAATCTCATACCGCGAGCGCCGCACTCGATAAGAGAACAGCTCCATGTCTTCCGAATAGGAAGAAAACACGCTGCTGATCGCGTAGTGCGCCGCCACTTGCTCCAGCCCCAGCTCCATCGGCTTGATCTTCTCGTTGTAGATGCGCGCGCCATCCCCCATCGCCGGCACGTTCGATTTCGCCTCGCCCAGTCGCGCCACAAACGCCGCTTCCAGCGGCGCTGCCCGCTCCCCAAATAACTGCCGCGCCAGTTGCAGCACCCGCGCCGCATACGCAATTACCTGCACCGTCTCAATGCCCGAAATATCGTCGAAAAACCATCCGCAGCTCGTGTACATTAACTGCGCGTTTCGCTGCATCTCCATCAGCTGCAGCCCGCGCACCTGCTCTTCCTCGGTCAGCTCGTGCTGCTGATGCTCCAGAAAAAACCGGGTCACCGCCTCCTCGCTCCGGTAGAGAATCACCTGGATGTAATCGTTCCTCGCCGACCAGACATCTTCGAAAAGCTTTTTCCCCTCTTCCTCCGTCAGCGGTGCGATCGCATCGCGAATCTCATCGAGCCCCTTGCGCAGCGGCGTCCGCCATGCCTGGTTCCATCCCGGCTTTCCGCTGCTGCAGCCGCAATCCGATCGCCATCGCTCAATTCCGTGCGCGCAACTCCACGATGTCTTCTCCACGATCTCGCAATCGTATTGCGGCGGAAACTGCGCCAGGTAATTCCCATAGTTCGTCAGCTTGACCGTCTTGTCCTGCTCCAGCAGGCGCAGCGCATACGCCAGCGCCATCTCCCCGTGCTTGTGATGGTGTCCATACGACTCCCCATCCGTGGCGACATGCACTAGCTGCGGCTCCGTCGCATCCTTGAATCCCGCCTTCAATCGCCCCACGAAACTCTCGCCGGAATTCAGCAGGCCCTCAAAGGCAATCGCCCGCGAAGTCGGCCCGTCATAAAAAAATAAGGCAATCGATTTGCCCGACGCGAATCGCATCAGGTAAGGCCGGGTTGTGTCCACGCTCGCATTGGGCGTATCTACCCACGGGTTTTCCGCCGCCACCCCGTCCTTTGCGCCGGCCGCCGCATCCGCTCGCCGCGCACGCACGCGTTTGCATTGGTGCGGAGCCAGAACCGTGAACTTGATGCCGTGCTCCGCAAGCAGTTCCAGCGTCTCCGTGTCCGCCGCCGTCTCCGCCAGCCACATCCCATCTGGCGGCGCGCCAAAATGATATTGATAGTCCGCAATTCCCCAGCGGATCTGCGTCGTCTTGTCGCGCCGGTTCGCCAGCGGCATAATCATGTGGTTGTACACTTGCGCCATCGCCGAGCTGTATCCCCTGAAACCTCGCCGGCTCCGCCGTTCGCCATCCACAATCATGCGATGCGTTCGCGGCGCGTTGTCCCGCAACCAGCTCAACAACGTCGGTCCGAAATTGAAGTTCATCCGCGCGTAGTTGTTGACGATCCGCGTGATCTGGTTCTTCCCGTTCTGAATGCGCGCCGCCCCATTCGTCGCATAACACTCCGCACAGATACGCTCATTCCAGTCGTGGTAGGGCGTCGCCGAATCCTGCGTCTCCACCGTCTCCAGCCAGGGATTCTCGCGCGGCGGCTGATAAAAGTGCCCATGAATGCATACAAAACGCTTCGTTGGAGCCATCCAAATCCTTCTACACCGTTCTGCCGTCACCAATCTCCGGCGTTCTTATTCTAGGACCCCGTCCCTCACCCGCTTTCCACCGCATCGGCTCACGATTCCCTCTTCCCTCGTTCCTCTGATCACCTCACCCCTGACCCTCGGGTGCCCCATCCTTGCGTTGTTTCATCGCGCAACGGTGGGAAGCTGCTCCCCTGTTCCCCGATCACCGTCGCATAGCCTGGGCCTTCGTCCGTAGAGCGGGGATCCGCTTTTGCTCTTGCCGCAGTCTTCGCCTTTGCTGAGAGCTAAGAACTGGCACCTGGCTCCTTCACCTTCGCCAGATCGCACGCCCGCCATAGATACCAGCTCGCCACAGAACGAAACGGCGCCCACTTGCGTCCCCGCCGAAACAGCACATCCGGTTTGGGCAGATCCTTCGCTTCCACGGGCCGCGTCTTCGGCAGCTTCAGAAACGTCAGCGCATATCCCTTGCGCACTCCGTAATCCGTTACCGGCAACACATCCGGCCGCCCCAGCCGAAAGATCAGCAGCATCTCCACGGTCCATGAACCGATGCCGCGCACCTCCGTCAGTCGCTCCACAATGTCCACGTCCGGCATCTTCAAGATCGCCGCGTGCGACGGCACGGTTCCGTCCAGCGTCTTCGCAGCCAGATCTTTCAGCGCTTTGATCTTGTTCCCAGAAACTCCCGCGGCCCGCAGCCGCTCATCCGGCACATCCATCACCTGCTTCGGTGTCGGATCGCCCCCAAACAACTCCCGTACCCTCCGATGGATCGTGGCCGCTGCCTTCCCATGCAGCTGCTGGTACAAAATCGACTCCAGCAGCGAGTCGAACGGCGATGCCGATCCATCAAGCCTCAAACCGAAGTCGCCCACGCGATCGATCAGCGCTCCCAGCTTCGCATCGTTCTTCTTCAGATGCGCAATCGCCTCCGCCGCATCAAACGGCAGCTTCCGCTTCTTCCCATCGTGAATCATAGGCGATCAGTGTATCGCGCAAACTGCGCCGCTACGCCCGAATCCCAGCCCGCTCCCGTCGCGACTCCCCAACTTGCCAAACCCGTTCTCACATCGCACTTGCTTCCGCGAACTTCCGCGACGTCCGCTCGACGCCGGCCTGTTGCACATACACCCACAGATAGAAGACCGCCATCGCCAGCAACGCTAGGGGCGCGGGCCGGATCACCGGCATCAACATCGCTCGCTCCAGAATCCCGGACTTTGAAACATTCACGCGAGCCGTGAGATCTGAGAGAGCTGCCAATGGAAGATCCGCCGTCAAAACCATCGCCAACGTCGTCAAAAACAACGCAATCCCGCCCGTCTTTGCGCTTTTTGACCACAGCCGCGCGCAGCCTGGAATCGCCAGCAACAGGATCTTCGCATCATAGGGTCGATGATATGTTGCCAGCATCGTGAGTGGGCCCACCGCTGCAAGGGCAAACCACGCTGTTTCTCGTGTGAACCGCGTGCGCATCGCAGTGACGCATAGAATCAGCACGAGAACGCCGCAGGTCGCATAGCTAACCGGGTTATAGAGCTCCGGATCATCCTTAAGCACGCTCGCCGCTGCTTGTAAGTCGATCACCAACCCAGCGCTTCGCCCTTTTTCCGCGCTCGGACCCGGGTCCGAAAGACTTCCTGGCACCTCGAGAGCCGCGACATTCGCGCGCCACTCCTCCAGCCAGTGCGGCGCAACAACGGAAACCCAAAGGATTGCCGCCAGACCGATTCCGAGGCCGAGAACAAGACTCTGCAGTGCTCGCCTTCTCGGCAAAGAGCCCGCCAGCAACAGATAGATCCAAAACAGAATCGCGTCGTGTGGCTTGAATGCAAATGCGAGCACAAGCGAAGCGATCCCCACCCATACATAGCGTTCCTCCACAAAACACCATGCCGCAATCGTGCAGAAACTTGTCACCAACACTGCCGCGTTCCCAAGCGCGAAACCAACTTCGCAATTTGCGAGCACAAGACAAGCCAGCAAGAGCGAAATACCGGGCGCAACATGCATTCCTTCCTGCACCATCAGGAAGGACGCCGCGAAAAGCGTCCCGGCAAGGAGCACGATCCACAGAGCATCGGCAACGCCCCATGGCAACACTGAGAGCGGCGCGATCGCGATGAACGTTGGCGGCAGATAAATAAAATAGGTTACCGCCTGCGGCCGTTCGATCGAGTTCGGAGGAAGAACTTTCTCCGCAGCGGCGTAAACCGCTCGCAACTGACTAAGTTGGTAAGGATCGCCATGTCCAATCAGACACCGCGCAGCATAGTAAATCACCTGCAGGTCGTTCGTGCCGCCGGGGATGGAGCGACCCAACGGAACACCCCACGAAACCGATATCGCAATACTTACCAGCAGAAGCAGAACTATCCAGCGCCTCTTCATCTCTCTAACCTCTCTTCCCGCACATGCTGGCACGC
Source organism: Occallatibacter sp. (assembly GCA_035508975.1). Lineage (GTDB taxonomy): Bacteria > Acidobacteriota > Terriglobia > Terriglobales > Acidobacteriaceae > Telmatobacter. The sequence goes on from DATJMC010000091.1 coordinate 31,146, forward strand.
CCAGTATAAGGAACGGCTGCGTTCGGCCGGCCCGAATGCCGAAAGAGAAACCTCTCCCACCAAGCCCGCTCTCCACCTCCCCTAGTACCATCTGAGTATGGTTCCTCAGGAGTCCCTGCTCTCATGAAAATGCGCCCCGGTACGCAGACCGGCTTCCTCCTCTGCGGCAAAGAATGGATCGAAGGCGAGTCCCTTGAAGTCCGCTCGCCTTGGGACAATGGCCTCGTCGGCCGCGTCACCATCGCCACTCGCGCCGACGCCCGCCAGGCCGTGAATCACGCCGTCGCCAGCCTCCGCCGCACTCGCGCCCTCCCGCGCTGGAAACGCCGCGAAATCCTCGAAGACATCGCCGCCGCCCTCATCGAGCAAAAAGAGCGCTTCGCCCAGCTCATCGTCGCCGAAGCCGGCAAGCCCCTCCGCCTCGCCCGCACTGAAGTCGATCGCGCCGTCCTCACCTTCAAAACCGCCGCCGAAGAAGCCGTCCGCCTCGGCGGCGAGTCCATCCCCCTCGACCTCACCGAGGGCAACGAGAACCGCTGGGGACTCGTCCAGCGCTTTCCCGTCGGCCCCGTCCTCGCCATCACGCCTTTCAACTTCCCCCTCAATCTCGTCGCCCACAAAGTCGCGCCCGCCCTCGCCGCCGGCTGCCCCATCCTCCTCAAGCCCTCACCGCAAACCCCCTTCACTTCACTCGCCCTCGGCGAAATCATCCTCAAGGCCGGCTGGCCTGAAGAAGCCCTCGCCATCCTCACCCTCTCCAATGCCGACACTGGATGGCTCGCCGAAAAAGAAGATCGCATCAAGCTCATAAGCTTCACTGGGTCCGCCAAAGTCGGATGGGAATTCAAATCCCACTCCGGCCGCAAACGCGTCCTCCTCGAGCACGGCAGCAACTCCGCCCTCATCATCCACGGCGACTGGCCCAACCTCGACGACGCCGCACTCCGCACCGCTCACGCCGCCTTCGGCTACGCCGGCCAGTCCTGCATCAGCGTCCAGCGCGTCTTCGTCGAGCGCCGCATCTTCCAGTCTTACGTCTGGAAGCTGGTCGAGATCGCCGCCAAGCTCGTCTGCGGCGACCCCGCCGACGAAGCCACCGAGGTCGGTCCCCTCATTCGCGCCTCAGAAGCCGAGCGCGTCGAGCTCTGGATCAAGGAAGCCGTCGAATCCGGCGCCAAGCTCGTCTCCGGCGGCGAGCGCAAGGGCTCCATGATCGCCCCCACAATCCTCACCGGCACCCAGCCCGGCATGAAGATCCGCGACGAAGAAGCCTTCGGTCCCGTCGTCATGGTCGAGCCCTACGAGGACTTCGAAGAAGCCCTCGCCCAGGTCAACCACACGCGCTACGGCCTGCAGGCCGGACTCCTCACCCGCGACGCCGGCCGCATCCTCACCGCCTATCGCGAGCTCGAGGTTGGCGCCGTCATCGTCGGCGATACACCCTCGTGGCGTCTCGATCCCATGCCCTACGGCGGCGTCAAAGACTCCGGCATCGGCCGCGAAGGCGTCCGCTCCGCCATCAACGAAATGACCGAGCCGCGCATGCTCGTCCTTTCCGGCCTCAGCTGAACCCGCCGCCCTGTGATTCCGAGCGAAGTTGCGCGTCGGTGCCACAGGGCGCGCGTCAACGCCATCGGGCTCAGGGGGTCGATGGATCTGCTCTCGCCTTTGCTCTTGCTGAATGCCGATAGATGACAGCTGGCAACCGATCGCTAACCGCTGCCTTCTGCAATAATCTCCGCATGGACCTCGGCCTCAAAGACAAGCTCATCGTCGTCACCGGCGGCGGCGCCGGCATCGGCGCCGGCATCACCCGCGCCTGCCTCGATGAGGGCGCGCGCGTCGTCATCCTGTCTCGTCGTTCCCAGAATGTCGAAGCTTTCCTGGCTGAGATGCGCGCCAGTTCCGCCCCTTGCAGTTGCATCGAGGCTCACCTCGAAGACCTCGACCGCTGCAAATCCGCCATCAACGAGATCCTCTCCGCACACGGCGACATCTATGGACTCGTCAACAACGCCGGCGTCAACGACGGCGCAGGTCTCGAGCACGGTTCGGTCGAAGCTTTCCTCACCAGTCTCATCAGGAATCTCCATCACTACTACGCGCTCGCCCACTACGCCCTGCCCGCGCTCAAACGTACCCAGGGCGCCATCGTCAACATCAGCTCCAAGGTCGCGCTCACCGGCCAGGGAAACACCTCCGGCTACGCCGCAAGCAAAGGCGCACAGCTCGCGCTCACCCGCGAGTGGGCCGCCGAGCTGCTCCCCTACAACATCCGCGTCAACGCCGTCCTCCCCGCTGAAGTCATGACGCCCCTCTACCGCCGCTGGCTCGACACCCTCGGCGACCCCGACGCCCAACTCAAGCGCATCACCGACAAGATCCCCCTCGGCCATCGCATGACCTTGTCCTCAGAAATCGCCGCAGCCACTGTCTTCCTCCTCTCGCCCACGCAATCGGCGCACACCACCGGCCAGCACCTCATCGTCGACGGCGGCTACGTCCACCTCGACCGCGCCCTCACCTAGCCTTTCCTGATCACTGTCGTCCCGGGTCAGCCTGAGGTCCCTCACGGGGTAGGTCTGGCGAAGAATCTGCTTCTCATCCCACGAACCTGGGTGCGCCTCGGGTCTCGCATCTGAGACCTGGGTGGAAGCCCCGCTGCATGCAATACCCCATTCGTCACATTCCTGTGGCAACCGCACAGGAAGCCGCTATCCTCATGTGGTGCTGCCACAGGAGCGCCCGCTCCCGTGTCCGGAGCTTGCTTGATGCAATCCTCGAAACTCGACCTCCTCCAGGGAACCCTCGACCTCATGGTCCTGCAAACCCTCACCGCCATGGGCTCCCTGCACGGCTACGGCATCGCCCGCCGCATCGAGCAGGTCAGCGGCAATCAAATCCTCCTCAACCAGGGAACCATTTATGCCGCCCTCGTTCGCCTCGAGCAGCGCGGCTGGATCTCCTCCGCCTGGGGCACGTCCGGAAACAACCGTAAAGCCAAGTTCTATGCCATCACCAAAACCGGCCGCCGCCAGCTCGCTGCCAACGCCCGCGACTGGGAGCGCCTCACCGGCGTCATGGATCGCGTCTTCTCCATGGGCAAAGGAGAAGAACCTGCATGAGCGATCTCCGCCGCACCTTGAACCGGCTCGCGGCGTTCTTCTTCCGCCGCCGCCGCGACACCGACCTCGACGCCGAGCTCGCGTCCCACATCGAACTCGCCACCGAAGAAGGCATGCAAAGAGGCTTGCCTCGCGATCTGGCGCGCCATCAAGCTTTCATCCAACTCGGTGGCCTTCAACAGGCACGCGAACTGCATCGGGAGACACGCGCATTTATGCACGCCGACGTTCTTCTCCAAGACCTGAAATACACCGCACGCACCCTCCTCCGCGATCCCGGCTTTACTGCCGTTGCAGTCCTCATTTTGGCCCTTGCCATCGGCGCCAATATCGCGGTCTTCAGCGTGGTCAACCAGCTCATGCTGCGCCCGCTTCCCTTCCGCGACGCGCAGCAGCTCACGTGGATCGCGCCCCCGCCGACGAAGTGCGGGCTCTCCTGCGCCACTTACTCTACCGACGCCTACGATGAGTTCCGCGCCAACTCCCGCTCCTATCAGGACGTCACCGGCTACTTCGCTTTCTCCAGCCCCGACAATCTCAGCCTCAAGCTCGGCAGCGCCCCCGTCACCGCCACCAGCATCGACGTCATCCAAAACTTCTTCCCGCTCCTCGGCATTCAGCCCGCCATGGGCCGCGTCTTCACCGCTGACGACGCGCGCGATGGCGCGCCGCCCGTTATCCTCCTCACCGACGCCTGGTGGCGCCGCCAGTTCAACGCCGATCCCAACATCATTGGCAAGGCCTACGACATCAACGGCAAGCAAACCACCGTCGTTGGCGTTCTTCCGCGCTCCTTCGACTTCGGCGCGGTCTTCGCGCCCGGCACAAAAGTCGATGCCATCACTCCTCTCGATCTCTACGGGCCCCCGCGCAACTGGGGCAACATCATCACCATGATCGGACGCCTCAAGCCTGGCATCTCTCTTGCCCAGGCGCGCGAAGATGCGGTCCGCGTCGCCCCCACCATGTGCTGGAACAACAAGCAGCCACAGACCTGCGGATCCTATAAAGATGACGTCGTTCCCGTCCCCCTCAAGGACTACATCACCGGAAAACTCCGCCGCTCCCTCGTCGTGCTCTGGGCCGCGGTAGGAGCGATCTTGCTCATCGCCTGCGTCAATCTCTCCAATCTGCTCCTCGTCCGCGCCGCTGCTCGATCCAAAGAGTTCGCGATGCGCGGCGCGCTCGGCGCAAGCCGCATGCGCATCGTGCGCCAGTTGCTCACTGAAAGCTTCGTTCTTTCCGGGGCCGGCGCCGTCGTTGGCCTTCTTCTCGCCGCCTGTCTCATCACCTGGCTCGCCCACCAGGGCGCGCTTGCCTTGCCCCTTCTTAGCACTCTCCACATCGACGCGGCCGCTCTCGCATGGACCGTCCTCATCGCCTTCGCAACCGCCGCCCTCTTCGGACTTGTCCCCGGTCTCCGCACCGCCTCCGGCAACCTTCACGAAGTCCTCAAGGACTCCAGCGCCGGATCGGGCCAGAGCCGCAAGCACGACCGCATCCGTTCCATCTTTGTCGTCTCTGAAGTCGCTCTCGCCTGCATGCTCCTGGTCGGCGCCGGCCTCCTGCTCCGCAGCTTCCTCCATGTGCTCGACGTCGATCTCGGCTTTCAGCCCGAGCGCGCCGCTGCCGTTAAGGCCGACTACGACGACTCTGTTCCCGGCGATAAAGACGGATCGTTGAGCGCTCAGAAACGCTCACTCATCTTTCAGCAGATGATTGCGCGCGTCAGCGCCATCCCCGGTGTCGAAGCCGCAGGCATCACCGACTATCTGCCCCTCACCCAAAACCGCTCCTGGGGCACACCGTTTCCTAAAGGCGCCAAGCCCCCTCAAAATATCGCCGGTCCCCTCGTCTATGTGGTCACTCCCGGCTACCAGCGCGCCATGGGCACACGCCTGCGCGGGCGCGACTTCGCCTGGTCCGACGGCCCCCACAGCCAGAACGTTGTCATCATCAACCAGTCCTATGGTCGCTTTCTCGCCTCGCTCACCCACTGGCCCAACAACGACCCCGTCGGCCAAATCATCACCAACGACTCGAATGGCGATCCCAAAAACGATTTCCTCGTGATTGGTGTGGTCGACGACGTCCATGAAGAAAACGTCGACGGAGATACCGGCTGGCAAATCTACTACCCCGCCACCCAGGCCACCCCCACCAGCGCCGAACTCGTCATCCGCACCTCGCTGCCGCCCGCCTCGCTCGCGACCAGCGTCCTCCGCACTCTGCGCGACCTCAACCCCAAGCAGCCCCTCGCCGAGTTCCGCCCCATCCAGACTCTCGTCGACCACGCCAACTCGCCTCGCCGCTTCTTTATGCTCCTCGTCGTCGCGTTCGCATCACTGGGCCTGCTTCTCGCCGCTCTCGGCATCTACGGCGTCATCTCCTACTCCGTCACCCGACAAACCACCGAAATCGGCATTCGCATGGCCCTCGGCGCCACCGCATCCCTCGTCGAACGCCAGGTGCTCCTCAACACCCTCCGTCTCGCCTTCATCGGCGTTTGCCTCGGCGCTGCCGCGTCCCTCGCCTCCGCGCGCCTCATGGCCTCGCTCCTCTTCGCCACCTCGCCTTGGGACGCCACGACCTACTTCGCGATGGCATTCGCACTCCTCGCGATCGCGGCCTTCTCCGGATACCTCCCTGCCCGGCGTGCCGCGCACATCAGCCCCATGATCGCCCTCCGCGCCAACTAACCCGCGCCACTCGCGATTCAAATGCTCCATTCCTCCTGAACACTTGGGTCCTGGTCTCGCTTCTGAGACCTGAGAACCCGCACGGGACCCGATCGCACAACCGCGCGCTTTGAAGAAACGGCCGAAGGATCCGCTTTTGTTTTTTTGCTGAAAGCTGAGAGCTAACGGATCGCTGTCTCTCTTCCCTGCACCTTGCCCCAAAACAAAACGGGACGGCCATCGGCCGCCCCGTTTTCACCACCCCTGCCCGCTCTATAGATAGCTGACAATCTGCCGCAGCGCGTCCTCCGGTCCCACCGGCAAGATCGACTGCATCGGTCCCAGGCCATGCCCCCCTCGCACCGGCAGCAGTCCCAGCGTCTGCAACAGGCGCACCCGCGGCTCATCCTTCGCCGTCAGCGCCTGAATCTCCGGACGACGATACTTGTCCCAGTTCTCGCGCAGGTTCGAACCGATCGTCTCCGGCGTTGAATCATCGCTCGCAATCACCACCATCTTCAGCAAGCGAATCTCCTGCTCCGTCAGCCGCACCGCCGGCGATCCGTTCCGCAGTTCGCGCGCCAGCACCGGAAGCCTGCGCTCAAAGCTCCCTTTCACGTTCGTCCAGATCGCATACCCGAGCCACGTCGGAGGCGTCTTTGGGTTCGGCAGAATCAACCGGTGCAGTTCTCCCACTAGAAGCGGAATGCCGCTCGTCAGCTTGTAGACATCCAGCACCTGCGGCTCGGCCAACTCGATCTTGTAGACCTCGCTGAACCAGCCCCTCACTTGCTCAATCGACAACCGCCTCACCGACGCTACGCCGTCAAAGTGCCCTTCCGCCCGCTGCGCAATGCTCCAGCGCAGCAAATCCGCCCCGCCCGTCAGCAGAAGCAGCCCATTCTCGGTTTCTATCGCGCGCGCAGCTTCCGTCGGCGATACCGGCAGCAAGTCCGAACTTCCCTTGTACCCCAGCACCGCCCGAATCCCATAGGTCGCGTGCAACACCGGGTTCTGGTCGCTCGGCAACAGCCATTGCGAAATCCCCAGCAGCGAGCGAACGCTCCGCGCGATCTTCGGCTCGGTCTTCGACTCCTCCATGTACCGCGCAAAATTCTCCAGCTCGTCCTGATCAAAAAACGCGAGCTTCTTCGCCTCGCCCTCGAGACTCTCCGTATGCTTCCGCGGAGTTGGCGCAGGCTCCTCACGCTCCTCCACCTTGCTCGCAGTTGCCGGCGTGGGCTCCGCTTCGTTCTCCACTTCACTCTCGGTTGCGCTCCACCCACTCTGGACTGGCGCCGCCGGTTCAACCACCTCAGACGGACCTTCAATCACGGGCGGAACGCTCATTTTGAGCGGGATCTCCGGCACCACACCCACCACGTGCCCCCCAGCCGGAAGCGCTCCTTCCCGCCACGATTCAATGTCCAGCTGCCGCACAAAATCATCGACCCTCGGGAAATGCGCTTTCAGCTGCGCCAGGTCGGGGTCGTTCGTGCTGTCATCCAGGTTGCATGCCCAGTTCAGCCATTCCTCAACACCGGGACCCGGTAACTCCGGAGGCGTCGCCATCTCCGAAATCTCCATCAGCTCCGCAACCGCGGCATCGCGCTGCCGCAGCCGCTCCTGCCTCGTCCTCTCCCGCCGGTGCTCAACCGTCCCCGCACCCAGCCACTGCGCCAGGTCGAGATAACGAGTCCGCCTTTCCGCCGCCTCCTCCAGCCGCTCCACCAGCAACTTCAATTCATTGGCGCCCTTCCACGTCGCGCTGGCATCTTCTGAATGGACCGCGTCGCGCAGATTCTGGCAAGCGTCCAGCAGCCGCCCAAGATCCACGATCGCCTGCCCACGCTCCAGCGTCTGACCCGCTTCCAATAAGTCGATCTTTTCGCGCCAGCGTTTTACCTGATCGGATAGATTTTGATATGTATCGGAGACAATACTGCGTCTGCATTTGGTTTGTTCAAATGCGCCCACGTCTTTACTCCTTACCCCTGTAGGTAGTAAGTCCTCTGTATCCGACCATCGTACAGTGACCCTGTGAGCGCTCTACAGCGCGCAGAACACTCTCCAAAAACGTGGGTCACGTTACTTTCGGCTGCCGGCTTTCCCAGGACTTTGCGCTCGCCGGTGTTCTCGCTCTTGCTTTAGCTGTCCCTGTTCCTCGACACCACGCCCCTACTCCACCGCCAGCTCCGCATGCAGGCTCGCCGTCGAGTCATCCCCCGCCCACACATCAAACGTCCCCGGCTCCTCTACCCACTCCTTCGTCTGTGGGCTCCAGAACTCCAGCTCGTCCTTCCCCAGCGCAAACTTCAGCGTCTGCGTTTCACCCGGCCCGAGCGTTACGCGCTTGAATCCCTTCAGCTGCCGCACCGGCCGCGAAGCCGAGCCCGCCCGCTGGTGAATATAGACTTGCGCCACCGCGTCGCCCGCCACGCTCCCCGTGTTTGTCACCTCGACCGAAACCTCCGTCGCTTCGCCCACCTTCATCTCTTTCTTGCTCAACTCCAGGTGATCGAACTTGAACGTCGTGTAGCTCAGCCCATACCCGAACGGGTACAAGGGCTTGCTGCTCAAGTCCCAATAACGCGATGTGAAGTTCGGCCGATCCTCCGGCTCATGCGTCAGGTTGTGGTTGTAGTAGAGCGGCTCCTGCCCAGCCGCACGCGGCCAACTCACCGGCAGCTTCCCGCCAGGGTTCACATCCCCAAACAGCACATCCGCTACCGCGTTCCCGCCTTCGGTTCCCGGATACCACGCCTCCAGAATTGCCGGCACATGTTCCGACGCCCACCGGATATCCAGCGGCCTCCCATTCTCGAGCACCAGGACCACCGGCTTGCCCGTCGATGCCACCGCCTCCAGCATCTGCTCCTGAATTCCCGGCAGATCGAGCGTTGCTCGCGATGCCGCCTCGCTGCTCATGTTCGACAGCTCGCCCAACACCGCCACCACCACATCCGCTTCGCTCGCTGCCGCCCTCGCCTTGCTGATCCAGTCCGCCGTTTCTGCTTCCGTCGGTGGAGGAACCGGTTTCGCACCCGTGATCATCTCGAACAATCCAGGGAACACGCGCCCCGGAACCGGTCCCGGCACATAGTTAATCTCCGCATCCGCGCCCAGCTTGTTCTTCAGCCCCGCCAGCACCGTCACCGGATGGCTTTTGCCACCCCCGCCAAACAAACCCTCCACCGTCCATCCGCCTTCGATATCGTGCGTCGAATCCGCCAACGGTCCGATCACCGCAACCTTCTTCACCGTCTTCTTGAGCGGCAGCGTGTGGTTATCGTTCTTCAGCAACACCATCGACCGCCCCGCCAGCTTCCGCTCCAGCGTCAGTCCCTCCGGACGGTTCAGCGTCTCCTCCACCTTCGACTCATCTACATACGGGTGCTCAAACAACCCCAGCTCATACTTCGTCTCCAGAATCGGCAACACCATCGCGTCCAGCGCCGCGCCGCTCACCTTCCCATCCTTCACCAGCTTCGCCAGGTTGTGCGCATACGTCAGGCTCGCCATATCCATGTTGAGCCCCGCATCAAACGCCTTCAGCGCCGCGTCCTCTCCATCCTTCGCGAACCCATGCGTCACCAGGCTTCCCACGGCAAACGCGTCCGACACCACAAATCCCTTGAAGCCCCAGTCCTTCCTCAGCACATCCGTCAGCAACCACTTGTTGCCGCTCGCAGGAACATCGTTCAAATCCATATATGCGCTCATGAAGCTCCCCGCGCCCGCCTGCTCCGCCGCATGGAACGGCACCAGGTACACGTTCTCCATCAGCTCTTCCGGAACATACGAGGAGTCATAATCGCGTCCGCCATCCGCCGCTCCATACCCCGCAAAGTGCTTCACGCACACCAGCTCGCTCTCCGGCCCAAGCGTCTCCCCCTGGAATCCCCTCACCTGCGCCCGCGCCATCGCCGCGCCTAAATAAGGATCCTCGCCCGCGCCCTCCACGATCCGGCCCCACCGCGCATCTCGCGCAATATCCACCATCGGCGTAAATGTCCAGCGGATCCCCGCTGCCCGCGCATCCTGCCCCGCCTCGCGCTGCGCCTGCTCCTCCACGCTCGGGTCCCACGACGAAGCCATCGCCAGCGGCACCGGAAACGCCGTCCGGTATCCATGAATCACGTCAAACGCAAACAAAATCGGAATGTGCAGCCGCGACTTCTCTACCGCCAGGTGCTGCAGACGGTTGATCTCCTTCACGTCGATCAGCCAAAGCACCGACCCCACCCCGCCCTGCACGATCAGGTCATCCGGCTTCTGGTTCCCCAACATCGGCATCTGCACGCCCGACGACTGGTTCAGCTGACCTACCTTCTCCTCCACCGTCATCTTTCCCAGCAGTTCCACAGCCTTGCGGTGCGCCTCTTCATGCGATACCGCCTGCGCTACCCCACTCCCCATTGCACCCGCAAAACTCAAAGCAAGAACAATAGCGCTGATCCCAAATCTGGGCATGCTCGTCCCCTTTTCCTTGACACCCGCCATCAATTGATTCCGAACCGCCCTACAGCATACAACCCGCGCCAAGCCCCACGCAGCGTGGTCCCATACGCAACCACCGTTGACCCAATCGAATGTCGGAAGAGTGGACTAGCGACGCAGCCGTGAGCAACCGGGTGCCCCGGACAGAGGGGACGCGGTCGGCTCTCTGTTCTCGGGGAAGGAAACCCTCGCACTTCGATCCTGGGGGCTTCTCCAGCTTTTTGCCGCCGGAAGGACAAAAAAAGCGCCCCCCGGAATGTCCTGCCTGGATTCGTTCCAGGTCTGGCAAGCCGGAGGGGCGAGGAGCCGCAATCACAAGAAAACGCGCCGTTCACATACCCTTCGAACGTGACTTGCACGCCTCGTAGGAGCACACGTCCAACACGCCTTCTGGACCGACAGCGAATATAGGTTTCACCCTCCGCTCCGGGTAGGTTTCATCGGGTACTAAGGTCCCGCTTTTCTACTTAAGTAATTAATGCAAACGATTTACTAACCCATAGACAACCCCTTTTTCGGGACGTATGATACGCTGTGCGGATGCGTACAAGCCTGAACCCGTGTTGATTTCCAGCACCTAACTGACAGGCATCCCAAGCAGTCCTTGGCCGGATCCGTCCCGGCCGTGGATTTCTGTGATTTTCAGCTGTCCGATCACGCTGCAGCTGTCCCTCGAGGTTGGCGCGGTAGTCTTCGGGCGCGATTTGCTTTGCATTTGATCGACCTTCGAGCCGAACCAGGAGCTGGACAATGCCGCCGAAATCCCTGCAAGAGCTGGAGCAGCCGGCTTCCACTCCGGATCCCGCTTCTGTCCGCGATCAGCTCGAACGGCTCCTCTCCCACCCCCTTTTCGCCAACAGCAAGCGCTATCCCGCCTTGCTCGCCTACGTCGTCGAGCAAACCCTCCTCGGCAATGCCGCCGACCTCAAAGAGCGCAGCATCGGCATCGAGGTCTTCGGCCGATCCCCAAGCTACGACGCCAATGCCGACCCCGTCGTCCGCATCACCGCAGGCGAGGTCCGCAAGCGCCTCTCCCAGTACTATTACGACTCGACCCACGACGGCGAACTCGTCATCGAGCTCCCCATCGGCTCCTACGTGCCCGTCTTCCGCTCAACCGATCCCGCTCCCGAACCCCCCGTCCCCGCTTCCGCCTCAGAACCCCTCGCCCCCGCGCCTTCCGACGAGCCCATTGCCCCTCAGCGTTCCCTTCGCTGGCTCTATGCCGCTCTCCTCGGCTTGACATCGGCGGCTGTCGGCCTCGCCATCGGCCTCCGCATCCACCCAGCCCCTCCACCGCCGCTTCCACCATCCAACATCGACCGGTTCTGGGAACCCTTTACCTCCAGCGCAAATCCCGCCACCTTCTGCCTCGGCGAGCCCGCCAAAAACCTCGACACCGAGTCCATCAACGACTACAACGCGCCCGTGTCCAAGCCCGAGCCCGAACAACTCTACGTCCGCCTCCACTTCTCCGGCCATCTCGCACTCGCCGACGTCATCACCCTCACCCGCACCGCCGCCCAACTCGAAACCCGCCACAAAACATTCCGCGTCGTTCCCGCTTCCGAGGCCAGCTTCTCCCAGCTCCGCGAAGGCCCCATCGTCCTCATCGGCGCCTTCGACAATATCTGGACGCTGCGCGTAACCCAGAAACTGCGCTTCGGTTTTGAATCAAAGGACGGCGTCGCTTCGCTCGTCGATCGCAAAAGCCCTCAAAATAAATCCTGGGCCACCGCGTGGGATCTCCCCTACGAGAAGCTCTCGCGTGACTACGCCATCGTTGCGCGCATCCACGACAGCACAACCGGACAGCCCGTCATCATCGCTGCGGGAATTTCCGAAGAAGGCACCGAGGCTGCAGGCGAAATTCTATACAACCCCGTCTATCTCGACTCCCTGCTCGCCAAAGCTCCCGCCAACTGGGAATCCAAGAACCTGGAAGCCGTCATCGAAACTCAGGTCATCCAGGAACACTCCGGCCCACCCAATGTTCTCGCCGTCGAAACCTGGTAGAAACACCGGTCCCCTAACCTCCCCTGCGGAGGCTCGCATCGAAATCTGTCTGAGCGATCGGTCCTGATCGGATCCACGGAAGCCTCTCGCGCTTTCCGCAATCCGTGCAATATCCGATGCCGGCGGGGGCCCTGCAACCGGTCTCATCCATGCGATCTGCTGGTCGGGGTTTGTGTGAGACCCAACTCCATCGCTGGGCCTCATGCCGTTCGCCGATCTTGAAACTTGAATCTATGAGACGGTTCTAGTCCTTCTTCGACTTGGCCTTCTGCGCAGCCCAACGCTTGCGCTGCGCATCCGCAATCCGCTTCCGCGCTTCCGCGCTCAACACGCGCTTCTTCCGCCGCTTCGCTTGCACTTTGATCGCCTTGCCGACGGAAAATTTGCCTGACGTCTTGGCAGAATTAGCCAACAAAGAACGAACCTGAGTAAGCCTCGCTATCTCAGAATCCAATTGTGAAAGAATCGAGTCAATCGTCATAACCATGAGCATAACTCACTTTCCCGGTCTATTTTCCACCTAGCGCCGAATCTTTCTTCACTTATTTGCAAAATTGCACCGCAATGTTATTCCGCTTTCCCCACCGCACCCGTCTTATATGCATTCTCAAGTATCCCAAACGCTTCTTTCTTCTGTCCTTGATCCGACACTAGCCCCTTGCGGTTGAACTCATCCTGCACTCCCGCCAGCGGCCGGTTCGGCGAACGAAAATCCATCAGCACCCACGGGCTCATGCCTCTAAGTTGCGCAATCCTATTCAACATCGGCAATTGGTGACGATACACATTCGCTTGATATTCCTCCGTCCACCGTTCGTTCTCGCTCCCGTGCATCCCCGCCTTCGCGTCCGCTCCAAATTCGCTCATGATCACCGGCTTCTGATACTTGATATCCCACTGCGTCACATCCGCGCTTTCCGGATGTCCCTCATACCACCCGATATATTCGTTCGTCCCGATTACATCCAGCGCCTGCCCCAGCGGATCATCCACAATCTTCGTATCTCCTTGCGCGCGCACTAAGAGCGCCGCGGTAATCAATCGCGTTCCATCCAATTCCCGCGCGCGCCTTGCCAATGTCTCGATGAATTGCGTGCGCGCCGCTGTGCTCGGCGTCTCATTCGCCATCGACCAAAAAATAATTGCCGCATGATTGCGCAACGTGCCGATTTCCTCATCTAACTGTTGTTCGGCCTTTGTCAGCACTTTCGGGTTCTCAAACTGCAGCGCCCAATACACCGGATTCTCCGACCACACCAGCAACCCCATCCGGTCCGCGGCGCGCAGCATGGTTTCATCGTGCGGATAATGCGCCAGCCGCACGAAGTTACAACCAAGTTCCTTCGCCCAACCAAGCAGCGTCTCCGCATCTTGGTCCGAGTACGCGCGTCCCGTGCGATAAGGCGCCTCGGCATGAATCGAAACTCCGCGCAGAAAAATCGGCTTCCCATTCAGCAGAATCTCGGTCCCGCGCGTTTCCACCGTGCGAAATCCCATGAGCTCGTCAATCGAGTCATTGCCCGAACGAAGAACGACCTTATAGAGTTTCGGCGTCTCCGGAGACCAGCGCTCCAGCCCCTTCGCTTCCAGATGAATCGCCGCACGACCGTCCGCTCCGGTCTTTGCCTCCCCCCTCGCGCCTAACTCCGGTATATCGACCTGCACATCCTCCCCAGCCTGCCCACCCATCACATGCATCCATCCGCCAATCGACTCGACGGTCCCTCGCTCCAGATGCAGATCGTACTGATCGATGAACGCCTCGGGCACTTCAATCAGAGAGACTTCCCGCGTCAGCCCTCCGTAATTCCACCAATCCGTTTCCAGTGTCGGAACGTTGTCTTCATGCCGCGTGTTGTCCACCGCCGCCACAACAAAGTTGCCGCCGGAGTGAATCACCGCCGTCACTTCGCAGTTGAATGCCGTGAATCCTCCTTCGTGCTCGCATACCTTCTTTCCGTTCACCCAGAACCACGAGTGATAGTTCGCCGCGCCCACGTGCAGAAATACGTGCGTGTGTTCCTTCGGCTGGTAGGTAAAGTCCTTCTCGTACCAGACCGGCCCCTCATAGAAAAGCAGCGAGTCCCGCTGCGTGTTCCAATCCCCCGGCACCTTCAGCTTAGGCGCCGTCGCAAAGTTATACTCCGTCGGAAACGTATCGCCCGGCTGCGCCTTGTAATTCAAAAACCATCCGTTCTTCTTCTCTTCATGATGGAAACTGAACAGTCCCGAAAAATAAGGATCGACAATCGATGACCACTCGCCATTCAGCGACATCGCGGGCCGCCGATCTGCACCCGTCAGCACGATCGTTCCCGAAGTTGCCTGCGCCCAACCCTGCGGCATCACCACAACCATTGCAACCATCAAGCCAATCGCCCGCAGAGCGCGCATCCCCACCCGGTCACGCAGATTCCTCATGTGCAATCCTTCTCTCGCCATCCTTCGCTTCCAACCTTCTACGACGGACCGCCCATCTTATCGTCCAAGGCCCGCCCTTGTATATTGGGGGGATCACGACGTATTCACCCCAAGGAAAAAAGGCCGGCCCATCGGCCGGCCTTTCCACTTATCCATCCTGAGTGACTTAACTTCCCTGATTCATCGCGTGTACATCACGTGCTATGCCGGGCGTTGCAGGCAAGCGCCCACTCCACTTGCTATCTCAGCCACTTAGTCGAGGGCCTTTCACTAGGGCGTATTTCATCAATGGTATTTGTCAGAACAGATCCAAGCTGCGATGCTTATGGCTCCCGCGTTGCTACGATCGCGTGGGCTCCGTACAAGCATCCAAGGGTGCCGACGGCCAACAACAGCGCATAAAGAAATGCCTCTCGCCAGATTTGCGCATGTGAGGTCGTGGCGGCGTTCAGTTGTGCGCGAATCAACAACACACCAAGCGGCAGATTAAACACAATTGCTGTCCCCGTTCCGGGCGAATATGAGCGCTTCACCAAGGTTAATGCGAGGTGCGGAACCACGACATTTATGACCATGAGGAGAGCGAATCCCGAGAGGACGGTCTGAAAACGGTTATCCTCGGGCGAAATGCAAACGCCAACAATCGGAACCCAAATCACAGCGCTGACCAATGAGGTCAAGATCCAATAAATCTTCTGGCTTGGCTCGAAAAGGAGTTTCAGGTTCGAACGGAACCAGCCGGGCAAATACGCTGATTCTTCGAGATTGTGCAGCGTGACACCAACCCCGAATGAGATGGCCGTGAGCCTGTATAGGGAATGCACTGTGCCCCATTCCTCGCACCAACATCGGCTTCGGAGAGCCCGCTGATGTGTTGATTGTGCCTCTTCTGGGCGCGTCTCACAAGCATTTCACTAAGAGTGATCCAGAGTCAGGCCAGATACAAGAAGGCGTAATAGGTGGAGAGCAAATGCTCAGGACGAACCAGCAAACAACGGAACTGACCAAGCCAGGCGTTGGTCTCGATCAACTCCCACTGTTCATCCGTCACCAGCTTCTGCCGCTCCTTCATGACAGAAGCTCAACAGCGACAACACCTCAAGCGTAAGTGCCTGCTTTGAGTCCAAACCCATTTGCGAAACAAGCACTAACCACTGATCACCTGTTTTTCCGACTCCACTCCCTGCCTCACCTTCTCCACGCATACAACGGAAACTGATTCGCCAACTCCACCACCTTGCCGCGAATCCCATCGAGCGCCGCCTCATCATTGCGCTTCTCCAGCGCCTCCCCAATCCACGCGCCGATCTGCGTCATCTCCGCTTCCTTCATTCCCCTGGTGGTCAGCGCCGGCGTCCCAATCCGAATTCCCGACGGCTTCAGCGGCGGATTCGTATCGTACGGAATCGCGTTCTTGTTCACCGTAATCCCCGCCTTGCCCAGAGCCAGCTCGGCCTCCGAGCCCAGCATTCCCTTCTGAAATACATCCACCAGCAGCAGGTGATTGTCCGTTCCCCCTGAAACCAGGCGAAACCCCGCTGCACGCAGTGCCTCGGCCAGCGCCTTCGCGTTCTCCACTACCTGCGCCGCATACGCCTTGAACTCCGGCCGCAGCACTTCGCCAAACGCCACCGCCTTCGCCGCAATAATGTGCACCAGCGGTCCACCCTGCTGGCCTGGAAACACCGCCATGTCGATGGCCTTGCCAATCGTCTGCTCCGCCTTCTCCCCCACCTGGTAGTTCTTCCCTGCCAGCACCAGTCCGGCGCGCGGTCCGCGCAGCGTCTTGTGTGTCGTCGTCGTCGTGATGTGCGCGTGCGGCACCGGCGAAGGATGCGACCCGCCCGCCACCAGCCCCGCGATATGCGCCATGTCGAAGATGTACACCGCGCCTACCTTGTCCGCGATCTGCCGCATGCGCGCAAAATCCCACAGCCGCGGATAGGCGCTCGCCCCGCCAATGATCGCCTTCGGCTTCTCCCGCGTCGCAATCGCCTCCAGTTCGTCGTAGTCGATCATCTCCGTGTCGCGCCGCACCGTATAAAACGTCGTCCGGTACAGCTTCCCGCTGAAGCTCAGCTTGTGCCCGTGCGTCAGGTGCCCGCCATGCGCCAAATCCAGACCGAGAATCGTGTCCCCCGCCTGCAGCACCGCCATGTACGCCGACGCATTCGCCTGCGATCCCGAATGCGGCTGCACGTTCGCAAACTCCGCGCCAAAAATCTTCTTCGCCCGGTCCCGCGCCAGGTTCTCCACCGCGTCGCTGTACTCACAGCCCCCGTAGTACCGCCGCCCCGGATAACCTTCCGCATACTTATTGGTGAACACCGAGCCCGCCGCTTCCAGCACCGCCTCCGAAACAAAATTCTCGCTGGCAATCATCTCCAGCCCTTCATGCTGGCGAACCGTCTCGTGGTCAATAGCCGCCGCAACTTCCGGATCGGCCTGGGCAAGCGACAAACTCATGCGATCAGTCATGTCTGAATTCTAGCTGCTCCCACTTTGGGTGCCCCGTACCGTTCCGGACACCGAAGATTCACGGTCATCTTGAGCTTCGGGAAGCTTGGGGCCCCGATCGGCCCTGGCGCCATCGCGGTCGGCCGGCGACGTAGCTGCCTTTGCCCCTGCTAAAAGCGAAAAGCTGAGATCTGACCGCTGTCCTTCATCACATTCCTGTTGACACTCCACCTGTCGACGTCTTATAGGTCGAACATCAACAGGAGATCCGCCGATGGGCGACAAGACCGACGTTCTGCAAGGCACCCTCGACCTTATGATCCTCAAAACCCTCGAATCCATGGGCCCCCTCCACGGCTACGGCATCGCCCGCCGCATCGAGCAGGTCAGCGACAACTCCCTCAGCCTCAACCAGGGCACCATCTATCCCGCCCTCCTCCGCCTCGAACAGCGCGGATGGGTCCGCTCCGAGTGGGGCACCTCCGAAACCAACCGCCGCGCCAAGTTTTATTCCCTCAGCCGCATCGGCAAGAAAAAAATTCACGACGAAACCGAAAACTGGGAGCGCATCGCTGCCACCATGTCCCGCTTCCTCGCGCCTTCCAACTGAGAGCATCATGGACTTCCTTCGCACCCTCTTCTCGCGCCTCACGTCCCTCTTCCGCCGCAGCGCCGACGCCGACCTCGACGACGAGCTCCGCGCCCACATCGATCTCGCCACCGCTGAAAACCTCCGCAAGGGTCTGCCCGCTGCAAGCGCGAGGCAGGAAGCCCTGCGTGCCTTCGGCGGCCTTACCCAAACCCGCGAGGCCTACCGCACCCAGCGCGGCGTTCCCTTCCTGCCCAACCTCGCGCGCGATCTCCGCTTCGCCCTGCGCCAGCTCCACAAATCCCCCGGCTTCGCCCTCACCGCCATCTTCACCCTGGCCCTCGCCATCGGCGCCGTCACCTCCGTCTTCAGCATCGTCAACACCGTCCTCCTCAAGCCCTTCGCCTTCCGCGATCCCGGCCGGCTCATCATCGTCCGCGAGTCCGTCCAGGAGATGGGGATCCAGACACCCAATATCCCCGTCAACTACCGCCATTACCTGCGCCTCCGTCACGACTCCCGCTCCCTTCAAGACGCAGCCATCTTCCAGGAAGGCGGCCTCAGCATCTCGCCCACCGGCGACCGTCCTCACCTCGTCGGCTGTGTCCGCGTCTCTCCCAACTTCCTCCCGCTCCTCGGCGTACAGCCCGCGCTCGGCCGTAACTTCGTTGCCGCTGACGCCGCTCAGGGCGCACCCAGCGTCATCGTCCTCACTGACGACGGCTGGCAAGACTTCTTTGCGCGCAATCCCCAGGTCATCGGCAAAACTCTGCGCATCAGCGGGGAGCCCGCCACCGTCATCGGCGTCCTGCCTCCCGGCGTGCGCTTCCCCCACATTGCCCTCGCCCCCAATCTTGCCGCGGGTCCAACACTGCCCCGGCTTGCCTTTGTCCCCATCATCCCCAACAAATTCGACCTCGAACGCGACATGGGCAACTTCAACTACAGCGTCATCGCTCGCCTCAAGCCCGGCGTCTCCATCGCGCAGGCGTCCGCCGAGCTCGAAACCCTGCAGCGCGCCTACACCGTCAGCGCCCATTTTCCCGCCCACCTCGGCATCAACGTCACGCCGCTCGCCAAAGACGCCACATCCAATATCCGCGACGCACTTTGGCTCCTCTTCGCCGCCGTCGGCGGAGTCCTCCTCATCGCCTGCGTCAATCTCGCGAACCTCCAACTCGCCCGCGCCGTCTCCGCTGAACGCGAAACCGCCGTGCGCGCAGCCCTCGGCGCCACCACCGCCCGCCTTCTCATCAATCGCTTCGCTGAGAGCCTCATCCTCGCCATCGGCGGCGGCCTGGCCGGCACGGCCCTCGCCTACGCTGGCATGCGCCTGCTCATCGCCCTCGTTCCCGCCAACGTTCCCCGCCTCAACGAGGTCACCGTCAACCTTCCCGTCCTTCTCTTCGCCGCCGGCGTCTCCATTGCCTCCGCGCTCTCCTTCGGCATTCTGCCCGCCCTGCGCTCGCTGCGCGTCCATCCGCAGTCGGCGCTGCAAGCCAACTCCTCACGCAGCCTCAACTCGCGCGAAGGCCAGCGCACCCGCAGTATCCTCGTCACCCTGCAGGTTGCATGCACCATCGTTCTCCTCATCGTCACATCGCTCGTCCTGCGCAGCTTCTCCCATCTCCTCAGCCAGAACCGCGGCTTCGACTCCAGCCACGTCACGATCGCCCAGGCCGATCTCTTCGCGCCACTCTATAGCGACAAAAATCCCAACGTGAACGCCGTCAAGCTTTCCTTCGTCGACCGCTCCTTCGCCGCATTGCAACAAATCCCCGGCGTCCAATCCGTCGCTCTCACCAGCGCGGTTCCTCTCAACGGTGAAACCTGGGTCGACGGCCTCACTCGCCCCGATCACCCCGTTCCGCCTTCCCAGCAGCCCCTCATCAACGTGCGCTGGATCAGCCCCAGCTATCTCTCCACCATGCAGATCCCGCTCATCGCCGGACGCAACTTCACCACCGCCGACCGCGCCAATCCCAACATCGCTCTTATCTCCGAACGCACCGCCAGCGAAGGCTTCCGCTCCGAAAACCCCATCGGCAAGAAAATCTCCGACATCATTCCCGACTCGCAAAACAGCGTCACCATCGTCGGCGTTGTCGCAGACACCCACATCAACGGCCTCAAAAACTCCGCCGCCATGGTCTACCTGCCCTACTACGCCTACACGCCCTGGGGCCTTGCCTTCCTCGTGCGCAGCTCCCAATCCAGTGACGCCGTGGTCCCCGAGATTCGCCGCGCCCTCTGGGGCATCGATCCCCAGATCACCATCCCCATCCTCAAGTCCATGGACGACCAGGTCAGCGAGTCCGTCGCCACCGATCGCCTCCAGGCCATCGTGCTCTCCAGTTTCGGCGCCGCCGCTCTGCTCCTCGCCCTGCTCGGCGTCTACGGCGTGCTCGCCTACTCCGTCACCCTCCGCCGCCAGGAGTTCGGCATTCGCATCGCTCTCGGCTCCGGTCGCGCCGCATTGATGCGCCTCGTTCTCCTCCAGGCCGCCATTCCCGTGCTCTCCGGGACCGGCATCGGCCTCGCCCTCGCCGCCATCGCGCTCCGCCTTCTGCGCAGCCTGCTCTATCAGACCTCCGCCCTCGATCCCCTCGCCATCGGAGCCAGCATCCTGCTCCTGCTCACCGCCGCGGCGCTCGCCGCCTTCATCCCCGCGCGCCACGCCGCCTCCATCGACCCTATGCGCGCCCTCCGCACCGAATAGGACTCGCTGCCATCCTCGGCATCGTCACACAACTTCAATCTGCAACCCGCTGGGTGCCCCGGTCTCGACTCTGAGACCTGGGAGCGATGTCTTTCTTCCTCGTGTCCCGGGTCATCCCGAGCGCTGCCGGGGATCTGCAGTTCTGTGAATCAATATTCCGCTGCATGCGATGCACTGTCATCCTGAACGGAGCGCTCCTCGGGCCCCCATCGCGCGTCAGCGCAATTGGGGTCAGAGACGCGAACGATCTGCTTTTTATCCCTTGCGAATCGCTGACTCCGCTGACCGGCTTCTACTCCCGGCTCAGCGTCTCCTCCGCAACCCCCACCACGTGCCCCGTCTTGTGGTCCACGAGAAACACCACCAGCCGTACCCGCCCGCTCGTCTCATCCTTGTGATCCAGGCTTCCCCCCGCCAGCTTCAACGCGCGTCCGTCCCCCGCATTTGCACCCAGGTCCTTCATCACCCGTACCACCGCCACGTGGTGCAGCGTCTTCCCTGCATTCTCTCCGCGCGCCACGCTCGATTGCGTCGCATCCGCAGCCAGCACCGCTACCAGATGCGCTCCGGCAGCGCTGCCATGCACCGCAAACGACGCGCCCCCGTTCTCCCATCGCGCATTCTCAATCGTCAGCGCATCCTTCGTTGCAGCCTTCTCCAGTGCCGACTGCAGGGCCGGCCCGTTGCTGCCCACAAACTGCACCGCCCCGTCCACCACCATCTGTGGCGTGTAACTGTCCGGCACGCCCAACCGCGTCTCATACTCCTTCTGCCGCTCCGTCAGCTCATCCATCGAGAAAGGATCGGTCCACCCATCGTGATTCCAATACGTCACGTGCTCGCTCAACACAATCGCGTGCACGCCCGCCACCGGTTGCTTCGTGTCCAGCAGTTCCAGCAGCCGATCCGCCGGCGGACAATCCGAGCATCCCTCCGACGTGAACAGCTCCACCAGCACCGGCTTTGCATTTGCTGCGCTCTGTCCCCACAGCGCGGCGCAACTCAACACCGCCACGCCTGCGACTCCCCGCGCCCACTCCGCCATTCCCATCCTCATCTTTGTACCCGCCTCTTAGAGTCCCGATCCTAATCATGCGTTACAGCCTTTTCCAGCCCAATGCGCCCACACGGCTTCCCACACTGCCCACCCGGCGCGAATCCGAATCCATTGCTCCGCAACCCCCTGGGTGCCCTAGGTCTCGATTCTGAGACCTGGGCAATCCGCTTTTCACTGGCCACTCACCCCTATTCCCTGGCCCCGCATCCCGCTGCCTCCAAAAAATTGCTAACCTCTGGAAACTTTCCCCGTCCCCCAGGGTTTTGGGTGAACATGGGCCGGAACTCCGGAGCAAGGCCCGGGAGGAAAACATGAATCGCAAGCTCATTCTGTTCGCCGCACTTGCTCTCGCCGCTTCAGGCCCGGTCTTTGCGCAGCAAACACAACCCATGCAGCCGGCGCCCAACACCGTCAACGACCGCCGCACCGATCAGCAGGACCGCATCGCCAACGGCGTGCAGTCCGGCCAGCTCACCGCCGGCGAAACCAGGAACATCGAATCCCGCGAAGCCAATCTCAATCGCGAAGTGCGCGATGACCGCTCTGCCGACGGCGGCAAGCTCACACAGCAGGAGCGCAACCAGGTCAACCGCCAGCAGAACAACCTCAGCCGCTCCATCTACAACGACAAGCACAACGCCAACACCGCTCACTACGGCAACAACGAAGTCGGGCAGCGCCGCCAGAATCAGCAGGACCGCATCGCCAACGGCATCCGCAATGGATCGATGACCGCCGGCGAAACCGCGCGCACCGAAAATCGCGAGCAGGGCATCAACCAGCAGATCCGCGCCGACCGCCAAGCCAACGGAGGCAAATTGACTGGGTCCGAACGCGCCCAGATCAACCGTCAGCAGAATGGCGCCAGCCGCCAGATCTACCGTCAAAAACACAACGGTGTGAATCAACCCAAATAAATGATCTGAGCCCCACCACAGGTTGCCCCCAGAACAAAGCGAGCCGGTTATGCTGATCCCATGACCGGCTCTCGCCGTTTCCCCCGCGAACAATCTGCTTCTCGCGACATTTCAACCCGCGCAACGCTGGGTGCCCCATGTCTCGACCCTGAGACCTGGGAGGCCCTAATTCCCATTCACCACTTCCTGGTCCGTGCGTTGCTGTTCCTCGTCACCGCCATCTTCGCCCACGCCCAGCAACCCGCCATCACCTTCACGCCTGCCAACGTCGAAGCCGGATCCCCCGAACTCCTCCGCATCGCCGCATCCGGCATCACCTCCGCCGACGGCGAATGGCTCGGCCGCAAAATCCAGTTCTTCCCCTCACACGACCACCACGCCTGGCTCGCGCTCGCCGGCGTCGACGTCGAAGCGGCCGCCGGCCCATCCACGCTCACCCTGCACCTCCACACCGCCAACAACACCACGCACGACATCACCCAGTCCATCGACGTTCATCCCGCGCACTACCGCACCGGCATCCTCACCGTCTCGCCTAAATTCGTCTCCCCCGGCCCCGACGAACTCAAGCAAATCGAAGCCGACAGCAAGATCAAGCAGGAAGCCTTCGCCTCCAGTGCCACTGAGCCTCTCTGGTCCGGCTCATTTCACGCACCCGTGCAATCCCCGCCTACCGACAGCTTCGGCACCCGCCGCACCTTCAACGGCAAGCTCGCCAGCATTCACAAAGGTATGGATTTTCGCGCCCCCATGGGCACCCTCGTGCGCGCCTCCAACAGCGGCACCGTCGTCCTCGCGCGTCCCCTCTACTACGAAGGCAACTGCGTCATCATCGATCACGGCCTCGGCCTCTACACAGTCTCCATGCACTTCAGCCGCATCGACGTTCA
>DATJMC010000092.1:0-55179 GCA_035508975.1 Occallatibacter sp.
CTTGCATGGTTGCTGACGCGAAGTTAGTGGATGATAAGTTAGGCTAATGGCGCGATAGCATCCACGCGAACCGCCAGGCGCACGCTCTTATTCACTGTGCTGGATTTTCCTATCATGACCAATCAAATAATTACAAAGTAATTAACATTGGATATGACAAGAGAAAGCTCGCACGGACGGAACCGATATTCCTTTCTCTAGAAATCTCTTGACGCCATTAGAAATACGCATAAGTGGTTGATATTTGATGAAAAACCCAGTAGAGTTGCCGCATCCTTCTGCACGATTGAGACGAAGTTGAGGGCCCTGGATTCATGAGTGACATCGCGGCTCAGTCGAATTGCGTATCCCATGGTTCGTTGGCAGGCGAGTTTCTTCAGTCGCTCAGCTTTGGAGCGCTGGAAGATCTGTTCTCTCTCGCAGGCTTGAAAAACTACGAGCCGAACAGGATCCTGTTTACCGAAGGCGACAGGTCATCGTCTGTCGAGATTATCCTTGATGGCGAAGTGCGCCTGTTTGTCCATGCCGGCTCGGGCCGTCGACTGATCTTCAGAAACGCGTGTGCCGGCGACTTGCTCGGATTAGCCGCCGCTTTCGCGGGCAAGAGTCAGTGCATGACCGCTCAAACCATCTATCCGTGCTCGATTGCATCTATCCGACAGGAGGAATTCATGGGCTTCTTGCTGAGGCATCCAGCGGCGTGTCAAAGCGCAGGGCGCGAGATGAGCAGGGAGTGTTTTCGAAACATCGCACGATTGCGCACAATGGGTTTGGCCAGTTCCGCGCAAGCGAGACTAGCCGGGCTTCTGCTGGAATGGAGTGCTGCCGGTCAGCAGACCAATCGCGGGCGTCGTTTTCGCGTGCCAATGACTCACGGGGAACTGGGCGATTGCATCGGCGCATCGCGGGAGACCATCTCAAGGACGATGAGCGATCTGCAAAAGGATCGAGTGCTGGAACTGCGCGGCTCGCTGGTTACGATTCTTGATCCGTCGGAACTGGAAACCCGCAGCATCGGAAGATAGACGCGATCTCCTCCCCGGTTTGATCACGCAACCCCAAAAGCCAAGAGATTCGGGTCATTGGCAGCTCGAATTGGCGTGGTTTGCTGCAAAATTATTGACGATTTTGGATTGAACTATATAAAGTCGAACAAGAAAGCACGTGGGCTGGCGGATTTTCCATTCCCTACATGAAGCATGCCACCTGACATCCCTGAACCCTTCCCAGCGGGCACTTTAACGCGACAGGGATCGAATCGGACCGAGCCTCCGAATGATTGTGCGGGTCCGTCCCACTGCGAACAGCCTCCGAGGTTACCGTGAATCGCTTTGATCTGCGAATGTGCTTTGTTCTTCGCTTGATTTTTGCCGCTATCCTCTGCATGTTCCCCCTCGCGTGTCTTTCCCCTAGTGCCGAAGCTCAGGCTTCCTCGAGCATTGGCGGATCCGTGGTCGACCCAACGGGAGCGCTGGTAGCCGGAGCCGATGTCTCGGTGCAGAGTCTCGATACGGGCTTGGAGCGCGATCTAACCACCGACAGCTCCGGTCATTACCGCGTGATGTCGCTGCCCGTCGGGGACTATCAAGTCGTCGTGAACAAGCAAGGCTTTTCTTCAGAGAAGAGAATTGGAATCCACCTCGTCGTTGGCCAGGATGCGCAGGTCAACCTCAAGCTGAAACCAATGGGGGAGCAGCAGCAGGTTGTGGTGAATGCCGATGCATCGCCCGTAAGCCTGACCACGGCCGATATTTCTGGACTCGTGAGCGACGAGCAGGTCAAAGACCTGCCGCTGAACGGCCGCAGCTTCGACGAGTTGCTGACGCTGAATCCCGGTATCGTCAACTTCTCCGCCGAGAAAACGGGCGGCATCGGTGTCTCCAATTCCACGGTGGGCAACAACTTTTCCGTTTCGGGCAGTCGTCCGCAACAGAATCTGTTTTTGCTGAACGGAGTGGAGTTTACCGGGGCGGCCGAGAACAATATGCAGCCCGGAGGCACCAGCCAGGAACTGTTGGGGGTAGATGCGGTGCGGGAGTTCAATGTGCTGCGCGATACCTACGGCGCCGAATACGGCAAGCGGCCCGGCGCGCAAGTGCTGATCGTTACGCAGGGCGGTACGAATCAGCTGCACGGTTCCCTTTATGAGTTCCTGCGCAATAATGTTTTGGACGCAGGCAATTACTTCGATAAAGGGTCGGCGCCGCCCTTTCAGCGCAATCAGTTTGGAGGTGCGTTGGGAGGCCCGATCCGGCGGGACAAGACACTGGCATTCGCCAACTTCGAGGGCCTGACCCAGCATCTGCACCAAACCGGCGTGGCTCTGGTTCCCGACACCAATGCCCGCAATGGGTTGCTGCCGTGCAAACTCGTGACGCCTGCGCCGAACCCCTGCCCATCGTCGGGCCTGGTGCATGTAGGCGTGGCGCCGAGTGTGGTTCCGCTGCTGGCGTTGTGGCCCACGCAGAGCGCGAATGCGCCGGATTTCGGCGGTATCGCCGAGGCTTTCAACAGCCCCCTGCAAACCATTCGCGACGACTTCGGGACTGCGCGCGTGGATCAGATTTTCTCGAGCAGGGATCTGCTTACGGGTGTTTACACGGTAGATGACAGCGCGGATGTAACGCCGACCAGCGCCAACCTCTACAGCACCGATGTGGAATCGCTGCGCGAGCAGGTTGCGAGCGTTGAAGAAACGCACGTGTTCTCAGCAAAAATGCTCAATTCCGCGCGTGTGGGCTACTCGCGCGCAGCGTATTTCTACACGGGCGAACCAACGCCGGGGACGCCCGCAGCCGCGGTGAACGGCTTCGTGGCCGGCAGGCCGGTTGGGACCGTAGTGGTGGGGGGAAGCGCCGCAGCCAACCCCGCGGCCCAGGTGAGCCAGGCCGGCAGCAACACGGGAAGCCATCTGCACATTGACCGCAATCTCTACACCTATCAAGACAATGTGATTCGCACCAGCGGAAGACATGATCTCAGCGCCGGAGTGTGGTTTCAGCAGTTGCAGTCGAATGAGGATCTCGCGCTGACGCAGTTTGGCCAGGCCACCTTTACCGGGCTGCAGCAATTCCTGCAGGGCACCGTGGGGAGCTTTCTCTATGACCCGGCGCCTACGGAGATGAATTGGCGCTCGCTGCTCGGGGCATGGTATGTGCAGGACACGTTGCGCCTGACTCCAACCTTTACGCTCTCGTTGGGCTTTCGCGACGAATTCACGACGGGATGGAACGAGGCGCATGGACGCGCTTCGACTTTTGTCTTCAGCAATGGCGTGATTCAAACCCAGCCGCGCATTTCGAGCTCAACCTTCACCACGAATCGCGCCAAGTTTCTGCCCCAGCCCCGGGTTGGATTTGCCTGGAGCCCTGCAGGACCGAAAACCGTGATTCGCGGCGGTTTTGGTATGTACAACGACCTCCAGGACGCGCTCGGCTATCGCATGGATCAGAACGCGCCCTTTAATCCTTCTTACAGCATTGCCAACCTTCCCGTAGCGTCGCTGCCGCTGCCGATCTCGCCCGTGCCTGCGAATGCCAAGGTAGCGCCGGCCGGAGTGCAACCGGACATGCATACGCCCACGCTGATCTCGTACTCACTCCGCGTGGAGCAGGGGCTTTCATCGAACACTGTCTTCACGCTCGGGTATGTCGGTTCGCATGGATACCACGAAATCGTCAGCCTTGACGACAATGAGCCCACACCCACCGCCTGCCCCGCTTCCCCGTGCCCGGCTGTGTTTCCCGGCAACTTCCCGGCGCCGCTGGCGGGAGCCGCAATTCCCGGCGGCACCTATTTCATTCCCGCCGGAACGCCGTTGGCGAATCCCGCTCTGGGGGCCGCATGGGCATGGTACTCGGTCGGCACGTCCTCCTATAACGCAATGCAAGCGGACTTCAATCATCGCATGAGTCATGGCGTACTGCTGCGCGGAGTCTACACGTGGTCGAAGTCTCTTGACGACGGAGACTCGCTGAATGCGACGACTGCAGGCAACGCGCCCGGCCTTGTGTCCAATCCCTTTCACGTGCGAGCAGACTGGGGCCCGGCTACCTACGACGTGCGCAACGTGGGAGTGATCGACGGCAGCTACGATTTGCCGTTCGCAGCGCATCATCCATTCCTCAGTCAACCCGGCGGAGTCGCGAACGCGCTCGGGGCAGGGTGGACGGTAAATTCCATCGTGACGGTGCAATCGGGATTCCCCTTTACGCCCCAGTTGAGCTACAACCCTTCCAATAATGGAGACACAAAGAATCCCGTCCGTCCCTTCAAGAATCCGTCATTCTCGGGATCGGCGATTCTCGGAAAGCCCACGCAGTGGTTCAATCCCGCAGCCTTCCTCGCGCCGCCCTCGGGCAGTGGCTTCTATGGAAATCTGGGCCGCGATTCGCTCATCGGGCCGGGCATCGCGACCTGGGATTTCTCGATGCTTAAAGACACTCCGATCCACGAACGATTCTCGACCCAGTTCCGCGCGGAGTTCTTCAATATCCTCAATCACGCAAATTTCAATACGCCGAATCTTGTCGTGTTCACCCCGGCCGGGGTTTCACCAACCGCGGGTGTCGTAACCAGCACATCCACCACATCGCGGCAAATTCAATTCGCCCTGAAGCTGTTGTGGTAGCGATGCTAAACGGCTGCCACGGCGAAGCCCGTCTTCGCAGGTGATGTGAGTCACATTCCATCAAGCCCTCACTCGGGGACAATTTGCCTGATTGAGGAGCCGCTCGATGGGCGCGATCACGGTACCCGAAACAAAGAGAATGCTTACCCTCCCCGGCGACGCGGTGCGCCAGATCCAATGGCGTTTTGTTGACCGGTTTGACCTGCAGATGCTTGTTCAGGCCTCTCGCGGTGTGGCCCGCGGAACCGTGGCGCGGCTGGTCGCCGCAGGGGAGCGAAATACCCACGAGTGGACCGCCGCAAAAGCCGACATGATGGACGCATTCGACGGCGCAGGTATCACGGCCGCGTTCATGGAGCCGGAAGAAGGCGGATTCATCTCCGGGCCGAAAAATCTTGCGCTGGGACTGGCGGCATTTGAGCTGGCGTGGGTCGACGGCGGCGCCGCTACCGCGAGCCTGGCGGGATTCCTCGCGCTTTCTCCCATCCACGAGCGAGGAACAACCGACCAGGTCGCGCACTATAAGAAGCTCGCTGCTCCTCCGCAAGCTGGAGAAGATCGCAAGCCATGGCGTGGCGCTTTCGCGCTGACCGAGCCCGTTCCCTATGTGGGTGTCGACACCGGAATGCTGAGCGGCAAGGTACGAGTGGCCGAGTGGAAAGACGGCAAGGAGCCTTGGCTGCAGGTAGACAAACGCGGCCGCTTCATCACCGGCATCGCCTTCGCCAACTTCGTCACCGCCGCTGTGAACTCCGATGATAAGCGGATCAAAGGCAGCTGCGTGGTAATTCTGGAAGAAACCGACGAAGGAACCTTCGACCGCGGCACAGCGACAAAGAAGCTCGTGCATCAGCTCTCGTCTACCGGCGATCCCGCCTTCCAACTGCGCGTCCCCGCAAGCCGCATCGTCGGCGGATACACGGTGAAGGACGGCGTGATCGTTCCGAACTTCAATCACAGCGAGATTATTGAAGCGGTCTTTCGTCGTACGCGGGTGCCGGTTGGCCTCATGACCGCGGCGAAGCTCCTTTCCGCCGTCGAGCCGGTCATTCGCTATCAACGCCAGCGCTTCCGCGGAGCCGAAGGTGCCAAGCCCGGCTCCATTCGCTACGTGCAGGGAATTCAGCAACGCGAAGATGCGCTGCACCGCCTTGTCGACGTGTGGGCCACGGGCGAAGCCGCAGCTTCGCTCGGCTTTGCCACTGCGCGGCTCTTCGACGAACTCGATCCGCTCGAGAAGCAAAAGACGGCCATCCTTAACGAGCGCGGAATCAGCGGCGGTCGCGCGGAGATGAAGGCCCTCCGCGAGAGCGAACAGCGTGCCATCGAGCTGCTCTCGCTCAAGGAGGGAGATGGGCGTCGCGCGGATTTGGAAGCTGACCCGCTTGTGCAATTCGCATTGAAAGATGCCGAAGCCAACGTGCTCTGCCCCGCCACCAAGCTGTGGAACACCGGCCATGGCGCCAACATGATGCGCGAGGCGGTGAGCCTGATGGGCGGCTATGGGATCACTGAAGATTGCCCCGGCTTTCTGGCCAATAAGTGGATGGATGCGCAACTCGAGGCAACCTACGAAGGTCCCGAAGCCGTGCAGCGCCGCCAGCTGACCATCACCATGACCAACGAAGTCTTCCTGGCGCAATTTAGCGCATGGACAAGGGGGATGCGTTCGATCGCATCGACGCACCCCGGCACCGGAGCCTGCACGCTGGCCTCGGCCATGAAATTGTGGTCGTGGACTTTGAGCTACCTGCAGAAGGCAACCGACGCGTTGGGAAACAAGCTCTATCAAGGGCAGCGGCAGGGCGTGACATTTGCGTTGGCCGATGCGCTCAGCTGGCTGGTGGCCTCGCGCTGCCAGATTCTCGATGTGCTGGAGTTGGAAAAACAGGGCGCGGAGAGTGCGGGATCGGATGTGGGGCTCGAAGGCACCGTGCAATTTCTCAGCGACCTTTGCCACACCCAGGCGGCGCAGGCGGCAGGCGAAGTCTCGCGCATCTGTGCGGAGCTGGTTTTCGGCTATACGCGTCATCCTTCGTGGGACGAAACCGAGCATCGCAGCTGCTTCATGGCCGCGGAACTCGAGGAGTTCGAAGAGACTATGCCTGGAATCATGGCGATGGCAGTCGACGTCGTGAGCATCGATGGCGGTTATCCCCCGAAGGCCGGCCCCTGCGCCGGATGTGCTGGCTCGGCCGAGTTCCTGCGCCTTCAAAGCAAGCTGACTACGTGTCTCACCGGTGCGCGCCTGGCCAAAGATCGGGCTGCCGAGAATGTCAGCCAGGTGATGATTCCTGAAGCGCTGGATTATCCCGCATGAGCTCGGAGGTGCAACGCCCCGCAACCGACGTCGACATCGCATGCGTCGGCTTCGGCCCCGCCATGGGCGGCTTCCTCACCACACTGACCCGAGCGTGGGACGAGAATCCCGCCGATCCGGCCTTCGAGAGCAAGATTGCGCCCGGCATGCCACTGCAGGTGATCTGCTATGAGCGCGCCGACGATCTTGCCGCCGGCGTCAGCGGCGTAGTCACGCGCGCACGGGGAATCCGCGCAAGCTTTCCCGCACTCGATCCCACCGAGATCCCGATGGCCGCGGCGATCAGCCAAGAGCGCATCCTTTACCTACTTGACCCGATCGGCGCCAGCCGGCGCTCGTTCATCTTGCGCGTCGCCGACTTTCTTCTTCGTCCGGTCACAAGAAATCACGCCTTCGAACTGCCCTGGACACCGCCATTCCTGCGCAAACACGACGGCCTGATCCTCTCGATCGGCCAGTTCAACCAGTGGGTCGCCTCGCAGATCATGGCAAGCGGGATCGCTCAGATCTGGCCTGGCATGCCGGTGGGCAGCCCGATCTTCGCCGACGATGCAGACAAGCCCGCCGTCCTTGGGGTCCGTCTTGCCGATCAGGGCGTGGACAAGCATGGCGAACCAGCCGACGGCTTTCTGCCCGGCATGGATGTCAGCGCACGCCTGACCGTTGTCGGCGATGGGCCCGTCGGCGCTGTCGGCCGCGCTCTCAGCAAGAGATTCAAACACGGCGAAGAGCACGACTGGGCCCTCGGCATGAAGATGGTGATCGAGCTGCCCGAAAACACTGAGCTCGAGCCGGGCACGGTCTGGCACACCTTCGGTTTTCCTGAGCCGGAGATCTTCGGGTTCCTCTACGTTCATCCCGACCGGCTGGCCTCGGTGGGCATCTTCGTGCCCTCGTCGCTTGGCGACCCTGAGCGCACGGCCTATCGCTACTTGCAGCTGTTCATCCAGCATCCAGTGCTATGGCAGTATCTCAAGGACGGCACGCTGCGTTCATGGGGAGCCAAATCGCTCGCGGAGTCCGGCAAAACTGGCGAGCCGATCCTCAGTGGCGATGGCTTCGCGCGCATCGGCGAGGGCTCCGGGTCGACCAACATGCTCACCAACTCCGGAGTCGATGAAGCCTGGACGACCGGTGCGCAACTCGGCGAGGCCGTACTGGAGCTGCTAAGAGCCGGGCTTCCGTTTACGCAGGAAAACCTGGCCGGGACATACGAAAAACGGCGACGCGAAAGCTGGGTCGAGAGTGGCGCGCAGCGGGCAGAACACGCACGCAATGGCTTTCACCATGGCTTTGTTCGTGGCATGATCGGCATGGCGGTGGCGGGGCTCAGTGCTGGCCGTTTTTCTCTCAAGTCCGGCGCGCCACCCGCGCACAAGCAGATTCGCCCGTTCACTGCCGGCGACAAATCCGGCAGCACGCTGCAGCAGGCCGCCGCCCAAGCGACAGCAGAGAACCGCCCGCTGCACGATGCGTTGCTGAGTGCGCGCGGCTGGCCTGAAATTCCCCTCGACGGACGCTTGCTCATCACGCAACAGGATGCACTGTTGCTCGGCGGCAAGGTGCAGGCCATGCCGGGCTTTGCCGATCACGTGCAATTCCTCGATCGGAATCTGTGCTCCTCCTGTTTCGAAAAGACCTGCATTGCTATGTGTTCCGGACAGGCCATCACTGCAGGGCCGGAGGGCTTGCCTGCCTTCGAGCGGGAGAAGTGCGTGCACTGCGGCGCGTGCCTGTGGAACTGCGCACAATCTTCAGACGGCGAGCACGGCAACATCGAGTTTCGGGCTGGTTCAGGGGGGCTGCACTCGGCCGAGAACTGAGATGCACCTGTTGCTGTCCGGCGCCGCAAAGAACTCAAGAGAGAGAAAAATGCCTAACTTCTTCCACATTGTCGTTTGCGCCGGAATCGCTCCCGATCCCCTGCAAACCCTCGAACCTGCGACCGGGCCTAACGGCCCCGGCATCAAAAACGAAATGTTACTCCCCGCGGTGCTCGATCCATGGGCCGCGAGCGCGCTCTACGAGGCCGCGCATCTCGCGGCGAGCTGCGCCGGCAGCAAAGTCTGGCTCGTCTCGCTCGGGCCGAAAGCCAAACTCCAGCAGCTGATGATGACGGTGGCGCAGAAGGCAAGCTTCGAACTGATCGCCATCGATGGTCCCATCGGCGGATTCACCGACGCGCACGCCACCGCTTCTGTTCTTGCCGGCGCAATCAGCGCCATCGCAGGTTTGGACAAGACGAAGCTCCTGCTTTTCGGCGGATGGGAGTCCGCAACCCGCGGGGCTGGAGTCGCGCTGCAGCTCACAGGCGAGCTGCTTGGCATCGCCGATCAGTTTCAGGGAGTCGATCGGGTCGAGATGAGTGACGACGGTTCATTCGAAGTCCTGGAGCGGGTGGAAGGCGGCAAGCATCTTGCCTCGAATTGCGGAGGTGCACCAGCCGTGCTCGGCTGGGCCACAGGCAATCTGCCCGAACCGCGCAACAATCCCCAGGTTGGCATGGCCAACATGCGCACCATGATGCCGGCTCTGCAAAAGGCAAAGACCGCCGCGCTTGATCCGAATGGCTTGCGATATATCTCCGTCAGCCTTCCCAGCCGGCAACGCTCGACGCGCGTAGTAAAAGATCTCAATCCGGACGAAATTGCCCGCGAGCTCGTCGAGTGGATCGGAGCTGAGTGATGGAATCCATTCTGGTTTTGACACATTGTGACGAAACAGGCGCAGCGCTCAGTAAGGGATCGCTGGAAGCTGTGACTGCGGCTCACGAATTAGCCGCCCGCCTAGGCGAAGCGCTCTCGATCGGAATCGTCGGGAGCAAAGCAGAGAGTGCCGCCCAAAGCGTTGCTTCCGCCGGAGCCCGAGTGCTTTCCGTCTCTGGCGAGGCGTTCACACAGCCGCGCTTCGCAAGCGATGCTGCAGCCTGCACAGCCATCTGTCGCGCCGCGCAACCGACCCTTGTCCTCGCTCCGCACAGCTCGCGCTTCGGGCGGGTGATGGCCGCGGTGGCTTATCGCCTGGGGGGGAAGATCGACACGCACATCGCATCCATCGGCGGGACAGAAGGCATCGAGGCTTCGCGCTGGCTCTACCGGCAGCGTATCGAAGCCGTTCTGACGCGCACATCACGCCCTTGGTTTCTGTTGATGGATGGGGGCATTCACGAGCCGTGGTCCGGCGAGGTTGCCGCGCCCCATGCCGAGCAGCTTGCCGTTGAACTTCCAGCATTTCGCACGCGCTTCGTCGGATTCCGCTCGCCCGATCAGGGTGGAGCCGGCACCATCCGCCCTGAAGCAAAGCTGTTGTTTGTCGCGGGAGCGGGGTGGACAAAAAAGCAACCCGACGGACAGATTCGTGCGGCGGAGGCTGGTGATCTGATCCTGCAATTCCTGCGCTTATCCGCAGCCTCGCTCGGCAGTTCAAAATCACTTGTCGACCAAGGCGGAGACGGGAACGCGGTGCTGCCATTCCTCAATCATCTCAACCAGGTTGGCCAGACCGGCTCAACTCCGAGGCACCCCAAAGGGCTGGCAACCTGCTGCCACGGCGAAGAACCGCACGTGGTGGGCTGGCGTTTTATTGGCGAACGTCGGGCCATCAGTCTTGACCCGAACTGCGGCTGGACACGGGGCAAAGCCGATGTTGTCTACATCGCAGACGCATTTCAGGTGATGGCACGCCTCAACGCACTTCTTGCGAAAAGCGGGTCATGATTGTTTGGATCGAAAGTGATCGATGCTGTGTGGGGTTAATTTGATTAACGTCTATCTTTACGAAGTCTACATACACTGAACAACCGCTCACTTACTTCCCCGACCCTCCGTGGAGTGAATGAATTCACTCGCAATTTCGCGCGAGCTCGCTCTTTCCATGTCCCTTGGCGGCCTCAAGAATCGCGGCCCGGAAAGGTCGATAGGCGGCGATCGGATCAGAAAAGCGAATGGAGCAGAGTATCGTATCGAACTTCGCGGCACCTGCGAATATGGACGCCGTGCTCCTGAACGGCCGCAGCGGAGCTGGCTCTTTAGCCGGAAAGGCATGCAGATGCCCTGACCGCTCAGGTTTTCAAATGCCGCGCGGAAATTGTCGAGTTTTGTCGGGTTGCTCGGGTATTCAAACTAAGGATTGTTGAGTATTGGCGCGCATTCGAAAGGCTTTGCGGGGTCAGGCAACGATTCCGTGCGCTCGGAACCGCCGAATGGCGTCTAACCTTGGGTGACTGCCTTCGATTCACAACTCCCAGTGATGAACCCTTCACATGCTCACCGTGTGCGAGCGCTGCATTGGTTTTTGCACCTGGGATCACTCGGCGTCTTTGTGGTCGCGGCGCTTGATTCCTCCGTGATCCCTTTGCCATTGCCGGGCAGCACCGATCTCCTGCTTTTGTGGCTTGTGTCGCAGGGGGGAAACCCGTGGCTCACCGTGTCTGCCGCCGTGGCAGGCAGCGTCGTCGGAGGATACACGACGTGGCAGGTGGGGGCGAAAGGAGGGCGAGCCGCATTGCGATCGGCCCGCTTTTTGCGGCCATTGAGCCGATCGGTCGAGCGGCATCCCATCCTGGCTGTCTGGCTCTTTCCGGTTCTTCCCCCTCCGATCCCGCTTAGCCCGTTCTTGCTTGCTTCCGGGGCGCTTGGCGTGCCGAGAGGACGATTTCTGCTTACCTACACTGCAGCCCGCATTCTGCGCTATGGACTTGTTGCCTGGCTTGCAGATTCGTACGGACGCCAGGCGGTTCGCCTCTGGGCCGGAACGCTGCAGAAATGGTCGGCGCCGATTCTATGGACGTTTGTTGCGACTCTTGTCTCGAGTATCGCTTTCGGGATTTTCAAGGCGCGTAGTCGCAAGCAGCGGAGTGCGGTCAGAGACGAAGGGAGGAAGCCCGCCGTGTCTGAATCGGATTAGGGCTTTGCCGATGTGTACCATCTTTGAGTATGGCAACGCCCGTTCCCCAGCCCACCCCAAATCATGTCTTCTCGGATAGCACGATTTTCCAATGGAGGAAGCAAACGCTTCGAGCGGACATGATTCTCGTTGGGCCGGTTGCCCTTTGCCTGGCAATCGGCATCGCCGCGGGACACCCGGCGGCTGGGATGATTGCTGCCGGCGGGGCGGTGAACACAGGTTTCGGCCAGAAACACAGCATCGACGATTCCTCGCTGCTTCCGATGGTTTTTGTCACATTCGGGATGGCATTCTCCGGATTCTTCGGAGTCTTGATCGGGCACACTAATCTGCTGCTCGTACCGATGGCAGCCCTCTGGGGATTTGGCTACGGACTTCTTACCAACAGGCCGGAAGGATTCGGCTGGGTGGGTCAGCAGTGCATCATTACGTTTCTCGTGGCATCGGCGTTCCCGGCTCCGCCCAGCGCCGCCGTCGATCGCGGTCTGCTCTTGTTCTCGGGCGGAGCGCTGCAACTGATTCTTTCGTCAGCATTGCTGCAAATGTTTGGAGAACTGCGCGCGCGCCTTTTTCAGCTTACGCGTTATTTTCGCGAAGAGGAGACCGCGTTTCGCGCAGCGCTCTTAGAAACTGCGGAGTCGGTGCGTCAGAAGAGGCTCGCCAACTCCTCGATTCCATACTCTATCCGCCTCGCGGTAACCATCGCAGTCTCCACCGAAATCTACCGCCGGCTGCACTATCCCAGCGGGTACTGGATTCCGATGACGGCTCTGCTGGTACTGAAGCCGCAGCTGACTGATACGGTGAGTCGCGTGATCGCTCGCATGCTCGGGACCATGTGCGGAGCGATTGCCGGAAGCTTTCTGCTCGCGCATGTGCATGCGTCCCCAGTCACCTTGGCCATCGGCGCTTTGTTTTTCGCCTGGCTTGCTTACGGACTGCTCAACGTCAACTACGCTCTTTTCACGACCGCCGTCACCAGCTACATTGTTTTTCTCTTGGCGCTAAACGAGGTGCCTGGCGACGAAGTTGCTGAACATCGCACCATCTGCACTGCGATCGGCGCGGCCATCGCGCTGTGTGTGCGCGTGGTTGTGATTTCTTACAAACGCCGCCATTGGAAGAGAGCCGCACTGGTCGTACGGCGAGCGGTGTTCTCCTGATGTGAAGTGAAGTTTATTTCTTACGGGTGTCCAGCCGATCCCTTGCCCGCTTTTGAGCTGCGGCCAGGTCGGCTGGAGACAGGAGTGCTGCCACTTGATCGCGGGCGCTTGCGGCTTCCTGCTCGCGGGTGCCGTTCCAGGTTGCTGCGGCCAGGTCGAGCCAGAAATAGGCTTCGGCCAGGTCGCGAGGAACCCCGTCCCCTTGCGCATACATTGCGCCGAGGTTGAACTCCGCGCGCGGAACACCTTGTTCGGCGGCTTTGCGATACCAGTACGCGGCTTGAGCATAGTCCTTGTTCACGCCGGTGCCATTGTCGTAGAGCAATCCTAGGTTGAATTGCGCGGTTGCGTTCCCCTGCCTTGCGGCAAGCCGGTAGAGATCGACTGCCTGCGAGAAATCCAAGGGAACACCGAGGCCGTTCTCGTACATCATACCCAGGTTCAGTTGAGCTTCGGCGACTCCCTGCAATGCCGCCCGACGGTACCACTCTGCAGCCAGCGCATAGTCCCGCCCGACGCCTTCGCCCCGGTCGTAGAGCCCCGCCAACGCAAATTCGGCGCGAGCCAGGCCTTGTCGTGCCGCCCGGTTCAAGAGTTGCACCGCCTTGGCCTGGTTTTGTTCCACGCCTCTCCCTGCCAGGATCATCGCCGCCAGTTCAAACTCGGCATCCGGGTGTCCCTGGTTGGCCGCCCTCTCATACCACTGCGCCGCTTGCACATCGTCCTCTTGGACGCCTTTGCCGGAAGCGTAGGCCTGCCCCATCAAGAACTGCGACGGGGCATCCCCACGGTTGGCTTTCTGGATGAGCGCAGGATCGAGCCTCGTGCTCTGAGCCACGATGAGAATCGGTGGGAGTAACAGCCATGGAATCAGAAATGACAACCGGGTGCGCATCCTATGCCCTCAGCAGAACGGGCAACGATAACAAATCTCCTGCGCATGCGCTGTGACGCAGTTATCTCGTTCAGAGCCCTACCTTCGTGGCCCTTCTTTTAGAAGGCGGCCCTTGCCACCGCCAGCAGTTCTTCCGAGGTGAGGGGAAGCGGATTTGCCTGCATGCTGCTCGAGCGAGCGGCCTTCTCGACCACGTTCGGCAAATCGGCTTCGGTGATTCCCCATGAGCGCAGGGCAGGGATCTTCAGTTCGGCGCAGAGGGCGCGTATCCAATCGATGCTGTCCTCTGCGCCTGCGTCAGAGCGGCTGGTGAGGATGCGTGCGACAGCAGCGTAGCGCTCCAGAGCGGGATGCCTTGGCGCTCTTGCTCGCATGGCTGCCACATTGGCTGCCATGCCGTGGGGCAACAGCGCCGCGCAGAGAGCGCCATGCGGCGCCTTCCATGAGCCGCCGAGCGGAGCAGCGAAGCCATGCACCACTCCCAACCCGGCATTGGCCAATGCCAGCCCGCCAAGCAAACTTGCCAAGGCCATATCGCGGCGAGCCTCACTGTCCATGCCGTCGTGGTATGCGCGACGCAAAGCGCACGCGACGCGCGGGATCCCCTCGAGGCAAAGCGCATCGA
Organism: Occallatibacter sp.; assembly: GCA_035508975.1. GTDB lineage: Bacteria > Acidobacteriota > Terriglobia > Terriglobales > Acidobacteriaceae > Telmatobacter. The sequence continues at coordinate 14,539 of DATJMC010000092.1, forward strand.
CCAACGGATTGGCACGCACGCTGACGTAGGGTTCAATCAGCTGGGTGAGGGCGTCAAGGCCTGTGTAGGCCGTGATCGCGGGCGGAAGCCCATAGGTCAGCTCGGGATCAACGAGTGCAACACGTGGAAGCATCAACGGACTGCGCAGACTGGCCTTGAGGCTGTGTTCCTTCGATGCAAGGACGGCGTTGCGGGTGACCTCGCTGCCGGTCCCAGCCGTGGTTGGCACGGCAATGAAGGGCAACGACGGCTCCGCAATCGTCCGGCCCTTTCCAACTACTTCAACGAAGTCGAGCGGTTCGCCCCCGTTGGTCGCAATGGCCGCAAGCGCTTTGCCGGCATCAATCGCGCTGCCCCCGCCCAGCGAGAGGATGACATCGCAGTCTGCTTGCAGAGCATATCGAGCGCCTTCTCGGATCAAGTCGATTGTAGGCTCTCCGGGGACCGACAAAGTCGCCGCCGAGAGCGTGGAGATAAGCGATGCTGCGCGCTCCGCCGAGGAGCCCGTCACGACCAGCGGCCGGGAGCCGAAAGCGCGAACCAGTTCGGGCAATGTTGCGGCAGTGCCTTCTCCAAAAATTACGCGCGTTGCGGTCGCAAACTCGAAGCGCATGCTCACCAGCCTTGCGGGCCCGGGAAAATCGCGTTGTACTTTACGCCTTGGCGCGGCTCGGCCATCATCGGCGCGACCGTATCGCGCCACCTTGCGTAGTGAGGTGTCTGTTTATGCGCGGCCGCGGCTTCGGGCGTGCGGTAAACCTCGATCAGCACGAACCTTGTCGCGTCCTCCTGGTTCTGCACCACGTCGAAGCGGGCGATACCGGCTTCTTGAACGCTGCTGCGGGCATTCTCAAGAGTGGCTTCGGTGAAGGCTGGGACTGATTCCGGCTTGACGCGCACTTGGACGTGAACGATGAACATCGGCATGACTCCCGGTTCTTATCCTAAGTCAGCAGTCGAAAAACCAGGGTCGAAAGGCGAAAAAACAGAGCGTATCTTTTATCGGGTCTCAAAGCCATGCCTTGCACGCAATCCCAGCGTCTGAAACGCTGCGACCGGGAGTTTGCGAGTGCGCAAGCGGGGCCACACCCATTTTCAGCGAACTGGAATGGCGAACTTGTGAGCCTTAAATGCATGGAGGGGAGCCGAAGCTCCCCTCTATGCATTTCCTGGAATCGCCCGTCGAGCTAGAACTGCACACGCATCGAGAACTCCAGTTGACGAGGCGCTCCACCGGCTCCTTCGCCGCTGATCGTGCCCGCAGACTCGATGTTGCCGCCGGGGTTGCCCGGGTTGATGTGGTTAAACGCATTGAAGGCGTCCATACGGAACTTGAAGACAAGGCTCTCATACAGAGTGAACGCCTTGGACAGCGCAAGATCCGTATTGAAGAATCCCGGCCCCTTGTAGGTGTCAAAGCCAACGTTGCCGATGGTGTCGACCCCGGGGTTCTTGAAGATCCCGGTTCCCGAATCGGTCAGCAGGTTGGTGGTTTGAGCGGTGTAGAAGCTCCGGCTCCCGGTCCCCGTGCCGTTCGCAACGTATTTGGTCAAGCTGGTCTTCATACGCCCGCTCCCCGCATAACTCGGGTAGCTCGGTGCATCGCCGGGAATGTTGGTTGAAGCCTCGTTGTAGTTGAGTGTGAAAGGCAGGCCGCCTGACCAGTTGAGGACCGTGCTGAGCTGAAAGCCCCCAATCAACAGGTCCGTTGCGCGATTGGCATCAGGCACAAACTGTTTCCCTTTGCCAAAGGGCAGATCATAGCTTCCGTACAGCGTTAACTGCTGGTCGCGAACTGCGCTGTCCTGTCCATAGAGAACGGCTTTATCCCACGTATAGAAGTTATCGCCGTTTCCGTAGTCCCAGGCCTTGGCCCACTGGTAGTTCGCTGTGTACGCCAGCCCCTTGCTCATCGTTTGCTGCAAGTTGACCTGCAACGCGTTAAAGTGAGTGTTCTGGTCGTCACCCTGGTTGAAGATTGCCTGCGTCCAGCCGCACATCCCGCTGGTCACGAATGGCTCAGTCGGAGTTGTGTAGTTGGTATCTTTGCATGCTGCCAGTGACCCGCCATAGTAGCGCTGCAGGAAGTTGGTTGTTGAGGTCCCGCCGTTGGATGCGATCACGTTTGCCGCGACCGAATGATCATAGTGAAGGGCCTGCCCATTCACGCTATACGCGGCGGGCAGGTTGATCGCTGCTTCATTCGGGTTGGTGTTGCGGTTGTCGCCATCACCCAGCGTGTGGGTACCCTTGTTGCCCACGTAGGCTACGGTCAACGACATGGTCGAGGTGATAGCTCGCTCCACGCTGACGTTCCACGCGTCGATTGTCGGGAAGTTCAGCGGATTCGGACGGGACTTCGTCGTAACCTCGGACCCCGGATTTGGCAACAGGCCGCTCGACGGAACCTTCGGGAACTGGTTCGCCGGTGGGCCCTGTGCCAGCGTGAAGGCGGTGGCATAAGGAGTCGCCGCAGACACTTCCTGGTTCGCAAGAACCGGCAGGTTCTGGGTAACTGTGTGGCCGAAGATCGATCCGAAAACGCCGATATCGAAGCTCCGTCCATAACCGGCACGCAAGACCGTCTTTGGATTCAGTTGATAGGTTGCTCCGACGCGCGGATCGAACATCTTATGCAGCTGGATGTTCCATCCCATGTCGGTGGGAACCCCGCCAACTCCCGCCACGTGCAGGTAGCCGTCGCTCATGTTCAACAAAGCGCCGTTGCCTGCGGCGTTGACCGTCTCCGGGAAGTAGAGCTCCCAGCGAAGGCCCAGGTTGAGGGTCAGTTTCGGCGAAACGCGCCACGTGTCCTGTCCATAGAAAAATGTTCTCTTCTGGAATTCCTTGGCGTTGGTTTCTCCCGTGTTTCCGATGTAGCGCCCAAACGTTCCCGTCTCTGCCGGAGTTCCGGGGGCATTGGACACATCGCCCAGCAGGAATGTAGCGAATCCCAATCCACCCGGGGTCGCCAGCGATTGGTTCGAGGTTGGCCCCGAGCCAAAATTGATGTCGCCCGTGCGGTTTGTATCCGACGGCACGCGGAGGTTTCTGGCATAACGAAGATCGACGCCCAACTTGATCGTGTGGTTGCCTTCCACCTTTGTCCAGTTGTTCACGATCTGGAACTGGTCTTCGCGCTCGGTGAGCGGACAATTGCAGCGGTTGATATTCAGGCTCTGCCCGTATTGCGGGAACAAGGTTCCCCCAGGAACCGGCAAAATGAAGAATCCCGAAGTGCCGCTGGTGGCGTAGTCGCCGAGGTTAATGCCCGGGATGCCCAAAGTGTTGTCGAAGGCGACGTTTTGGTCGGCCTTGGCGTCAATGACGTTGTAGCGATAATAGCCGAGACGAAAGTCCGTAATCAGTTTCGGGCTGATTGCAACGTCCATGCCCGAGGCAAGGCTGTCATTGGCGCCCGTTGATGTGCCGCCATATCCGCCGATGCCGAATCCCGCGCCGCCCATGTCTGCACCGAACAAGGTCTTGCCCGAGAGCGTATCCCAGAACCGGGAAAAGCGCTCAAAGGCGTGCATCTTGTCGTTGATCGTGTAGTCGACGCGTTCGGTCCACTGGTTGCTGTTGAACAGGCCCGTGCCGCTTCCATGGTAGTTCTGATCCATGTTGGCCGTTTGAGCCGACGAAGTTCCCGCGACGTAGTTCACAGTCTTTGCATAGGGCTCGAGCAGCTTGAGAATTGCGAGAGCCTGCGAAGAGAGATAAGAAGTCGGAACTACGTTGTCTGGAAAGGGCGTGGGGTTTCCGCTGGCATCCGGCTTCGTCGTGTCGTAGATAATGCCGTTGGACCCAAACTGCTTCTCGTATTCGCCGAAGTCTGCGCCGGCGACCTTGTTATTCCCGTCGAATCCGCCGCCAACGATGTTTCCAAGCGCGGACTCGGTGAGATTGCTGGTTGGCAGAGTTGCCGTGGCCGCGGTGCCAACTTTCTGCCGCTGTGCCTCATAGTTGCCGAAGAAAAAGAACTTGTTCTTCAGAACCGGCCCGCCGATCGATCCCCCAAAACGGTTCTTCAATCCGGCTGGAATGGAAGGCAGCTGACCGTTCGCCTTGGTATAAGAGTCCGGTGGCTGGCTGAAAGGATCGCGCGCCAGGTTGGCATTCCCGGTGCGAAAGTCGTAGGCGCTTCCGTGGAAGCTGTTGGTTCCGGAGCGGGTCTGTGCCGTGACCACAGCGGACACGGCCTTGCCCAGTTCGGCGTCGAAGTTCTGTGTGGTGATCTTGGTTTCCGTCACCGCATCCATTGCCGGGTTGATGACGATGATCCCAAGGATCGGGTCCTGGTTATCGGTTCCGTCCAGTTCGAACGCCGTGCCGCCAAAGGCCTGGCCGTCGACCTGAATCTGCTTCGAGCCCTGAGGGTTTTCATCGGCGGCGTGCGACCAGCCGAGCAGCTGAGCGCCCGGAAGCAGCAGTTGGAGGTTCGTGAAGTTCTGATCGCCGACCGGCAAGCTCGACACCTGCTGCTGGTCGAAGACCGTCGACACATCGGCGCGGTCCGTCTTCAACTCCGGCTGCGACTCTGCGTTGACTTCCACGGTGGTGTTTTCTGCGCCCACCTGAAGCGTGGGATCGATGCGAGGCGCGGTATCGGCCTGGACCGAGATGCCCTTGGCCTCAAATACTTTGAAACCCCGGGCTGTCGCCTTCAAGTCATAAACATCAGGAATGAGGTGAGGAACGGCATAATCGCCGGAAGCGTTCGAGACGGCTGTCACGACCGTTCCCTTCGATTCGTCCGTTACAGTAATCGTTGCGTTTGGAATTGCAGCCCCCGAAGTATCGGTCACAGTGCCGAAGATCGATCCGTAGACCGACTGCGCACCGGCCGGTGCGACAAAGAGCAGGCTCGCGCAAGCGATAAACGCCAACACGAGTGCTGTACGCAAGGTTGAATTCATGTGCTCTCCTTGAATGCCCTTGTTTTCTGTTGATTGCAGCAAAAAGGGGGCCGAGACCGCTCAGCCCCAATTTGTTTCAACTTATATGCGGAACGCCGGAGACCCTGTGTTTATCGGTGTTTCCGGTCTCTTGACTACCGCCTGCCAAGAAACAGGCGTACAACAGTGCTCGCTCGCTGGGATGGTTCGATAGACGACAAGACAAACACTCGGCTGCGCAGACCTCAATAAAGAGGCGCGAGCATTCGTAGAAAAAGCGCAGCTCGAGTCGTCGAAGATTCTTGTTGCTGAAGGGGCTGAGCCTCAGTGATGGGAGTCACGATCGAAGGTGTCGGGACCTGGCGTCGCAGGGCGATTTGAGGCGAAACACTTTCTCGTCATACAGAACTTTCGCCGCCTAGAAGTAAATAAACGACTCGTACGTTTAGTGCTTCGGATCAATGAAGGGTCGAACCCTGGTTGGCCCTCTCGACGTGCCTTTTAAAACTGCCCGACGAGCAGTGATCAAATCGACCACCTGTTTCTCGGCTTGCAGCGTCTTAATGGGTACGAAGGAAAGACAAACGCCGTGACGAGAATCGGATCAAATTTATCCCAAGTTCTGCCATTGCGATTCAGTTGTGAATAGAACGCGAGTGAAAGATTGATCACGAGACCCGCATATACCCATCCAGTCAATTGAGGCACACTGCGAATCAGAAAGCCCACCCCACCAAGGATGTGGCTCACGCCAATCAGAGGAATGATCCGAACTATCAAGCGTGTAGTCTAGGTTTGGTTCGCGTCGACAACCGTTCTGGCAACCGTAACGGTGTGAGCGGCCGGGATTACCCATGGACAGTGTGTATAGTCCACAATCTGTTCGATTCTTTGGTTGACGACATTCAGGCGGACGACGGAGTAGGGAGTCCAGGCGTCTACACCGCGCTTGAGTATGACTACTACAGGTTCGTCATCCACTCTTCCGACCGTCAGCCTCCACGGCAAAGCCGACTTTCCCCAGTTGGAAAAGTACGGCGCGGCCGCAAGTTTCCCAGCGAAAGCGTCGGACACATTCAGCCGCGCATCCGCGCTAATCAACTCACGAACCCCGTCCCAGTCGCGGCGATTGAAACGTTCGACATACAGCTGCATCACGCGCTTCAATTCCGGGTTCGCAGTTCGAGAAGGACTTCGCTCAGGAGAAGATGCCGCGAGCTTTGTTCGCGCGCGATTGAGGGCAGCCTTGACGCCTCCAACCGTGGAGTCGACCGTCTCTGAGATCTCCTCCAGAGAGTAGTCGAAAATGTCTTTCAAGAGCACACACGCGCGCTCCTTGGGCGGTAGTGTGAGTACGAGGCGTTCGACCAAGTGCCCAATTCCTAAAATGGCTGGTTCCGTTGGCGATATGACCTCCGGAATGGCGGCGGCAGCCTCAGCCTCGTCTCGCACCCCGCGGCTCCGGAGAAGATCGATGCACCGGTTGTGCGCAATCCGGAATAACCATGGTTTCATCGGTCGGCTTTCCTCGAATTGATCGAGCTTTCGATAGGCCTCAAACAATGCCTCCTGCACCACATCTTCGCCGTCCATCGCGGAGCCCGTCATGCGGGCGCAGTAGCGGTGCAAAATGGGTCTAAGCTTCGAAATTGTCTCAAGAAATGCCAAATATCGTGCTTCGAATGGACCGGATTCAGTTGGGTATGCTGTGTCGGTCATCGCGTCGCCCTTTCAGAGAATCGAATATCTGGCTTTCTTTCGAATCAGCAGGCGGGCCAAGGGCCCGCGCGGCATGAGCGCATGCCAGAGGCGTTATGGCCTCGTCTTCACCGCGAGGGTTCCGTCCACAGGAATCGTGATGACTGCGAAGGGAGTTCCCGAATCATCGCCCACAGCCGGAAGGTGTTGCGAGTCCGCATTGCCCCCCAGCATCGAATTCGCGTAGTAGGGAGCGAACACCATCATATGGGGATGCCAATGACCAGCCGGACCGAGAATCTGATCCGCTGACCACATATACGCAAAGCTCACTTCACGCCGCTGGGGGATCTCGCCGCTTATGTATGCCGCCTGAACTGCTTCCGCTATTTGCTCCGGGGTTTTGCCTTCCAGCGCGAGTTTGTTCCTGAATTCGTAATAAGGCAACACAGTGCGCGCGGCTTGCGGATCGAAGCAGATGGGCGCCCGGGTCTTTGGATCGTATGCAATGTAGGTGCGGACTGCAAGAGGGGTGTAGGTGGGAGCCCCGGTGAATCCGCGCATCACCATGCACACAAAACCATTATCACCCTCATGCACGATACGAAAGCCCGATGAGGTGAAAACTTTGACTGTTGCATGATCGGAGATACCAGCTGGAGCCGCACTCTTAGCAAGCGACACCTCGGCGGCCTGCGGCATCATGTAGTCGCTGAGAGGAGGGTACTGCGCCTCCTGGGCTAACACTCCAGGAGCGCCCAAGCCCAATAGCAGTGCAACTGAACTAAACGTGAGCTTCTTCATCTCTCAATCCTTCTTTTCTTGATTGAATATGTCCTCAACTGCGCTCGACACCCGGGCCGGCGATTTGAGTACATTGCTAATACGCAGGCCGGCTTCCTTGGGATACGCGACAGCGCAAAAAAAGGTTTTTGGCAGGAGTCGGTCGGAGCTTGCTCGTCACTAAGGTGACTTGGCATGTGGGTCTTAACCGGTTCGAAGAATCGTGGGGTGGAGCATTCGGCGAGTCTATTTGCCTGTGGGGTTCGCGGGCGGCTGGCCGGCGCTGGCGGGCGGATTGATGCCGTTCATGCGAAGGTATTCCACCATCTGCCCGTAATGATCGGAGGCATGCGAAAAACTAAAGATGGCGAGAGCCAAACGGGAGTTGAGAAACGGAATCGCAATGGGCAGCTCCTGCAAGCGCTGGAGACCATTCTCATCGTTCAGACTCGCCATGCCCTTGTGGCCCAGCGCGAATGATCCTTTAAGATATTCGACAATCTGCTGCTTTGTGCGAAGATCGTCGGGGCCGTTGGCCGCCCCGTCAACATTGACCCCTGCAGGAGGCTTCTGGCCGAGGATCGCGCTGTAGACAACATAATTTGACGTCGCCAAATGGCGCACTTCGAGTGCAAAGGTCCTGACGCCGGTGAAGTTTGCACCGGCCGGAGCGAAGGAGTATTTATCTTCCGGCATTGCTTCCGCTGCGCCCACAACTTCGCGCTCGACCATGCCCAGCTGCGCATCCATCGTCGACGCCAGACTCGAAGCTTCGACTGACGCAGGCCGGCCTGGCGGCTGCGCTTTCAATACTGAACCTGTGCCGACCAGTGTTGAGACAGAAAGCATTAAGGCGAGCTGCACGCGTGACGCTTGATATCGAATCTTCATCATCATCTCCTCTGAGATCAACCTGCGCTCGACGCCGTAGCGCCGCGAGCAGACTCTGCATAAGCCGGAACTCTCAATTTCCGGAATCTTCGCGCACAAACTCCATCACCCAGTTGGTCTCCCAAGTTTTCCCGCCATCCGGCGAGAAGGCCTGCTCGAAGCGCGATGAATCCTTCGTAATATTCTGGAAGCCGTTGCGAACGAAGATCCCTCTGCCGTTGTAGGTTTCCTGGTCGAAAAACTCTCCGCGGCCATCTTTGAATTCCCCCAGCATGGGTTGCGCCATCGAGGCATCGGCGCTATTTGTCCAGTTGAGGCTCCATTGATGCGATTGGGGATTGTAAAGCCGCAGCCCAACACCCTCAATGTGTCCGGACGGTCCGTCAGCTTCGAGTTCCAGAAGACTCGCGCGTCCGCCCCATACCTCGTGAACAACTGACTTCCCGTCATACTCACTCCATTGATCCGATCCCGTAAGTGGATGTTGAAGACGCGAGATGTGAGTCTTCCATGTGCCAAAGTTGAAGTCGAAGTCGTGATTGATGCTTTTCGAAGCGCCGGATGGAACTCTGGCTCTCGATCCACCCTCCATTCGAGTCAATTCCGCAACAAAATTCGGTTCCCACGTTTTTCCACCATCCGCAGAGAAGGACTGTTCAAAGTGATGAGTATTTCGCGTGATGCCCGACCAGACAGCGCGCACCAAAATCGCGCGGCCGCGGTAGACCTCCTGGTCGTATAACTCCCCGCGTCCATCCCGGAACTCGCCAATCGCTGGAACATTCAGCGTTCCGTTGCTGCTGTTAGCGAAAGTCTGACTCCATTGATGACTCTCACGGTTGTAGAGGAATATGGTCAGCCCTTCAAAGCTGCCCGAGGAGCCGGTCGCTTCTATCTGTTCCATTTGTGCACGTCCGCCCCAGATGGGCGTGACTTCAACCGTTCCTTCCATCTCCGTCCACGATGTGGAACCTGACAGCGGATTGAGAAGCCTTCTGATGTGCGTTTTCCATGTGCCCAGATTGAAATCAAAATCGTGTTGACCATCTCGCAAGGTGCTCCCAGCCTGCCCGCCGACCGTCCCCTGGGCGGCGCAGAGAGCGGGCGCAAATTGAAGGGTCGCAGCGAGAATCACGCTGCTCAAAGAGCATGCCCGAGCGTAGAAAAGTTGCTGCATTTCGTCGTTGCCTCCGTACGCCTACTTCCGGCGACACCGCATTTGCCATTCGGCTTGCCGCCCGTCATTAATTGATATATGGTTGCAGTGGTCTCTCACAATACCCGGTTTTGCGAGAAATGATATGACCACTAGGAACCTGGCAAGTCGGCAATTGCGCGGCATCTCGCACCCGATGAGAATCGACGCCGGCGCCTCCAATCCGATTTACCGCCAGATCTACGAGGCCTATCGAGCGAGGATTCGTAATGGCAGTTTGCATGTCGGGGAACTTGTGCCATCGACTCGCGAACTTGCAAGAGAGCTTGGGGTTTCGCGCGCACCTCTTTTGAATGCCTATGCTCAACTGCTGGCTGAAGGCTATTTCGAATGCCGCGTAGGAGCAGGCACTTTTGTTTCGGCATCTCTGCCTCAGTCGACTTCGACAGCAAAGCGGAACGCGAACTTCGCGGGACGGCGGGAGACTGCGACTAACGCAGCAGCGCTTCCGCACTATGAGCGGCCAACCTGGGCGGAGTCGCTGGGCCCCTTCCAGGTGGGACAACCGGCCCTGCAGGATTTTCCGATTGAGATTTGGTCTCGTCTTATTGCGCGGCTCTCACGCCAGATGGGCGTCGGCGCTCTCATGTACGGCGATCCAATGGGCCTGAGATCATTGCGCGAGGTGCTCGCAAACTACCTGCGATTGGCGCGCGCCGTTCGTTGCGATGCAGACCAGATCATGATCGTCAGTGGGTCACAGCAAGCGCTGGACCTAACGACCCGCGTGCTGCTCGGTGCGGGAGAGTCAGCCTGGGTTGAGGAGCCAGGGTATTGGCTGATCCACTACGTGCTGAAGGCTTCAGGCTGCCGAATTGTGCCGGTGCCAGTGGATGATGAGGGCTTGAACGTATCGGAAGGAATGAAGCTCGATCGAACCGCGCACGCGGCGTTTGTTGCACCTTCGCATCAATATCCGCTTGGGGTCACGATGAGTGTAACCAGGAGATTTGAGCTGTTGCAGTGGGCACAGACCGCCGGCGCGTGGATCGTCGAAGACGACTACGATAGCGAATACCGATACGACAGTATGCCCATTCCTTCGCTGCAGGGCATGGATGCGGACCACCGGGTGATCTACATCGGCTCTTTCAGCAAGGTTCTCTTCCCCTCGCTTCGTATTGGCTACATCGTGATTCCACCCGATTTAATAGAGCGATTCGCCGCCGTGCGACAGGCGACAGACATGTGTCCCGCACATGCCAGCCAGGCGGCACTCGCTCAATTCATTCGCGAAGGACTCTTCTCCCGGCACATCCGCAAGATGCGCAAACTATACGAAGAACGGCGCAGGCTTCTCGTAGAAGCAGTCCGAAGCGAACTTGGGGACACATGCCAGTTAGTGGGCGACAAGGCAGGCATGCACATCGCTCTTCTCTTCGACGACCGTATGCCGGACGCAAAGATCGCAGCGCAGGCGGTTCAGCACAAGCTATGGCTCTCCGCGCTTTCTCTCTCTTACGCAGGAAGTGAACCGCGGAGGGGTTTCGTTCTGGGATTTGGTAATTCGCCAGCTACGCGAATCAAGCCGGCGGTTCGATTGCTCAAGAGGCTCCTCGAAGGCCGGCATTGACAATTCCACAGACCGCAATCGAGCGCCATTCCTGGCGGCCGATCGAGTCGTGTCTGTCGAGCAGCGCTGAAGGTTTGATTGCCGTTGGCAGAGTTCCAAGTTGTCGCAGAAATCCAACTCCGCTCATCACCAGGCACAAACATCCAGCTTGCGCATCGCAATAGATTGCCCTTCAAACGATAGGTCGGACGTTCCGTGGGGCAAAATGAGACCTATCGTGCCGGTCTCCGACTTCACGGTAGGCGGGAGAGCGAGGGCGGTGAAGAGGCCGGACGTGCTTTTGACCCGCACGACGACCACATGGCCAGAGGTATTTGTGTAGTGGAGTCGGGCGAAAGTCGGCCCAGCCATCGCTTGAATACCAGTAATTCCGTCTCGATTGGCTAAGTACTCCGCAGCGGATTGGTCGTCGCCATCCACGATCATCAGCGCAAGATCATGCCCCGGAACGGAGACGGTGTCATCAGCAGTTTCGGAATTCCGCCCCGCCCAGACTTCGCGAAGAGATTTTGGAGTGCCTTTCAGCCCGAGCTTCTTCCAGTTGATTTTGACTCGTGTGGAGGCGTCTGTGCGATTCAGTATTGCGATGGCGCGCCGCCCGGCGATTGCCATCGGTTTTACCCAGATTTGAATCCCAGGAGTAGGTTCATCGACCTTGATGGGTTGCAATCCGTACGGGTCATTATGAATTCCGAGCGCTTCTCTATTCGTCAGCAGCGACAAGGTCGCCGGGGAAAGGCGCGTCAGGTCAGAGCCGACCATCAGCGGAGCGCTCGAAATCGCCCACAAGCCCATATGAATTCGATCAAGGGAATCGGTCATGCCGCGCATGCCCATGACCATCATGTCGAGGTCGTTGTAGTAGCCGGTATGCTGTGCTTCTGGATGCAATCCTGCGTCAAATGAATCGAGGATATTCCCAGCAGTGATCACGCGTTTGTCGTGTTCGGGATCATGGAGGCTCTCCACAACCGGGGCAGTGATATCGCCGCCGGTCCGCCATATCGTGCTCTCGATTTCTCCGACGCCCGGCCCCCAGAACCAGGGATTCTGACTCCCCCATTCGCAAATGGAGAAGTACAGCTTCCGTCGGGTGATTCTCTCTGCGTTCTGGATGGCGTGGGCAATCTGGGCATACTGGATCGCGGCGGAGCGCCCCTCCTTCGCCCCGCCGCACCAGTCAACCTTTACGTAATCGAAGCCCCACTTGGAAAACTGCAGGAAATCCTGGTCATAATGATTCTCGCTGCCTGTATTCATGACCTTTGGGCCGGAGTCCGGGTACATGCTGCACCCGTCCCGACCGGCGTCGGTGTAGATGCCGGCCTTCAGTCCCAGGCTGTGGATGTAGGCGGCTATGTTGGCCATGTCGCCGTCTTTCTGACCGGGCTCAATGGCAGGCCACTGTTTGGGACTAACTATAATGTTGCCTGCGGAATCGCGTTGTCCCAGCCACCATCCTTCGTCGATGACGACATACTCGTAGCCCGCTTCCTTCATGCCATTCGAGGCCATGGCTTTCGCCTGTTGTTGAACGATCTGCGAATTCACAATGTTCGCGAAGCTATTCCAGGAATTCCACCCCATCGGCGCAGCGCCGAAACACGCCGTAGCAGACACGAGAATTAGCCACGAAGATCGCATCGCAACAACATATCATCACACAGACGGGAATCACCAAGAAGGGGCAAGTCCGTCGTCGGCGCGCTCTCATTACCCACCGCGAAGCGGCATTGGCCTCGAGGGTGATTGAGGAGGCCGATCTGAGTCGAGGACAGCGCGAAGAACTGACCTGGCGCAACAACCTCGCCCACCAGCGAGCCTTGAAAGTGTGCGCCGGAGGCACGTGCGCGTCCCTGAAGGATTCGGGCGAGATGGATAGTCGTCCAATGCGCGCGTGGGTGTCTTCCGGAATATCGACCGAGCTTTGATCAGTACGGATTCATGAAATCTCGGCTGTTCCCTTGCTTACCGAGGGAAGTTCCGGTATGATCTCTCGGTAACCGTGGGGTAGCAAAACTCATGAGCAAACCTTCTGACCTCGTCCAGGGCACTCTCGATCTGCTGGTTCTCAAGATCCTGGCACTTGAGCCGCTGCACGGATGGGCTCTGAGCCAACGGCTAAAGCAGGTATCTGGAGACGTACTGCAGGTGAGCGATGGCTCCCTTTACCCCGCACTCCACAAGCTTGAACAGCAGGGCTGGATTCATGCGGAATGGAAGCCGACCGAGAACAACAGAAGGGCAAAGTTTTATTCCCTGACTCGACTCGGGCGCCGATACCTTGAGAAAGAAGCGGCAAACTGGGAGCGCATCTCGACAGCGATTTCCAGCGTGTTGCGGCTTACGGAGGTCTGAGCGATGCGACTTGAACAGTGGTGCTACACAATTCCGCTGCGCTTGCGCGCGCTGTTTCATCGCAACCGGTTGGGCTCAGAACTCGACGAAGAGCTTCGCGATCACCTTGACCGTCAGATTGAGTTCAACCTGGCGAGCGGGATGAGTCGAGAAGAAGCTCGACTGGTTGCTCTGCGCAAATTGGGCAATGCGGTCCTCCTGCGCGATCAAACTCGGGCAACGTGGAGTTGGAATGGACTGGAGCAATTCCTTCGCGACCTTCGCATCGGAATCCGGGCTTTGCACCGCACGCCCGGATTCACGCTCATCGCCATCCTGGTCATGGCGCTGGGCATCGGAGCAAACGTTGCTTTGTTCACGGTTGTTCGCAGCGTATTGCTCAAGCCGCTTCCGTATCGCAATCCAGAACGGCTCGCATTGATCTATGAAGCGGACCCCGGTCATCCGCATCCGCATCCCTGGCTTCCCGTGGATGCGGGCAGCTTCTGGGAGTGGCAGCGGTCAATGCAGTCTCTTGCACAGATGGCTCTCGTTTCCCCATTTCAGGGATACAACGTTTCAGGCGAAGGGGGAAAGCTGCCGGAAGTAGTCGAAGCGGCATGGTGTACTGACAATTTCTTTTCGCTGCTTGGCATACAGCCGATGCTGGGGCGATCGTTTACATCGGATGACGATAAGCCAGGCGCGCCGGCTGTCGCGATAATCACGGCGGGGTTTTGGAAACGCCGCTATGCGTTCGACCCGGCAATCGTTGGAAAGACAATCTGGCTTGACGCCAGGCCCTATACGATTATCGGCGTGCTGCCATCCACGTTCGTCTATTCGGGAGCGTTTGGAGGCGGTGCAGACCAGATCTGGACGCCGGTGAGGCATGAAGCGCCGGCCTCTCTCCTCCACACCTATGGTGACCATGAGTTCCTGGTCATCGCGCGGCTTGCCCCCGGGGTTTCGCTTGCCACGCTTACCGCGCGTGTCGATGCATTGCAGCAGCAGATTAAGGCGGCTCATCCCGAACCTGCGGTCCATCCCGGCGCCATCAGCAGGACGATGCTTGACGATGCGGTGCACAACTATAAAACGCCGCTCTATGCCCTGCTCGGCGCAACTGGATGTGTGCTGCTCATCGCCTGCATGAATGTCGCGAGCCTTCTGGTCGCGCGTGCTGCATCGCGCAACAAGGAGTTCGCAATTCGCGCCGCGATGGGCGGCGGGCGCATACGCCTCATGCGCGAACGGTTGATCGAGAGCCTGCTGCTCTCAGTGTCGGGCGGCGCACTCGGGCTTTTGCTGGCCCGGGCAGCGCTGGCATGGCTGGTTCACGTGCGCCATGACATGAATCGCGTCGAGGCCATCCATTTCGATGGCATGGCCGCTGTCTTCACACTGACTGTCATTATCCTTTGCGCACTGTTCTCCGGAGCCATCTCCGCTTTTAGCTTGGGCCGAAGCAACATTCTTGCCGGATTGCAGGAGAGTTCTCGCGCGCATAGCGGCGGCAGATCTCGCGCGCTGCTGCGGCGCCTTCTTCTATCCGTGGAAGTGGGACTGACTGTCGTGCTGCTCGTGGGAGCCGGAATCCTGCTCAAAAGTTTCGAGCATTTGCGCTCATCGGATCTCGGCGTGCCGGTCGATAACGTTCTTACTCTGCATCTCGGTTTGCCCGACGTTCGTTACAAGCAGGATGAACAGAAGATTGCATTTTTCGAGCAACTCATCGCACGGGTCCGCGCCCTGCCCGGGGTCTCGTCCGCCGGCCTGGTGAGCGCGGCGCCGGGCGAAGGATGGAATGGCGACGATCTCATGAGCATCGTGGAGCACCCGCCGCTGCCGAAGGGCCAGGGGCTCGATTTCATGCTGCGCGGCGCAGATCCCGGATATTTTTCGGCAATCGGACTACCGATTCTCAAAGGACGCACTTTCAACGAAGATGAGCGCGGAAAGCGGGCGAACGTCGCCTTGATCAGCCGTGGCGCTGCCGAGCAGTATTTTCCCGGCGAGGACCCTGTCGGCAAGCATCTGAAGACGATCGATGAAGGCGGCGTCTGGACCATCATTGGCGTGGTAGGGGATGTGCGATGGAACGTGGCAAAGCCGGCGAATCCCACTCTGTACTGGCCGATCTACGGGAATGGCTACGGTTTCGCCACCCTTGTGGTGCGAAGCCCCCATGACGTGGACTCGATGGCGGCCCCGGTGCAGAAGGTCGTCGCCCAACTCGATCCAGACTTACCAGTCTCGAATGTGATGACCTTGCGCGAGGCAATTGGCAAGAGCACGATTGACTCGGAATTTGACTCAATCCTGGTTCTCGCCTTCGCCATCATTGCGCTTGTTCTTGCCGCCGCGGGGCTCTATGGCGTGTTGGCATACCTGGTGACCCAACGACTGGTTGAGTTCGGCATCCGACTGGCACTCGGCGCGCAGCGCAATGTACTGCTCGGCCACCTCCTGTTGGACGGGCTGAAGCCGGCGCTGGTGGGTTTGCTGTTCGGCTTGCCGGCGGCTGGCGCCGTCGTTCACCTCATCCGTAGCATGCTCTACGAAACTGAGCCACTCGATCCGGTGGTATTTGCTGTCGTCGCTGGACTCCTTTTGTTCGTGGCTATCGCTGCCTGCCTCGTCCCGGCCTGGTATGCTTCGCGCCTTGATCCGATGCAGACTTTACGCACCGAATAGCTTGAAACTTGGCCAATTCGGAACCTCTCAGCCGGTCGCAGCATCACCCAATCGCTCATCGATCCGGATTTGTAACGTAACGTCGGCATCGCGTCAGTCTCCCTGAGCACGCGCTCCCACAATGGCAAAAACGCTCATCAACCGGACGAAGCGGTCGCTTGTTCTCGGTCTCGGCCGTCCTCCACATGAAGTGGCAACGAAAAAGGATTGCGCCCCTATGCCTCGAAATGTATACTTCGCGCGTTATCCAGGCCAAAATCGAACCATCTTCGTGGAGAAGGATTCATGTCCCGTCTTCTCTTTCTGTCCCTTTGCATCGTTGCCCTTGCTGAAGCCGGTTTACCCTCAGTTGCACAAGACCGCATCCTCCTCGACCACAGCGGCCCCTCCCAGGCCGCTCTCTACATCGCCAATGCCGACGGCTCCGGCGAGCATGCCCTCACCCAGGCCGGTACTCGTGACTATAATCCCGCCTGGTCCCCAAAAGGTGACTGGATCGCCTTTACGTCGGAACGTGCCGGGTCGGCCGACATCTATCGTGTCCATCCCGACGGCTCCGTCTTGGAGCGCCTCACGGACGATCCCGCTTTCGACGACCAGGCCGCCTTCTCTCCCGACGGCTCGCGCCTTGTCTTTGTCTCCACGCGCGCCGCCGGCTACGCCAATCTGTGGACACTCGACGTCGCCACGCGCAAAGCCTCTCCCCTTACCACAGGCAATGGCGGCGACTTTCGTCCGGCTTGGTCGCCCGACAGCCAGTGGATTGCCTTCTCCTCCGACCGCGGCAGCGATCTACCCGACGCGAAAGGCAGGTGGGAGATATTGCATGTCGTCGACATCTACATCGTTCACCCCGACGGCACCGGCCTCAAACGCGTCTCTGAACACGGCAACTTTTGTGGCGGACCCTCCTGGAATGCCGACAGCAAGTCCCTCGTGGCCTATTGCATGACCGCCCAGCAAACCTGGGACTTCCGCAGTCACAGCCACCCGCAGGAAGGCAGCGACCAACTTGTGCAGTTCGACATCTCCACCGGACATGCCACTCCGGTCGCTGCGCCCGCAGGAATCAAGCTCTCGCCCAGGGTGCTCGCAACTGGTCAAATCGGCTACCTCCAAAACGACCCGACCTCACCCGGCCTCTTCTATTCCGATGGAAAGCCGGGACCCAAAGGTCGAATCCTTGAGAGCGCGGCCTGGTCGCCTGACGCCCGTCTGGTCGTTTACCCCCGTACCAAAAGCGTCGACTCCAACGAACCTCAGCCCATGTGGAGCCGCAACCCTAACTTCCAGCTCTCAAACCTCTGGATGCTGCCCGCAGTCAATCGCGCCGGCGACCGCTTCGCCTTTACCACAGTGAATAACGATGGCAGTTGCAGCCTCTTCATCACCGACGAAGGCCAGCCCCCTCGAACCATCTACACAAGCAAGAGCTACAAAACCGACCTCATGCTCTCGCCGCAATGGTCGCCCGACGGAAAGCAGATTGTCTTCGGCATCGGCGGCTTCAGCGCTTTCCTCGACTTCTCCCTCGGCGGCAAGACACCCATCCAGCCCGACAACGGGGGCGCCAAAGTCGCTCTCATCAACGCTGACGGCACGGGCTTCCACACAATCACCTCCGGCGCCAACAATAATGCCTTCGCGTCTTTCGGCCCCGACGGCAAGCGCCTCGTCTACCGCACCTCTGGCCCTGACGGCGAAGGCTTGCGCATCATGGATACCGATGGCACGCACATCAACACCCTCACCGACAGTTACGATAACTTCCCAGCCTGGTCGCCGCAGGGCGATCGCATTGCTTTCGTCCGCCGCGTGGGACGCAACTTCAACGTCTTCGCCATCCACGCGGACGGCACCAGCCTTCAACAGCTCTCCAATACCAGCGGCAACGACGCCCATCTCTCTTGGTCGCCCGACGGCACCCGCATCCTCTTCACCAGCAGCCGCATGGGCTTCAAGGACGAAGCCCCGCTCACCGGAAACCCCCAGCCCTACGGAGAAATCTTTGTGATGAATGCGGACGGCACCGGCGTGGAGCAACTCACCGACAATCAGTGGGAAGACGGAGGCCCCGCCTGGCTTCCCGCCAGACTCACGCCTCCCACCGCAACAGCAGCAGTACATTAATGCCCCAAGACCTGGCTTGATTGAAGTCTCTTGTCATTCCGATGTTCATGGATCCATTTCCAGCCCGGTATTCCTCGACAGGAAACACCTACTGCAGATCAATACCTGCTTCGCGTGGTCCCTCCCGGCACCGCCGGCAGATGTGAAGGTCCGCCGGCGTGCCGTTCAGGTGAATATTCTTCTTGGCGTCACTCGTCAGCAGCTGGCGCTGCGCCGGTTTTTGCCGCACTGTCCGCGTCTTTGGCATTTCAATACCCGACTGCAATACAGGCGCGCCCCATCTCGGCTACGATATCTCAGAGAGAATCGACCAAGGGAGGGGACATGAAACAGACAATAACGGCAGCGTTGATACTCGCATCCGCAATGTCGATTGCGCTTGCACAGGACTGGTACCACGAACGCGAGGAACGCTACCGAGGTGACCAATGGCGTGCCCACGTGTTTTCTCAAGTCAGGCAAGATCTTGACCATATCTGGAGTGCTCGATTCGCGAGCGAAAAAGAAAATGCGCGCCTCGATAGAACCAAGGAGGAGCTTACCAAAATGCAAGCTGACCTGGATGAAGCCCGGTTCGACAACGGCCTTTTGAACGACGTCATCGATTCGATTAGAAAGTCTGCCAACGACCAGCGCCTGTCGCCTCGCGATCGAGATGTGTTGAACGATGACCTCAACCGGCTCCACGAATACCAGGTTAATCACAATCACTGGAATCGCTAGGTCGTCACAGGCTGTCGAGTTCAGCCCTCTACAATCCTGGGAGGCCCGCCGCCTGATAGATCTCGCTCATCAGCTCGATGTCGCGAAGGCCTTCCTCGCCGGGAGTCTTCGGCGTCCTGTCGTGCCAGACGCACTCTGCGAAGTGGTCCGCCTGGCGGGTAAACTCCATCGGCTCGCGGACGGGCGATAGCTCGTCGATTGTCTGGTCGCGGCCAATCTGTCCAGTCAGGTGCATGCCGTCATAATTGAAAGCGGGCAGCATCTCAAGGGAGCCCTTCGCGCCATGGACACAAAAGTAGCCGTTCATGTTTCCACCGTATGTGGTGTTGCAGGCGGCAACGATGCCGGAGGGAAACTTCATGGTCCAGGAGACGTTCTCCTCGACGGTGTTGAAGCGTCCGTCATGATCGAGGACGGATGAATATGCCTTGATTTCGTGCGGCTCTTCGCCAGTGAGATACCGTGAGGCGTTAAGGCAGTAGATGCCGACATCCATGAGAGGGCCGCCTCCGGCCAGCTTGCGATCCAGACGCCACTCGCCAGCTGCGATGTTGAAGCCGAAGGCGCTCTCGATTGCCTGGATCTGCCCTAATTGCCCGCTGCGGATCATCTCGATAGCCTTCATATGCAAAGGATCGAACTGGCAGCGATAGGCGATCATCAACTTCTTTTTTGCGGCCTTGCTGGCCTCGATCATGGCCTTCGCATCCGTCACGCTCGTTGCCATTGGCTTCTCGCTGAGCACATGCTTGCCCGCTCGCGCGGAACGAATTGTGTACTCGGCGTGCATGCTATTGGGCAGAGCAATGTAGACGGCATCGATTTCTTGGTTGTCGCCGATGGCGTCCATGTTCTCGTAGTTGTAAATCGCGCTCGAGGAGACTCCATACATTGCGGCCTGCTTCTCAGCCTTGTCACGATGACCGCTCACCAGCGCGACGATCCTGCCGCTCTGCGACATCTTCACGCCCGGCATGAAGTGATCCATCGAGATCCGCCCCAACCCGACGACACACCAACCGATCGGCCGCTGTCCTGCCTGTGCGTAGACAGCAGGAACGAATGAGGAAGCGGAGGCGAGTCCGGCAAGGCGGCTGAATTCGCGGCGGGTGAGAGTCATCGAGCATCTCCTGTCGGCACTTGATTCACGCGGGGTGCCAATCCAGCTTACTCTCGACGAGCTGCCCTTGGGCGCAGCCACCCTGCGATGTTGGCCCTCCAGGCGAGTAAAGCAAGGATCGCACCATCGCCCGTGTTCAAACCACCATCGAGACACTCGTTGCTGAGTTGCGGAAGCCAGTGCTCACCAAGCACCGTCACCCGAGCTGGCAGGCGGCAGCGAACTCCCTGCCCCCGGCGGGACATAAGCCATCAGCTTGCAGCTGCCAAATACTTGCTCCGTTCGGTATCAAGTTTAAAGGACTTCTCATATGCCTCGACCGGATAGCCTTTCGCCCGCCAACCATCGAGGCCGCCCTTCAGGATTTTGATCCGCGAGAACCCCATCGCCAGCGCTCGATGCAGTACGGCTCGGCTGGTCTTGTCACTCGGACACGTACAGTAGACGACGAGGTCCTTCTTTTCAGGAAGAATGGAGGGATCATCGAGCACCTGCCGCGGAGCAAACCACACTGCCCCGGGAATGATCACCGAATCGCCCAGCAAGTCGAGGGGTTGACGAACGTCAACCACCAGCAGATCGGACCCCGCGTCCAGCAGGGCACGCAGCTTCTCCGGCGTAATGGTGTGCCGCTCCATTTCGCGACGATCTTCTGCGCGTCTCACCAAGGCGGAAGCGACGACTAGAGAGACGCAAACGATGACCAGATCCAAACCCATCTCTGCTCCCAGAACACCCTTAAGATTCATGCGGAGCGTTCCAGGATTCGCTGCCTGTACGAAAAAAGTCGGAAGACGAGCGCTTGCGACGAATCTACTCAATTTCGCCTGCATGCACCAATGAGCCACCTTGCAATGACTGTTTATCCCTTCCTGGGTTCGATGAGATGTTTGGCGTTTCGTGCTCCATGAAGAGAGCTGGCGAGATTCTTCCGGGCGTTTGCAACAACTGCTCAGATAGGCATCCACCAGGCAAATGAGTTCCTGTTCAAAAGCGGGAGAGTTCAGCGTTCCTCTCCGGGCAGCATCGTCAATTTGCCCCTGAAATCGCGGCAGAGAGCGCTTGCGCTCGAATTACGCTGGGAATCGTCTATTCCGTGCGAAGTGCTCTCATCGGTTCGATTGACGCAGCTCGACGCGCGCGCACAAGACAAGCTCCCAGGGCCACCAGCATGAGCAACACACAAACGGCCGCGATGACGATGGGATCGGTCGGGCTCACCTCAAACAGCAATTGCCGCATCAGCCGTGTCAATCCAAGTCAAACCTTCCTTCGTGCAAATCGTCGAAGCTCTCAAATGAATCGCTGAGGGTAGCGACCTCCAATTGGCGCGTTTCGGTACCTGCACGACAGCGAAGCAAGGTCGGCAGACAGGCGAAACGGTCGAGCGCTTGGTTCGGCGGACCGCGCTAGAATAGCGTCACTTCACTTGCGATGGAGATTCCAATGCCGCGCCGCGAACCTTGGCAGCTAGAAATTGACGACTCGATGAGACGCGAAGTCTGGCGGACAAATGGCCCTAATCGGCCCGTGAAGGTCTGCCCCGCTGAATGGACGATTGACATTCGGCTGGGCGGCTACATCACTCTTGGCAAATACTTGATTGGGAAGAAACCCAATGAAATGGAACGAGACTTAGGTTTGCCGACCGACTTCTTAATCCATGGAGCGCGCATTTACAAGTTCTCAAGGCTTCCGCAACCGAGTGAATACGAGTATGAGCTGACGGCTGACTTTCCGGATGGGCTAGCCGATCTGGGCCCATCTCCTAGAAAGGCCTATTACCCGCCTGGAAGCCCCAAAATCCACCAATGGCGCATCGTCTCCGGCAAGTCAATCCCGGTTGAGCCGAGATACTACACCGTCCGCCCGGGCAGAACTTTGCCGGTCGAATGGCTGTCCGCACTCTAACCCGGGCTTGCTCTGAAATCTCATTGGCCCCGTCGAGCGGCGTTTGCTGATTTTCAAAAAAAATCTATCTATCCACTCCTCTTATGACGTATCGTCACGTTCAAGCGCCTCCGCACCAATTCCTTCGCACCAAAGCGGATCGCATTTTGAGGTGAATCGAAATGTCGTCTCCTTCCTTGGCACCAAGTGCCTCGACCCTGTCGATGAGTTCCGATCGCGCTATTCTCGGAAAGATCAACGGACATCTTTACATCGCTGTCAAGACGCTCATCGAAGGCCACAGTAGCAGCATGGACGAAGTGCGGCATGAGATCCGGGCGATCCTGAGCGGCAACGCCGACACACCGTCGCAAGCTGCCGACGACGCAGGTCAAGGAGAGGGAACGTCTGCACTCACACTGGAAAAGATGGTGATCCGACTGATCCGCTCCACAAGACGGCTTCCAAACGGAGAGATCTCTGACGACCTGAAAAGAGAACTGGCTCGCCTGATCAAAAAGGCCAGAGCGCTCTGTTCTGGTAATGGCACGTCTTCCAGCGAGGCAAAGGCGCAGCTTGCAAAGGCGCAACAGCTGTATAAGAAGCTGAGCGGCATATGTTATCTGTAGTTCAATCGATTCTGTTTTGCGCTCGAAACCGGGAGCGCCCTAAGGGCCGGCTGGGTTGACCAAAGATATTAATTCGATCTTGGAATCTGGGTGATAATCCACCCCGTGGTGAGCTTTCGCATGTAGAGGATGACCTCGTCGTTCGACGTCTGGCCATCGAAATGAAGGGTCTGCTTGCAAGTCACAACTGCATCCTGTGCGCCCTCGAGCAGGCTGATTCGGACGACAGTCAAGGCGATACTCGCGGCCTTGTGGTCTCTGACGAAAGCGCGCAGCGAATCGAGCTGATTCTTGGGAATATCGGGCCAGACGACACGAAGCTGCTTTACGTCCTTTTGGCCAACTGCCTCCGCGTAGTGATTCAAGATTTCCTGAATTGCCGCACGATCGGCGGCTGAGACGCCGGGCTGCGCCGAAGGACCTGAACTGGTCACCGGCGCCGGTGGTGGGGCAGCCACTGGGACAGGCTGCAAAGCGGCGACCAGCTCTGCCTGTTGTCCCGCATCAACGATCACCTGTTTCCGGAAAGGCTGGTACCCCTGCAGGAAAATCTCGACGGTATGACCGCCAGGCTGGACCTGGATTTTGAGAACCCCGCCGGTGGAGTGGCCGGCGATCTGCTGGTCAATGTGCACCTCGGCCCCCACCGGAGCCTGCACTGACAAGAAGGTAGGAACGGAGGCCGGCACGCTGGCAGTGGTCGGGGCTGTGTTAGAAGGCGGATGATTCGGCGGCTGTGCGGTCTGAGCGTCGCTCGTTTTGCCGGCCGTCTTTCGAAGCGGCAGAAACGCGACGACTGCCTGGTCGGCTCGCGCAGTGAGGGTTTGCGGATCGCTTGCGCCGACGCCGGGCTTCTCAACGCGAAGAGTGTGAACGCCGGGAGAAGTCAGGAACTGGTAGCGGCTATTGCGGTCCGTGACTCCCACTGGGCTGGAGGAGTTGTCGGCAAAAACCTGGGCGCCGGGAAACTCCGCTTGCACCTCAATCCTCGCCGTCTTCGCCTGCTCCTGGAAAGTATGTCCCGGAACCACCACCGGAGGCGGCGCGGCCTCGGAAGGGACGCGTCCGACAAGAGAAATCGTCGACGTGGACGCAAAATCGAACCACCCTACCTTCAAGCTTTGATTGGCCGGCTGGTAGCCGGCGGCTTGCGCGGAAAGAAGGTACTCGCCCGGCTTCAAACGCAGGCTGCAGGGCGCGACGCAAGAAGATTTACCGACGGTTAATGTCGCGCCCGGTTCCGATAAGACTTGCACCGTCCGTGGAAGTTCATAGAAGCCAACCCCGCTACCAAGAAGGACGATTGCCGCCACGGCGGCGAACATACCGAGACGCGCCGAACCCTTGCCGACAGGCGGCGCCAGAGTTGGATGTTCGGCCTGCTCGACAGTGGCGACCGACTCGTCGTCGGGTTCATCAAAGGTCGCGGTTTGCTCGGCGGCGAGTTCTTTCCTTCTCTCGGCGACTGCCCGGCGCAAGTTGTCCGACAGGGCGGCGAAACCCGTTTCCTGGGGAAACTTTCTAAGCAAGATCTGCTCGCGGCCGACGATCGCCTCTAATTCGGAACTTCCTGCCGATTTTGCATTCAAGATCAGTTGCTCAAAACTAGTGGAGATCCTCCGGTATTCCTTGCTGCGTTCCTCGTAAATCCGGCCGATCTGCTGTCGCAGATCAAGGGTCTCCTCGAACTCCTGGCCGCTTTCGAGCAGCCGCGCCGCGGCACCGTCGATCTGTTCGATCTTGGCAAGTTGATCGGCAGAAGAAGCACGGTCGCGCAGTTCTGAAAAACGCGCGACCGCATCGTCGATCGCGCTGAGCCTCCGCCCGGCTTCCTGCTCGAGGACGCGAGCGCGGCCTGCCAGTTCTTCATCCTCGACTTCGGCCACCAGCATGCCGATCTGATCTTTCAGAAACTTGACCTGCCCCCGACTGCGAGCCGACGACACCGATTGGGACAGATCTTCCAAATCCTTCAGAGCGACGCTCTTGGTATGTTCGGCCTGCTGGACGTAGGCCGCAGCCTGGTGCAGCAGATTGGCAATGAATGCATCGCGTGACCAGAGGGCGGCAATGTGCCTGGCTGCTTGATCTGCCTTCTCGATTTCGGCGAGGCTTTTCGAAGTCTGCATGGTGTGGAGCAGACTCGAAATCTGGTTCGAGACTTCGTCCCGGCGCACCTTGAACTCATTCACCAGGCTCCGAATTTGGTCAAATTCCCGCTTGAAGACGTCGTCCTTCGGGTATTGACTCACGGTCGCCCGCGCCTGGTCGGTGAGCGAATCAACCTCAGCCGAATCGGTCGCCTGTCGAACTTTCTTGCATGTCTCGGCTAGTGCGCCGAGATCGACCTTTCGTTTCGTCGCCCGTCCATCAAACTCGGTCAGGGCAGCTTCCAGACGGGCGGCTTCCTGCGACGACAGTGCGACGTTGTGGGTGAGCTCGCGAACCTGTGCGACCAGTTCCTCGAGGTGAGGCAGAGGGACCCTGCGCGCCAGCGAGCTCTCGAGAAGCGAGATTCCTTCCCCGGCCGCCTTCATGCGCTCTTCCGGCGGAGCACCGGACAGCTGCATGACCTGCCGCTCCCGGTCCTGGAGCTCCTGTTCGTTCTCTTCGGCCTGCGAACGCGCGATGTCGAGAAGCATCTCCAGATTGGAATCGCCGGGGAAGTCCTCGAGCGCTGCCTGCAGTAGCCGGATCGCGTCCTGCTCCCGCCGCGCGTCGATCAGCGCCCTGGCCTTCACGCTGGCTTCATCGATCACCTGCCGTCTCTTCAAGTTCTCCAGCTGCCGCCTCGCCAGATCGTGCAGCTTGGTCAGCGGCACGTCGCCGGGAAACTTGCCTAAAGCCGTTTCAGCCAATGCAGCGGCTTCGGCGCAACGATCCTCCGCAATCAGCCGGCCGATATCGTCGGTATGCTTGCGCAGCTCGTTGCGCTGCTTCTCCTGCTCGTGCCCGCTGGCCGCCCAGGTCAGAAGTTCCTTGATGTTGGAATCGGCCGGGTCGATGCTCTGCGCCTGCTGGAGCGTCTGCAGGGCCGCCAGAAAGTTCTTGCTCGCGATTTTGCGGCGCGCATCATCGAGGAAACCCTGGAGCTGAGCTCGCTTGGTCCGGTCTTCCAGCTCTTTGCGCACCAGCGTGTCCAGCGCCCGGGCCTCGGTGTTCGTGTCGTCGATCTCAAGTGCTTTGCGGACGGCCTGGCCGGCCTCCTGCAAATCCCCCGCATAGAGCGCGGCTTGACCCTGGCGAAGAGCTTCGGAAAGGTTTCGCGATCGTTCGATCTGGTTGCGGATCGAATCCGACAAATGGATAAGAGTCGCATCATCGGGGGCCAGCCGCTTCGCCTGCTCGACACACTCCAGCGCTTCTTCGAACTGTTGGCTGGCTACCGCCATCTCGGCCTGGGCCTTCAAATGATCAATCTGCGCCGAGCGTTGCTGAATCTGAATCTGCTCGCGCACCTGCCGATACAGCTCGTTGGCCGCCTGGTTGCGCCGGTCAAGCCTCAGGATCTCCTGTAGCTTTTGGCGGGCCTGTTCGAGATCTCCGTCATCCATCGCCTGGCGGGCCAGAGCGACGAACTCGTCGGTCCTCTCACGCTTGAGAGCATCGAGAAGCTGCGACAGATCGTAGGCGAAGTCCTCGGCCGTCTGATAACGCTCGTTCACATCCTTGGCCATCGCTTTGGCCAAGATCCCATCCAGCGTCTGCGGATAGGAGGTCAGATATTTGCTCAGCGGTGGAATCGGGTCTTCGGCAATCTTCCGCAACGTGGAGGAGAGATCCACGCCCTTGAACGGCACCTCTCCGGTGAGAAATTCGAACAACGTCACCCCGGTCGAGTAGATGTCGGTGCGACTGTCGGCTACCCCGTTGGTCTGCTCAGGCGACATGTAGTACATGCTGCCGATAATCTGTCCGGTGCGCGTGATCGTACTGGAAAGCTCGATGCGCGCAATCCCGAAATCGACGATCTTGGCCACCCCGTCGTTCAGAACCAGTATGTTCGCCGGCTTCACATCCCGATGGATCACGTTCCGATCATGGGCGTATTGCAGCCCTTCGCAGACCTGGCAGATAAGTCCCAGCTTCTCGATGATGGAGATAGATTGACGAGAGCCGATGAGCTGACTGATGCTCTTGCCCTCCAGATACTCCATCACCATGTACGGGAGGCCATCGAAGTCATCCAGGGCGTACACAGTCACAATGTTCTTGTGCTGCAGGTTGGCTGTGGACCGGACCTCCCGATAGAACCGCGTCAGAAGATCGGCGTCTCCCCCCTCGCGACCGCCCAGGAGCATCTTGATCGCCACCTTGCGCTCGATGGTGGTGTCGATCGCCCGGTAGACAATGCCCATCCCCCCCTTCCCGATGACATCGAGAAGCTGGTAGCGGCCGATCTGATGAACCTCAAGCGGATCCATGGGACGACTGACTGAAGAGTACCGAAGACGGCTCCTATTTTGTAGTAGCGATTGTTGGACTTTGCCCAAGCCGGTCGACAGCTATTATTTTCTTAGAGATGGAATAAGACCAGTTTTCATTATCCTAGGAACGGGAACGCTTTTTGAAACGCAAAACCTTTTTGACCGATGATATTTCGGCCTGAATGGCCTTCCAATCCGCCGCCAAAGATGGACTCGAGCAGGCCTGCCAGCCGGAGACACCTCCGAGCAAGTCCTCAGCGAGCAAGGCATCATCGGAGGCCAGGGCGTGGCGCGCCGCTTCGAAGGCCTTCTGCAAGTGCCCGTCGCCGATCTTCTGAACCCGGGCCTCAAGACACTTCTCGATCTCTCGGACCAAAGATGGATCTTGCGAAGAACCCTGCGCATTCATAAGATGACGAACGGCCAGCGCACAGTCCGGAGTGTCGAGATTCACGTAGAGCCCGCCGATCGCGCGGAGTTCCTTTTCCTCCCGTTCCAGGTTCGCCGCGGTTGTTGCCGACAGATCCTGAACCCGCTTGGACGCGCCCAGGCCGGCGGCAGCGTCCCGGATCAGGCATGCGGCAGCATCATGGAGACCGAGCTGGGTGAGCGATTGAACCTCGGCGACGAGCCGGTCAATACGCTGCTTGAGCACTGTCTGTTTGGCGGTCGCCTCCTCGAAAAGTGCACGCAGCGAAGGTTCGTTCGTGCGCGCCAGGACTGGACCCAGAAGATCGATCGCTGACTCGTAGTCTTGCTCCGAGATCAGCTTTTTGGCGTCCAGAAAGCTGCGTTCCACCAGTTCCTGTGACAGGCGCTCGGCTGCGCGCGATTTGGCCATATCGAGCAGCTCGACGATCTCTGGAGAAGAGAATCCGGCCTGCAGGCAGCTCTCCAGCACTTTCACGGTCTCCAAGTAGAGGTTGTCCTCAAGAAGCGCGTGGGCTTTGGAAAGATATTCGGCAAGCCAGCGTTCCCTTCCCTGGCGGGCCAGCCGCTCCACCATGACGGCCTCGAGCTTGAGCAGGTCGGCATTGCCCGGAGATTGGGCAAGCGCCTCGCGGATCTTGATAAGAGCCTCGTCGGAAGGAAGGCGACGGCATGCTTCGCTGGCTTCGACGATGACCCGCCGGGCCTGAAGGTCCCGCAAACGAGGTTCCAGTTTCAGCTTGAGCCGCATCAGCGTCGGCTCGGCAAAGTAAACCGCCAGGGCAGCAGTCAATCGCGCCATCGCTTCCTGCGCCTGCTCGAGGGTGACGGCCTGGGCGATCTGCTCCTGCAGCGAGGCCACCAGCCGGTTTTTCTCCTCATGCCGGACAGCCTCGGTCAGCTGGTCCTTCAAAAGGAGAAGCTCCGGATCGGTTCCATCCAGAGTCTCGGCCATGTCGATGGCGTTGGCCGCATCGGGAAATCTCTGCGCCGCCAGGTGTTCTCGAGTTTTCTGGAGCAGCTGCTCGAAATTTGACCTCTTGGCCTGTACCTCGATCTCCTGCTCCAGCTCCCGTCGCAAAGCCAGGACGCGTGAGTTGGAGGGGTCCAGTTCCTGGGCCTGCCTGGCTTTCTCAGCTGCAGCGGAAAAATTGCCTCGATTGCGCTCGATCTCGGCATCGCGCAGAAACAGCAGAATCTGCTCCCGCATCTGACGGCCTGCATTCACTCTTTCGAGAAGCGCGACCAGGTCGACGTTGCCCGTATCCAGCTGCAGCCCTTCCGAACAGGCTGACTCAGCATGGTCCCAGTTGTGAACGCGGATGGCCTCAGTCGCCACCGCGATCAGCTGCTCGATGCGGCGGCGCACCTCGAGCCTTCCGATCTCGAGGTTGACCTCCTGCAGCATCCCTTTGGCGGCGGCATTCTGGGAATCGAATCGCAGCACCTGGCGGATCAGGATTTTTGCCTGGGCCAGATCCTGCTTGTCGGCGAGCGCGCGCGCTTCGCCCAGCAGTTCGGCGGCCCGATCTCTCCTCAGTTGAACGGCCATGGAATTGAGGTCGGAGGCCATGTCACCAGCATGGGCGTACCGGTCCTGGGGCTTCTTCGCCAGCGCCTGCTTCATGATCCGGTCGAGGTGTTGGGGATAGGACTGCAAGTACCGTTCGAGTTCCGGAGGATCCTGATGGAGTATCTGACTCACGACTTCGGGGTATTTAGCAGGAAAAGGCCGCGTTCCGGTGAGAATCTCAAACAGCACCACGCCGGCAGAAAAGATGTCCGAGCGAGCGTCGACGATCAAGCTGGTATCAAAGCGCTCCGGAGCCATGTATTCCGGGGTTCCAACCATAGTGCCGGTGCGGGTCATGCCTCCGTCGATGTGCGAGTCGTCTGCTCGCGCGATCCCGAAATCGAGCAGCTTGGCGACGCCGTCTTTTTGCACAATGATATTGGCCGGCTTCACGTCGCGATGAATGATGCCGTGCGTGTGGGCGTAACCCAGAGCGGCACAAACCTGCTCCATGATGCCGAGTTTCTCGCTCAGGTGCAGAGACGCATTGCTGGCGATTAATTGATCAAGCGGATCGCCGTCCAAATACTCCATCACGATGTAGGGTTGACCATCTTCGTCGCCAAAATCGTAGATGATCACGATGTTGGGGTGACGCAGGTTGCCGGTATGCCCGGCCTCCTGGTAGAAGCGCTTCAGCATATCAGGATTGCCGGCGTACCCTTCAGTCAGCTTCTTGATGGCCACGTCGCGACCGATGCGCGGGTCGCGCGCACGAAAGACGCGACCCATTCCGCCGCCGCGCAACGGAGCGACGATCTCATACTTGCCGACCTTCCTGGGCACTTGCGATTCGGTCACGTTCCTCCAGCTACTTTCTTGCCAAGCCTCCGCAAGGATGACTCAGTCGGCAACCTGAGTCCCGCGCACATCTTTAAAGTTGAACGTCGTCAGCAGGAACCGGCTGGCGCGCATGCGCTCGGGGGTGCTGACATTGGGCGTGGAATTAATGTAGAGAATGTACAGTTCCCCCGCTCCGTCGTTGTCTCCCAGCTGCGCCTTCCGGTCGGCCGAAGCCAAAATGGTCGCGGGCAGCTCTGCAACTTTGGCCGTGGCTATCTTGATCAGCTCATCGCGGGCCGCATTTTGGGTCTGTTCGAGCAGGTCGTCGAGGTTGGGAATCTGGCCTTCCTTCCGCACCCCGCGGGTGTCTTCCGGTTTAACGTCGTTCTTCACCGAGTATTCGGTGGTGGGATTCTCTTTGGTGACTGTCACAGTGGGCACGGTCGCGTTCCCATCGGCATCAATGATGCGGAAATGAAGCTCGACAATGATTTTGAGATGATAGATAACCAACGAATAGGTGTAGGGGCTTTCCAGCGGCTGGGCAATTGTCTGGGCGATCGTGTTCAGTTGCTTGCGCAGATCGTCGACCTTCTGCTGGTCCTCCTGAACCGTATTCTGCGCCTGGTCAATCTCCTTCTTCTTTCCTCGCGAGGTCGCACCTTCCAGGGCACTACGCGCCGAGTCAAGATTGTTCTTTGCCTTCTCAAGCGCGTCGTCGATTTTGTTCCATTCCGGGTTGGGCATCGCCTGCTCCCCGGAGTGGTAGTACGACTGCTTCGGAATGGTTTCCTGCGAGGTCCCCTTTTCATTGCGGATGACCTCGCCGACGATCTGAAATCCAGGTTGCACAGGCGCCGATTCCTGGGCGCGGACAACCTTGACATTCATTCCCGAAGCCTCCAGGCCCGTGGCCATCGCATCGCTCAGTTGGGACGCAAAATCGACAGCCTCCTTGCGCGAGGTCTGGTCACGGAAATCGACTTTCATTGAAAGCCTGGATTTGAGCAGGTGGATCGCGCGGATGCTCGCCATCTCATCGTGGACGGCACTGCTGGTTGCGGACGACTTGAATTGCAGAGCTTCGGACAGGTAGGTCCAGCCGATGTTCACACCGCTTCCATCGGGTTTTTCGGCATACATCTTTCCCTGGCGCAAGTAAAACTGGCTGAGAGAGTCGGCCAGAAGATCGGCCCGGGTCTCGATATCCTGATCGTTGGTGAGCTCGCTGCACCGCTTGAGATAGGCGTAGGCCTCCTGAATTCCCTGTTCGTCGCTCAGCCCGGCGATCGGCAGGTGGGCCTTCTCGAGATTTTTGGCAGCCTTTTGCGCTTCGATGACGTATTGATCCTTCAGCGCAGCCAACTGCTCGGCGACAAGAGCATGCGCCGGCGGCGGCAGGTCATCGAGCACCTCGAACGCCTGCAGGATGTCCTTGCTGTCTACGTACTCCTGGCTCTTGCGAAGCGCGGAGGCGGCAGCTGCCTTGTTGGCAGCGTTCTGGGCTGCTTGCTTTGCCTGCGTCAGCATCGCCTGGGTGTCCGGCGAAGGCACCAGAGCGTTTGCATTCTCCAGGCTCGAGATCGCGTTCGGCCAGTCCGGCGCTTCCTCGAGCTTTTTCGCCTGCTCGACATAGAGGGCCACGATGGCGTGGATTTCTTCTTCGATTTTTGCGTCTTCGCCGGCAAACGGCCGGACCGGGGCGATTTTCTTCAACGCTTCGTCCGGATGCCGGTCCGCTATTTGCAACTCGGCCTCCCGCAGCACCTTGTCAAAAGCCGAGCGGGCAAGCTGGGCCTGCTTCTCGGCATCGATGTCTTCAGGGGAGCTCGGGTCGATGTCGAGGGCTGCATCTGCGAGTTTTTCCGCAACCAGAAGATTCGAATATCCGGCCGACTGCTTGGCGACGGCCGCGAGATAGAGATTCAGACTGCTGGCCGACGCGCCGCTTATGGCGAGCACTTCGGCGTGGATCTTCTGGCTGAGTGCGTTGATCTGCTCGTTGTTCGAGACCAGCGGCTTCGCCAGATCCGTAAGCTGGCGCGCCTCCTTCAACTTCGCGTAGTCGGGAGATTCGCTCCGTTTGGATGCGAGATATCCGTTCAAGTCAGCCCCCGCCGCTTCGAAGTAGAGCGCGGCCAGGTTCCTTTTAGCCAGTGCGACGTGCGACCCGCCCGGATATTTCGCCACATAGCCACGCCAGGCACGCACATCAGCCTGCCGGGCGGCGCGCAGAAACTCGGCCAGCTCCTGATCGGGAGCCGCCACCAGAACCACCACCACACCTGTCGCCAGGGGTGCGATCTGGCTCTGGGGGGGGTCGGAAGCGGCCAGAACCTGCCCTGCCAGGACGACCTTCTCGGCCAGTTGCGCGGGGTTGAAACTGTCTCCCTTGTCGTACTTCAGGTTCGCGGGAACGATGCACCCCGGTGCTGCATCGCCCTGAGTCAGCATCAGTACGCCTTTGGCATTGCGCTCAAACCACATGCCCGGCGCCAGGGTGATCTTCGAAAGCCTGTGGTAGGCGGATTTATCGATCGGGGAGGATGGGTCCGCGCAAAGCGAAACTTCATTCTTTTCGTTCAGGGCGAAATTTGTGATCTGCTCGTAGGAGTACCCGGTCCGGTCCTGGTAGATTTCAATGGCAACCAGCCCCGCGGTCTTGGCGCACACCGGGGCCGCCGCCAGAACCAGGCAAAAGAAAATCAGAAAAAAAAGCCTGCCAGGCCCCCCGGCAATCGTGGCAAAGCGAGACATTGGGACCCTCTGAAATCAAGCGGGCAGATGGAGCTGGGGGGGAAGTTCACAAAATGCCCTGTGCTATAATTCGCCCTACTGTATCAACTTCACCGCGCCACACGCAACTGGAATCCGGTCCTCCCTCCCGACGTGAACACCATGGAAATTCCCGCGACTAGCTCGCCGACGATCGCGCTTTCCCGAGGGACCTGCAAGATCGAAATGGTTCTCCGGCTCTGGTCGGCCGCAAGGTCTATTGACTCTCAAGAGAACGATTGCTTTGCACGGCACGCGGGAATCGTCGCGATGATCGAAGATGCGCTCGCCGCCCGGAAAGCAACCCTGTCGGCAGGTGGAGAACAGCTTTCGGTTGCGGGATTGAAGCGGCCCGCGGACGCGCTCGCCGTTTCAAGACAGATTCAGCTCCTGCTCCAGGGATTCCGCAGCCAAAGCCGAGGCGAGCCGGTGGGCCTGTCGATTGCCATCGATTCGCAAACGACTTCGGCCAATGTCGACCGCCTTCCCGGAGCCAGTACGAAGGTCTCCCCGGGGCTCGATGATCATGATGCCCAGCCCTCTCATGATCTCCTCAGCCTGTTGAAGATCTCCAAACCCGCGCAGATCCTGGTTACCCATGAAATGAGCCAGGAGATCGGCGCATACAAGGGCCTGCCTCTGCGCTCGTTTCCCGGACGTTTCGGCGTTTCGGAATACCTGTGGACATCGGCCGAAGATCTCGCGCTGCTGCAGTCCGAGCCGCAACTCACCTTGGCGACAGTCCCCGACCCGCCTCAGAAGCCGGCCGCAGCCGACCCTCCGCAGATGCCCGAGCCGGATCATCAAACTCCGGCCGACGAAGTATCTTCCCCCTTCCCGATCCGCCCGCTCAAGATATTCGAACCGGCCGGATCGACGTCCTGGCGCGATCCAAAAAGGGCCGGAGCAGCCGCCGCGGCAGTCCTGGTTTTTTCTTTCGGTCTATGGGGCCTGTACGGTGCTTTCCGGTGGGCGATGA
This sequence comes from Occallatibacter sp., assembly GCA_035508975.1. Taxonomy (GTDB): domain Bacteria; phylum Acidobacteriota; class Terriglobia; order Terriglobales; family Acidobacteriaceae; genus Telmatobacter. Next base: position 48,090 of record DATJMC010000092.1, read on the forward strand.
AAGGTCCTGCCCCGACACGCCCTGCCGTTTCCACAACCCAATCCCAGATTCAAACTCCTCCGCCAGGGACCAAGGTGCTGAGCCCGCCTGCGCGGCCGTCGGCCACGACCGCTAAGACACGCGCTGCGGCTTTCAAGAACGCCGACAAGGGCTCTGGATCGCCCGAGCACCCGGTATCAACTCCTGCTGCGGCCGGACAGGAACGCGCGCGAGGCTGCGCGCTTGAAAGCAATGAGATTCCCTGGTATCTCCAGAAGGCGGAGGAGTCCAGGCAACAGGGCCAGTACGACCGAGCGATTCATCTTTACCAGATGTTCCTGTCCTGCGAGCCGAATAATCCGGCCGCGCTCGCAGGCATCGCGAAAGCCAAGGCTGCACTCGGGGACGGAGAATGAACTCAACGAGCTTCACACGGGCGACTCGAGGTGCGATCGAGTCCGTGCAACCGGCTCTCCCTTGAATCGGAATCGATCAAGCGGATGGTTTGTTCAAGGGCGCGATTTTTCCGGCGTCGATTCTTCCCCGATTTACAGGATTCGCAGTATATTCGAAACCTACCGGAAGGGAGAGGATCATGCCAATGCAAGTTTGCATGGGGGCGATGATGCAATGCACGTTCGGATTGGCACCAAGTTCGCTGGTGGTGCTACCTACTCACCAGGTCTTCACCAACGAGGTGCCGGACGCGAACATCATGGACCACATCCCGATGGTGAATATTATGCCCTTTGGGATGTGCCAGTCTCTGGCCAATCCGACTGTCGCCGCAGCGACGTCGGCGGCCATGGGGGTCCTGACCCCGATGCCCTGTATCCCCAATACTCCGGCGCCATGGATTGCCGGCGCGCCCACCGTCCTGCTGGGCGATGCTCCGACCCTGGATAATGTCTCCCAGTTGATTTGCACTTGGGGCGGGGAGATCACCTTCACCGATCCTGGAGAAGAGACCGTCGAAGTTCCGTGACAGTCTTTCTCCTTCCGACTCAGGCAGCCACCACGAGGCAGCGCGCAGATGAGCTTGATCCCAACGCTCTCCATCGATTTCGCGGCGGTTACCGACGTGGGCTGCGTGCGGACCAACAACGAGGACAGCTACGGATTCGATTCCAACCAACATCTGTACGTCGTGTGCGACGGGATGGGTGGATGTGCTGCCGGCGAGATCGCCAGCAGCCTGGCTGTCCGAACTTTGATCGATGGCTTCGCATCTTCGGCCCCCGATGGCGCCCTGGAGGTTGAGCCGGTAGCGATTGAGCAGCGCCTTTTGCAGGCGATTGTCGATGCCAACCAGGCCGTCTACCAGGCAGCGTCCGGCGATCCTGCGTTGCAGAGCATGGGCACAACCCTGGTGTGCGCCTGCGTGGACGGCGATCGGACCGTGATTGGCAACGTCGGAGACAGCCGCGCCTACTTGATTCGGGCCAACAAGGCCATCCAGATCACTCTCGACCACTCCTTCGTCGAAGAACAGATTCGCGCCGGAAATCTGTCGACTGACAGCGCCGCGAACTCCAACCTGCAGTCGGTCATTACGCGCGCGGTGGGAGTTGCGGAAACGGTGGAGCCCGATCTGTTCGAAGCCCGGCTCCAGCCTGAGGACATTCTGTTGCTGGCCTCCGATGGGCTAACCCGCTACGTCGATCCCGAAGACATCGTCCTGGCGATCGCCGACGGAGTGAATCTGCCGGTCCGGTGCCGCGCCTTGATTGAGCTTGCCAAGAACAGCGGCGGAGCGGACAACATCACCTGCCTGCTGGTGAGGCTCTCAACCCATGCGGGAAGCCCGTAATTCCACGCCGATCATCGTCGTTCGCTCTGATCCTGGCCTTCAATCAAACAGCAAATGCGCGATGGGCGCTTCGCGGTCTCGCCCAATCGGTCCCCTACTTGGCCACCGCCGGTACGCAATTGAAGCCGGTGAATCCGTCGCCCACCAGGAACTCGGCGCCGGGCCCCGAAAGTTCGAAGGTGGCTTTGGCTGCTGATCCGGTCGCGCCGCCGACGGCATGCCCCGAGACAGTCATCTGGTTCACGATGGGGTATTCGAGCCGATAAACGCCCGCTGCAAGACGGGTAAACTGCGCGATGCGCACAAGCTGGAACAGAGCCCACGTTCCCTGCGAGGGCAACACTTCCTGCCCGTTGTAAATCAGCGACGCTCGCTGAGCGGTTGCCCCCACCCAGGTGAACGTCTGCGACGAAGCACCCGTAGGACCGCGCTGTCCGTCGACCGAGAAGGATGCGCTGCTGACGCCACTGGTGGGGATGAACTTCAGCGTGACCGTAAAGGTAGCCGACTTCTGTCCGGCCGGGTAGAGCGTCGTGCTGAGGTGATTGGCCCGGTTGAAGTAGGCGACAAATCGCGGATTGACAGGCTGGGGTGCGGTAGGTGAAGGGGCATATCCCGCCCCGGAGGGCGCAAGAAACGGCTTGAGCAACGTGTTGTAGGTCTGCCAGAGGACTCCCGTCTCCGGAGCGAATACCTGGTCCACTTCCTGCAGGCTGGCCTGGCTCGCCGCGTTTGCAGCAAAGGGAAATCTCGCCAGCAAGGGGTTGATCGCGAGGCAGAGTTTCGCTCCGCCGGCGCCCGCGGGAGCTCCCGGGCTGGGTGCCAGTGCGGTCAAACAGTGGACAGGGCTCTCCAGAAGTCCCAACACCGTCGTCTCTGTGTGCCACTGCGGATCCACTGCGAACTTCTGCCATAACTGGCGCGCCGCAGCGTCGGCGGCGGCAATCTGCGGGCTGACTTGGGCGAATGCTGACGGGTCCGTGGTCAGATTCGGATTCTGGGCCACAGCTTGCCCCAGCCCGGTCGCGATCTGGGAGAGAGCGGAGATGTAAGGCCGATTCGAGTCCGAGATCAGCTGGTCGGTGGCGCCGGGATCCACCAGCGCCCGTGCCGGCTGAAAAGTGGACTTGATTTGGGGATCGTTCACCGCAGTGTTGTACGAAACCGTGAAGAAAAGCTCGAGCAGTGGCGAAGCCGGGCCCGACAGCGCGTTGAGAAGGTTGGGGGCGGTCTTCAGGCTGCCGCATCCACCCACATGGGCGCTTAGCAGAAACTCGTGCCATTCCTTGAGAAAGTCTGAGGAATATTGTGCGCGAAGGTCCTTGATCACCGCGTCCAGATCCTGGGACTGGCCTGGCGGGTTACCCAGCACCCAGGTTTCGCCGCGCGCATAGTTTTCCGGATGCGCAAAAGCAGTCTGCATGACATCAAAGCCGGCGCGGGTAAATGCGCCCCGTACTACGTGACCGTCGGATACATAAGGCACAGCGTCAGGATACTTTTTGTTGAAGTCCACGGCATTAGCCGCTTTGTCGGCATCGGCCAGCATGTTTTCGTAGATTCTGGTTCCGGCCAGGAACTTCGAGAGATAGCTCTGGGTGCGGCTTACGAGAACAAAATCGGGATCGATCTGGTAAGGCGGTCGGCGCAGAAGTTCGGCGGCGTAAAAGTCCATCTGCTTTTCCGCAAGCTGCCGTTCACCGGGGTCGACCGTGCGTGGCCCGACCCAATACTGGCTGAAGACCGGGGTGAGGAATTTGCTCTGGCTCTTCTCCGGATGGTTGGTCGTGATCAGGTAGGCCTTGAGGGCGTTGTAGGCTGACTGATAAGAATTCATGTCCGACGTGGTCAGGGGCGCATCGGGCAGCGATTTCAGGTAGGACACGAAACTTGCCTGGGTCGAGTTCAGCAAGAGCGGCCGAAAGTGATCGAAATAGATCCTCCGGGCAAGATCGTCGAGTTGATTCCCGCGGTATAAACCGAACCGATAGCCCAGGGGCGCTCCATCTTGTCGGTAACCCTCGAGTTGTTCGATGACCTGGCGCAGATTGTCGAGGGCCCTCAAGCTGTCGGGGCTCGACAGAGCGCTCGCCTCTCGGGAACTGCTCTCGAGCGTGCGTGCGGCGTCGCCGATCCGCTGTTCAAGCGCAGCATTGTGGACATAGGAGACCGCAAGCATACAGACGTAGCTGGCAAACAGGATTGCCAACCCACCGAAAAGAATTCTGCGGAACAGGCGTGCCGGCGCCGACTGGCGCGTGAACGCCAACGCACTCTTGTCACCGAGAATCACCTCGGGAAGGAGACGCGCGAGAAAAGTCCACTGCGGAACGCGCGAAGAGGTCACCTGCTGCACGGGCTGCGGAGCCTGGTTGCCCTGGAGCATCGACAGACGGATGAACTGGGTCGCTCCGGAATCGGCTGGAGTTGCCTCTTGCGCTGGGACTGCAACTGTGCGCTCGACGATGCGCGCCCGCACCCCCGCAAAGTAAAACCCTCGTAGATAGGGATTGGCGCTCAACTGGCTGGGCTTGCACAATTCCACGAGGTATTGGCTCAGGTTCTTGCGCAACTTCCCGAATTCGCGGGGAAACTCATACACCGAAGGAAGACTGGCGGCATCGTGCTCGCGGGCCAGCGACTCGAGCCGAAACTCGCACAGTTGGAAGACCAGGGTGTCAAACGCCGCCGACACAAGGCGAGAAGTCTGATCGGCATACGTACCGATCGCAGCATCGGGCCGGCCCAGCGGCGCGCCGAATACCTGGGAGATCTCGGCGTCGGACAGGCTGCGAACGTACTGCTCGAAGTGTGGAACCCGATCGAGCTTGGTCAACAGCACATAGACCGGGATCGCCGTGCCCAGGATGCGGCTGATCTCCCGCAGTTGCGCACCGCTCTTGCGTGCCGACGTCAAAAGGGTCTCTCCACCATCGGAAACCAGCAGGCTGTCCACGCTGAGACAAACCAGCGCAGCGCGTGGCGCGGCGCCCGACCCGAAGGCCGCGCGATAGGACTTGGGGCGGGTTCGCTGCACCAGTCGCGTAAGCAGGCCGCTGTTCTGCTGGAAGGCGGTCCCAAGCTCGACGATGGCTGCCATCCGTGTGAACCAGACATTCAGAAGCGAGGTGGAAACCGGCCCGGACTCTGAGAATCCCGCGCCGGCCAGCAACTCCAGCTCCAGGCCGGACTTCACAACCGACGTCGTCTTGGCCGATCCCGGGTCGCCGAGAACATAGATGAGCGGCTGGTATTGCAGTCTTCTCGCGCCTTGCTGGGCGGTCCGCAATTTACGGTCCGCATCGTCAAGGAGAAGCTCCAGATCGTGCCTGGATTCGCCGCTGCCCGATTCTTCCAGGGCCCTTTGTTTCTTGCTGCGCACGTGCACGACGACGATCGCGATGGCGGCGGCGATTCCCACCACCAGGATGATGGTTACGAATGCCACGTACATCCAGCCTTGCAGATGGAGCAGGGCCGCGATGCCGAAGGCGAGAAGAGCGGCGGCCAGAACAACGATGATTGCTAGAACGTAAGCCAGCAAGCGATTCTCCGTGGAAGCTTCAAGCGCTACCCGATCTGCGCGGCTCCAGAACGCAAAGCCATCCAGGTACCCGCGAATGTCAGCAGCAAAACAAAGAGAAGAACAAGCGCGACGATACCAAGCGCGCGGCTCCATCGATCGAACTTCACAGACTGCTTGATGGGTTGGGGCACAGGCAAAGGCAGAAACACCAGGCCACCGCGGATGCGATCGATCTTGTCGCGGCACTGGCGGATCAAGGTGCTGATTTCCCCGCTCGGACGCGAGGCTTCCCAACTTCCCGTCGAAGATGGATTCGTCCCGTAAGCGAGCGAGGAGCGAAGCGCATATTTTCCTTTAAACCCGAGAAGCATGCAGAGGCAGTAGACTTCCAGGCAGTCGGCGTTCTCAAGCGAATCCTGCCGGGAAAGCAGGGTCAGAAGCTGATCGAAAAATACCTCCCCGGCGCGGGCATGACCAAACATCTCCTCCTGAAGAGGGCGTTGCGCCCAATCGGCGAAAACCGGATTCTGCAGCTTCAGCACGCTTTCATCCAGCAGGGCGACCACGGCAAAAAAAGCTAGCTGATTCATCTCGCTGGAATAGCCGAGAGCTTTGGCCTGCTCCATGGCCGCGCGCAGCGCCGCGCGAATGTTGGTGCGAAAGCTTTGCGAATTGGTCGAGGACTGGTGCTGCGACGCCAGACGCAGGATCACCGTCAGAGAGGTCTCGTAACAGGATGCAAGGTTCTGGGTTCGCGAAGGTGTATCCGGCATCCTTGGTGTTCCTTTCGATCCGCTTTGGCCTGGGGAGAGTTCGCGCCAGGGGCCAGGTCCAGTGAAGCGAAACGGAATAGGTGGGATTGCGAAACTATAAGAGCATACCCGAGGGTGATTCAGAAAGAGAGAAGTTCTAGGAGTCGTTCCACATCCCGCGCGGGAATACAAATTCCAAAGGTACCCAGCCCGACGAACCGATCTTGCTTTACGCCGCATTGATGGGTGTGTCATCTTCGCAGTGAACCCGCTCACGCGGAACAGGAACGCGTCAGATGACCAACGACCGGAAATCAGGGCCCCCGGAACCCGAGGATCGCGAACCGTTGAGCGCAACCGCGATGTTTATGCGCTCGCTCGACGAAGCCGCCACCCAGAAGCCGGAGGGCGGCCCGGAAGTGCGACCGCTCGGCATGCCGCAATCCCTGGCCGAACCGGGCGCTCAGCTCGGCCCGCTCCCTTCGAGTCCACCAGGAGAGTTTACCCAGATCTTTGGAAGCTCGAATCGGCCGTCGGCCCCCTCGGTTCCCTTTGCTGCCGCGCAACCCGCCCCGGCCGCGCGTCCCGAGGAGCAGTCAGGAGAATTTACTCGGATCTTCCTCAAGGAAACCGGCGTGCCCCCGAGCCGGGCCGACGAATTATTGCCCAGGAAGAACGAGAGCTCGAGCCGCGCCAAGGGATTCTCTTCCCCAGGCGTGTCCGATGCCGCATCGGGCGATTCGACATTCGCCAACTTCTTCAAGCCCAACCCGACAGCAGCCGCGCAGCCGCCCTCGGCCAAGCCCGCCGGTTCTCCGCTCCTCGGCGCGGAGTTGAACAACCCGCACCGTCCTCTTGATCCACCCTCAAGATTCTCCGGCATCGTCCCGCCCAGCTCCGATCGCAGCGTCACCGATATCCTCAGCCACCTCGCTGCAGACCGATCCACCTCTCTGGGTCAGCGCAACGCCGAGGTTGTCCCCTATCGCGAAGAACCACGCCGGGACTCGCCGCTCAGCCCAC
>DATJMC010000093.1:0-5151 GCA_035508975.1 Occallatibacter sp.
TGGGACCGCGGTAAAGTGATCGCGCGCAAAAGATTCCCGTAAGACCTTTCCCCACAGTCCCGGCAACGAAGCGGGTATTTCAAGAGGAAAAGCTGTGCGATATCGTCACTGCGAAACTTCGAAAGCCGGAGATCCGAAGAATAGCAGCTCGGGCAAACCATTTTGGGTGTGCGCCTTTTCCATGGTTGGATCTTGCGTGTAGGCCTTTATCGCGCTGGTAACGCGACAAATTTCATGCGCTGGCTGCCGTGAATCGCGCTAGTGTAGTGATTAGTATGCCGCGAAGGCGGCCAGCCCTCCAACAATAAATTGCGCTGCCAGCGGTGGGGAGGTCGATCATGGTCTGGGATGTAGCATTTACCTGCGATATCTGCGGAAAGAGAAAGGGCGAGGCCAATCACTGGTGGATGGCTCTGCTCGGAGATGTCCCGTGTTGGGACGAGGGACAGCCTGCGATGCGCTTCACGCTCTTTCCCTGGAACATGGCCGAAAGCCGGAACCGGGACATGTACCACCTTTGCGGCCAAGGCTGTGCAATGAAGGCCATGGAGCGCTTTATGACGACCGGATCAATCGAACCCGCGAGCGCCGCTGAGGAAGGGCTGCAAACCTCCTCTGTCCGATAGAACCTAAGGTCAGTAGAACCAGGATCGGCTAGAAGCTTATCAGCGGTCGAAGAGCCCAGGGCCGGGATCTGACGTTTCAGCCGGATCAGTTTTCTGCGTACTTCTCCGGCTTCCCTTGCCGGCCTGAACGGGTGCTGACAAAACTCCAAGAATCTCGCGAAGTTCGCCGCGCAGCTTTTTAAGGCGTGCTTCGATCCGGTCAGCCTGGGCACTGCGTTTAAGCGGGAGTTCCGGCTGGGTTTTCTTATAGGGTTCCCGAGCCTCGGAAGCAAACACCTGCCGCGCCCCGGCAATGGTATAGCCCTCGGAGTAGAGCAGCCGCTTGATTCTGAGCGCAAGTTCCACATCACGCTTGCGATAGAGGCGTTGTCCCGTGCCGCTTTTGTTGGGCCTCAACTGGGGAAATTCCGACTCCCAGAAGCGCAGCACGTAGGCTTCGACGCCGCACAGCTTTGCCACCTCGCCGATTCGAAAATAGAGCTTGTCGGGTATCGGCGACGCCTGCTCGTTCCTCTTCTGTGATGCGTGTTTCGACATTACACTCGGGAAAACTCTCTCACGGCTCACGCCATTGACGCGGGGCGCGTTCCAACAAAGTATAGGCTAGCCCGGCGGTGGCGAATAGCCCATGGAACATACCCGGGTATATTGGCGTATTCTCTCCCGTATCTGTTGAGGGAGAAAGCTATGAAGAAGTTGCTGGCAGCGGCCACCTTGATCCTTACCCTGGCTGCCGGGTGCCGCATCCAGGTAGACAAGAGCAAAGACGGCCAGGATAAAAATGTGAAGATTGATACCCCGCTCGGCGGACTTCATGTCCGTGCCGGTGACACGTCGGCCGCGGATGTGGGTTTGCCCGCATACCCTGGGGCCCAGATCGTGCCGGACAAAGACGGCGACAAATCAGCCGACGTGCATTTCGGTTTCGGCGAGTGGCAGTTTCGCGTTAAAGCCGTTCACTACCAGACGAGCGAATCTCAGGATCAGGTCGTCGCCTTTTACCGCAAGGCTCTGGGACGCTACGGAGATGTGGTCGAGTGCCGCGGAGACCAACCCGTTGGTTCTCCAAGCGTTACTCGGGAAGGCCTCAGCTGCTCGGACGACAAGGGCAACAAGAATATCCAGATAAACGACGGCGACAGCTCAATCTCGCTTCGCGCTGGATCGCGGCACCACCAACACATCTTCGCGCTCGACAGGAACCAAAACGCCGGGACGCGCTTCTCGCTGGTTGAGCTGCAACTGCCGGAGGCGATCGATAAAGATTCCCAGCAGAGCAACTGATCCGTCTGATAGCCGACCTTCGGACCAAGCCGAATTGGCCTCATCTGGATTGCGCTCCCGGTGCCGGTACGATAGGGTCAAATCATGGATCCTGTCTGCCACCGGTGCGGCACGACGCTCAATTCGCCGGAAGAATTGTTCTGTCCGCACTGCGGAGCGCCTCAGCTTCGCTGTGACCCAGCCGATGAGGCAGCGGCGCCTTCGGCAATGCCCCAGGTCGCAGGGCGGAACCCTGAGCTTTTTTCTTCAAAAGCAGCGATTCTGAGCGCACTGATTGTGGCGGTCCTGGTCGCCATACCCATGGGCCTGCTCTCGTCCATGTATGATTTCAGCTTTTTGTGGGTTGTGGGTGGAGGCATAGCCTCTGTAGTCCTCTACCGGCGGCGTGTCGGCTTCGCCCCAACTGGCCGGATAGGGTGGCGCATCGGGGGTCTGGCTGGACTTCTGGCGGCCTTCATTTCCCTGGCGTTTTATAGCCTGCGATCAGTGATACAGCGCTACGCTCTCCACAACGATGGGGCTGAGCGGGAGATACATTCCCTGGCCTTGCAGTTCGCAGCCGCTGTTACCCAGGCGAACCGTTCCAATCCTCAGACTGCCGATGCCGCCGCCCTGCTGACACGGTTCTGGCTGTCTCCGGACGGAGCCGCCGCGTTGGCTTTGTTGATGGCAGCAACATTCACGTTTTCCGTGGTGCTCTTTGCTGCCGCCGGTGGCGCGCTAGGAGCGCGCATTGCCTCGATCAGCAAGCGGCCCCAGCGCAGCTCGCAATAGCTGCAGCATGGACTTGCTCCATCGCTCCCATCCTCGTATCATCCGGCAAGAGCAACGAGCAATGTCGAAGACTACACCGCAACTGCGCCAGAAGGGCCGGATCATGTCGGCCTCTGAGATCGAACGGACGCTTGTTCGCCTGGCCCATGAAATCATCGAGAAAAACAATGGAGCCGATCACCTTGGCCTGGTCGGAATTAAGCGGCGCGGTGTGCCCATTGCGCAAAGATTGGCTGCACTGATCGGCGGGATTGAAAAACAGCCCATCGATGCAGGGGTGCTCGACATCAGTTTTTACCGGGACGATCTCTCGACACACGACGTGCGCCCGATCGTCAACCCCGGCGACCTGGGGTTCGACGTCACCGACCGCAACGTCATCCTTGTCGATGATGTGCTGTACACCGGGCGGACCATCCGGGCAGCTCTCGACGCGCTGTTTAGTCACGGCAGGCCACGAAGAGTGCAGCTGCTGGCACTGATTGACCGCGGTCATCGCGAGCTGCCGATCGAAGCCACTTTCGTCGGGCGCAAAGTGCAGACAACGAGCCGCGAGATCATCGAAGTCAAGCTTCGCGAAATCGACAATGACGAACAGGTGCTGCTGGTCGAGCAGGTCGATTGACGCTCCCCAAAGAACACCACAAGATTCCAGCGGGAATGCCACCCAAGACTCAGCACCGCAAATCGTCAACCCCGGAAGTTCGACCCACAGCTGTCTTCCCCGCAGATATGCCTGCAGTTCATCCCGGGTCGCTTCTCTCCACTGGCGATCTCTCAATCGACAACCTTCGATCGATTCTCGACCTTGCCGATGTGCTCGAAAAAGAAGATCCGATCCGCCGCGACAAGCGGCTATTCAAGCGCCGCGTCTCCCTTCTCTTTTATGAATCGAGCACGCGCACGCGGACTTCCTTTGAGCTGGCGGCCAAGGCGCTAGGCGCCGACACCTCGCTGGTGAGCGCTCAATCTTCGAGCATTGAAAAAGGGGAATCCCTCAAGGACACCGGCATCACGCTGCGCGCGCTTGGCGCCGAATGCATCATCCTGCGAAGCCCTTACTCCGGCGCGCCGTATCTTCTGGCCGAGGCCACCGGATTACCTATTCTCAACGCGGGCGATGGCATGCATGAGCATCCGTCGCAGGCCTTACTCGACCTGCGCACAATTCTGGCGCACTTGAGAAAAGGATCGAAAGTCACGGACAAGACGCTTGCTGGTGTCACCGTCACAATCTGCGGAGATATCTTTCACAGCCGCGTCGCCCGCTCGAATGCGCTGCTTCTGCCCCGCCTGGGGGCGCGGGTGATCCTGTGCGGACCTGCTCCCCTGCTGCCTGAAACGGCGGCGCGGCTTGCTCCGGGCATCGTGATCGAGCGGGATTTCGACCAGGCCCTAAGGCAATCACAGATCGTAATGATGCTCCGCATTCAGGCCGAACGTCTTGCTGGCCTGGCTCTCGATCTCGAGGAATACAAGGCGCGCTACCAGGCAAATGCCGAACGCATTGCCGCGTATGCGCCAAAGGCTCTGATCATGCACCCGGGGCCAATGATTCGCGGATTGGAGATCACCAGTGAAGTAGCGGACGGTCCGCAGTCGGCAATCGCAGATCAGGTGCGGCACGGTGTCGCGATCCGAATGGCGCTTATTCTCCGCGCGCTGACATCGGGCGGACATGCTGGAGCGAAACCGCGAAAGAGAGGCGACCAATGAATCCGATTATCATTCGCGGCGGACACCTGATCGATCCGGCAGCGAGCATCGATGCTGCACGCGATCTGCTTCTGGTCGACGGCAAGGTTGCCGCGGTCGATTCACCCGGAAGAATCAAGCACGCAGGCGCGGAAACGATTGACGCGAAAGGCCTGGTGGTTGCGCCCGGGCTGGTCGATATTCATGTGCATCTGCGAGAGCCGGGCCAGGGATACAAGGAGACGATCGCCACCGGTACAGCAGCCGCCGCTGCGGGCGGGTTCACTACAGTCTGCGCCATGCCGAATACAGTTCCCGTGAACGACTCGCCTGAGACGACTCGTTGGATGCAGGCGCCTGAGCGTGGCGCAGCCATTCGCGTCTTTCCCATTGGCGCGGCAACGCGAGGGTCGATGGGTGAAACTCTCACCGAATATGGCGCGCTGAAAGCGGCTGGCGCGGTCGCTGTGACCGATGACGGCAAGCCGATCCTGGGTGATGCGATCATGCGACAGGCGCTCGTCGCGGCGGCTCGACTGAATCTGCCTGTAATCCAACATGCTGAAGACACGCGCATGACCGGCGGATGCTCCATGAATGCGGGCGCTCTCGCCTTCAGACTTGGCCTTCGGGGAATGCCGGTCGAGGCGGAATCGGGGCTGGTTGAGCGCGATATCCGCCTGGTCGCCGAATTGAAGGATAGCCGGCCGCATCTGCACGTCGCGCATCTCTCCACACGTGCCGCGCTCGATGCGGTTCGCCGGGCCAAGCG
>DATJMC010000094.1:0-2658 GCA_035508975.1 Occallatibacter sp.
CATCAAGCGCGAAGGCCGGCCGAGCGAGCGCGAGATCCTGACCTCGCGCCAGATCGACCGCCCGGTGCGCCCGCTCTTCCCGGAGGGCTTCCGCAACGAGACGCAGGTGATTGTGCTGGTCTTCTCGGCCGATAGGGAAAACGATCCTGACGTGATTGGCATTAACGCGGCCAGCGCGGCGCTGGCGCTGTCGGATATTCCGTTCGCCACTTCGGTTGGCCCGGTGGGTGCGGTACGCGTTGGGCAGGTGAACGGTGAGTTCATGGTGAATCCGACGTACACCGAACGGCGCGACAGCACCATCAACATCACGGTTGTCGGCACGAAGCACGGCATCGTGATGATCGAGAGCGGGGCGAATGAAGCCCCGGAAGAGACGGTCGTCGAGGCGATCGAGTTCGGCCACGAAGAGATCAAGAAGATTGTTGCGGGCATCGAGCAGCTGGTCGCGGTCGCGGGCAAGCCGAAGCGTGAGGTTGTCGCGCCGGAGTTTGACACGGCTTACTACTCGGCCCTGCGCGCCAAGGTCGGCGCCCGGCTGGCGGACGCGCTGGACACCAAAGCGCATCCCAAGATGGAAAGCTACGCGCTGGTCAAGCAGATTAAGGACGAACTGGCGAAGGAAATCCCTGAAGGCGAAAAGGCCGGCGAGGACAAGAAGAAGCTCGCCAAATACTACGAGGCTCTGCGCGAGAACATCTTCCGTGAGCAGGTGACGAAGGACCGCGTTCGTCCCGACCGGCGCGCTTTCGACGAGATTCGCCCGATCACGATCGAGGTTGGAGTGCTGCCGCGCACGCACGGCTCGGCGCTGTTTACGCGCGGCGAGACGCAGGCGCTTGTGACGGTGACTTTGGGCACGAACGACGACTCGCAGCGGCTTGAGACCTTCGAGGGCGAGCAGAAAAAGCGGTTCATGCTGCACTACAACTTCCCGCCGTTCTCCGTCGGCGAAACGGGCCGCATGACCGGCGTAGGCCGCCGCGAGGTTGGCCACGGAGCACTGGCGGAGCGTGCGGTGACGGCGGTGCTGCCCAGCGAAGAGGATTCGCCTTATTCGCTGCGCGTGGTCTCCGACATTCTTGAGTCGAACGGGTCTTCGTCCATGGCCTCGGTCTGCGGAGCGAGCCTGGCGCTGATGGACGCGGGTATTCCGCTCAAGGCCGCAGTCGCCGGCATCGCCATGGGGCTGGTGAAGGAAGGCGATGAATATGCCATTCTGACCGATATCGCCGGCGCAGAGGACCACTACGGCGACATGGACTTCAAGGTTGCAGGCACGCGGAAGGGCATTACCGCACTGCAGATGGACATCAAGATCAGCGGCATCACCGGGCAGATCATGCGCGAGGCGCTTGAGCAGGCGCGCCGCGGGCGGCTTTTCCTGCTGGACACGATGGACGCCGTGCTGAACGGTCCGCGCGACATCAAGTCGAAGTACGCGCCGCAGATTCGCACCCTGCAGATTCCCACCGACAAGATTCGCGACCTGATCGGGCCGGGCGGCAAGACGATCCGCGGCATTATCGAGGCCACCCAGGTCAAGATCGATGTCGACGATACGGGCCGCGTGAATGTGGCGTCGAGCGATGAGGAAGGTCTGAAGAAGGCGCTGGCGATGATCAACGACCTGACCGCTGTGCCGGAGATCGGCAAGACGTACCTTGGCAAGGTGGTTCGCCTGGCTGAGTTCGGCGCGTTCGTCGAGATCTTCCCGGGCACGGACGGCCTGCTGCACGTGAGCGAGATTGCCGAGCATCGCGTGAAGGATGTAAAGGACGAGCTGCGCGAAGGCGATCAGGTGCTGGTCAAGGTGTTGGGCGTCGAGGGCAACCGCATCAAACTCTCGCGCAAGGCGCTGTTGAGAGAACAGCGGCAGAAGATGGGCTTGCCTGAGCCAGGCGCGCCGGGCGGCAACGCCGGAGAGATCGCGGCTTCAGCCACACCCACGCCCGAAGACCGACCGAGGCGTCAGCCGCGTCCGGAACCGGTCGAGCGGCAGCCATCGTCGAATGCCAGCACCATCACCATCGAGGGCGGGGATGACTTCGACGACGCCGATGTCGAGGAAGGCGAAGAGCTGAACTTCAACCGCGCCGACGGGGTACCGGTTCCCGTAGGCGGTGGAGGTGAACGGCGTCCTGGCCAGGGCAGCGGAGGCGGTGGACGCCGTCGGCGTCGCGGCCGGGGACGTGGACCGGGCGGCGGTGGCGGGGGAAGTCGCGGACCGCAGTAAGCGATCGGATCAAGAAAGGGGCTGCGCGTTTTGCGCGGCCCTTTTTGTCTTCCCGGCTTTCCGCCCCGTTATGATCAGAGCCGGTGAGCGGATCGTCTTCCGGCAGGTCAATGAATTGGGCCGCAAAAGCGGTATTTGCGGTGGTCGCGGTCCTCTGGGGTAGCGCGTGGATCCCGAGCTCGCTTGTGCTCGGGCCGGTTCCGAGGCTGCGTGCCGGCGCTCTGCGCTTCGCAATCGGTGCGGGTTTCTGCACGCTTCTTGCGCTGGCTGAGCGGCTGCGCGCGCGGGAGCCGTCGGCGCGAAAGCCGGCTGCGATTGTTGGCGACTCGCTGATACTGGGCCTGGCGGCGGTTGGCCTGCCCTATGCGTTGACGGTGTGGGCGGTGGGAAAGGTGTCGCCCGGAGCGGTCGCCGCTTTGTTC
>DATJMC010000095.1:0-21790 GCA_035508975.1 Occallatibacter sp.
AGGCCCGTAGATCTTGTGGCCGCTGAGCGACATCACGTCGATGTTGTCGTCGATCACGTTGACCGGGATCTTGCCGACAGCCTGAACGCCGTCGGTGTGGAAGAGCACGCCCTTCTCGTGACAGAGCTTGCCGATCTCGCGGATCGGCTGGATGACCCCGATCTCGTTGTTCGCGTACATGATCGAGACGAGGATGGTCTTATCGTCGATGGCGCGGCGCAGGTCTTCGATGTCGACGAGGCCATCCGCCTGCACAGGCAGATAGGTAACGCGGTAACCCTGCTTCTCGAGCTTCTTGCAGGTGTCGAGCACGGCCTTGTGCTCCGTCACCTGGGTGATGATGTGGTTGCCGCGCTCGCGATACATCTCGGCGATGCCCTTGATGGCAAGGTTGTCGCTCTCCGTCGCGCCCGACGTGAAAATGATCTCCTTGGCGCTCGCCCCGATCAGCTTGGCAATCTGCCCCCGCGCCGTTTCCACCGCCTGCTCCGCTTCCCATCCGAACGAGTGGTTGCGGCTCGCGGCATTGCCGAACTTGTTGGTGAAGTACGGCATCATCGCTTCCAGCACTCGCGGATCGAGCGGGCTGGTCGCATGGTTGTCCATGTAAATCGGCAGCTTCACGCCCGCCGGTACTTCCACTTGGCTGACAACTGTGCTCATCTGAGGATCTCCGTAAAAACTCGTTGCGGTTCCGCGCCCATCGCAGAACAACCGACTACAGCGTCAATGTCACCAGAGCATTGCCGTCTCGGGCCCGTCCCGGCGCGCTTTCATGCTCGGCCAGATCTTGAATACTGATGCTTTTCAGCACGCCGGCGATTGTGTCGTTCACGCGAGCCAGTGGCTCTTTGATGGTGCAACTCGGCGTCAGGTCGCACGCCTTCGCTCCCTTTGTGCACGAAGTGATGAAAAACGGTCCGTCGATCGCCAAAATCACCTCGTAAGCCGAAATCGCCCTCGACTCCTTCGCCAAGGCATAGCCCCCATTCATCCCCGTGTGGGATTTCAGCAATCCCGCCTTCGTGAGCTGCTGCAGGATCTTCGCCAGCAGCTGGGCAGGAATGCTGTAGGCGTCGGCGATGTCCTTTGCGCTCAATGCGGCTGTCTCCGGGTGCTCGGCAAGGTACTTCAGCGCCATCAACCCGTAATCTGCCTTTTTTGTGAGCTTAAGCATCCAAATATCCGACTTCTTCGGTCCGCATTTAGTATACGACCGCGTTTGTCCGGGTTCAAGAGCCCGGTACCCTCTTTGTCGATGAAACCGTTTCGAAACACAGGCTTATTTTGCCGCTTGAAATTAAAAGAAAGGCCGCTACAATCGGCGGGAAGAGCATGTAACTTCAACCGAATCTGAATCGATGGCGACCGCCTGCAAACACCCCAGGGTACGAATCGTTTCCAGACACGAAGACACCGAGTTTGTCGAGTGCCTGGAGTGTGGCGAAGTCTTTGACTCTGAAGAGTTTCACGACATGGTGATCGAAGAGACCGCCGACCAGGAGGAAGATCCCGACGACGCGTAAAAGACCTCCGCGCAGGCAATCCCGAGAGCCCAAGTCCCAAACTTGACCATTCGCGGCTGGAGAGCGGGGGTGCCGTTTTGCTTGTCCCCCCATCGCCGAGCCCACTCGCGCGACGCAGCGGTTTTTTCAGACCTTCGCGCGGCACCGCCGAAGGCAACCATCCATCCTGCAAACCGGGGGTCCACGCTCCCTCCACTTCGCCTGCAGAGCTGCGGAGGCTGCCGGCTTGTGAGCCGCTATCCAGGCATAGTGCAGCCCTGACACCACGGTCAGGACCATCGTCGCCCACAAGGCGAAAACCCGCAGATCGACAACCCAGGCCTCCTGCGTCAGCTTGTTTAGAATGACCACCGCAACCGCCAGCACCTGGGCCAGCGTATTCGCCTTGCCGAAGATGCTGGGCGTGAACTCGCGCCGGCCCGCTGCCGCGTAGAGAATCGCCGACACCAGCAGGATGCAGACATCGCGGCCGAACACCAGCACCGTCACCCGCACCGGCATCAGCCCTTCGTGCATCAGGACCAGGAACAACGTGCTCAGCAGGATTTTGTCCGCGACCGGATCGAGATATTGACCCAAGATCGTGCGCTGCTTCAGCAGCCGCGCCAACACGCCATCAAGCGCGTCCGTGAGGCCGGCAGCCAGAAAAAGAATGAAGCCCACTTCAAACCGATTCTCGAGAATCGCTGCCACGAGGAATGGGGCCAGGCAGATGCGCAGGAGCGTAAGCAGGTTGGGCGCGGCGCGAAGCGGGTTCAATTTGGGTTCCGGGACGTCCGTCATTGCAGGTTTGCAAGGATGCCGAGGTCGAATTCTTCCCGCATCCGTCACCGATGGTACAGCACACTGGCCGATCCGCGAGCGGGCTCACTCCTGAAATCCTGACCGATCCCCCATCTTTTATTCTGAAGTGTCTCTGTCGTCAG
The DNA here is from genome assembly GCA_035508975.1 of Occallatibacter sp. Taxonomy (GTDB): domain Bacteria; phylum Acidobacteriota; class Terriglobia; order Terriglobales; family Acidobacteriaceae; genus Telmatobacter. The sequence continues at coordinate 2,453 of DATJMC010000095.1, forward strand.
AGCTTCTCGTCTCCTCGCCGCTCGCCGCCATTTCCCGTCGCTACAACATTGGTACCGGCTTCGCGAGTGACCTCGACGCGCGAACCTACACCTTCAGAATGGTCCATCGCGGCGCGACTTTCGGCTTTCTGTTTCGAAACTACATCCGACTCCGGTATCGTTTGATTCCAGTCAATGCAAACATAGACAGAAAAAACCCAACTCGATCCTGAAAGCAAGGAGAACTTCAAGAATGAATAGATTACTTTTTACCGCATACAACAAGCTGCAGGCGCTTCTTTCACGTGAAGAGGGTCAGGACCTCGTGGAGTATTCCCTCGTGGTCGCTTTGATCGCCTTCGGCGCGGTGACGGCCATGGATAGCCTGGCTACCGAAATCAACGTCGCCTTCGAAACCATCAGCAGCGATCTCGCGACTTCGCTCTAAAGCGCCTTCCTGGACTTGCAGCACGCGTCGACAGTCGTCAGTGCCCGCTCCTGTTGCCGGCGCCTGGTTTGCAGCGTGCGCAATTTGCCCCATCAACACCGGCTGCGCTATGGCTGGCCTCGCGCAGCCGCTCGATCATGGCTCGGTCGCACCCGGCTCGGCGGCAGGCTCACGGCGCTCAAAGAGCAGAAGCACGCGCTGGTTCTCAAGCAGCGTGCGCTCAACTACGTTGAAGAAGCGAGCGAACGCCCCCTTCAGGTCGTCTTCGCTCAAGCGGCCATACAATGGGTCCCGGTCGCGCATCCCCTCCTGATACGCCGCATCGGACGGGGGCACCCATTCCACCACCAGCCAGCGGCGCGTCAACGCAACACCGAGTTCCGCAATACCCGTCAGCGGCACTTGCTCGCGCAACATCAGCCGATGAATCACCGACAGCATCAGCACCATCTCAAACTTCTCCCCCAGACGGTCCAGCAGGGAGAGCTGATCCTGGTTTCTCCAGCCCACTGCCGGCGTAGGACGCGCAATGTTGGCAACGATGGTCGTGACCGATAGTTTCTGCCGGTCCGCTTCGCGCCACAGGACGCCCAGGGCCTCCGCATCGCTGTCGATTGCCGCCACCCGCGCGCCGGCGTGCGCGGCGAGCAACGAATAGGTTCCCGTGTTCGCTCCAATGTCCAGCACGCGCGCCGGATTGCAGCGCTTGAGAGCCGCGCGGACAAACTTCTGCTTTTCGTCCGTATCCGCGGCCTTGTCCCCCGTCGCCGTCTTCGGATGCCCACTCATCTTCGCGCTCCGATCGAACGACGCAGCATGTCGAATCTGCTTGCCCAGCCTCGCCAGGCGGCGATGCAGGATGCGCATGATCAACTCGGGATCCGGATCCGCCGGCGGATCCTGTGGTTTCACCGGCTTCCCAAAATCCTCCAGCACCGTCGCCATCGTGACCACATCGACCAGGTCGGGGTACAGGCGCTGCCAGGGCTGCAGTGCGCGATACAGAGTCGCCGGCTCGTAGCCGTCCCTCCACAGCATCGTCGCCTGCAGCGGCCAGTGCAGGTACTTTGCGCCGACCAGCGGCAGCAGAAACGTCCGCACAAATTGTCCGTACGCCTGCCACGAACTCGAAGACGCGTCACGCCTCTCGAACGAGAGCGCGTCCACCAGGATCGGCCTGGGACCTTGAAAGAAAACGTTCAGAGGAGTGGCGTCCGTCAGGTTCCATCCCGCATCGATGGCTCGGCCCGCCATGCGCAGCGTAAAATCGGCCGCCGCACTCCACTGCGCGGTCGTCCACTCCCATGGATACGAAATGGGATCAATCCGCGGATGGCGCAAGACAAGCTCGCCCAAAGAGTTTCCATCCGCCGGCACGATCTCCGTCGCGATCAGGTCGCCGCTTCGCTCGAGGTTTGTCCTGAATGGCGATGCGAGAAACGCCAGCGCCGAATCAGCCAGGCTCGGATGAATGCGGCGCACAACATGGGAAGGCGTCAAAAGGAGCCGGCCTGCCGGGCCACGAAACGTCCCCAGCGGCTCGCGGGAATCTTTCCCCTCAGGGGCTTCCTGCTGGCCTGGAACTGCAACGTTCACTGCTGCCAGATCTCCTCTTTCTCGCACCCTGCCTACGTCGCTTGAGGGTCCGGTTTCGAAGGGCTACCACAACGCAGAAGAACGTAGATTCAGCAAGTCAAGACAACAATAATAGTAATCGGACGCAGGTGATCGCACCGCGAAAAAGACGACCGCGGCGAAACTTCCGGAATCAATTGCGAGCTCCGCTCCTCTGGACAAATCCCAGGTTGGAATGGGCCTTTCCTCCGGTGCCTCCCCGCATTTTCCAGTGGTAGGACCACCTCGCAGGTGTCGAGTATGATGATTGCGCGCAGCACGCGCGGAGCAATGTTATGTTTCACAACTGCCATTCACGCAGGCAGATTCTTGCAGCCGCTTTCCTCGCCACCTTGCTGTCGGCGCTGCCCTTGTTTGCAGCCGATTCCTGCAATCCGCGCGCGTACGGGGCAAAAGGCGACGGCGCCACCAAAGACACCTCCTCAATCCAGGCCGCCATCGATGCCTGTGCGCGCAAGGGCGGCGGAGTGGTGCAGCTGGTCCCCGGCACCTACCTTACTGCTCCCATCGAGCTCAAAAGCAACATCACATTGCATCTCGACAAGGGTGCCACCCTGCTCGGTTCGCCCGACCACGCCGACTATCCTCCCCGCGATGAATTCCGTCTGCCCGATCTTCAGCCCCTCGTCAGCGCGATCCACGCGACCAACGTCGCGATCGTTGGCGACGGCGTGATCGACGGGGCCGGACAGAGCTGGTGGGACGAAGCGCGCAGCATCAAGGACCACGGGATTCTCGGAACCGGCCATCCGCGACCGAAACTGATCCTCTTCGATCATTGCCTGCATGTCCGCATCGAGGGTGTAACCGTGCAGAATTCTCCCATGTGGCAGGTGGTGCCCTATTACTCCGACGACGTGGTCATCCGCAATGTCAGGATTCTTGCGCCGCCGCACTCGCCCAACACCGATGCGATCGATCCCTTCTCGTCGTCCAATGTCGTCATCGATCACGTCTTTTCCGATGTCGGCGACGATAACGTAGCCATCAAGTCGGGGGCAATTAATTCCGCGGGTCCCGATTCTCCCAGCCGCGACATCACGATTACCGACTGCACCTTTCTGCACGGTCACGGCCTCTCTGTAGGCAGCGAGATCGCCGGCGGCGCACAGAACATCCGCGCCGAGCGCATCCACTTCGAAGGCACTGATAACGGCATCCGCATCAAGGCCAATCGCGATCGCGGAAACGATGTCAGTCACCTGATCTTTCGCGATATCGACATGAAAGATGTGAAGAATGCGCTGATCATTAGCGAGTACTATCCCGCGATCCTTCCTCCGGAGCAGGTTGATGCCAAGCCGGTCACACGGTTGACGCCCCACTTCCACGACATCACACTCGAGAATGTCACCGCGACGGGAAGCGAGTTGGGAGCGGCGATTGTCGGTCTGCCCGAGGCGCCGATCTCCGGCGTGGTCCTCAAAAACGTAAAAATCAGTGCGCGCAAAGGTATGACCGTCGCCTATGCGGAGGTCACCGGCGACAATCTCTCGATTCAATCAGAAGAGGGAAAACCGATCGTCATGCTCGCCGGCGCGAAAGTCAATCTTCACTAGAAACTTTCGCCGCTGGCAGCTAACGGTTGTGCCCCAGAAATACCGGCGCAATGTGCCGCGCATAGAGATTCTCGGTAACGTTCTTCGCAATCACATCTTCGTTCGCTTCGAGAAGTTCCAGATAGCGCGGGCCCATCTTGGCGGCTACCTTGAAACCAACGTGCAACAGCTGCCGGAAGCTGCTGTTGTAACCAGCGCCTCCGCGCACATGGCGCAGTGCCGACGTGTATTGCTCCGATCCCCATCCCCGCACTTCGGCGGGCGAGGGCAGCTTTGCGGGGTTGATGTCGATTACCGTGGCATAGGGCGTGCAGAGTTCCTCCCGATGCGCATAAGCTTCGGCGTAAATCTCCTTTGCCAGAGCCAGCCCGTCTCCTCCCGCCTCCGCGAGTCCGATCAGCTCTTCGAGCCACGTCGTTCCCGCTGTCTTCAGGTGCACGCCTGCATTCAACCGCTCTATCACTGCGTGAATCGCCGGATAAATCGAAAACTTGTCGCTGCCCGAGTGCACGCTCAGCTTCAGATTCGCAGGCAAACCGAAGTGCGCGACCGCATAGCCAATTGCCGCCACATCCAGCGCAAACTCCCGCTCAAACTGGTCTACATCGCCCACGTAGTCCACGCCTTTGTTGAAGCGGCCGCTGAACTTTGGCGCGATCGTCTGGATCGGAATCCCTTCATCGGCAATGGCGGCGAGAATGATCAGCAGCTCGGCCGGCGTTTGCGCCGCGTTGGTTTCGTCCATCGAGACCTCGGGCACGAAATTCCCTTTGCCCTTCGCTGTCTCAATAGCGCGATAGACTTCCCCGGCCTTCTTGATCGCAGCTAAAAATTTCTCGGCAGTTTGCCGCAGCGCATCGCGGGTAATTTCGAATGTATCGTGGATGCCCTCGAGCCGAATGCGGCCCAGCAACTCCGGATGCCGCTTCACAAATGTCTCGATATCCGAGCCCGCTGCCGGCTGCCCGATAAAATCCGCAACATCGATGGTGTAGAAATCGCACGCCGCGAAAAATCGATTCACAGTCTGGAGCGTGATGTGATCGGCATCGCAGAAGTAGGGGTGCTTCCAGTTGAGCGCCTTGACGGCCGCATCCGCCGCTTCGCGCGCAGAGATCGGCTCCGACCCGATGATCGTGTGTTCGCGGTTTGACTTGTTCCACACCGGAATCACGGCCTTGCCATTTGCGGACGCCTGAATACAGGCCTGGAGCTGCGCTTTGGCCTGGTGCGCAAACCGGTCGCCGGTCCCAACCGAATACTTACCCAACGTGTATGTAGACTTGTCCATGATCTTTGCCCCCAATGCAAATCCGGCGGCGCCGTGCCAATGTTCGCGCCGCCGGAACACCCCCGCTACAATCGATAGGCTTCCTTGACCAGCCGGTACGTAAGATCGTGCGCCACTTCGAATGCTTCGTTTTCTTCCAGCCGGTGCTCCGCGACCAGGCGCGCCAGGAAACTGCAATCGATGCGCCGCGCAACATCGTGACGCGCCGGAATTGAAAGGAATGCGCGCGTGTCGTCGTTGAATCCCACCGTGTTGTAGAAGCCCGCCGTTTCGGTCGCCAGTTCGCGAAAACGCATCATCCCCTCGGGGCTGTCGAGAAACCACCACGGCGGCCCCAGACGCAGGCATGGATAGTGGCCGGCAAGCGGCGCCAGTTCCCGGCTGAACGTGGATTCGTCGAGCGTGAATAGAATAATCGTCAGCTTCGGCTCGTTTCCATACCGGTCTAGAAGCGGCTTGAGCGCGTGCACGTAATCCATCGCGCGCGGAATATCGGCGCCGGTGTCGCGGCCGTAGCCCTCATAGACCTGGCGATTGTGATTGCGAACAGAGCCGGGATGGATCTGCATGATCAGTCCATCGTCGAGGCTCATGCAAGCCATTTCCTTCAGCATCTGCGCGCGGAACAGCTCCCGCTGCTGCGCATCTGCCTTTCCCGACAAGACCCGGCCAAACAAATCCGCAGCGTCAGCCTTCGCCAGGTCGGCGGTCTGCGCGGTAGGGTGCCCGTGATCCGTTGCTGTGCAGCCCATCTTGATAAAACGCGCACGCGCTTTGCGCAGCGCATTCAAATAGCCAAGCCATGACGACGTGTTCTCGCCGGTTTGTTGCCCGAGCTTGGCGATTGACTCGGCAAACCCGGGAAACTCGGGGTCGACCACCGGGTCGGGCCGAAAGTTTGGAATGATGCGCGCCTTCCACCCCGACTTCCGGATCGCTTCGTGGTCCGCAAGAGAGTCGAGCGGGGAATCCGTCGTCGCCAGCACTTCGATGTTGAATCGCTCGTAAAGCGCGCGCGGCAAGAACTCCGGTGTCTTCAGCTTCGCCGAAATCGTGTCGTAGTAGAGATCGGCGGTCTTTTCTGAAAGCCGCTCCTCCAGTCCGAAGAGCTCCTGAAACGCATAATCGAGCCAGATGCGCGTTGGCGTTCCGCGAAAAAGAGAATAGTGGCTCGCGAAAATCCTCCAGACCTTCCGCGGGTCTTTGATCTCTGGCCGGCCAATCTCCAGATCATCCAGCGAGACGCCCTGGCTGTACAGCATCCGATACACATAGTGATCCGGTTGGACGAAGAGTTTTGCCGGGTCAGGGAAAGCTTCGTTCTGCGCGAACCACGCCGCCTGCGTGTGTCCATGGGGACTCACAATCGGCAGCAGCTTGATCTGCGCATAGAGGGCGCGTGCGATCGATCGGGTCGAAGGCTCAGCCGGAAATAGCCTGTCTTCATGGATCAGCATCGGTTTTCTCCCGTCAATGCTCAGCGAACCGGAGGTCAGACCACGACAAGTATACACACATCGCAGCTCGATTTCAGAAGTGCTGGCCCCCTCGATTTTTCCCGCCTTCACTCAGCGGTGTTAATCTCTTGGTGCTTCGTTTTTTCGCAGTTCTGCAAGAAGGTGCTTGCCCGGTTATGCCGCATAGCGCGCAAGACTCGTCGAACAACCACCGCACCATGCAGGTAGTTAACCACGTCCGCTCTCTCATCGAGAACGGAACTCTGCAGCCAGGTGACAAAATCCCGCCGGAGCGCGAATTTGCGCGCACCTTGAAGATCAGCCGCGCCAGCCTTCGCACCGGAATCGGCTACCTGGCCGCCATGGGCGTCATGAAAATCCGCCATGGCGTGGGCACATTTGTTGCCGACGGTCCCGCCGAATTCGGCCAAGCCTCGCTCAGCCTCATCGGCGCATTGCACGGATTTCAAACCTGGCAGATGTTTGAGGCCCGCATTATTCTCGAGAGCAGTCTCGCCGCCCTGGCTGCCGAGCGCGGTAGAGAAGAACACCACGCGGCCATGTCCGAAGAGGTCGCCGAGATGTTTGCCACCCTCGATACCCCCGTTGATTATCTGATCCACGACGTCCTCTTCCATCGCATCATCGCGCAGGCTTCCGGCAATCCCATCCTCGCCGCCGTCATGGAAACCGTCACGTCGTCGATGTACGACAAGCGCCGCAAGACCGTGGAACGTGCGACTGACCTGCGCGAGTCCGCGGAGATGCATCGCGAGATTTACCGCGCGATACGCGCCCGCAAGCCCGACGAGGCGCGCGAGTTGATGGAAAAGCACCTGCGCCTTGCACAGAGCGCGCAGGGTGAAGAACGCCCTGCCGAACGAAAAACAGCCGTTCGCACAGGCAGGCGGGCGCGTCCCTAGCTCCGACCCCCCAAAGCAAGAATCCACGAGACAAGCGTCGGCACCGGCATGTTGACCGATCCATGGCGCAGTGGTCCTCGAGGCCATTTCCGATCCAAAGGTCGGACCACGTTGGCTTTACCTCGCATCGCCTTAACGCACTGAATCCCATGCTGGCGCCCCGCAAAAAACCCGGCATTTTGGTTCTTGACAAAAGCTCTCGCCGCCTGCAAGTATTCTTCCGGCATCACAGAGGTCGGACCACTGGCTCCGACAGAATTCCCAGGAAACAGGAAAAACTCAATTCTTTTTTGGAGGCTCAAATGCCATACATGCGCATCCGAGCTCATGGAATGGTCACCTGCCTTGCGGCCTTGCTTGGCTGCGCGGCGTTGGTCTCGTCCCCGCTCAAAACCAGCGCCCAGATCGCTGGCACCGGAAACATCCAGGGCACGGTGACCGACTCAACGGGAGCCGTCGTCCCCAAGGCCTCGGTGATCCTCACCGACGAATCAACCGGAGTTGCGCGGAAAACCACCAGCGACAGCGCCGGCGTCTACGCCTTTCCCGGCGTGCCCATCAGCACCTACGACCTCAGCGTCACCGCCCCGGGCTTCAGAACCTACGAGCAGAAGCGCATCGTGCTTGAAGTTGGAAGCAGCATTGCGATCAATCCCGCCCTCTCGGTCGGCACCGCCGAAATGAAGGTCGAGGTACAGTCCGAGGCGCTGTCGCTGCAAACCGAAGATCCCACATTCAAGCAGACCATCGATCAGCAGGCTGTGACGGAAATGCCGCTCAACGGCCGACAGATGACAGCCCTCATTACGCTCTCCGGCGGCTCGAGCGCGGCGCCCGCCGGCGACTTCACCGGCAGCAAGTACTCCTATCAGACCATCTCCGTCTCCATCGCCGGTGGCGGCGGCAACACCACCCTCTGGCGCCTTGATGGCGGCGACAATCAGGATTACATGGGCAACGGCAACCTGCCTTACCCGTTCCCCGATGCGGTCAGCGAGTTCAGCGTCGAGTCGACCGATCTTGGCGCCCAGGACGGCGGCCACGTCGGTGGCATGGTCAACGTGGTCACCCGCTCCGGCTCCAACCAGTTCCACGGAGAAGGCTTCGAGTTCATCCGCAACAACTACATCGATGCCACCAATTTCTTCTCCACCTCCAAAGACACCCTTCACCAGAACCAGTTCGGCGGAACCTTCGGCGGACCCATCAAGCGCGATAAGATGTTCGCCTTTGCCGCCTACCAGCGCACCGTGGCCGACCAGAGCCAGGCAAACACCCAGGCCACTGTCCCCACCGATGCCAACCTGACCGGCGATTGGTCCACCACCGATGGCACTCCCGGCGTCGCCGGCAGCAACCCATGCAATTCGACAGGTGCTCCCATCCAGCTGGTCGATCCCATCTCCGGCGTCAAGCTGGCGGGGAACAAGTACGCCGCTTCTCCCACCTACGATCCGGCTGCGATAGCGCTGCAAGCCTACCTGCCGGCACGGAATTCATCCTACGACCCGCACGATTGCGGATTCGTGTCCTACTCCATTCCCTACAAGCTCACTGACAACCAGTTCGTCACGCGCGTCGACTACACCGTCAGCCCCAAACAAAACATCTACGGCCGCTATTTTGTCGATGGCTACCAGTTCCCCGCCTACTTCGACAAAAGCAACATTCTCATCACCACCCAGTCAGGCAATATCGAGCGGGTCCAGACTTTCACGCTCGGCGATGCCTACTCGTTCAGCTCCAAGTTCCTCAACGCGGCACATATCTCCATCCTGCGCCGCGTCAACAACCGCGGATACGCGCCCACCGACATCAATGCCACGACCCTCGGCATCCCCATCTATCAGGCCGCTCCCAATGGCCTCCAGATCAGCGAAGGCAAATTCACCATCGGCGGCGGAACAAACTCGGTCGCGCATTTTAACGACAATACCCTCTCGGTCGACGACGACGTCACCTGGGTCCACGGAAAACATCAAATTGCCTTTGGCGGCGAGTGGGTGCAGAACGAGCTCAACATCGGCAACGTCTATGAAGGCAACGGCATCTTCACCTTCAACGGCGAATACAGCGGCAGCGGACCCAACGGCGGCAGCACCATCGGCGATCAGAACCTCGACTTTCTGATGGGCACGCTGGGAAGCGGAACTCCCTTCCAGCAGAGCAAGGAGCAGCAAAACGCGCTGCGCGGGCCCATTCCAAGCCTCTACGTTCAAGACAGCTACCACCCCACCACGCGGCTCACGCTGGTCGGAGGTTTGCGCTGGGGCCCGAACTTCATGCCCGTCGACTACTTCAATCGCGGCGTCGTGTTCAACATGGCTGACTTCGTCGCCGGTACCGTCAGCTCCGTCTATCCCAATGCGCCGGCCGGTATCCTCTATTACGGCGACCAAGGCGTTCCCCGGCAGTTCACCAAAAACTCACCCTGGCAGTTCTCGCCCAATGTCGGTCTCTCCTTCGATCCCTCCGGAACCGGCAAGACCGTGATTCGTGCCGGCGCTGCTCTGATGTACGACAATCCCAATTTCTTCACGGCGCAGCGCAACCAGCAGAACCCGCCCTTTGCCACCGCCATCACCAATACGCAGTCCTCGGGCTCCGGGCCCGTTATCTTCAGCAATCCATGGGGCACCGGCTCTGTCACTACCAATCCGTTTCCGCAGCCAGCCGTTCCTTCGCCCTCGCAGGCCAAGTTCTTCGCGCAGTCCCAGTACATCATCATGCCTTCCCAGTTCCACCCGGCTTACACCATCCAGTGGACTCTCAGCGTGCAGCATCAGTTCGCTGGCGGCTGGCAGATGCAACTGGACTACATCGGCAACGGGACGCGCCACGATCCCATCGGCTACACCTTCGACCCGGCCGTGTATATCCCCGGGAATTGGGGAGCAGGCGGCACGGGCTGCAGCCCAATCGCCACTTCCGGTCCCGCCGCCGTGAAACCGGGCGCTGCCGGAACCCCTTGCTCCACCACCAAGAATCAGAATTCGCGCTTCGCATTGACGATCGCCAATCCCTCCCAGGGCAACCAGATTCAGGGCGGCGGCGCGGGCTCCAACATCGTCGGCGACACCGCAACCGCGAACTACAACGGCCTGGTTGCGACCCTGCAGCATCGCCTTTCGTCCACCTTCAACCTCCTGTCCAACTGGACCTGGTCGAAGTGTCTCAACATCCAGGACGCCTCAGGCGACTATGCCGGAACGAACATCGAGAATCCTAACAACTTCGCCTTGGACTACGGCCCGTGTGGCTCCGATTATCGAAACATCGTGAATGTCTCCGTGGTTGCAAAGAGCGCGTTCCGCGACCACTTCGATCGCGCCGCGCGCTTGCTCGTCAACGATTGGGAGATTGCACCCCTGATCCACGTCCAGAGCGGCGCTCCGGTCAACGTCACCGCCGGGGCCGACAACTCCCTCACTGACATCGGCAATGACCGCCCCAACCGCGTGCCCGGTGTTGATCCCTATCTGCACACCAAAATCAAGAGCGCGACGGGCGAATCCAATCGCGGCTATCTCAACCCTGCGGCTTTCACTGAGATTTGCCCCAACAACGTGACTGCGGGCTGCGCCGCGGCTGGGACTTACGGAAACATCGGGCGCAATGCATTTCGCACGCCCTCCTTCTTCCAGTTCGACTCCCAGATCTCGCGGACATTCTCGATGCGTGAGCGCTTCAATTTGATATTTCGCCTGGAAGCATTCAACGTGCTCAACCACCCGAACTTCGCGTTCAGCAGCGCCACGCAATCCTTTACGTCCAGCACCTTCGGACAAGTCTCCACGACGCCATCGTCCTCTTCCACCGATCCTCCGAACCCCGCCTTCAGCGCTCGCGTGTTCCAGGGCAGTCTGAAGTTCTCGTTCTGAGGCTCTCAAAGCGGGCAGGTCTCCATGTCCTCATCGGGAAATGTGGCCGGTTTTTCAAGACTGCCAGTTCCACGTTTGGTCTACCACCTATCCCATCCATCGTGATGGGATTGGTGCTTTTAAGGCGCAGAAATTAAGAGCGCACTTCAACTCCAACGCAAAAGAAGATCGCCAATCCCTGCGCGCTGGTACGATGTATGCGAATTTGCGCATTTCACGCGCTCGATCACGGGAGGAGACTCGCAATATGACAGATAGTACGCGCAGAGATTTTGTGAGGGCAGGCAGCGCCGTCCTGGCTGCCACGGCGGTCTCTTGGAATGCCTCGAGCTACGCCGCTATCGTGGGCGCCAACGATCGCGTACGCGTCGGCGTCGTGGGTTGTGGCGACCGCATGAAAAGCGCTTTGATTCCCTCCTTCCTTCAGCACGCCCAGGAGATGAACTTCCAGTTCGTTGCCATCTCCGATCTGTGGAGCCGCCGCCGCGAAGACGGCGTCGCCTACATCGAAAAGCTTGGCAACTGCAAAGTCGATGCCGTGCGCAACAACGACGAGCTCTACGCCCGCAAAGACGTCGACGCCGTCCTCATCGCCACCGCCGACTTCCAGCACGCGCTCCATGGGGTTGAAGCCGTCGAAGCGGGCCGCGACGCCTACGTCGAAAAGCCCACCGCCCACACCATGGAGGACGCTCGCAAGTTCCTCGCCGCCGTCAAGAAGACCGGCAAGATTGTGCAGGTCGGCACGCAGCGCCGCAGTACCCCGAGCTACCAGAAAGCCGCCGAGTACATCCAGTCCGGCCAGTTCGGCGACATCGTCATGGTCGAAATGACGTGGAACGTCAATCAGCCCGGCCGCTGGCGCAGACCCAACGTCGTTCCATTGCTCAAAGAAGAAGACACCGACTGGAGACGCTATCTCCTCAATCGCCCCTACGAACCCTTCGACGCGCGCAAATACCTTGAGTTCCGTTTGTTCTGGCCCTATTCCTCCGGCATCCCCGATCAGTGGCTGGTCCATCAAATCGACACCGTTCATTGGTTCACCGGCCTGCCCCATCCGCGCAGCGTCGTCGCCAACGGCGGCATCTATCTCTGGAAAGACGGCCGCCACAACTGGGACACTATGACCGCCGTCTTCGACTACGGCCCGCTCGATGACCTCACCAAGGGTTTCCAGGTGCAGTACACCTCGCGCTTCACCAACTCTGCCGGCGGCGTCAAAGAGCTCTACTACTCCAACGGCGGTATGATCGACATGGACAAGCAGACCGTCACCCCTACCGGCGGCCTCTCCGCGAAATCCGCCGCCGAGATGGGCATGAAGCCCAACCTGCTGCAGAGCTTCTCGCTCGTCGAACACGCCGAAGCCGCGTCAACCGCTGCCGACACCGGCGCCGATCCGCAAACCTCCGCCAACATGCGCAACTGGATGGAGTGCGTGCGCTCGCGCAAAACGCCCAACGCGCCTATCGAAGCCGGCTACAGCCATTCCATCGCCCTCTGCATGAACGTCGCCGCCATCAAGACCGGCCAGAAGGTTACCTTCGACGACAAAACCCAGCAGGTGATGGCCGGAGGCAAGGTCTATGCATAGCATGGCCATCCTTGGCCTCGTCGCCCTGTCCATGCCTCTCTCATCCCGCTCTTTCGGTGCTTCTGACAATGCCGGCGTCCAGGTTGTCGCCAACGAAGCACAGCGCCGCGTCGACATCACCATCGACGGCAATCCCTTCACGTCCTACATCTGGCCCTCCTCGCTCAAGAAGCCCGTCCTCTACCCGCTCATCACCGACGAAGGCATCACCGTCACGCGCGGATATCCCCTCGAGCCGCGTCCGCGCGAGCGGGTCGACCACCCTCACCACGCCGGCCTCTGGTTCAACTATGGCAACGTCAACGGCTTCGATTTCTGGAACAACTCCGACGCCATCAAGCCCGAAGATCGAGGCAAAATGGGCACCATCCTGCAAACCAAGATCGTCTCCACCAAAAGCGGGGCCGACCGCGGCGAACTAGTCGCCGACTCCGTCTGGGTCGCGGGCGACGGAAAGCAGCTCCTTAACCAGACCACGCGCTACGTCTTTGCGCGCGGCCCGCACCAGCGCATCATCGACCTGGTCATCACTCTCACCGCGCTCGATCGCGCCATCTTCCACGACGACAAAGAAGGCGTTCTCGGCATGCGCGTCGCCAGCTGGCTCGAGTCACCCGATGAAAAGGGTGGCATGTTCCTCGACGCCAACGGCCGCCCCACCAAAGTCGACGCGGTCCAGAATAGCGATGCTTCCGGCGCCTACCTCACCAGCGAGGGCGTGAAGGGTGCGGCAGCCTGGGGAACGCGCGGCGCCTGGTGTTCGCTCACCGGCCACACCGGCGATCACACCGTCACCATCGCCATCCTCGATCACCCTGAAAATCCCGGCTACCCAACGTACTGGCATGCGCGCGGCTACGGGCTCTTTGCCGCCAATCCGCTCGGCCGCAGCATCTTCGATCCAAAGCAGCCGGCCTTCAACTACACCCTGGAGAAAGGCGAGTCGGCGACCTTCCGTTATCGCGTCCTCCTCGTCTCGCACGCAGTGGACGCTGCCGAGCTGAATCGGGATCAGAAACAATTTTCAGCGGAGTCGAAATAGCACAGCACGGAATAAAACCTCGAGAAGTACAGAACCCCACGGCAATTCTGGAGAATTCTGAGTGATGAAAACATTTGATGCAATGCGGCGTGACGTTCTGCGAACCGGTGGCCTGAGCATGGCCTTGGCCGGCTTTCCCGCGGCTTCTCTTGCAGCGCAGGCGGGGGCCGATGGTGCTGCCGTATTGGGCGTTTTTGATGTGCGCAAGTATGGCGCCACCGGCGACGGCAAATCGCTGGACACACCCGCAGTCAATCGCGCCATCGACGCTGCTGCCAATGCCGGCGGAGGCATGGTCCTCTTTCCCGCCGGAACCTACCTTTGCTTCTCGATCCATCTCAAGAGTCAGGTGCATCTCATCCTCGCGCAAGGCTGCACCATCCTTGCGGCCGACTCGCCCAAGCCCGGCGAAAAGACCGGCTACAACGGCGGCGCCTACGATGCCGCGGAGCCGAACACCCCCTGGGAGGCCTACCAGGATTACGGTCACAACCACTGGCACAACTCCCTCCTCTGGGGTGAAGATCTCCACGACCTCAGCATCACCGGCCCCGGCCTTATCTACGGAAAGGGCCTCAGCTTCGGCGCAGGTCCCGCGCCAAGCTCGTCCACAACCGTGCGCGGCTTCGGCGCGCCCGAGCCAGCAAGCCACTCCAACACCGCGCCTCCTCCGCCTCCACGCCGCTTCAATCCACGCGGCGACTACTCAATGTTCCAAGCCGAGCAGGCCGGCGTGGGCAATAAGGCCATCGCCCTCAAAAATTGCCGCAACGTCATCCTGCGCGACTTCTCCATCCTCAAAGGAGGCCACTTCGGACTTCTCCTCACCGGCGTCGACAACCTCACCATCGACAATCTCAAAATCGATACCGATCGCGACGGCATCGACATCGACTGCTGCCAGAACGTGCGCGTCTCCAACTGCACCGTCAACTCCCCCTGGGACGATGGCATCTGTCCCAAGTCAAGTTTCGCGCTCGGCTACGCGCGTCCCACGCGCAACGTCACCATCGCCAATTGCTGGGTTACCGGCTATTACGAGCTCGGCTCGGTCCTCGACGGAACCTTCAAGAAATTCCCGCCCGACTTGAAAACCTCGCGCACCGGCCGCATCAAGTGCGGCACCGAATCGAATGGCGGCTTCATCAACTTCACCATCGCCAACTGCGTCTTCGAAGGCTGCCAGGGCTACGCGCTCGAGTCCGTCGACGGCGCCCTGCTCGAGGACTTCGCCATCACCAACACCACCATGCGCGACCTCTCCTCGCCGCCGTTCTTCATGCGTCTGGGCTCTCGGCTGCGCGGCCCCAAAGAAACCACCAAGGTCGGAACCTTCAAGCGCGTCGTCGTCAGCAATCTTGCCTGCTTCAACGCACCCATGCGCCAGGGCTCCATCATCTCCGGCATCCCCAACTACGCCATTGAAGACCTCAAATTCTCCAACATCTATATCGAGACTGCCGGCGGTGGCACCCCCGAAGATGCCGGGGCGCAGCCCACCGAGCAGGAAGACAACTATCCAGATCCAGGCCGCTTCGGCGTCATCCCGGCCTCCGGCTTCTTCCTCCGCCACGTGCGCAACCTCGAGATGAGCCACGTCGAGATCGCCAACGCCACGCCCGACGCGCGTCCCGCCTTCCACCTCCACGAAGTCGACCGCGCAGATTTCTTCGCCATTACCGCGCCGCGCCGCGCCGACGGCGCCTTCGCGCTCGCCCAAGTCAAAAACTTTCGTATTGGCTGGAGTCGCGCCGCTGCGGACACTGTGCTCGCTTCGGTCGACGAAAAAATGGTGTGACCAACCCGGCTAAGCTCTGCGCATTTCTATCAACCCAGATGCTGCACAGGCTGCACGCTCGCTCAGCCTGCAGCAGATTTGCGATTCAGAGCAAATTACGCCGTCTTCAGCACCAGCACGGTAGCAATCGGGTCGAGAGCCTGTGCCGGCAGCGCCACATCGATTCCCTCTCCGGCCTTGGTCACCTTCAGCGGCGCCTGATTTGCGAGCAGATACGCGCCGGTGACATGACGCGGCATATGGTCGAGATGGAATGTGGTGCCCGGCCACTCAAACAGGTGGATGTACACTTTGTCGGCCTTCGTAGTTGACCGCCACTTCCAGCTTGCAATGAACTTCGGCTTACCGTCTTCGTCCTTCTCGGTCGCAGAAAACTCGCCTGCTTCGCCGCCAAAGAGCGTCGGTTGCGTTGCGTAGATCGACTCGCCGTTCACTGCAAGCCATTTCCCCATCGCCTGCAAACGCTCGACCTCCTGCGGCGGCACTTCGCCGGTTGCCATCGGTCCGATGTTGAGAAGATAGTTTCCTCCCTTGCTGGCGATATCAATCAGGTTGCGAACAAGGGTCTCGGTGCTCTTGAAATTCAGGTCGTCCCGCTTGTAACCCCAGGTGTCGTTCATCGTCATGCACGATTCCCAGTCGCGCCCGGGATATCCCCGCGCCGGAATGTACTGCTCCGGAGTCTCCGTGTCTCCGTCGTAGCCGCCGCCAAGACGGTTGTTCCAGATCAGCTTGGGATGCTGGTTGAGAACCGAGACAATCTTGCCGGCAAGCTCGGGCGTCATGTCCTTTGTCGGGGTATCGAACCATAGAATGGCCGGATACTCTCCGTAGTTGTTCAGCAGCTCGCTGATTTGTGGAATCGCCTTGGTCTCCAGGTATTCTGCGAAGCTCCCGTTTTGCGCGGGATCCCAGTGGAACGTCGGCGGTTGGTGGTCGTCTGTCTTGTATGCGGCGCCGCCCGGAGCTGTCCAATCCTGATCCTGGGAGTAATAGAATCCCAGCTTGATTCCCTGTCGCCGGCATTCGGCGGCGAGCTCCTTCAACGGATCGCGCTTGAACGGAGTTGCCTGCACGATGTTGAAGGGGTTGGCTTGCGAAGCGAACATCGCAAACCCGTCGTGATGCTTCGATGTGATCACGATGTACTTCATCCCCGCGGCTTTGGCTAAGCCAACGATGGTGGCCGCGCTGAATTGAGTCGGATTGAACTGCGACGCGAGCGCCTTGTATTGCGCAACCGGGATCGATGCATTGTTCATGATCCATTCGCCGATACCTGGAATCTCCTTTCCATTCCATCGTCCCGCGGGAATGGCATAGAGACCCCAGTGAATGAACATGCCAAAGCGCGCTTCACGAAACCAGCGCATGCGCTCGTTCTTCTGTTCCGCAGTCTCCGTGTCCTGGATCGCCGGTACAGGATGAGCGTGCGTGGTCTGGTAGTGCTCGCCCTGAACCTGTGCCATCACTGTTGCCGCATCGACTACGGTTGCACCCGCCGTGGCCATCAGGCAGCTCTTTGAGAATGCGCGCCGCGAAATTTTCATGCATCGACTCCTGAGTGAAAATAGTCTGAGCCTGAGAGAACGCGGTTCGATCGCACCCTCCGCCTCTGAAGCAAGTGACCCGGCGATCACTCTATCATGACCGAAGTTGAGGGATAAAACTGCAGTGAGAATGGCATGGAACGGGCCCGCCGGGATGCGAAAATACCTGCCAGGATGCGCAAGTTCATTGAGCAACTGGCCGCGGCCGCTCCTACAATCGTTGCCCTGAGCCTGATCTCCGGAAACGTCGGCTTGCTGTGCAAACAGGGACTGCACCCCAATCTGGAAACCGCGGTCGGCTTCCTTTGGATCGCCTCCGATTACGCGCTGCGCCAGAAGCCTCGCCATCCGGTCGCCGCACCTCGGCTGAATGCTGCGGGCGTGATCCTCGGCAGTCTCTGCCTGTCGGCCAGCGGCCTTCATCCCCATTCCATTGACTGGCATCGCGTCCGCACGCCGCTGGGCTACATTCCCGCGGCAGCCATCATCGGATTTCAGAAAGAAATCCGCGCTGCCGGCGCCGCACTGGCTTCCTCCGCTTCCTCGTTCGCAAAGTTGTGTGGCGCGATCCTGGCCCGTCCCTACGCGCTTGCCGCCGTCGTGAATGCCTACGGAGTCGTCGAGCTAGCCCGCAGCGCCTTCGCCATCGGCGATCGTGGGCTGCTGGCCATCAGCGCCGCGTACGGCCTGGCAACCCTGGCGCTCCCGCTTCTCGATCAACCGTCCCCAATCCGGAATTAATGGCCAGACCTCTGGAAACGATGGCCAGACCACGCCGCCCGGGAGCCAGATTGCCGCTGTGCGTTTGCGACCCTTCCTCGACTCAGTGCGGGAAGGGCCGGAGTTTTTGCCAGGATTCTGTCGGCCCGGGAATGAGGCGAATTCAGAACTGATATTCCGCGGGAGTGATTCCCTTGGCGCGCAGGTACATCTCCGCCGACGCGCGGTGATGCGTGGTGTGGTCGAGCATCCCCAGCAACAAATCCATTCCCGACCCCGTGCCCGCCTCGCTCTTGTAGGTCTTCTCGATCTGCTCGGGCGTCAGGGCCTGCACCTTGGCGATAGCGTTGTCGAATGACTGGCGCACAAAAGCGATCACATCCTCTTTCGAGTCGGACTTCGGCTTTCCGGGATTCGGCGCCTCACCCGAGAACTGGGAAAGGAAGTACGTAAGCCCTTGGGCAAGATGAACCATCTGCCCGCCAAAGCTCATCTGGGGGGGCGTCAGCTTGAACCCGTAGTCAGCGGCCGGCATCTGCTCGGCGACCTTCAACGTAAAGTCCCGCGACGTCGTCAAATGCTTGACGATGGTCGCTTGAAAGTTCGCCTGCGCTGCCAACGGAAGCGCCATCAACAGACAAACAGTTGCGATCATGGCCCGTTTCGCGCGTCGCTGACGGAGTGTGTTGCACAACCTGTACGCCAATAGCTCGTTCATTGCAGGATTGTCCTTTCTGCTTGTCCTCGGTCGGACATCAGTCTCCCAATCCTATCTGTATTGATCCCAGCGCCGTCAATGAAGAACATCCGCGTCATCTCGGAGGATCGGGCGCCCTCAATCCGGTTTCGCGCCTTCGCCCTCTTCCTCCGCATTTCCCTGCAAGTCGATCTGCCCCGTCGTCACATGCGCCAGCAGCCGATAATCTCCGGTCCCGTTCTTCTTGCGGAAACTCCGGAAGAATCCTCCCTTGTCGACACCGTAGGCTCGCGCCTGGACCTCCCCGATGCCTACCGAGGCATCCACGCTGCGATAATCTCCGTCGTGAATCGAGGAAACCGTGATCTGTCCCGCGCCCACCTCGATATCCTTATCGCCCTTTACCTCTTCCACCTTCACCTGGCCCGCAAACATGCGCACGCTCAGGTTCGTCCTGCGCGGAACCTCGATCCGAACTTGGAGGTTGTTATTGCCGTGTTCAAAATGAGGTCCCTCGATCGATAATTTGCCGCCATTCGCGGTGGGCGAAAAATGAAACGCCACGTTGCCCGCGATGTCGTCGTTGGCTGACGCGCAGGAAACATGGATCGCGTCCTCGTCCGTCCCCACAATCTCGAGGCCGGCCGGCCTCGAAGCAATCATCAGCACTGCCCGCGGCTGCAGAGCGTAACTCGCGGTCCGGCTGCAAGGAGTCTTTGTCTCGGCAAATCCGGCCATCGTACAAACCAGAAGAGCCCCGC
>DATJMC010000096.1:0-13852 GCA_035508975.1 Occallatibacter sp.
TTAGACGATACGGCTATTCCTTCGCAGCTTGAGGACTTGGTTGAAGACACGATTTGGGGCATTATGTTCTGAACAGTTCACAAGCCAAGAGTCGGAACTTCGATCACACGGCTTCGTTGGACTGCTGTTGTTTCGTCGTCAGCTTTTCGAAGAGCCTGATGATTCCCCAATCGATCAAGAAGTCCAACGCTGCTATAGGTAGCATACCGACGGCAGGAATCCAGCCCTTCGGCCAACTAATGAGCAAAATCAGAGGCACATGAAGTGCCAACAAAAGAATGGTTGAACCCCAAAACCAGAGGCGATCTCGCAGCTTCCAAAACACTCTGATAGCCACCAGTAGGACTCCTCCAAAAATAAACACAGATCGTCCCATGTCTGGTTTGTCCAGATAAACGAATAGGCCATAAAAGGGCAAAAGGAGCGCCCCGATTATAACCCCCGTGAAATCAGTATGTTTGCTCTCTCTATTCTCTGTCATCACTCTGTCCCATTCATGCAACTCTTGTATGCCGCGACGCCGCCTTCAGGTCCGAACACGTCAACTCCAACCGCGCCGAGCGCGACAAGATTTCCCAGAATCGGAATGACCTTGACCCCATTTACAGCTAAACGTACTCCCGAATCACCTGCCGCGACACGTTTGTAACAATCGTCCGCCCGGTTCCGAAGCCGCTTCTGTGTAGGTCGGATCGCCGGAATTGGTGTCGCAAGTGAACTGAGTCAGGTACCCCTTGGCCACCCAGTTCCCGTCTGCATCGTAAATGTACCCTGGCGAACATCCGTGCCCGCGACCCATCGCTCGCTCACCAGAAGACCCCGCCGCCACTGCCGCTCCCGCGCCAAAACAAATCCGGCATCGCGCAGCGCAAGGCGATGGTCGGGCAGCTGCCATGGATGAACTCCGGTGAGCACCTTGAAGGCCAGGTACAGGAACCAGACCAGGGGCTTTGCGATCATCCATCCAAACCAGCCTTCGGGAATCGCAAACTCCGAAACAATCCAACAAGTCGATGGGCCGGCGCATTCCCGCAAACGGCAAGCGAGTTCCCGCACCTCCTCGGTCGTCAGGCAATCGAGAAAGAAGTGCGTCGCGATCACGTCATAGGTTCCGCGGGCGGCCCATGTGCGCGCGTCTGCAACCTCAGTCCGCACCCGCCCGGCATGCGCGCCGGCACTTCTCACCAGAGCATCGAGCATCGCGCCGCTGGCGTCGATGGCGTCCACCACCACGTGAGGATTCTTTTCCAACAGCCGCGCGGCAAAGCGTCCATCCCCGTCGCCGATCACGAGAGCACTGCGCGCCCCGAGCATTTCATCGACGAAGGCGCATCGGCAGCGCTCCAGCGCTCGCCCAAACGTCAGCCGTTCCATCCACCGGTAAACACCCGCCAGGCCATCGAAGTTGGCTGCGCGATTCATCCGAGCAGCAACGCAAGCGGCGTCAAAAGCACAACATCGGCGCAGGCGCGCAGCGCAAGCGGGGTCAGTTGATAGCGTCGCCTGTCGAGCAACGCCAGCAGCAACGCGCTTACTGAGCCGCTCAGCAGAAGCGCCGCCACGCGCGCATCGACAAAGCACAGCGCCATCGCGGCCGCGATGCCCGCGCACCCAAGCATGCACCCCATCGGGGCAATCCCGTTCGCGTCTCCCGATTCCCACCGCTGGATCGCCGCGCAGTTGAGCCAGGCAAGAGCGGCAAAGAAGAATGCGGCCACCAAGATTGTGCCGGCCGGCATCGGCCCGCTCACCCGAATCGGAATGCGCACCAGAGTTGGAAGCACGCAGCCGATGGTAAACAGGACGCCCACCAGGAATTCCTTCGACACCAGATTCACTCTTGGCAGGCGAATGCGCCGCGGCCGATGCACACCTGAGAAGTACGCCAGCGCGGCGAAGCCCAGAAGCGAGTTGCGCTCGCGAAAAGCGGCGGGCATGCAAACGACAATAATGCCCAGGGCGGTCGCGCTCGCCATCACCGCCAGCGGAACCAGCGCGCGCCGGTGTCGCCAGTGAAAGAAATGTCGATCGCGCAGCGAGAAGGATAGGCCGCTGGCGAGCGCCCGATGCGCATCGAGCAGCCGATCCCCAATGTAGACGGCCCACGTTCCCAGCGCGAGCAGCGCCGGCGTCCAGATCGGCAACCGCACCCCAACCGCCCACGCGAAGCCCAGCGACCACACCACCGCAACCGAGGGCGCATCGAAGCTGCACAGGTGCCAGAAGCGCAGCAGCGTGGGCGCGCTCCACGGTGCGCAGGCGGACTGGTCGCAGATAGTGACCGAACGGCTTGCGTCGACTTCAGCGCTGCGGAAGTTCCTGCGTTTCGTGGCGGGGTGTGCCAGGGGAATCGGCATACATCTCTGATTTTAGATTTCGCGGCGCGCCAGTTGGTGCTGCTCCCGCTTTCTGCTTTGTTTTCTTGGCCAAATGGCAATCGTTGCGCTAATCGATCGCGGGGCTGTTCCG
The DNA here is from genome assembly GCA_035508975.1 of Occallatibacter sp. GTDB lineage: Bacteria > Acidobacteriota > Terriglobia > Terriglobales > Acidobacteriaceae > Telmatobacter. The sequence continues at coordinate 2,470 of DATJMC010000096.1, forward strand.
CACCAGCTCCCGCAGCTTCTCATAGACACTGGCCGCGCTTACAAAGACCGGCGTGCGCAGGCACTCCATCGTCAACTGTTGCGTCTCCGGCGAGTAGTTCCAGCTCACCTCAACTCCATACTTCGATGCACACCCGCTGTTCCCGCTCATTTCGATTCCCGATGCCCGCGCCTTCTGCATCAGTTCCGCGTATTCCTCCGGCGTGATTCCGGTGAAAACCTGTGGTGGATTCTGCCCCATCCTCAACTCCTTTGCGCAATCAGAAACGGGCAAACTTCGGCAGACACCTCCGCAACCCGGCTGCTTGCATTCCGCGCCGCTCGTTCTGAAGCCAAACTTGTCCCGTTGAATTCGACACTAGCAGGTCGCGCGATTTAATCCGCAAGCCTCAGTCCGCAGCGTCGGCTTTCTTGACTGACGCTTTTCCCCTGCTCTTGCCGTTTGCGGTCGTGGGGATCGCTTCCAGGTCCGTCTTGCCCTCTGCCAACTGCATCAGGAACTCCTGGCTCGAAAACTTCGGAGCATCCTTCATCAGTTTCGAAGCGCGCACGTAGCTGCCGTCGTGCTGCTGCACGCGAGCCTTGACAGTATCGGCCAGGTAAGCCGGCAGAATTTCGCCGTGAATACGCGCGATGGCCGCGGCGTCGCGCACCGGAAAAACCACCTCGCAGCGTTCGAAAAGATTGCGCGGCATCCAGTCCGCGGAACCAAGATAGAACTCCCCTTCGCCGCCGTTCGCGAAATGAAAGATCCGCGAGTGTTCCAGGAATCGCCCCACGATCGACCGCACCCGGATCCTCTCCGACAGCCCCTTCACTCCGGGCCGCAGAATCGAAAGCCCGCGCACGATCAAGTCGACCTCCACGCCTGCCTGCGATGCCTGGTAGAGCGCCTCGATCACGCTGGGCTCGAGCAGCGCGTTCATCTTCGCCACGATGTGCGCAGGGCGCCCGGCGCGTGCGTGCTCCGTTTCGCGCCGGATCAGCCCGAGAAAGCTCTCTGCCATCGTCAGGGGCGCCACCAGCAGCGGCCGGTAGTCGTCGATCTCGGCGTGCGCCGTGAGGTAGTTGAACACCATGTGCACGCGCTCGGTGATCTGCGCGTCGCACGTCAGCAAGCTCAGGTCGGTGTAAAAGCGCGCCGTCACCGGGTTGTAGTTGCCCGTGCCCAGATGGCAATAGCGCCTGGTCACGCCGTCTTCATCGCGGCGCACCAGCATCGCCAGCTTGCAGTGCGTCTTCAATCCCACCACGCCGTGAAAAACCTGGACGCCCGCATCCTCCATGCTGCGCGCCCAGCGAATATTCGAGGCCTCGTCGAACCGCGCCATCAGTTCCACCACCAGCGTCGCTTCTTTCGTCGCGGCCGCTTCAATCAGCGCCTGGAACATCGGCGAATCTTCGCTGGTGCGGTAGAGTGTCTGTTTCATCGAAACAACGGCGGGATCCTGCGCCCCGCTCTGGATGAACTCCACCACCGGGTCGTACGAGTCGTAGGGATGATGCAGCAGGATGTCGTGGTGCCGCAGTTCATCAAAGATATTCGCTGATTTCCGGCTCAGGTGAAGCGGCTTCGGCGTGAAAGGCGCGAACTTCAAATCCGGCCGCTGCACATCGCCATAGAAAAACATCAGCCTCGACAGGTTCACCGGACCGTCGCCGCGGAATACCTGGTCCTCGTCCAGCTCGAAATTCACGCGCAGCCGTTCCACGATCTCCGGGTCCGCCCCGGTTTCGATCTCCAGCCGCACCGCGTCGCCCTTGCGCCGATTGTGCAGCTCCACGCGGATGGTCTCCAGCAGCGACCGCGCTTCTTCCTCTTCGAAATAGAGATTCGAGTTCCGCGTCACCCGAAACGCCGTGCGCGCCACTACCTCGTATCCGCGATACATCCCGCCCAAATTCTGCGCAACCAGGTCCTGCAGTAGCAGGTAGTCGAAGGTTCCATCGCTCGCCGGCAGCCGCACAAAGCGCGGTAGCGCGCGCGGCACCGTCACCACCCCCAGCACCAGCGGTCCTGAGCTCTTGCGCTTGCGGCGCAGCAGCAGCGCCAGGCACAGCGCCTTGTTGAGGACCCGCGGAAAAGGGTGCGCCGGATCGATCGCGATCGGCGTCAGCAGCGGGTCCACTTCCCGCTGAAAATAGCTCTGCGCAAACCCGCGCGCATCCTCGCCCAGCTCTTCCCACTCCAGCAGCCGGATGCCCTGCTTGCGCAACTCCGGGAGCAGGTCCTCATTCCAGCAGCGATATTGCGCCGCCACAAAGCGATGAATCTCCGCCGTCAGGACGGCCAGCGACTCGTCCGGGCGCAAACCGTCGTACCCCTGCTCGCGGTAACCATCCTCAATCCGCTGCATGAGCCCCGCCTGGCGAATCTCCACGTATTCGTCCAGGTTCGATCCGGTGATGGCCAGGAACTTTACCCGCTCCAGGATCGGGTTCGCGGAGTCCTCCGCCTCTTCCAGGACACGCCAGTTGAACTGCATCCACGAGTGGTCTCTTCCGTTGAAGAGCTGTTGCTTTGGGATCGTGCGGGCCATCGAATATTTCCTGTCGCCGTGTTGGTCAGTCTATCGCGTTTACACAATGGGCCGCAGCGGCGGCCCGAATTCCGTCCTTCTTGCGATTCCCTTGATCAAATCCTCACTGTGCCCCGTGAATACCTCGCGAAAATCCCTCAGCTCCCGTCGGGGAAACCTCCACGATGAAGAACCATGGGAAAATGCGCAAGCCCGGCGGGCGCGGGCACCTGCGCACGCCACCCGTCGGGATACGGCTTGACGGCGAGCCGCAGGGGCGATTCCTCAGAATCCGGGTCATCCGTGATCTTCTCCAGCGCGCGGCGAAGACGATCCACTGGCTTGCTGCCGGCATTCGCTCGCCATCGCTCCTCGATGGCGGCAACCCGCTTTGCGTATTCCCCAGCTTCGCCTCGTCCCTCCGGCGTCAGCACCAGGAACTTGGTTCGGGCCTGCGATTTCACCGTGGCAAACCCCCGCTTCTCCAGGAAGCCCGTTGCCATCGCAATCGCTTCTTTCGAAACACAGGCGAGGGTCGGAAGCTCGCGGATCGGCACTTCCGCCCGCTCTTCAAAAAACCGCAAAACATTAGCCGCAATCGCCAGCGAAACCTCCGAATCCCCCTCAAACTCCATCGCATACGCCAGAAGCGTCCGAGCCAGCAGCGCAGGCAGGCTCGTCTCCCCAGCCTCGGTGCCCGCCTCGCCTTCCTGCCTGCTGAACAAGCCATACCCCAGGATCGGCATCGCCCCCGGCAGGCCCGTTCCGACCTCATCGGCCACCGGCTGCAGGGCCCCAACCAGCTCATCGAACGCCTCAGTCCCGATTCGCTTTCGCCAGCGGCGCTCGATCGCGGCCGTCAATCCCCGCCAAACTTGCAGGGCCTTCAATCCGCCTGCGGTCGGGCGAATCATCAAGTCAGGCGCCTTGCCCTCGATCCGCACGTAGCCCCACCAGGAGCTGAATCGCGTGAGCCGGTTTTTCATCTCCTTCTCGTTCGCTCGCCACGCTTGCTTCAACGCGCCCACCGAGATCCCTTCCTCGGGGATAAACCGCAGAAACCTCACCCACATCACCATCGAGAGAAGAAAGGGGGGCCGGATCGCTCCCGGCGTGGAACCAAAATCCGTGGTTCGATGGGGAACTTGGTGCTCAAACTCATTGTCAAATTCGATGGTGAACGCGATCAGCACTTGCGAAAGCAGAGAATGCAAAGGCAAACCCAGCCGCATGCGCGCCATCATAAACGACGCCCATCATTTTGTGATGAAATGTCACGACACCACCCTCTGCGGGCCATGCCGTTGCAGCGAAAGGATCAAACCCGCCGACCAGCCTTCACTCAGCCTCCGGTCGCAGCGCCCGGCGTTTGACCCGCATCCATCGGCGGGTTCAGGATAGAAGCAGAGCAGTTCCGCCAATCCCCCCACTCCAAGTTGAAAGGAGCCTCCGATGAGCCGGGAAACACCTTTCCCCAAGGACGTCTTGATCCCCCAGCAGCCAATTCCGCGCGGAGCCAGTGCCTTTACCGGGCAGGTTCTGGAATTGCTCGATGGCTCACCGAAAGATGAGGCCACAATCAAAGCGGCCTTTGCAGGGTTCGACGAAATGTTCGACCAGATTGCTGCCGGCCTCTACAGCCTCGCATCCATGCTGGTGGGCGAAGGCGAAGACAGTGTCCTGGTCGTGGAAACCGCCATCGCCACTGTCGATCTTTCCGGTTGCCACGATGCCGTGGAGGCGCGCCAGAGGAGCCGTCTGGCGCTCGCAAAAGCCGCAATCGAGCTCCTCTGCCGCCGCGATTCCCAGGGCCTCGCCGCTCCCCAGCGCCTCGAGCCCGCGCAGGCTTGCATTGGAGACGACGACCTCGATGCCGTCGGTGTTTCCGGCGACGAATTGACCAGGATGTTGGCCGGGCCCGAACGCGACCGCGTGCGCGCCTGGCTCTCCAGCCTTTCCACCACATCGCGCGTTATTTTTGCCTTGCGGGCGGTCGCGGCGTTTCCTTCCGCACAGGTTGCGTCGCTCCTGGCGCAATACGGCGGCTCGTCTGCCGCCGGATGGCATCCGGAGTCCGTGCGCGAAATCTTTCGCCAGGCACTCTGTTCGCTCGCCTCCCAGCTTCTTCATGAAAGCACCGCGCGCTAGCATCGGGCCGCATCCAATCCTTCGAAAGCGGATCCTGAATCGCTGAGCTGCACCTCGTCAACGCTCCCCTGGACGACCAATCCGCCGTGATGGGGGTCGCCCGTGTATCGCCTTTTGTTCGATACACTACAATTCAGAAGCGAAGGGCTGGCTTCCGGCATCCATTCAATTGCAAATAACTTCCGGCAGAATTCCTCTCCGGTGATTCGAAGACGATTGTTGATGTCTCAAAACGCCTCAGAACAAACCTCGGAGTCTTTTTGTTTCCGCCTCCCGCTGGCACTTTTTCTGGCCATCGGCTCAGGAACTCTTGCCCATGGGCAGGCGATCCCCTCGCAGGCGCTCGGCCAGTCATCCGGACCTACATCGCAAAGTTACCAGGGAAGCGTGACCTCGGGAGAGGCTTCGGCTCAGCCGCTCGATCTCTCGCTCGACGATGCAATGCAGCGCGGCCTTAGGAATAACCTCGGCATCATCCTCAACGGAACCCAGATGTCCGGAGCGCGCGGCCAGCGGCTCACCGACCTCCAGTCTCTTCTGCCTGAAGTCGACTTCAAGGCGCAGGAAAGCTTCTTGCAGGTCGATCTCCCCGCCGAAGGCCTGCGCATCCCCGGCTTCCCGACCATCATCGGTCCCTTCGGCTATACCGATATCCGCGCCTCGCTCAATTGGTCGCTGGTCGATGTCACCTCGCTGCGCAACTACCTGGCCTCCCGTCACAATTTTCGCGCCTCCGAGCTTTCCGCCCAAGATGCGCGCGACCTCGTCATCCTCACCGTCGGGAATGCCTATTTGCTCGTGATCGCCGACCAGACAAGGGTCAGCAGCGTCGAGGCCCAGGTGGCTACATCAAAGGTCTCCCTTGACCAGGCGGTCGCCAACCATCAGGCCGGTACAGCGCCCCTTCTCGATGAGCTCCGCGCGCGCGTCGACTACCAGTCACTCGAGCAACAGTTGATCGTCGCCCAGAATCAGCTGGAGAAAGACAAGTTGGCTCTGGCTCGCACCATCGGGCTGCCGCTGGCGCAAAAGTTCAACCTCACCGACACCGCCCCCTACGCCGCATTCGACCAGATCGACGTCAATGCCGCCATCCGCGAGGCTCACGCCAATCGCAAAGACCTGGCCGCGATGGTTGAGCAGACCAAGGCCGCCGAAGAGCAGCGCAAGTCCTCAACCGCGGACCGGCTTCCCAAGCTGCAGGTTGCCGGCGACTACGGCGACATCGGCGTCAACGTTCGCCATTCCCACGGAACCGGCGACGCCCAGGGTACGATCTCCGCCCCGCTCTTCAAGGAATTTCAGCTCCGCGGCGAAGCCCAGATCTCGCAGTCCCAGCTCGATACGCAGCGCGCGCAGCTCAACGATATGAACGCGCAGGTCGATGCCGACATCCGCGATGCCCTGCTCGACATCGCTTCCGCGCAAAAGCAGGTTGAGGTCTCAAGGTCCAGCGTCGATCTGGCCAACGAAGCCCTCAGCGAGGCTCAACAGCGCTACGCCAACGGCGTCAGCGACAATCTCGCCGTCAGCCAGGCGGAACAGTCCGTGGCCCAGGCCAACGATCAGTACGTCGCCAGCCTTTACCGGCACAACATCGCCAAGTTGAGCTTGGCGCGTGCTCTGGGCGCGGCGCAGAATTACAAGAGTTATTTGGGAGGAAAGTAGCCGTGGCCGAAACAACAACAACTGTCCGGCGCGAAACCGACGAGAGCACCGAGCGCGTGCAGCAGCCGCAGTCGTCGCGGCGCAGGGGCATTGTCATTATCGTGGTCGTGCTCGTTGTGCTCATTGCAGCGGGCATCTGGTGGCGCTCCACCTTCAGCGAAGATACCGACGACGCGCAGATCAACGGCCATCTCATTCAGATCAGCTCCCGCATCGCCGGACAGATTATCAAGGTCGACGTGGAAGAAAACCAGGTCGTCAAAGCCGGCGATGAGATCGCCCAGCTCGATCCTCGTGACTACCAGGTCGCCGTCGAGAATGCTGAAGCAGCCCTCTCCAGTGCGCAGGCTGCGGCCGCGGCGGCACAGGTGAACGTCCCCATCACCACCATCAACACCGGCAGCAATCTGCGTTCGGCTGCATCCGACGTCAGCGGCGCCCGCGCCTCGGTTGAGCAAGCCGAGCAGCAGCTCCAGGCTGCCCAGGCCCGCGTGGCCCAGGCCGATGCCAACAACATCAAGGCGCAGTCCGACCTCGCGCGCTATACCCCGCTCGTCCAGAAAGATGTCATCAGCAAGCAACAATACGACGCGGCCGTTGCTGCCGCCGATGCCGCCAAGGCTTCGCTCGCTGATGCCAAGGCCAGCCAGCAGGCCGCCGCCGACGGCGTGCGCGTGGCCAACGATCGCGCCACTCAGGCCGAGGCGCTCTACAAATACGCCGAAACCGCACCGCAGCAGGTCGAGGCACAGAACGCCCGCGCCAAGCAGGCCCTCGCCCTGGTCAAGCAGGCCCAGGCCCAGCTCGACCAGGCCCGCCTCAACCTGAGCTACACCAAGATCGTTGCGCCGGTCTCCGGCATCATTACCCGCAAAAGCGTCGAGATCAATCAGAACGTCTCGGTCGGCCAGAATCTTCTCACCCTGGTCTCGCTCCAAGACATCTGGGTTACCGCCAACTTCAAGGAAACCCAGCTCCGCCACATGGAACCCAATCAGGCGGTCGAGGTACACGTGGACTCGACTGGCAGAGACTACAAGGCCAAGCTCACCCAGATCGGCGGTGCCACCGGTTCCGTGCTGTCGCTCTTTCCGCCCGAGAATGCCACCGGCAACTACGTCAAGGTCGTGCAGCGCATTCCGGTGCGTATCGACTTTACCGACCTCGCCAACGAAGATCCCTACCACCTGCTCCGGCCCGGCATGTCGGTCGAGCCGAAAGTCCGCGTAAAACAGTAATGGAGCCGCACATTCGGCGGCTCCACTTGCTGCTTCACAGCCTTAGTTGGCGCGTTTGGTCGCCATGCCCACGAAGCGGACACGCGTCTCCACGGCGAGATTCGGGCGCTTGTCCTTGCGCCACACGATGACGATGGGCGTGGAGCGGCTTCCGTCTACCTGCCCCTTCAGAATCGCCACAGCCTTCTCGACGCGCGAGCGCCGGCGGCTCAGTTCTTCGATCTCCACCGAGATCTGTTCGAGTTCCGAGGATGCTTCTGCAAAAGCTGCACTATAGATCTGCTGTTGATTAGAGTCGGTATTCATATGGGCTCGCGTCTCAACCAATGTAGGATGACACTTCATGGGGATGTCATAGCACAAAAGTTGTAGGACACCCGCTCCGCCCCCCTTCGAGATTGGTAGGCCACCGCCGCAAAGGCGCTCTCCTCGCTAAGTCCTTGATTTCCGAACAAGTTTGCACCAGTAGTGACTTCGGAACCGGCCACACACGGTCGCCGAAGTAAACCCCCGGCTACCTCGAAGTAACCCGCTCTTTGTGACGTGCGCTACTCGGCCCTCAGCGCAATCACCGGATCGACCTTTGTCGCCCGCCTCGCCGGCAGGCTGCAGGCCAGCAGAACGACCACCAGGATCACTGCCGGAACTACGCTCAGCACGACCGGATCCGTCCCGCTCAGCCCGTAAATCACGTTGGCCATCACCTTGCGCAGCACGATCGAGGCACCCGCGCCCAGGACAACCCCGATCAACGCCAGCCGCGCCCCTTGTTTCAGGATCAAACCAACCACATCGGCTTCCTGCGCGCCCAGGGCCATGCGCACACCGATCTCCCGCGTGCGCTGCGCGACCGAATAGGCCATCACCCCGTAAACCCCGATCGCCGCCAGCGCCAGCGCCAGCAGCGAGAATCCGCCCAGCAGCGAAAGATCGAATCGCCGCAGCGACCCGGAATCCTCAACCATCGCATCCATGGTCTGCACGTCAAAGAGCGGCGTGCTTGCGTTGACCGTAGCCACGGCCGCGCGCATCGAGTGCAGCAGGTCGCCTGCCGCCATGCTGCTGCGCACCGCAACGCTCATGTCGGTTTCCACCAAATGCCGGATCGAGTCCGGCACCTGCGTGTACGGGTAGTAAGCTGTCGGCTCGATGTCGACGTCCGCTCCCCAGTGCCGAACATCCGTCGCGACGCCCACCACCGTGCACCACGAGCTGCCCTTGAAATTCGGCTTCAGCCTTTTTCCAAGCGCGCTCATCCCTGGCCAGTATTTCTGCGCAAGGCTCTGGCTCACAATCGCCACCGGCTGGCCGCTCGCTGTGTCGTGCTCATTGAACGCACGCCCCTGCAACATTGGAATGCGCAGCGTTCTGAAATAGTCCGTGCCAATCGCGCGATAGCGGGTCACGATCTCTCCTTGCGTCAGGGCCGAGCTCCTTCCGTCGACCGTGATCGGCATCGAAGGATCCGTGCCGCTCATCGGCAGATCGCGCGCCACCGCCGCCGACTCCACGCCGGGAATAGCGCGAATCCGCTCGGCTACCTGCTCGTAAAATTCCGTCGCCTGCATCCCATCCGGCTGCGTCGGAGCTGCGATACGGAAAGTCTGCACGTGATCCGGCACGAAGCCCAGTTCTACGCCGCGCAGATTCCACAGGCCCTTCAACGCCAGCCCGGTTCCCACCAGCAGGACGCACGCCAGCGCCGTTTCCGTGACCACGAGCATCGAGCGCCGCCGCCCGAAGCCTCGACTTCCCGTGCCCTCACGCTCCCGCAGCCCCGCGTTGGGGTCGATGCGCGCTGCATCGACCGCGGGAACGAGTCCGAAAAGAATCCCAATTAAGATCGTCACCGCAACGCAAAATCCCAGGACCCCGCCGTCGATCGACACGGCTTCAATCCGCGGAACACTCGGCGGATGCAATGACAGCACCCCGCGCAGCACTCCATAGGCCACCGCGATTCCCAGTGCGCCGCCGGTCAGCGCCAGCAGCAGGCTCTCCGTCAGCAGTTGACGTACGATCCGCAGCGGCGAAGCGCCCAGCGCCGCGCGCACCGCCATTTCTTTGCGGCGTGAGTTCCCGCGCGCCAGCAGAAGGTTTGCCACGTTGGTGCACGCGATCAGCAGCACAAACCCCACGCATCCCATCAGCATCCACAACGGCCCGCTCACGTCGCCCGTGTAGACCTCATCGATCGATTGCAATCCGACGCCGAATCCCGCGTCGCCGGTTGCGTTTTCACGATGCAGCCGGCTGGCAATTCCATTCAGTTCTGCTTGCGCCCTCGCGATGCTTAGCCCCGCCGGCAGCCGGATAAATCCCAGAAGCCAGTGAATGTTCGCCGACCCTCCGATCCCGGTGTTCCGGCTCAACTGCAGCGGCGTCCACAACATTTCCTTGCCGCCCAGGTAATTGAACCCCGCCGGCATCACACCCACCACCGTGTACGGCGCGCCGTTCAGCGCGATCGGCTTACCGACAATCTGGAAATCGCCGCCGTAGCGGTTCTTCCACAGCGTGTAGCTCAGGATTACAGTGTTCCCCGCTCCCGCCGTGTCTTCGGCTTGCGAGAACCACCTGCCCAGAAGCGGCCGCACGCCCAGCACCGGAAACAAATCCGCGGAGACTTGCCCGCCCACGATGCGCTCCGGCGGCTCCCCCGCACCGCTGAGATTGAATTGCCACGCCACGTGCGCGCCTGCCTGCGCAGGCAAACCGCCCTGCTGCTTCCAATCAAGAAAATCCGCCGTCGAGAAGTTATTGAGCGCCCCGTTCTGCTGGCGCTGAAACACCACCGCCACGCGCGCCGCATCCTTCACCGGCCACGGCGCCAGCAACACCGCGTGCACCACGCTGTACATCGCCGTGTTGATCCCGATTCCCAGCGCCAGCGTCAGAACCGCGGCCAGCGCGAACCGGTGCGACTTCAGCAACGAGCGGATTCCATACCGCACATCCTCGGCCAGTGTTTCCATCCGCATCTCGACCTCGCTCTTCGCAATTACAAACCAGCCTACGATCGCCGAATCGTCCCATCCACAATACGTGACCAGCTGACTCTTCTCCGGGATCAAGTCCGCTTCCGGTTGCGCCACTGCGGACCCTGATGCAATTAAACTGGGCAAAGCAGAATTCATGAAAGACGCGATCTACGTTTCCAAGGAAAACTACCTCAAGGCCATCCTCGAAGCAGAAGCCGAAGGCCGGCAGGTAATTTCCGCGACCTTGGCCCACTGGCTCGAAGTGTCGGCGCCGGCCGTCACCATGGCCCTCAAGCGCCTCAAGCGCGATGGCCTGGTCGAGGTCGGCCCCGACGGCATCGTGCGCCTCACCCAGACCGGCCGCGAGACCGCCTACCACACCGCTCTGCGCCATCACCTAATCGAGCGCATGCTCAGCGAGGTCTTCGGCATGGAGTGGTACCAGATCCACGAAGAGGCCGAGCGCCTCGAACACGCGGTTTCGCCCGCCTTCGAAGCCAAGCTCCGCGAGAAACTCGGCGAGGGTGGCGCCTGCCCGCATGGCAACGCCGTCCTGCCCGACAGCCCGGCGCAGCGCAAGCAGCGCGGCGAGTTGCCGCTGTCAGAAGCCGCCGAAGGCCGGCGCTACACCGTCGTCAGCCTCCAGGAGCGTGACCCCAAGCTCCTTCTCTTTCTCCACGACGCCGGGATCAGCCCCCGGCAAAGCCTCAAAGTTCTCCGCCAGAGCTACGACCAAACCGTCTCGGTTCAATTGCCTGCGGGAGAATCGATCCTCGGCCGCCCCGCCGCCGAAGCCGTCTGGCTGCTTCCGGAGTGAATAGTAATTTAAA
>DATJMC010000097.1:0-22074 GCA_035508975.1 Occallatibacter sp.
AGAACAAACCATCAACGATGCGAGGATCTGCTTACGCAACTGTCGTGCTCTGTCGCTCATCTGGACAGCTACTAGCGAGCATACCGAAGATTGGTCGTCGCCATAGTGTATGAATACCGCCCAGGATCCCTCCAACGTAACCCCTCAACCGATGGACACCTTGCGCGAGAAGCAGAAACTCGAAGAGCTCCGGACGACCGGGAGGTCTCCTTGGAAGACGTGGTAAGTTGCCGGCACGGGCGACGCCTCTTGCTTGCCGGACGCACGGGCTGTAAGGGCGGCTCCGGAACGTTAGACCGCGATTGGGGGATTGCAGAGCATTCGATACGGGTCTTGACCCCTGGCCCTACTTATTCTCTGCGGTCGCAATTTTTGCTGCGGCCAGAGAGGCGTCTCTTGCAATCAGGCGAAAGCCGGAGAGCTGGGCCTGGTTCTGGACATCTTTCAGCACATTGAGTCCTGCTGCGACGCTACCCGAGGCGATCTCGACTTCGCCCTGGGCCAGCCGGGCTTCCAGCTGATAGCCCAAATACCCAAACTTCCGCGTGGTTGCGGTCGTCTCCTCAAGTGCCCGCATTGCATCGGCAGATTTGCCTGCGGCTGCCTGCACCTGGGCTGCCCCGATGGCTGCCCGCAGGCGCGCCGAGATGTCCTGGCTCTGCGCCAGCAGATTATGGGCGGCAGCCGAATCTCTTTCCGCATCGGCAAGCTTCCCCTGTGACAGGAAGACGCGAGCCAGCATAGTATCGGAGACAATCTCATCGTCTCCCAATCCTTCTTTGTGAAACTCGTCTCTGGCCTGGGTGAGCAGCTTCACGGCCTCATCCGCATGCCCCTCTTCGATCGAAAGGACCGCCAAACCCATCTGCGCTTCCGCAACATTCCCTTTCTCCCCGATCTTGGTTCTCAGTGCGATCGACGCGTCGTATTTCTCCCGAGCCCCGGCCAGGTCTCCTTCCGCCGTCGAAACATCTCCCATGCTGTAGAGGGCATAGGCGACACCGCTCTGATCGCCAATCCGTTGCGAAACGTCCTCGGCTTGCTGGTACATCTTGCGCGCACCCTTGAGATCCCCTTGAAAGCGAAGAACCTCACCGAGGTTATAGAGGACAGTGCTGGTCCTCTCCTGGTCGCCGATCTCCCGCGATGCAACCAGGCCCTCTTCCAGTAGTTTCTTACCCTGTTTGAGGTCACCCTGCTGAATCGTGCGTGCGGCGATGTTTCCCAGGACCATGGCCACGGCCAGCTTGTCCCCGACTTCATGAAAGGTATTCAGCGATTCGTTGTACATTTTGATGGCGCCGGCGAGATCTCCCTGCTGGCCCAGGACATTCGCAAGATCGTTCAGCGTATATGCTGCGCCGCGCACATCGCCGGTCGCGCGGTGCAAGTCGAGGGAGCTGTTGTAGGCCTTGATCGCTTCCGCGAACTCACCCTTATCGAAATAGACAATGCCCTCGAGAGAGAGAGCGATTGCCTCTTCGGAGCGTTCGCCGGCCGCATTGGAAATGCGCGCCGATTCTTGGGCGCCCAGAAGCGCGTCGTCCAGCTTGCCCTGCTTCTCGTAGGCGCTTGATTCCCGCTGCAGCGCGAGTGCTTGAAGTTGGGTCGCGCCGAGCATGCGCGCACGGTTCGCTGCAGCCTCCGCGGCTGCCTGTTCTTCCTTATAGGCGCCCTTGGCGTCGTAGACCGCTGCCCGCTCCAGGTCGATCTGCGGGTCATCGCGATCGGGGGACGGAAGCCGCTGCAGTGCGGCCAGGGTTGCAAGAGCCTCATCAGTCGTTCTCGCTCGTTCTTGAGCGACCGCCAAGCGCAAGCCGTACTTCACGTTGTCGGGGAAGAATTCGAAGAGCGACCGGTAGATATCCACCGCCTTATCCCACTTGCCATTCAGCTCCCAGTTCATGCCTTCGATCCACAAGCGTTCTTCCCGCGAGAGGCCGGAAGAAAGATCAAGCGCCCTCTTCGATTCCTGGCGGGCTTTGTCGTCGTATCCCATGAATGACCAGACATCGGCCAGCGCGGAATGGGCGAGGGCGAAGTTGGGATCAGCAGCAATTGCACTTTCGAGCAGTGGACGGGCGGCGATTGCCTCAGCAAGCCGAAACTTCTCCAATCCTTCCGAGTACAGCCGCTGGGCCTCAGGATTGGCCGACAGAGAAGCCCGAACTCCCGCGGCCTCGGCGGGGGTCATTTCGCCGGCGCCAAGTTTTTGCCGTAGATCAGATCCGGCTCTTGTGGCAAGGTTGTCCAGATCGCTCTCGCTTCCCTTCTCCGAAACAGTCGCGGCAATCTCTCCCGTCTGCGTGTCCTGCAGCCAGAGGTCGATACGAATCTGCGGGGTCGGCTTGCCCCCTTGATCGAGGTAAGAGCCCATGACTACGTAATCGCTTCCCAGATAATTTCTCAGGAGGGCAAGCGTGTCCCGAGCCAGCGTCTGCATCCCCGTCAGCTTCAGGTCAGCGCTCGCTCGGGTGACATTCTCTCCCGGGATCGTGCGCAACTTGCCTCCCGCCGCCAGTTCCGCAGTCAACATCTCCGGCAGCGCCGTGGACACCCATTGTTTATCGGCCCAACCCGCGAGGTTGCGGAGCGGCAGTACGGCGACCGATCGCCGAATGGCAATCGGCCGCATGATCGCTGTCGGGACCGGAGTCGGTTGGCGGCGCATTCTTGGAAGAAGCCATGCGACTCCCAGGATCACGAGAGCCAGGGTGAGCGCTCCCAGCAGAAGACCGGAGGTGGGGATGCGCGACACGCCCACTTCGCCGCGAAGCGCCTCGGCAACTTCTTCTCCGCTTTGGAAGCGCGCCTTTGGATCCCGCTGGAGGCACTTGAGGATCAGCAATTCCCAACGCCGGTCAAGCCCCGGAATCACTTTGTGCGGCGGAGTCGGATCTTCCCGGAGCCGACTGACGGCCACCGACAAGGGCGTGGAACCCTGGAACGGCCTGGTGCCGGTGATCATCTGGTAAAGAACCAAGCCCAGCGAGTAGATATCAGAGGCAGGCGTCAACTCCTTGCCTTCAACCTGTTCGGGAGACATGTATGCCGGCGTGCCCAGCACCTCGCCCGTACCGGTAACGGAAACTGACGAGAGGTCGTGGCTGGAGCGCAAGGCGAGGCCAAAGTCGGTAATGACGACCCGGGTTCCCTGGGCACGGGGCACAAGGTGAACGTTGCCCGGCTTGAAGTCGCGATGCACGATGCCGGCCCCGTGCGCAGCACCAAGACCTGCTGCCATCTGCAGCGCGATCGGCAGAGCATCCGCTGCGCTCAGGCGCGAATTGCGCTTGAGGAACTCGGTGAGGGTTTCGCCCTCCAGCATCTCCATGGCGACAAACACCACCGCGCCTTTGCCCAAGGGGCCTTCATGATTGCGGGAGTGCCAAAAGAGCTCGTAAATTCGGCATACATTGGGATGGGTGACCTGGCGTGCCAGGTGGACTTCCCGTTTGAAGCGTTCCAAGGACTTCTCGTCGTTCAGCAGTTCGCTGCGAATCGACTTCAGTGCCACGTGCTCGTGTAGTTCCAGGTCTTCGGCTTCGTAGACCTCACCCATGCCTCCCCGCGCGAGAAAACGCAAGATGCGAAATCGGGCAGCCACCACATCGCCCACGGCAAAAGATTGACTGGTCTCCGAATCCTGCCGGGCAGGGGGAAGCGAAAACCCGCCCTCCGAAAGGAAACCACCGGATTCGACATGGTGCGCCAGAAGGCGCTCCACTTCCATGCGGACTTGAGCGTCGGATTCGTTGCCTTCCAGGAACCCAGAACGCTCCGCCGGCGGCATCTCAAGCGCGCTCTCGAAGAGGGTCTTCACCTTCTCCCACTGTGCCGGCGTCCAATCCATAAACACCCTTCGAGCCCCGTCGGATTCGGTCACATCTTGGGAGAGGAAGCGAACGGAACAGGGATCAGCTCGTGCGCCAATCGTTCTTGGGACCGGTTCCGCTGGTGGGTCAGATTCTAACGCGTGGAGATTATCTGGCCAAGAGCGAAATCGCGGAGTCGACGCCGAGCGGGATGCTTGGATGCGGGACGAGGGTCAATGCTCGCTTTCGGCTCACGCGAGTATCGCTTCTCAGGCTTCGGCGCGAACCAGGAGGCAGGTGATGTTGTCGTGGCCGCCGGCCTTTTTGGCGGCGTCCACCAAGCGCGCGCAGAGTTCCTGGAGCGACGCATCGCCGGCGAGAAGCGATTCGATGACGTGGTCGGGGAGTTCGCGGGTGAGGCCGTCAGTGCAAAGCAGGAAAAGGTCGTGGGGCTCCGCTTCAAGCTCGAAGATATCGGGAGTGACCGTATTCTGCGTTCCGAGCGCGCGGGTGATAACGTTTTTCAAAGGGGAACGCTGGGCCTCGGCCTTTGTCATGCGGCCCATGCGCACTTGCTCCTCGACCAGGGAGTGATCGAGCGTGAGCAGGTCCAGGCGCCCGCCGCGGATACGATAGCAGCGGCTATCGCCGATGTTGAGCACCCAAGCTCGGTTATCTTCGGCGGTCAAGGCTACCAGGGTTGTCCCCATGCCGCTAAGGCGCTTGTTGCGATGAGCCCGCGAGAAGATAGCATCATTGGCCGCGGCGATAGCTGCCTCGGCGGCGCCGGGTAGATTGGCGTGGCCGCGTTGTGTCCGGCCAGCGAGGAGACGGAGCACCTCGTCCACTGCGAGAGAACTGGCCACTTCGCCAGCGGCCGCGCCGCCCATGCCGTCGCAGACTACGTAGACCCCGTCTTCGACCGAAAACCCAAAGGCATCTTCGTTCGAAGGTCGCTTTCGCCCGCGGTCTGAGAGAGCCGCAGCGAGGTAATGGAGTACAGCTGTGGCCAACCGAGAAATCTCCCGCAGCCCAGTTTACACGGGGGCTGCAATGGCAGGAAATACGACGAATGCCGCTTAGTGCGCGGTCGTTTTGGTTTCGGGCGCCCCCGGTTGGGGGGCGGGAAGCTCGTACACTTGGATGGCGCCGTCGTTCAAGATGGCCACGCGCTTTCCTGATGGAGAGAATGCGACATTCCCGCCGCCATCGAGGACGGGGCTGGCAGGGGCTCGCAGAGCGAGCGCACCCCTAATTGAATCAAAGACTTCTACCAGCTGGCCCTTGATCTCACCGGCGTCGAGCGGATGAGCAAAGTCGTCGATCGGATGGTCGATGCTCAGGGTCTCGCGCGCCAGCCGCGTTCCGCTGGGGGAGGCGACCAGCAGCGGCCAGATCTGGGTGGGCGGAGAGACGGCATCCCAGAGGCGGCGTCCGTCGAGGGAAAAGGCAACGAGTTGTCTGCCGCCCTGCGGGGTGCAGGTATTGACGAGCGCCTCCTCGTGCGAAACGAACTCGATGGGGGGCTGGCAGGAGGACTCCAGCTTGCCCAGCACTTTGCTTCCCCCTGTGAAGTAGTTGAGATTGAGGAGCCAATCCCTTCCGTTGCCACGGAGCGTCTCGATGTAGCCCGCGGAATTGATGGGCAGATGAACGGTCATCCGTACGCGGCTGACCAGCATTACCCGGCCCGAAACGCGCTCAAGAATCCGGAGAACGATGTCTTTCTGGTTGCCGTTGCCCGAGACTTGATCTGTAGACACGGTGGCCTCAGCTGTCGATGGGCTCTCGACTTGGCCCTTCTGCGGCTTCAGGTCAGCCGGTTCGTTGGAGTCGGTGACGAGGTACTGCTGCGCGGGGTCCATCTCAAGCCAAAGGATTGGGCCCGGAAACTGCAGGAGCGGCCGGAGTTCGAGCTTCGCATTGCCCTCCTTGAGGGTGTTTCCGTCGCGCAGCAGGAAGTGGCCGTCGTGGAGCATCCAGAGGTAGCGTTCTTGGTCATGCAGTGTCCATAGCGCTTCAGTTTCCACGGTGCCCTGAGGGAGGGCCAGGACTTCGACACGGATCTGGCGTTCCTCATCGTCGGTGGGGTTGGTGCGGTGGATCAAGCCCGGCGCGCGAAAGGAGAACAACAAACGATTCTCGTCAAGAAAGTCGAGCGACACCAGGCTCTGGCGCATTCCCAAGTAGAAATTGCCGGGGGGATAGAAGCCGAGCGGCTCAACGGGAACCGAAAAGGCCGGCGGCTGCGATGCAGAGACGCCCTTAGCCTGGCTGGAATCATCGGCGGCGGACTTTGGATGTTTGCGCGGGAAGATGCCGGGAGACGCCGGCTCGGCGCGGTACGGCAACGTCGTTGAGATCGCCAGCAACAGAGCAACGCGCAAAGATCTTCCGGCCAGGCGGAGCCGTTTTGTCATCGCTCCATATTCTCTCCGATCCGCCACGATTTGGGCAGCCGCACTGTAGCTGCACGCATATGCGAGAGTAATGACAGGAATGAATCATGCAGCGAAATCACTGCGAAGCGTTGCGCTTCTCGGATATGGGTCCTGTGCGCTCGCCGGCACCCTCTGGGGCACCGGCTTCTTTTGGGGACGACTTGCCCTGAACGAAATGAGCGTGGAGTCGATGGTTCTCTATCGATTTCTTTTCGCTTGCATCGTCGTGGCACCCATCGCGTTCACAAGCCGGGAACGATTCAGCGGCGAGGAGATTCGACTTCTGCTGATCTCGGCGTTTTTCGGGATTCCGGTGCAGTTTCTGATCCAGTTTCATGGCCTGGCGCTGACCACGGTGAGCCATGCGGCCCTGATGGTCGGATCGATGCCCGTGCTTCTTGGCCTTGCGGCCACGCTGTTTGCCGATGAACGGCTCGACACGGTCGGATGGCTCGCACTCGTGGCTTCCACGATCGGCGCGGCGCTCGTGGTCCTCGGCGGAGGCCGGCATGGGAGCCAACATGCAGGACCTTCTCTTGAAGGCGATCTGCTGGTGGTGCTTTCGTTGTGCACCGCGCTGGCCTGGGTTCTTCTCAGCAAGAGGCTGATGCAGAAGCACAGTCCCATCGTGGTGAGCGCTTACACCATCCTTTCCGGCACGGTCATGCTGGCCATGTGGGTCATGGGGCGGACGCTGGCCAATCCCTGGCTAGAGGACAAATTTTCATATCCTCCGGTCGAGCATGTAAGCGCCACCGCGTGGACCGCGCTCGCCATCGGGGGTGTTGCGTGCACGGCCGCCACGACGGTTCTCTGGAACTGGGGTATACATCATGTTCCTGCCTCGCGCGCTGGAGTCTTTCTGAATATCGAACCGGCGCTGGGATCGATACTGGGCGTGAAACTGCTGGGAGAGCATCTCGGACCATTTGCGTGGGTGGGGGGCGGTTTGATTCTGGCAGCGGCCGTTGTGCTGACGACGCGCGCACATGGCAGCCAACCTGAAGTGATTCTTGAATAGGCATTTATTCGTTCATAGAACGAAGGTCGCAGTGCGCCACCCCATTCGCGTTATTGTTTGCGCCCATGCTCCGATCAACAATCAGGGGCCATGGGGGAGCTTTTATGAGTGCTGCCACGAGCCAGTCAGTTGCCGCGGTCGGTGTGCAGGCGATGGACGATCAGCACGAAATCCTGATGGATACGCTCAACCAGCTTCGTCAGCAACTGGGACACGGCAGAAGCGGGGCTGAGCTGAACGGTCAGATTTCACGGCTCATTGAGTTTGCCGACATGCACTTCAGCTGTGAGGAGAGCCTGTTGCGGCGGCATGGATTTCCCGGCCTGAAGGAACATTCCGAGGCGCATCAAAAATTGCTTGATCTCGTAAGGCGGGCGGTGGAACGCGCTGATCGCGGCGATGACACGGCACTTCAGCAGGCGCTCAGCTACTTGCGAGGGGAGTACATGCAGCATGTGAACGGGCTCGACCGGCAATATGCCGAGTGGATGAACGCGCAAGGCGTTTACTAGATCCTCACGACCCTCTCAAGAGCAATTTCAGAGCAATTCGCGTGGGGAATCGGGATGCACCGAACGTGGTATGGGGCTGAATCTTCCTCCATTCGCGCCGATATAGCACGGTACTGGCAAAGCGCCAAGTGGCAAGAGAGGGCGTATGGCACTGATGACCTGGGACGAGAAGTTGTCGGTGGGCGTGCCGTCGATGGATGCTCAGCACGTGGTTTTAATCGAGACGTTGAACGAGTTGCACAGTGCGATGATGAAGGGCGACGCGCGCAATGTGACGGGACCGCTGCTCAGGAATCTTCTTGCCTATACGCGCAACCACTTCTCCGCGGAAGAAGCGATGCTCGCGACGGCGAGTTATCCGGAACTGGCAAAGCACAAGGTGCTGCATCGTGACCTGACGCAGAAGGTGGAGGAACTGGTATCGCGGTTCGAGAAGGGCGAACTGGGACTTAATCTGCACTTGCTGCATTTTCTGCGAGACTGGCTTGCGAACCATATTCAGAAGGTCGACCGCAGTTACAGGCCATGGATTACGGAGCACAGCGCCCGCTAGCGGCGGCATCAGACTTCAAACGACAGCTGTGAGGACGCGAACACCGAGGCTGGTTTCGGTTCGGATGCGAGGTCATAGACAAGCCGCTCGAGGACCAGGCGCTTGTCGGGCGGGGAGGAACGCAACTCGAGGTCTGCGCGGGCAATCAGGCGCAGGGCGCGCGTGAGTTCGCGACGGCTCTTGTAGCGGCGGGCCTGGCGAATCAGGTCATCCGCCGCAAACGGCGGCATGCGAAAACCCTGCCACAGGGCCTGCCAGATGGCGCGTGAATCGCGCACATTCTTCTCGAGGATTACCAGCATCTGGCGGAAGGTCCGCGCCAGCATGTAGAGATGCCCAATGGCCGCATCTTCACCGGCGTCGGAGCTGTTCAGCAATCCCTGGAGAAGCGCCAGAGCGCGCGCCCGGTTTCGCAGGCTGATGGCATCGGTCAGTTCATAGAGTGAGCGCTGCTTGGCAGCCAGCACCATGGTCTCGACGTCTCCGAGGGTGATGCGACCGCGACCGGCAGTGAAGAGCAGCAGTTTTTCCAGCTCTGAAGAAACCAGCATCATGTCGGCGCCGAGCGCATCGACGAGCTCCCGCGCCGCATCGGCCTCGATTCGCGCACCGGCTTCCTGCGCGGTTGCGGTTGCCCAACGCATGGCATCTTCCTCGCTCACGCGAGCCAGTTCCACTACGCCGCAATGCTCGCCGAGGGTTTCGGTCAGTCGGTCGAAGCGATTTTTGTCGTCCATTTGCATCCGGCGAGCGTCATTGGAGATGCGCAGGAAGTCGGCAACAAAGATGACCAGCGCCTGTGGGTTTGGAGAACGAAAGTAGCGATCGAGGGCGGCAAACTCGTCCTTCTTTGCGCCACGCCCGTAGAGTAATCGCACATTGCGCACAAAGATCACCTGGAAAGGCGCCATAAGGGACGAAGTGAGCGCTCGATCGAGCACCTCGAAGATCGATGTGCTCGCCAAGTCCAAATCCGAAAGGCAGAAGTCTTTGAGATCGGGTGGAACCAGAGTCTTGAGGATTCCGGCACGACAACGGTCGAGAAGAAACAGCTCATCGCCTGCGAGCACATAGCCAGGGCGAAGCCGCCCCCCAGCTGCACCGACGCTGACTTCCTCAAGAAAGCGCTCAACGGCCTGAAATCCAGCACCCCAACGCGCGCCGCTCACCTTTCCGGACCTCGCCGCTTCGTCGAGTTGAATCGTTTCGCGATCAACATGCGGCTCCAGAATACCTTGCCGCCTTCACCCCTGCCAGAAGGAGTTTCCGCAAGACGCAACATGCCAAGACGCGCAACCTCCGCAATCTGGAATGGATAGCGCTCTCGGGGCACTGTTAACTGATGAGTAAGTAATGGAGGTTACCCCGATTCTTCTATGTACTCTCGTAATACCTCGAACTGGTTTTACACACTGATTCGACGTGATTTTCGTTGATGCAGGGAACGAGCGAAGCTAGACTGAGGCCAGCCTGGAGTTAACGGCAAAGAATCCCCTCCCCCTCTGGGCCCCCACGGCGGCGCGACGATCCCCACTCGATGCGCCGCCATTCCTCTTTCAGAGCCCTTCGAGAACATCCGCGACGAGCGCGCGCGCAAAGTCTCTCGAGAGACGTTCGATGGCCGCGGGGCTTTCGTCGAAATAAACAGGCAGATCGGTTGTGGACTGGTATTGCTGCCGGAACACATACTTCTTGTTTTCGAAGAGAACGCGACCATCACGGCCTGTCAGCCTTACAGATGCCACCACGGTGATGAGGTAGCTGGAGGATTGCTGCGTTGAAGTATTGTAGGTGAGCGGAGCGACCGACTCCTGAAGGATCGTTCCGCGCAGGGTGACGTCGGGGTCGTCCTTGGTATCAGGCAGAACCTGCAGGTGCGAGCGCGCGGCAAATTCACGAATGACGGCCTCGGTCATGACGACCTCGGTGTGGTAGGTATCTGTGCGGGTGGCGAAGACCGGCACCGCGAGGGTACGGGCCTCAGGCGGCAAATGCGTGGCGGCACCCAGCGTGTGATAGCCGCAGCCGGCGAGCCCAAACACCGTGAGACTCGCGACCAAGATCGCAATTGGGCGCATGCATCCATCTTAGAGCAGGGACTCTACGAAGACCGCTACACCCACGCCGTTGCGATCCTGCCAAGGCCTTCCGGGGGCAGGCAAAGTCCGTCGGCGCGGCCCTGGAAATACAAGGCGTTCAGGGAGTCCGTGTCGGCTTGCTTCATGCGATGGAAGCCGGCACTCAGGAACTCCGAATCCAGTTCCTCAGGGGTAAAGAAGAGCCGGAAAGGCTCGCCGGCGGCCGCCACGCGCGCCG
The DNA here is from genome assembly GCA_035508975.1 of Occallatibacter sp. Taxonomy (GTDB): domain Bacteria; phylum Acidobacteriota; class Terriglobia; order Terriglobales; family Acidobacteriaceae; genus Telmatobacter. The sequence goes on from DATJMC010000097.1 coordinate 10,659, forward strand.
ACAGGATCTCGAAGGCTCTGCGCCGCGATGGGCTCAGAATCTCGGGGGAGAGAGCATAGTCAAAGCAGACGCCAGTCCCGGAAGGAAGCCGGGCAATGGCTCCCAGAGTGGCACGGAAGGCTTCGGGGGTCAGATAGGGAACAACCCCGAGCCATCCAAAGAACGTACGGGCGTTGGAAGAGAAGCCAGCTTCGGCGAGACCCTCGGCGAGAGATTTCTCCTCGAAGTCGAGGGGCACAAAGCGAAGGTTCTCCGACGTGCCGAGGCCGGCTTCCGCGAGGAGGGATTGTTTCCATTGCTGGGTTGCCGGAAAATCCACTTCGAAAACGCGCAGACCTGGGAATGGATTGCGGTAGGCAAAGGTATCAAGGCCGGCACCGAGCACCACGTATTGCGTTGCGCCTGCCCCGACGGCCTCGGCCAGCCGATCCTCGGCATACCGGCTGCGCGCCACCATGAAAGCGCGGAAGGCGCGGGCGAAATCGCTCATCTCCGTCTCGTGATCCAAGGCAAATCGAGGACCAAGCAGGGGGACGGCGACGGGATCGCAGAGAACGCAGGGATGGTCGAGCACCTGGTGCGCCGCCCGGCGCATGGCAACTCGAAAGGCAGTTCGGCTGGCGCGGCCAGTCTCCATGCACTCGAGTGTATCTGGCGTTGGAGCGCCGCCCCCCGCGTACTATGGAACGCATGACCTGGATCGGATGGGCTATCCTCTCCGCTGTCTTCGCGGCGGCCACGGCAATTTTGGCAAAGGTAGGAGTGGCGCATGTGGATTCGAATCTTGCCACGGCTGTGCGGACCAGCGTAGTGGTGATTTTTGCGTGGGTCATCACCTTGGCGGTTGGCAAGCATAGGGATCTCCAGACGCTGGATCGCCGCACGGTGCTCTTTTTGACGCTCTCCGGCCTGGCGACCGGACTCTCGTGGCTATGCTACTTCCGCGCACTGCAGCTGGGGCCCGCGTCGCGGGTCGCGCCACTCGACAAGCTCAGCGTCCCGCTGGTGATGCTGTTTGCGTGGGCTTTGCTGGGCGAGAAACTCAACGCGGCGGGGCTGATTGGCGGTGCGTTGATCACCGCCGGCGCCATGGTGATGGTGCTGGCCTGAGCTTGTTCTCTCTATACTGAAAGCGGAGGATCCATCCCGGTTTAGAAAGGTGTTCTTGGGTTTGAGCTCTTCATTCCTTGCGCGTCCGGCGGCTCCTTTGCAGCGGATCGTGCTCACGGGCTTCATGGGCTCGGGCAAAACAACGACCGGCCCGCTGGTGGCAAAACGGCTTGGCTGGCGGTTTGTTGACGTCGATGACGCGATTGAGGCCGAAGCCGGATGCAGCATCGCCGCACTCTTCTCCCGGGAGGGGGAGGCGGCATTTCGCAATCGCGAACACGCCATGATCCTGCGGCTGATGCACGCCGAGGGCCTGGTGCTTGCGCTGGGCGGAGGCGCGATTGAGCGAGCCGAGACGCGTGAGTTTCTGCTGAAAACACCGGGCACGCGCCTGGTTCATCTTGAAGTGGAATTGGCCACGGCTCTCGACCGCTGCCGGGGAACCGAACTCACCCGCCCGGTATTGGCCGACCAAGCCAACCTGGCCGCGCGCTACAGCCGGAGGATACCCCTGTATCGGATGGCGCACGTGTCGATCTGCGTGGACACTTTGACGCCCGACGAAACCGCAGAGGCGATCCTCAGCGCGGTTTCGGCCTAAAATTTGCCGTCCGGCGCGACCGGCTTGTCCTTGCTATCATCATAGAGTTGGTGGTTTCTCGTCCGCGCCGCTTCCAGATTCCCGTTCCCTGATGAACCCCGTCTCCCAAGCCGCTGCTCCGGCCACGCTTTCTTCGCGAGTCACGAGCACAGTTCCCCCCGAAGCGACGATTCACGCGCCGAGTCCGGGCACCACCGCGGTCCTGATTCACGACCTGCGCGAGTTATTCAAGGTGCGGGTAACGGGGATGGTGATCGTCACCGGTTGGGCGGGTTTTTACCTTGGATCGACGCAGTCCGGTATTTCGACGCTGCAACGAGGCCTTCTCGATACTCTGGTTGGCATTGGCCTGGTTTCCGCAGGAGCGGGCGCGCTGAACCAGGCCCTCGAACGGTCCAGCGATGCCTTGATGATTCGTACCGCCGACCGCCCTCTGCCTTCGGGGCGCGTCTCGCTCGCCCAGGGCGTTCTTGCAGGGATTGGCGCATTGGCATTGGGCGCATGGTGGTTGCTTCTCCACACCAACCTTCTGACGGTTGCGCTCGCACTGCTGACCGCCTTCACGTATGTGGCGATCTACACGCCGCTGAAGCGCGTCACCTCACTTGCCACGTTTATCGGCGCCTTCCCCGGAGCAATGGGCCCCTTGCTGGGCTGGACGGCGGCTCGGGGCCAGATCGAGTGGCCGGCGGTTGCCTTGTTCGCGATTCTCTTTGTGTGGCAGTTTCCCCATTTCATGGCGATCGCGTGGCTTTACCGAGCCGATTACGCGCGCGCCGGGATTCGCATGCTGCCGGTGGTTCAGCCGGATGGCCTGTCAACCGTGGTCGAGGCGCTGTTCTATGCGGTGCTGATGATTCCGGTAAGCCTGGCTCCCTGGTGGCTCGGCTTGACCGGACCTGCGTATGCGGTGATCGCGGGCGCTCTCGGAGTTTTCTATCTTGCGTATACGATTCGTTTCAGCCGCATCCTGCGCACGCGCAACGAGACCGAAAGCCGCATGCTGGCGCGGGACCTTCTGAAGGTCAGCGTCATTTATCTGCCCTTGCTGCTGACCACGCTCATGCTCTGCGCCATTGTGAAGCGATAGGTGCTTATGACGACGATCGCGGCTCCATCGAATTCCAAATCCGGCACGCGATCGGCGATTGCGCTGATCCTTGCCATCAGTGCGGCCGCTTCTCTGTTTTTGTTCTGGCTGATCTACATTCATCCCGCGTCGGCGGCAAGCACGGAGTACGCCTTTCTCCCGGCGCTCAATGCAATCTTCAACGGCCTGGCTGCGACTTCGCTGCTGATCGGGTACACGTTCATTCGGGCGCGGCGCATTGCCGCTCACCGGGCCGCGATGATCACAGCTTTTGGGTTCTCCTCCTTGTTCCTCGTGAGCTACATTCTTCACCATGCGCTTCACGGAGATGTCCGCTATCCGGTTCACGCCGCATTTCGCGGGTTCTATCTCGGGTTGCTTGCCAGCCATATCCTGCTCGCCGTGGTTGCGCTCCCGCTGGTGCTGGTGACATTTTTCTTTTCTCTTTCGGGCCGATTCCCGCAGCACAAGAGAGTCGCGCGCTGGACATTTCCGATCTGGCTCTATGTGTCCGTCACGGGCGTTCTTACCTACGTGATGCTGCGGCTGGCCCAGGGATAGGCGCGCATGCCGGCAAGGGATCCTGCATCGGATTCAGCACAACGAAGCTCCTCACTGCCGAACGACGGTACCCGTCAACTTCTCCAATGGGGCGGATCGATGGTGGGCGCGGGAGTGCTTTCAAGCCTCCTGTTGGAGACCGTGCTTGGAGGCCTGTCACCAACGGGAGCGAGCACCAACGCAGGATGGTTTGCTCTGATTGTGGCTCTGATGTGCCTGCCTTTTGGGAGCCTGCTTCTCACCTTGGGCGTGGCTAAGTGGCTTCGCAACCGCGCCCTCGCGAAGCGGCAATAAGGACGATGGCTCGCGTCACTGCTTCCGCCCGGAATAGGAATCGAGTCGCGTCAGTTTCGCGGGCAAAGGGCAGACCATCGTCAGGAACCGCAGCTTGATTGGATGCGTGTGTTCCGGCGCCCGTTAGCTCAAGGCGAACAGTAAGAGTTCTTGGTTGCCTCAACAAACCCATTGGGGGCCAACGGGCGTCAAAGCAATTGTTCTGAACCTGCCAGACGCACTCAAGGTTATGGAACCCAGCCCCGGAGGCTTCCTTTCATCATGCGGTCGGAGGATCCGATAAGCGGAGTCGATGTATCGGCCTACACCATTCCCACAGATGCTCCCGAAGGAGATGGAACGTTCACCTGGGATTCTACGACTCTTGTGCTTTGCGAAATTCACGCCGGCGAACAGGTTGGAATCGGATACACCTACGGAAACAAAGCAATCGCGGTGCTGGCTCGCGAGCTCGGGCAACGATGTCTCCATGCGCGCTCTGCACTCGATATAGGGGCGCTGTACGAATCGATGGTCGAGCAAGTGCGGAATGATGGGAGTCGCGGGATCGCGTCGATGGCGATTTCGGCTCTCGATGTCGCGCTTTGGGACCTGAAGGCGAAATTGCTGGAGTGCTCGGTGCTCGACCTGCTGGGCGCCGCAAACTCATCGGTCGCCGCCTATGGCAGTGGAGGCTTCACGACCTACGGTCACGATCAACTGACGAGCCAGCTATCCGGATGGGTGAAGGACGGCCTGACAAGAGTGAAAATGAAAATCGGCGCGCAACCGACAGCGGACCTCGATCGAGTGCGCACGGCTCGCGAGGCGATCGGAACGGACACAGAACTCTTTGTCGATGCCAATGGGGCGTACAGCGAGCAGCAGGCAATCTGGTTTGCACAGCGTTTTGTTGATTCCGGCGTGTCCTGGTTCGAGGAACCCGTGAGCTCAGACCATCTCGCCAGCTTGCGCGGAATCCGCGAGCGCGTGCCGCCCGGTGTGGAAATTGCCGCGGGAGAATACGGGTACGACTGTTTCTACTTCCGGCGGATGCTCGAAGCCCATGCGGTCGATGTCCTGCAATTGGACGCAACTCGCGCGAAAGGGTTCACAGGCTTTCTGCAAGGCGCTGCAGTCGCGGCGAGCTTTGGACGCCCGATTTCGGCGCACTGCGCACCTTCTCTTCACATGCACGTGGGCTGTGCCGTCCCCTTCTTTCGCCATGTCGAGTATTTCCACGATCACGCTCGCATCGAAAAGATGCTTTTTGATGGCTTCATTCCGCCATCCGCAGGGCGGTTGATACCTGACAGGTCCCGACCAGGATTGGGTCTCACCTTCAAACGGCGAGACGCAGAGCGCTTTGCAGCGAAAGGCGGGCAATGATCTACGACCTGAGTCAACCGATCTTCAATAATGTTCCGCAATGGCCGAAGTTCCGGCCCACGTCGATGACGGTTCCTCACTTAACAGCGACGGAGTCGGCAAACGTCGAGCGACTGGATCTGATGACGCACACCGGCACTCATGTCGATGCCCCCTTTCATTTCTTCCCTGATGCAGAAGCGGTCGATGCATTGCCGCTGAAACACTTTCATGGGCCCTGCGCGGCGATCGATTTGAGGCATAAGGAAGCCGGAAGCGGCATCACGGCGGCCGACTTTGAGCCGCAAGCAAAGCGGATCCAGCCGGGGTTCATCGTGCTGCTCAAAACCGGGTGGGGCGACAAGCGTGCATTGACGAAGGAATTCTTGACAGCCTGGCCGTATTTGACCCGCAATGGAGCCGAGTATTTGCTATCGAAGAAGATTCATGGAGTCGGCATCGAAGGACTCAGCATCGGTGGGTACGATGATCCCGAAAAAGAATGCGGGTCCCACGAAGTTTTGCTGGGCGCCACTAAACTCATCATCGAGGATCTCTGCATCCCGGAAGCGATGCTCGATGGGCGGGTTCGCCACTTCGCGGCATTCCCGGTTCGCATCAGACACGCCAGTGGAGCGTGGGCCAGGGCTGTTGCCTGGGACGATGGAGAGATGGCGTGAGCTTCGTTCTGACGACGGCACTGGAGCGCGCGGCGAAACACGCTCTCCCGGCTCCCTTGGACACAGCAACTACTTCTGCGCTTGAGCACCTGCGCGAGGGCTGCTTCCAACGCAGTCTCTGTCTCATCGTTGTCGCCACCAGCGTGGCAAGCGGGCTCGAAGTCGGGTACGAGCACTACAAAGGCAGCTACAGCAATCCTGTGATGTACACGCCCGTCGCACTAAGCGGGGCTCTCGCGGGAGCGGGACTGCTGGGAGCATTCAGCCGCCGGGGTGCGCGCACGGTCCTGCGCTGGGTTAGCGTGGTGACACTGGCCGATGGGGTCATCGGATTCTTCTTTCATATCCGCGGAGTGGCGCGCAAACCGGGCGGATGGAGCCTTCCAGTCACGAACATCGTCATGGGGCCGCCGATCTTCGCACCACTTTTATTCGGGACCAGCGCCTATCTTGGTTTGATGGCATCGTTCCTGCGGCGCGAAGAAGACCTGCATACTTCCGAGGAGACGAATCGAGAATCTGCGATTGAACCGTCAACCAGAAAGGGCTGGCGCGGGAATCTTGGTTCCGGCAAATTTCAGAAGCACCTCTCGGCGCTCGCTTTGCTCTGGGCTTTTTTCAGCGGATTCGAGGCGCTCTACTCACACTACAAAACCAACTTCCGCTATAAAGCGCAATGGACCCCGGTCCTGCTGACACCGCTGCTGATGGCGTCCGCTGCCGGAGCGATCAAGAGCCCCAAAATTGCAAATACAGCGCTTCCGATCGCTTCAACTCTTGCTCTCGCCAATGGAGCGGTGGGCTTCTACTATCATGCGCGCGGAATTCTGCGACGGCCCGGGGGCGTCAAGAAGCCGCTCTACAACATGCTCTACGGACCTCCGATCTTTGCGCCACTGCTCTTCGCTGCATGCGGATTCCTGGGGCTGCTGGCGAGCTTGCTCCGCCGGGAGCCCAAATGAGCCGAAAATCGTTCCCATTCCGCTCGACAGGAGGCGCTATCCGGGACCTGAATCAACCCGGATATTATCCCGGTTACAGCACCATGGCCCAGAAAAGGAGTTGGGATCGGGCAACGAGAGATGCTGTTACCCCGCGCGTCGAGCAGGCTCCGCCGATTCGTTTCTTTTCGTCGCAGGAGGCAGCGCTGCTCGGAGCCATCATCGACCGTCTGCTGCCTCAGGATGATCGCTCGGAAGCGCGGACCATTCCAATTCTCCCGATGATCGATGAGCGCCTGCACAAGAACGCGCTCAACGGCTTTAGGTATGAGGACATGCCGCCCGACCAGGAGGCATATCGTCTTGGCATGCAGGCGATCGACGAGATGGCACGTTCGCGATTCGGACAGATGTTTGTGGAACTCACTGTGCATCGGCAGGAACTGATCCTGAAATCCCTGCACGATGGAAAGCCCGACCCGGAGCATCCAGTCTGGCAGCGAATGCCGGTGCACCGATTCTGGGCGTTGCTCATGGAAGACTGTGTCACCGCCTACTACGCGCATCCATGGGCATGGGACGAGATCGGCTTCGGCGGTCCTGCATACCCGCGCGGATACATGCGCCTCGAGAATGGCCTTCGCGAGCCATGGGAGAAAGACGAGGTGCGCTATGGATGGAGCGCGCCGGCAGATTCGCTTTCCGCGCTTGACGAACAGACCGCTCCGCCGGAGCACAGCTCTCGCCAAGGTCATGGAGGAAGCCACTGATGCCGCATCGTCTCGGCCCGATGCAGACACTGCCTTCGCCCATGCGCAGATTTGCTGCGAGCGATGTCGTTGACTATTGCATCGTGGGAGTGGGATCGGCGGGAGGTGTGCTGGTCCAACGTCTCGCACGCGCCGGATTTCGCGTCGTCGCACTGGAGGCGGGTCCTTTCTGGGATACAGAAAAGGACTGGGTGAGCGATGAGAATGGCGCGCACGAACTTTACTGGAATGACCTGCGGATCACGGGCGGAACTCATCCACTCGCATTGGGCGCCAATAACAGCGGCAAAGGCGTAGGCGGTGGTTCCGTGCACTGGGCGGCGTTTACGCCGCGTTTCCATCCTTCCGATTTTCGAATCCTCTCAGAAGACGGGGTTGGTGTCGACTGGCCCCTCTCTTACTGGGATTTGAAGCCCTACTACGAATTGATGGAGCGGGAGATGCCTGTCGCCGGGCCGGCCTGGTTTCCATGGGGCGACCCTCACGGCCATCCCTACGGCCCTCATCCACTCGGCGGTGTCGGCGATGTGCTCATACGTGGATGCTCGCGACTCGGCATCCGTTCGGTTGCGGGAGGTCCTGTCGCCATTCTCTCGGCTTCGCATGGAGATCGTCCTCATTGCATTTATCGCGGATTCTGCCTCCAGGGATGCAAGGTAGGCGCCAAGGCGAGCACCTTGATTACGCACGTGCCCGATGCCATCGCGCACGGCGCGGAGATTCGAGCTCATGCAATGGCCTCCCGCATCAGCCTTCGCAATGACGGCCGGGTGGACGGCGTCGTGTATATCGATCGCGATGGCAAGGAGCACATCCAAAAGAGCCGCGCCGTCATCGTCTCGGGTTATGCCATTGAGACTCCCCGGTTGCTCCTCAATTCCGCGTGCCCGGGTCACGGGCGCGGACTGGCAAACTCGAGCGGCACTCTCGGCAAATTCTTGATGGCGCAGGCCGGCAATGTGATCGCGGGTAGATTCGACGAGTTGATTCGCCTCTACAAGGCTCCGCCGGCACACGCGCTCTCAGAGGAATTTTACGAAACCGACAAACGCCGCGACTTTGCCCGGGGGTTCGCGGTGCAAACTGTAGGGCCGCTCCCTGTTGCCTTCGCGAAGCAAATGGTTGCGGCAATGGGCGCGTGGGGGTGGGGTATGCGGCGGGTGATGATGGACTACAACCACTGGGCCACCATCGGCGTTCTCGGAGAGATTCTTCCCTGGGAAGACAACCGCGTCGAGCTGGCGGAAGAGACGGATTCATACGGCCTGCGGGTCGCAAAGGTCACCTTCAACCTGCATGACAATGACAAGAAGCTGATTGAGTTCGGGAAAAACAAGGTCATGGAAATTATGGATGCAGCCGGTGCGAAGCAGATTGTTCAGGAATCCCGATTTGCGCACCAGGTTGGAGCCGCGCGCATGGGAAGCGACTCCTCCACATCGGTTGTCGACAAATTCGGCCGAACCCACGATATCCCGAACCTATTCGTTTGCGACGGCAGTATTTTGCCGACGCAAGGCTCCGCAAATCCCGGGCTGACCATCCAGGCGCTCGCAGCCCGGACAGCCGATTATCTGATCAAGCAGGGCGACGCGATTTTTTTCTCAAGTCGCCGCGACCTCACCGAGCCCGGAATTCGCCACGATCTCAGCCCACCCTACACCCAATTCAAAGGCAATCCACGCATTGCTTGACGCTCTTGTCAAGCGTGCAGGCGCAATGGATTGATTGGTGGACGCGGTAGGAATGGAGCCTACAACCTGTCGGCTAAGGGCCGAATGCTCTGCCCGTTGATCTACGGGTCCAAGCCAGGGGAGCACCGTGCAACGGGGGCTCGGAACACGGTCAGGCATTTCAGAAAATGCCCGAAGCGGCATCGAGCGAGGCCTTTAGATTTGCCTCTCCGAGAGGTGCTATAAAGTGACACCAACATTCTTGCTGGATTCGCTTCAGCGCGTCAAAGCCTTCCCCTTTGTCTCCAATCCATTTCAGCGCGCCACCCGTTCCTCCGACGTGTAGTGCAGGTCTACGGACCTGAATCTCTGCGGCGATCGCAGATCGGAGTGTGCAAAGTGACGCTGAAAATACCTGAAACCATCGACGGATCGTTGAACCGGCGTGGATTTCTTCTCGGCTCGAGCGTGGTTACCGTAGGTTTTCTCGCGGGGTGTGGCGGGAGTTCCTCTTCTACGACATCGACAACTCCCACCTCCCCCTCACTCACCGATACGGACTATCTTAACTTCGCATTAAACCTCGAATATCTCGAAGCCGAGTTCTATCTGCGTGCCGCCACCGGCACGGGTCTGGGGGCTGCCGACACCGGCAACTCAACCAGCAAGACGACCGGCGGAGCGCAGGTGGCGGGTGTCACCACACTTCAATCCGACTACATCAATGAGATCGCCCAGAACGAACTCGATCATGTGCGCTTTCTGCGAGCTGCGCTCGCGTCGTCGGCGGTGGCAGCTCCCGCCATCGACCTGACCAACAGCTTCAATGCTCTCGCCATGGCAGCCGGCTTAGGCAGCACCTTCGATCCATTCACCAGCTATGCCAACTTCCTCATCGGCGCGTTCATCTTCGAAGATGTTGGCGTAACCGCCTATCACGGGGCAGCTAAGCTTCTGACCAACAAAACTAACCTCACCGCGGCGGCCGAGATCCACGCTGTCGAGGCGTACCACGCGGCTTCAATTCGATCCCAGATCGTTCTCGCCGGTTCCGCACTGATCGCGACCGCTAACGCTGTCGAAGGCGTGCGGTCGACCCTCGGTGGCGGCAACGAAACCACGCTCAGCGCCACAGGCATCGTTGCGGCCAACGCTACCACATCCATCGGATTTGAACGCACGACTGATCAGGTGCTGCACATTGTCTATGGCACGGGCAACGGCGCCGGCGTAAAGGGCGGAACGTTCTTCCCATCCGGACTCAACGGCAATATCAGCGTAACCAACAGCTAGCTTTGTGGAGGGTTCATGCCAACTCAGGAAACACAGCAACTAGATGATGTCATCGCATCGAGCCGTCGCCGCTTGCTTGCAATGGGAGGCGTAGCTCTGGGCAGCGTGGTCTTTTCGAAGTTCGCGTCGGCGCAGAGCGCAACTCTCACAGATGCCGACTATCTGAACTTCGCGCTCAACCTCGAATACCTCGAGGCTAACTTCTACACGCTCGCGGCATCCGGTCAGACCATCGACCAGATGGGAATCAGCCTCACCGGAACCGGCACGCAAGGCACGGTCACCGTCAAGAGTGGAGGCCCAACCGCCTGCCAAGTCCCGTTCGCCAACACGCTGGTGCAGAGCTATGCCACGGAAATCGCAATGGAAGAACGCAACCACGTCACGTTTCTCCGCGGCGCTCTCGGATCGGCGGCGGTCGCCCAACCAGCCATCGACCTCGTCAACAGCTTCAACGGACTGGCGACTCTGCTTGCGGGGCTCAACCTCTCGTCGTTCGACCCGTTCGCCAGCGACATCAACTTCCTCCTCGGCTCTTACATCTTTGAGGATGTCGGCGTGACTGCCTACACGGGCGCTGCGCCGGAACTAACCTCAAGCACAAACCTTGATGCTGCAGCCGGCATTCAGGGCGTTGAAGCGTACCATGCTGGATTGGTGCGCACCGTAATCTTCGGGCTCGATCAGGCTGCCACGACGCTGGGACCGCCAGGAACCGCAAGTGCCGTCGCCACTGCCATCTCAAAACTCCGCGCCACCGTCGATGGCTCTAACTCGATCAGCTCAACTCGCGCACAAGGTGACGACATCGGCTTGGGAACCCAATCTGTAGCACTCAACGGTACATCCGACTTTACCGCTTCGACATTGGTCAACGCCACCACGACCGGATCGATCAACGCCGCCGGTTCAACAGGCACGGCAGGCTCGTTGGTTTTCGCGCGGACTGCCGCGCAAGTGCTTGCGATCGTCTACGCCGGCGGGACCGGCATGGGGGGGTTCTTCCCGGCAGGCTTGAACGGCAACGTCAAATGACCGGTGGGATCGAACATCGTC
>DATJMC010000098.1:0-22384 GCA_035508975.1 Occallatibacter sp.
GATTCCGAAGAGCGGCTGGCGGCTGAACGACGCCTATCGGGATTACGATGCCGAGATCCGTTTTCGGATCACGGGCATTCACACCGAGGAGTCGCCGCTGTGCCGCTCCGGCGATGTGTTGCGAGGCGCGATCAAGCCGGCCCAGTGCGCGGCCTTCGGCAAGGAATGCACGCCGCGTCATCCCCTGGGCGCAACCATGGTTTCGAGTGAAGGCGCCTGCGCGGCCTACTACAACTACGGGCGGTTTTTGTCGGCTGAAGAACTGGCGAGCGCAGGAACAGTGCATGGCTAAAAGGTTCAGCCGATCGTTGCGATTTTCCCAGGTTTCAACAGCGAGACCTTGGGCACCCAGATCTTTAAGAAGGGCACATGGCTGATCGCTCCCCGGCGGACTTTGCCAACTGGACGTGCCCGCTGCCGCTGCGCGACTACCCCGCCATCGTGATGGGGCACGGCGGCGGCGGCAAGCTCGGCAACGAGCTCGTTGAACACTTGTTCGTTCCAGCGTTCCGCAACCCCGAGCTTGAGAATCTCGGCGATGCCGCTGTCATCGACGTGGCGTCGGGCAGGCTTGCCATGAGCACCGATTCGTTTGTTGTGCAGCCCTTGTTTTTTCCAGGCGGATCGATTGGCGAGCTGGCGGTGAATGGCACGGTGAACGATCTGGCGGTCTCGGGCGCGGAGCCAAAGTTTTTGAGCGCCAGTTTCATTCTTGAAGAGGGATTTCCGCTGGCGCAGCTGGCGGCCGTGGTCCAGGCGATGGCCGAAGCGGCGCGCACGGCGGGGGTTCGGATCGTCACCGGCGATACAAAGGTTGTCGAGCGCGGGCACGGCGACGGCTGCTACATTACGACCGCCGGCGTGGGTGTCGTGCGTTCCGGCATTGCCGTGAGTCCGCTGCACGCAAAGCCCGGGGATGTAGTGCTTGTTTCCGGAACGATGGGCGATCACGGTATGGCGGTGATGAGCGTGCGCGAGGGGCTTGAGTTTGAGAGCCCGATCCGCTCCGATTGTGCGGCGCTGAACGGGATGATTGCCGAGGTGCTGAAGGTTGCGGGCGATGCCGTGCACGTGATGCGCGATCCTACGCGCGGCGGGCTGGCGTCGACGCTGAATGAGATTGCCACCTCATCCAATGTGGGCGTGGAGATCGACGAAACCGCGATGCCGGTGCGCGCCGAGGTGCAATCGGCCTGCGAGCTGCTTGGGCTCGACCCCGTCTACGTCGCCAATGAAGGCAAGGCGGTTTTCTTTGTGCGGGCCGATGCGGCGGAACGGGTTTTGGAGACGCTCCGGGCGCATCCTTTGGGCCGCGAGGCCGCGCGGATCGGCCGGGTCACGACGCAGCATCCCAGGATGCTGGTAGCGCGCACGCACATGGGTGCGAATCGCGTGATCCCGATGCAGATCGGCGAGCAGCTGCCAAGGATTTGCTAGGTCGCTCGCGCCGCGGTGCAGATTCGAGCCGCGTGGAATCGAAATCGCGCAAAGGCTCAACCAGGAATCAATCGGTTACAGCCAAAATTGTTCCACGTGGAACAATTGTGCCAGCCAACACATGTGGTCGTTCAGGTTGCGCAGAATTTCGATCTTTTGTGAATGCGGCTCTTCACTGCACGGTCACGGTCACCTGCGCGGTTGATCGTCCGTATTGATTGGTCGCGTTGAGGGTGTAGGTGGCCGTTGCCGAGGGCGTGAACGTGACTGTACCGCCGCGTACGCCGCCCAGCATATCGATGAAGTCATACGAGTCGTTGGTCGTGTCCCAGGTGAGCGTGACAGGCGTGCCAGAGGCGACTGTTGTCGCCGAAGCGGCAAAGCTGTTGATGGTCGGCGGCTGACCCGTGGGCGCGGAGACAGCGTCCCAACCGGGCCAGGATGGGGTCATCTGCACCACTTCGAAATTCGATGACGCGATGGAATCGAGATTCTCGAGGTCATTGTCGTCCCAGCGGGGATCGGGCACACCCTGGAAGTAGAAGTAGCCGCCGTTGTCGGCGAGGATCATGCCGTATTTCTTCATGGCGGTGAGGATGACCTGGTTGGCCGCCGAATATCCCGAAATGTCGAAGCTGGCCTTGAGGCGGATGCGCATGCCCATGACGTTGCTGACGCCGTAGACGGTGCCTGCAGCGTGGCTGGCGGGCTCGACGAAGTAGCCGCCATTGGCGTCGTTCTTGGTCTGCTGCATGGTGAAGCGGATGGCGTGGTTGATGGCGCCGGAAGCGACTTCGTCGTAACGCACGAGGCCGGGAAAGATGGCGAGGCCGGCAGCGTCGGCTGAGGTCCAGCTCCACGGACGCTGCTCGAAGTTCTGCATGTCCCAGATGGTTTCGGAAGATGACGCCCACTGGCCGTTGCAGCGATGGGTGTTGAAGGTTTCGTAGAGGAAGCAGCTGTGGCGATCGAGCACGAGCACGTGGGAATCGCCGATATAGGTGTCGGGCCAGCCATCGCAGTCGGCGGGCGAGCCCTCGATGGGCGCGGTGATGGGGAATGGCGCGTTGGCGACGTCGCTTTCGGTTGCATAATCCTGCACGTTGATGGAGACGAGCGGAGTGGTGGAGGAATCGACGACGACGTAGGGGATGCCGTAGTTGCCGCCCGAAACCGAGGAGAAGTCGTGATGCAGGTGAAGGCCGGCAAACCCGGCAGCGGAAGTGATCGCGGAGTTATTCGGATCAAGCGGAGCGTTAGAGATGTCGGTATTCCAGGCCGCGCTGGTGGGGAAGGGAACGAAGCCGTTGAGGCTGGCGTTGTCGCCCAGGCTCATGTTGCTGCATGCTGGGGTGGCGCCGGCGGCGTTGATGGTGAGGTTGATGTCCGCGGTTGCCGTCAACGCGGTGGGCTGGGTCGAGTCGATGACGGTGAAGGTGACGGCAGCGGTTCCGGCGGTGGTGGGTGTTCCGGAGATGGCGCCTGCTGCGCTGATGGAGAGTCCGGCGGGCAGGCCGGTCGCACTGAAGGTATAGGGCGTTTTTCCGCCCGATGCGGTGATCGAGGTGCTGTAGGCTGTGCCAGTGGTTCCCGCGGGGAGCGAGTTGGTGGTGATGGCGAGGCCGCTGGATTGGGACGCGGCGATGGTGAGGTTGAGAGCGGCCGTGGCGGTGAGGGCGGAGGGTTTTGTCGAGTCGGTGACGGTGAAGGTGACGGCAACGGTTCCGGCCGTGGTGGGTGTTCCGGAGATGGCGCCTGCTGAGCTGATGGACAGACCGGCGGGCAGTGCGGTCGCGCTGAAGGTGTAGGGCGTTGTGCCGCCGGACGCAGCGACAGATGCGGTGTAGGCTGTGCCGATGGTTCCCGCGGGGAGCGAAGTGGTCGTGATGGCAAGCTGGCCCGAACCACCCGATGCGGCGTTCACGATTAGCGTGAGATTGGCGGTCGCGGTTTGTTTGGTCGGCTGGGTTGAATCGGTGACAGTGATGGCAACGGTTGCCGTGCCTGCGGCCGCTTGTGCCGGTGTGCCCGTGATGGCACCGCTGGAAGCGTTGATGGCGAGGCCGCTGGGCAGTCCGGTCGCGCTGAAGGTATAGGGAGTGGCGCCGCCCGTGGCGGCGACGCCGGCGCTGTAGGCAGCGCCCACGGTTGCATTGGAGAGACTTGTGGTTGTGATGGCCAGCTTGTCTGCCGCGCCCGAACTTGTGGTCTTTGCCGTATAGGAACTGCAGCCCGCAGTGAGGATCACTGATCCAAGAAGCAGAGACAGCGTATCGCTTCGCATATTCACTCCCGGTTTGCCACCCACGCGGGCGCTGAAGCTCAGATCGGAGAGAAGGTGTTGGGCCGTGCGATGCGCGGGACTTGCTTTTGTTTAGAAAAGCGGGCGCGGCTCCGCAGGCCGGTCTCTTTATCGTCGCCTTCAAGGCGCCAGACTCCGGCGCCACCGCGCGCGGAAGACCCCTTGAGGTGAACGGCCCTCTAGAAAATAGAATCTTGACCCAAGATGAGCAGGGTTGCGCGGGGTCGTTCAAGTGAATTTGCGGGGAACTTGTGGAGGCGCCGTTACCTCCGTCATGGGTCGAGAGCGACGGAGCCTGCTTGAGGCCTGCGAGCGCCGTGGCTTCTAGCCCAGTGCGGCGTAGGCCTTTTCGATGCGCTCAGGAATCGAGGCAGGCGGGTCGTTGAGGGTGTAGCTGATTTCGAGCACGGCGGCAGGCGGGTTCGCCAAGGCCTGCAGGGTTTTCGTAACCGCCGGCCAGTCGATGGTGCCATCGCCCGGCCACAGGTGCTCGTCGCGCACGCCGTGGTTGTCGTGGACATGTACGGATGCGATGCGCTGGCCCAAGATGGCGATGGCTTCGGCGACGCTCTGGCTCAGGTGGGCGTGGCCCAGGTCGAGGCAGACGCCAACGTTGGTGAGGTGGCCCATTTCGAGGGTTTCCATCAGGTGCTCGGGGCTGGCGGCATCGCTGGTCAGGTTTTCGACGAGCAGGCGCACGCCGAGAGGCCGCGAAAATGCGCCGAGGTGCTCGAGGGCCGTCAGTGCATATTCCTGGCTGCGTTGCGACCACCGGTCTTCTTTCTCGCCGAGATGCAGGATGAGGTTTTTAAGGGGAATGCGCTCGGCGACTTCAAGAGCGCGCTTGATCTCATCCATCGCGTCGATGCGGCGCGATTTTTCAGGATGCAGCACGTTCACGGCGGGAGCGCCGGCCCGGCCCATTTCGCGGTCGGGGAATAGGGGCGCGTGCATCGAGAAGGGTTCCACAGGGTTGGAACTGAACCATGTGGCGAGTTCTTCCACGTGTTCGCGGCTCGTGTAGTCAAAGTGCTGGCGCGCCGCGAAGAGTTCAATTGCCTGCGCTCCGGCATTGCAGGCAACCTCGAGCAGCCCGGGATGAAGGCGCTGATTCAGAAAGAAGTGTGTCGAGAAAGCTCGCAGCATCGGATGTGGTTTCCCTGCGGAACCGGATACAGCCTTCATTCTCGCATTTTTGCAACAAGTTACGGTGAATTCAGCTAGTGCAGAAGATGGTGCGTTTAGTAACCGGAGAGGAAGAAGTCGACGGTCAATTGACTGGACAGGGGTATGCGGGGCTTCCTATGCTACCGACACCGCAATCCGGTTTCCGGGGCCCTGAAAGCATGTTTGTGTGCGACACCGCACGTGGATCCCGGCCCGGAAGGGCAACTTTGGCATGCCATCGCGTCCCCAATCGATCGGCGTTGCAGCGCATTTTCCTGTCGCGAGCTCGAAGCGAGGAGGGCGCTGACGATGCTGAATGCCGTGGCTGTGGATCGCATGCCCTGGTACCTGCGGACGCTGCTGGGCGCGGGTGTGGCCCTTGGGTCCATCTGCGTGACGTATGCAATTCCGCCGCTGCGTTCGTTTCCGCTGCTGATCGCGTTTCCCACTGTCATTCTCAGCACCTGGTTCTTTGGGATGGCGGGGAGCTTTGGCTGCGCCATCGTGGATTCGGTGCTGGTGGACATCTTCCTGACCAAGGCGCAGTTTCGCTTTTCGATCGGATTTGCGCAGCAGGAAGAGCGCCTGGCGCTTTTTGTGATTCTTTCGACGCTGGTGGGGGTGCTCATCCGCCGATGGGCCGAGCAGCGCGCGGAACTGAAGGCGCAGGACCTGAAGAAGAGCCTGGTGCTGGCGCAAGCGCAGCGCCAGATGGCCGAGGAGCGGGAGCGTGCGGGAGAAGCTTTGCGCGATCGCAAAGCGGCCCTGGAGATTGCCTTGAGGGCCAGCGGCATGGGCCTGTGGACCTGGGATTTGCAACAGAATTCCGTGCAATGGTCCGACGAGGTTTACCGCATCATGGGCCGCGAGCCGGGCGCATTTCCCCCCCAGAACGAGTTGTGGTTTCGCGCGGTTCATCCCGAAGACGCGGATGCGGTGCGGGACGGCGTGGCCGAGGTGATCAAGAACGGGACCGATTTTCGCCGTGAGTATCGGGTGGTGTGGCCGGATGGGTCGGTGCGCTGGGTGGAGTCGCAAGGTCAATGCCAGCGCGACAGCGAGGGACGCGCGACCTGGATCATGGGCGTGCTGACCGATGTGACTAACCGCAAGCGAGCCGAGGAAGCGATGCTGCGGGCAGAAAAACTGGCGGTCGCCGGGCGCCTGGCCGCTTCGGTGGCGCACGAGATCAACAATCCGCTGGAAGCGGTTGCCAACCTGCTTTACCTGATCACGCTGGTCGACACCGCCGAGGAGGCGCACACGCACGCGCGCCACGCCCTCGATGAGCTACTGCGAGTTTCGTTGATTACGCAGTCGACGCTGAAGTTTCATCGCCAGCACGGCATGCCGAAGATCACGATGCTCTCCGAAGTGGTGGACAGTGTGGTGTCGCTGTTCCGTCCGCGGCTGAATGCGGCGGGGATCACGGTTGAGGTGCGGGCCGCCCATGAAGTTGCGATTGCCTGCATGCCCAGCGAGGCGCAGCAGATCTTTGCCAACCTGGTGGCGAATTCGATCGAGGCGACAACGCGGAGCGGGAAGCTCGTGATCCGCCTGCGTCCGTCGCGAAACTGGCGCGACCGGGCGGTGGAGGGAATGCGGGTGACGATCTGCGATTGCGGCGTGGGCATGGACCGCGCCACGATGCGGCGGATTTTCGAGCCGTTTTTCACGACGAAGCCGGAGACCGGGACGGGGCTGGGGATGTGGGTCGTGGCGCAGCTCGTGGAAAGACACGGCGGGACCATTCATGCGTGGAGCACGCAGCGCTTTGGCGCCAGCGGCACGACGTTCTCGATTTTTTTGCCCGTATCGCGGGAGGCCGCGGATGGGATCGACGTGGACGCCTCGGGGGTTCCCGCGGTTGCATTGGAGAGCTCAGAACCGGCGCGGCGCGGGTGATGGCAGGGATCAGTAGCCGGCGGCCTTGCCGAAGTGGCTGCGATGGTCCTGCCCGGCCTCGAGCACGCCGGTCTTGGGATCGACGGCGATGCACTCGCCATTGGACCAGTGTCCGCGGATGTCGAGGACGTAGCCCATCTGGCGCAGGCCGGTCAGGGTTTCTTCTCTGAATCCCGGCTCGAGGTAGAGCTTGTCGGGCTTGTACTGATGGTGGAATCGCGGCGCGTCGACGGCCTGCTGAATGTTGAGGCCGCCTTCGGCCACTGACAGAAAGATGTTGCCCACGGTGGTGATGATGCGGCCGCCTCCGGGCGAGCCGAGCACATAGCGCAGCTTGCCGTCTTGAAGGACGATGGTGGGCGTCATGGAGCTCAAGGGACGCTTGCCGGGGGCGATGGCGTTCACGGGGCCCTGAATGAGTCCGTAGAAGTTGGGCACGCCCGGCTTAGCGGCGAAGTCGTCCATCTCGTCGTTGAGCAGGAAGCCGAGCGAGCCTGAGGTGACGTGGGAGCCGAAGCTGTTGTTGAGGGTGGTGGTGACGGCGACGGCGTCGCCCTCTTCATCGACGACGGAGTAGTGGGTTGTGTCCGGCGATTCAGCGCGACGCTGGCCGGCGGTTGCGGGGGCGGGCGGCAGGAATCCTTCGGGGCGGGTCAAGTCGGCGCTTGGGGTCGCGGAGGCGGGGTGAATGCCGGCGCGCCAGGCCTCGGCATATTTCTTCGAAGTGAGGGCGGCGACGGGAATCTGGTTGTAGTCGGGATCGCCGAGATAGTCGATGCGATCCATGTAGGCGCGGCGCCAGGCCTCGGTGATGAGGTGGATCCATGCGGGGCTGCGGTCGCCGAGCTTTGCCAGGTCGTAGGCTTCGAGGATGTTGAGGGCGCTGATCAGGACCACTCCGCCGGAAGAAGGCGGCGGCGAACTGACGATGGTGTAGTCGCGGAAGGTGCCAGTAACCGGGGTACGTTCCACGACGTTGTATTGGGCGAGATCGGCGAGCGTGAGCAGGGCGCCGCCTTTTTTCAGGTCGCCGACCAGCTCCTGCGCCATCTTGCCTCGATAAAAGTCGTCGGGATCGGCGGCGATGCGGACCAGGGTCGCGGCCAGCTCCGGCTGCTTGAACGTGTCGCCGGCTTTGAAGAGGCCGCCGTTGCGCTGAAAGATGCGGCGGGAGTCGGGAAACAGGGCGAGATCTTTGTCGCCGAGCTCGCGGGCCTCTTCTTCGGTCAAGGTGAAGCCATCGCGCGCCAGCCGGATGGCCGGCGCCATGACGCGTTGCAAGCCGAGCTTGCCATATTTCCGCTCGGCATAGGCGAGGCCGGCGACGGAGCCGGGTGTGGCGATGGCGCGATAACCGAGGATGCTCGATTGGAGGCTGTCTTCGGGCAGAACGTTCCCTAGCGCGTCCTGGTACATCGTCGCGGTGGCGGCGAGCGGCGCTTTCTCGCGATAGTCGATAAAGGTGGTTTTTCCGTCGTGGAGGCGGAGAAGCATGAATCCGCCGCCGCCCAGGTTTCCGGCGACGGGATAGACGACGGAGAGCGCGAAGCCGGTGGCGACGGCGGCATCGACGGCATTGCCGCCCTGGCGCAACACTTCGAGCCCCGCGTCCGAGGCCAGGTGGTGCTCGCTCACCACCATCCCATGCTGCGCGCGCACGGGCTGCTCGTCGAGATAGGGCATCCCGAGGGTCAGAGGCGACTGGTCGGTCAGATGCGCGGCCAGCGGAAGCGAGGAGGCCGCGAGAACTGCGGCCAGCACTGCGTCGAGAGGGCGGACCATGGGTGCTCTCAGGATACCCCGTGATGCGCAACCCCGGGTCGGCCCGATAAGCTATGCGAGGAGCAATGGAGAATCGGTGGGAGACAGGAGCCAGGGAGAGAGAAGCGCGCTTCCGGGTCACGAAATCGATGTGTCACCATCTAAGAAGTAGACCTCGTCGCAAAGCCAGGATCTGTTGCGGGGCAATCCTTGTTCGCTCCGGGCAAAACTGCCCGTGAATCTGTATTCGGAGAAGATACGTGCAAATCAATTGGAAGCAGGCCGCCTTTTTGTTGATCGCAACTCTCGCGTTCGCCGGGTCCTCGGCGCTTGCGCAGACCGACGTGTCGGTCAGCGGCTTTGCCGCATTCAATAGCAGCTCAACCGGCAACGGCACGATGCAGACGTCGCCGAACTCGGAAGGCGGCATGATCGGCGTGCGGCATGTGTTCAGGCCCCTGGTGGGCGCCGAGCTGAATTTCGCGGGGGAAGGATCGGACCAGTCGCTTTCTCCTGAAGCGAATGCGTGCGGCTACCGCTGCGGCAACCCGCCGGTCACGCTGAACGGCACCGCGTTTCAGTTCACGGCCAATTACGTGGTGACGGCGAAATACGGAAACCTGCATCCCTTCGGCGAAGCCGGTCTCGGTTTTCTTTTCACGAATCCCAGCGGCAGCGGCAGCGTGGGAGGCGTTCCGTCAAAGAGCAACATCGTGGGCACGAACTCTCTGTCGCGGCCGACCTGGGTGCTGGGTGGAGGCGCGGACTGGTACCTGACCGACCGGTGGGGCGTGCGCTTGCAGTACCGGGTGGATTTCTACAAGGCGCCGGACGTATATCACGGTTACTCGCCCACGGGCGTTTACGTGCACACGCAGGAGCCGATGGCCGGAGTCGTCTACCGGTTCTAGGCCATCCTCGCAGGTCCCTTGCCTTCGGAAATGGTTGAATCCCGCCAGCGGTCTTGAGGGGCGCGCGCGAAGGGGCGGCATCAAGTCAGACGCCGGCCGGCGTCGCAGCGCCGCTCGTCACGAAAAGCCGTTCCCGCCGGAGAGGCCGAGTCACCAAAGCACAGACTGGTGCGTCCAAAACAAGCGTGTCGAGTCCTCACAAGCTGGATCGGGCACGCAAATCGACCGAACCCCCGCGGGAGATTTCAATGCAAATGAAGCAGATTGCACGGCTGGCCGTGCTCTTTCTTGGATGGACAGTTCTTGGCGCCACTTCGGGTCTTTCGCAGACCAGCGTGGCGGCCAGCGTATTTGGCGCATTTTCCGGGACCACCAACGGCAACGGAACGGTGGAAAGCCCGTCAAACGCAGCCGGAACCCTGATCGAGCTGCGCCACATTTCGAATCCGCTGATCGGGTATGAAGCCACGTACTCGTTCAATCGCGCGAATGAAGTTTACCGGCCGACGGCTTTCACTACGACGGTGTGTCCTGGCCTCATGCCCTCATGCCAGCCCGAGCCGATCTCAGCCGATGCGCACGAAATCAGCGGCGACTGGGTAGTGTCGGCGAAAATTGCCAATCTTCGGCCGTTTGCGCTGGCCGGTCTGGGAGTCATGTTCGATGAACCCGTCACTCCGAGCGGGGTGACCAGCATCGCAACCAGCTCAGCAACCGAAGCAGTCTACATCTATGGCGCCGGATTGGACTGGGGGCTGATCCCCCACCTCGGGTTGCGTTTTCAGTATCGCGGCAATCTCTACAAGGCGCCTGACCTCAGCCGGCTCTATACCTCGACCAATGCCTTCACGCACACGGCGGAGCCGATGATTGGCGCATACTTCCGCTTTTGAAAATTGACGGGGCGCGAAATCAGCGGACCAGCATGAAGCCGTCGGGAGCGACCTGGCATGCGCCGGCGTCGATGGTCTTCCATGTCGAGCCGTCGGCGTAAGTGAGGGAATTGAGCACGATTGCGTTGACGGTGGTGAAGCCGCGCAGCGCGAGGTAAGCGTCGACGCCGCTGTCATCGCCGGGCTCAAAAGAGAGGTTCATGGTGCGGGTCACGTTAGGCGAAGGCTTGCCTGCGTCGACCGGAACCAGCCGCCCGACGCCATTGGTGCCGCGCACGGTTACGTTTGCCGTTTGGATCCGGCGGTGGTTGAAATCGGTGAGCGTGAGGCGGAGTTGCGTGGTCGCTGCGGCGTATGGCTCGTAGCCTCTTTCGTTCGGCTTCGCGCCAGTCGTCAGCTCTTTCTGGAAGAAGAAATCGTGACGCGCGCGCATTGCAACCGGACACGCTGAATTGCTTTGCACCGGCGGAAGCGTAACGATCTGCGCGTGTGTGTCGGGGGCCGGCGAAGCGGGATTCAGGCCTGGCGCGCCGGGGTTCTGTGCGGGTGCAGCCAGAGAAGCGAAGAGGAGAAACGATCCGAGCGAGGCCACATGCTTCATTGCGAACTCCTGGGCCGGCAGATCGGCGGCACAGTCAGGATACGCCGGGTGCAGGGAGGGATCAAACCGGTCGGCCTTGAAATTGGGCGGCAAAGCCATCGATGTCCTGCAGGGGCACGCCGGCGGCGCACAGAGGGCAAGTCTCCGGGAGCCAAAGGTTGTTGGGCATCGCGGCAAGTTGCACGAGAGGAGTTTTCTTTTCCTCAGCAAAGCGAGCAGCGGCATCGCCGAGATCCAGCAGGCTGGCGATGGCAACCACGTGCGCGCCGCAGGCTTCAAGATCGGCGAAGGTACCTTTGACGGCCGAGCCGGCATTGGTGACATCGTTCACAATCGCGACCCGTTGGCCGCGCAGGCTCTGACGCAACCCTGCCGGCACGGTGTAGCGGGCGGGAAAGAGGCCGCCGGACGAGGGTTTGGCAGAGCGCAGGGTGTAGGCGAAGCTGCGGTCCATGAGCTGCGCCACCAGAAGGCCGACGAAGGCTCCTTCGACCAGAGGTGCGCAGATGGAGTCGACTTCGAAGGGCGCAAGCTGCTCGGCGAGCCGGCCGGCCAAGGGTTCCAGGGCCTGCGGGCGGCGAGAAAGCAATTCGAGGTCGAGCCAGAAGTCGCCATGATGTCCCGACTCGAACAGGAAATGTCCATTGCGCGCGGATAGAAGATCCAGAATGGCTTGCTTCATGGAACGGTAAGTTCTCTCCACAGGACACCATACAGCCGCGGCCCCGGGGACGGGTTACGACGGTTCTTCGACCGCTGCGGCCAGCAGCGTGGTCGATCGTCCGCCAACCCATTGTCTGTGATACCGTTTGAGTACGGCGTCCGGCGCCGGTTTTTTGCGGCAGGCGCGCGCCGGAAGCGGTTTTTTGACGAATGTCTCAGCAGCCGGAATTGATATCGCCACCGTTGACCGCAAGCCCGGCTCCTGATTCCGGGTTTCCGCCCGGTTCCTCACCTCCCGTGCAGCAAGGCGAGCAGGCCCCACAGCGCATACCGCGATGGCTGGTGCGCGCGGAACTGTTTCTGCGCATCATGCTGCGGATCTACATCGGCCTGGCGGTCTGTTACGCGCCATGGTCGCCCCTATTCTGGGATTCGAATCCGCTGTTCGTGCAGTTCCCCACGCTCTCGATTTATGCGGCTCACGGCGCGGTTCGGGGCTTGATCTCGGGATTGGGCTTGCTGAATCTGTGGATTGCGATCAAGGACGCGATTCAATCGAGAAACAGGTAATCCATGAACGAAAGCGACCAGCCGGGCAGCCGGAAGAACCCTGAAGCCCAGTCCCTGAAGCCGGGAAACGGAGCCGTGCCGGAAAGAGAGCTTGCGGCCAGCGTTGTGCCGCCGCCGCTGCCTACGGCGCCACTGGCCTATGAGAACGCCAACTTCCTCAACAGCGCCGACGGGCGGCTGATTCGCATTGTGGCCGAGTTCATGGAACCGCTGGCGCGTTTTCGTCGCGAGCAGATTCAGGACACGGTGGTCTTCTTCGGGTCGGCGCGCTTTCGCGGCAAGGAAGAGGCCGATCACGAGCTGGAGCTCCTGGATAACACCGGCTCCACGCGGCCTGCGCCCAGCGAGGAGCAGCCGGCGAAGGCTCCGGAGATTGCCGCAGGCAAGGCGACAGACCTGCAACGAAAACGCGCCGTCGCGGCCGTGGAGATGGCCCGGTATTACGAGGACGCGCGGCGGCTCGCCTTCATGCTGACGAAGTGGGCCAAGACGATTCCCTCGCGGCGGCATCGCTTCGTGGTGACGTCGGGCGGAGGGCCCGGCATCATGGAAGCCGCCAATCGAGGCGCGCACGAGGCCAGCGGCAAGACGATCGGCATGAACATCCGCTTGCCCTTCGAGCAGTCGCCCAACCCGTACATCACCCCGGCGCTCAACTTTGAGTTCCATTACTTCTTCATGCGCAAGCTCTGGTTTGCGTATCTGTCGAAGGCTCTGGTGGTTTTTCCCGGCGGATTCGGCACGCTGGATGAGATGTTCGAGATTCTCACCCTGGCGCAAACCCAGAAGCTGGCCAAGAAAATCACCGTGGTCATTTACGGACCGGAATACTGGGGACGTGTTTTCAATCTCGAGGCGCTTGTCGACACAGGTGCGATCTCTCCGAAGGACATCGAGCTGTTCCAGTTTGCGAACACGCCGGAAGAGGCATTCGATCTGTTGCGGAAAGGGCTGACGGAGAACTACCTGGTGCCCGAAGCGGCAGCGGAAGCCGAGCATCCGCGGCAGGAAGTGCTGCCGGGCGTGACGCTGGAAGATTTTCTGGGGCCGGAACTCGCCCGAACAAATAAATAAGCCGTCAACGGACGTTGAATTTGCCCTGAACCGCGGGCAGAGCGCGTGTGTGTCAGGGTGTGTCGGGGCTTGCCGAGGGGCGAAGCGCACACTTTGGAGTGCAGGTTTGTTTGGGGATTTGCGGGATTTTCGGGGTTATTTGCTGTAATTCTGGTTACTCTATTGAGTCTTAGCGCAATTGAACCCATGTTCGCATGATCTTAACGCCATATTGACGGCATCCAGCGGATACTGCATGCGGGACCTCAGGGACATCGGCATATTGAGGAGGGACACGTGGCGCAATCGACCATCAGCTACTTGTGGCGCGATCCGAAAGCAGCCAAGGAATTTCGAACCGGTGTTTCTCTCCACAGCCACACGAACCAATCGCAGGAAACGCTCGATTTTATTGCAAATTTCGGGAACCAGTTTCCGCTGATCCGTCCATTGATTTCGCGGATGGAGCGGCAATCGCAGGCAAGGCACGGAATTCGGATCGATTACTCTGCCAGCTACTGGACGCCTCCCATGACGCCGAAGCTGGCCTTCGACCTGGAATGCAGGCAAATCGAGAATCTGGGCGTGGCGCCGATGGTGTCGATCACGGATCACGACAATATCAAGGCGCCGATCTTGCTGCGCACGGTGCCCAGCGCGCGGGGCATCCCAGTCTCGGTTGAGTGGAGCGCGCCGTACGGCGGGGTGCAGTCGTTTCACCTGGGTGTTCACAACCTGCCCAGTTCCCGCGCTGTGGAGTGGCTGAAAGTTCTGGAAGACTTTACCGCCCGGCCCAGCGATGCAGGGCTGACGGAGATTCTGGCGGCTTTGCACCAGGAGCCCAATGTGCTGGTGGTGTTCAACCATCCCATGTGGGATCTCTACATGGTGGGCAAAGAGAAGCACCAGTTCCTGGTGAACGAATTCCTGCAGAGAAACGGCGCGTGGATCCACGCGCTGGAACTGAACGGGCTGCGGCACTGGGACGAGAATCGCGCGGTGCGGCAGCTGGCGGCGCAGTGGAACATGCTGCTGATTAGCGGCGGCGACCGGCACGGAGTTGAGCCGAACGCCAACATCAACCTGACGAACGCGGCCAACTTCACTGAATTTGTGCACGAGATCCGGCGATTGAAACAGAGCAACGTGCTCTTCATGCCCCAGTATGCCGAGCCGTGGAAGCATCGCATCCTGGAGTCGACGCTGGATGCCATTCGTTACTATCCGGAGTTTCCGCAGGGCTCGCGGTCGTGGGACGAGCGCGTGTTTCACCCGGATCATCTGGGTGTGCTTCGGCCGCTGGCCGACATCTGGCCTGACGGACGCGCTCCCCGGCTCCTTGCGTGGACGCTCGCGGCGATTGTGATGCTGGGCAGGAGCCCGGTAGCCGGCGGATTGCGGTTTGCCTGGAGCGACTCGCAGAAGCTCCGGCTGGCTCTGGGCGAAAACGAGGGTTAAGCTGCAACCAGGGGCTCGGGACGACATTGCCTGTTGAGACAAACGGCGCGGTCTTTGCTTCGAAGCCGCCGAGTAGCCAGCCGCTCATGACTCCTTCAGCGCCGCGCGTGGCGTATTTCCCCGACTCTTTTCACGAAGTGAACGGCGTCGCGCACACCAGCCGTCACTTCGAGGCGTTTGCGCGGCGGCGCAACCTGCCGTTTCTGTGCGTGCGCGCGGGCGATCGGGCGCAGGCGATTCTAGAAGAAGACAACGTGTGGACGCTGGAGCTGCCGCGGGGCATTTTGTCGTTCGCGCTCGAAAAAGATCTGCGCTTCGATCCGGGATTTCTCCGGCACATACCCTTCATTGAAGAGGTGCTGGCGCGGTTTAAGCCTGACCTGGTGCACATCACCGGCCCCAGCGAAGTGGGAATCCTGGGCGCGGGGCTGTCCCACTACCTGCACCTGCCCCTGGCAGCGAGCTGGCACACCAACGTGCACGAATACGCGGCGCGCCGTTCGGAGTGGTTTCTGCGTCTTCTTCCGGCACGCCAGTCAGCAGCCACCGGCCAGACCATCGAGGACCTGGCCATGGTTGCGGCGGCCAAATTTTATTCGATTGCGCAGGTGTTGTTCGCGCCTAATCCCGAATTGTGCGCACGCCTGGAGCAGATGACGGGGCGCAGCTGCTTCCTGATGCCGCGCGGCGTGGACGCGAAGCTTTTCGATCCGGCAAAACGCAAGCGGCGGCCCGACGACCGCGACCAGGTGCTGGGTTTTGTGGGCCGGCTTTCGGTGGAGAAGAATATCGCAGGCCTGGTGCGGGTGCAGGATGAGCTCGAGCAGATGGGCCACCAGAGCTTTCGCTTTCTCGTGGTCGGACACGGGGGCGACGAACAATGGCTGCGCGAGCGCTTGCACCGGGCCGAGTTCACAGGCGTGCTGCGCGGGGAAGCTTTGTCAGAGGCCTATGCGAATATGGATCTCTTTGTTTTTCCATCACACACCGATACGTTCGGCAACGTGGTGCTGGAAGCGCTGGCGAGCGGAGTGCCGGCTGTGGTGACTCCCGACGGCGGGCCGCGCACGATCGTGCGCGACGGAGCAACCGGACGCATTGCGAGCGATGCGGAATTCACCAAAGCGGTTGCGGGCATTCTCGGCGATCCCGCCAAGCATGCGGCGATGCGCGTGGCCGCACGCGCCTACGCGCTGACTGCGAGCTGGGACTCGGTTTTCGAGGGTGTGTTCGCGGCCTACGCGACGATGCTGGAGGGACGCTCGAGGGTTGCCGCCATCGGGCAATAAAGTTTCCGCGGGTCATGCCTGTGGATGGCGCAGCTGCTCCTATCGATCCTTCGATCGCATCCAATCTTGGTTCGGCTCTTTGCCGGTCGAGAGAGGAGGCGAGGTGCGATCACTTGTGATGCTCATGATGGAAGAAGAGCAGCCAGAAGGGCTATCTGCGCGCAAGCTGGTGGTGGAGACCGCAAAACATAACGTCATCACCGCGTACACAGCCGATGACGGGATCGATCTGCTGCGCCGCTTTCCCAACATCAATGTGGTGCTGGTGCATGTACGACTGCTCCACAAGCAACCCAATGTGCTGGCGAGGGTGAGGATGATTGCGCCACGCGTTCCGATCATTCTGGCGAGTCCGGGGGGAGAGCAAACGGCCCCGGAGGCGAGCTTCACGGTCGACAGTCATCAGCCGCATCAACTGGTGACGTTGCTGGCGGAGGAACTGCACGTGGACGTCAGCAATTAGAGCTTCATCCCTTCGCGCAGGTCGAGAGCGAACGGCGTCTCCTTGTCGGTCATCATCTCCCAGCCGAGCCCGTGCAGCATGTGGTCCTCGATCGCGGTGATGGTGATTCCCTCATCGGAGAGCTTCGCCGATTCCCATGCCAGGCCTTGTGCGCCCCAGGCGAGGATGTTGCGGTGCGCGACGAAGAGCAGCAACCCTTGCGCGGGCAGCGAGCGGACGTGGAGCGCGGGGCGGCAGGGCAGCATGGTGAAGCGCAGCGGCGTGGTGGTGTCGATGAGGTAGGCGTAGCCGCCGGAGACCGCGCAGAGTTCTTCTGGTTTTGGACAGGACCAGATTCCGGTGGGCACGATGGGATCGCGAAAGCCCAGCGCGCAAGTAGCCAGAAAGGGCTGGTCCACGCCGGGCCGCACCAGCACTTCGAGTGCGCCGCGTTCCACTTCTTCGGCCTCGCGGGGATAGACGAAGTGGCGGGAAGGCAGGATCAAGGGGCGCGCGGCAAGGACTTCAGCCTGCCAGGAATGGGAGAAGCTAAGGTCGGTGCGAGGCTCGGGCAAGGCTCAGACTCCGACAAAGCGCTCGACGCGCTGCCGCACGCTTGGCACGCCCACGCCGAGCGTCGCGCCTTCTTCGATGATGGGAACCAGGGTGTCGAATTCAGGTCCGGAGGTGGTGCCTGTGAGAGCGATGCGGACCGGGTGAGACAGATCCTTGTCGCCGATGCCGGTTGCCTGGCCGATCTCTCCCAGCCACTGTTTGAAGATTTCGGGAGTCACCGCGTCGTGGTGGGCGCGCACGCGGTTAGCGAGTTCGGCAAGGATGGCGCGGGAGGAATCGGCGGCGAGCACTTTGACGTTCTCTTCGCGCGAGCGTGCGACTTCGGGATCGAACCCGAAAAGGAAGAGAGCCTTTGCGGGAAGCTGGTCGAGATGTTCTACGCCGGGAGTGAACAATTCGATCAGGCGGACAAACCAGACAAGGACCTCGTCGGGGGCTTCGAACTTTTCCGGAAGAAGGCCGCCAAAGTACTCCCAGGCCATGGCCGCAAGGCGGACCGAGGAACTGCTCCGGATGTAATGGCGGTTGAGCGCGTTGAGTTTCTCGAAGTCGAAGACAGCGGGTGCAGCAGTGACACGCTCGATGCTGAAACTCTGCACGAGCTGGGGCAGGGTGAAGGTCTCGCGCTTGCCGTCTTCGGAGCTCCATCCAAGGAGCGCGAGGTAGTTGGCCAGAGCCTCGGGCAGATAACCCATTTCGCGGAAGGTCGCAATCGAAGTGGCGCCGTGACGCTTTGACAAGCGTTCGCGATCGCCGCCGAGAATCGGGGAGAGGTGCGCGAATTGGGGCAACGGCCAGCCGAAGGCCTGGTAGATGGCGACCTGCTTGGGAGTATTGGAAAGGTGGTCCTCGCCGCGAATCACGTGGCTGATCTTCATCAGGGCATCGTCGACTGTGACCACGTAGTTGTAAACGGGAACGCCCGGGGCATTCTCGGTTCCGGAGCGAACCAGGATCGGATCGCTCACGGCCTCGGCCTGAAACTCGACCGGGCCGCGCACCATGTCGTCGAAGCGCAGCGGCTCTTCGCCGATCTTGAGGCGGATGGAATAAGGAATGCCCGCGGCTAGATTTCGCTTGAGGATCTTGGGAGGAAGATTTCGGCAGCGGCCGGAATACACCTGGGGCAGGCGCCTCTCGGCAAAGAGGCGGCGCTCCGCTTCCAGGTCCTCAACGGTGCAAAAGCAGCGATACGCTTTTTCTTCTTTGAGAAGCTTTTCGGCGTAGCTCGAATAGATGGAGAGCCGGTCCGACTGCCGGTACGGTCCAAGCTCGCCTTTGCCCGGTCCCTTGGTCTTGGGATCGCCCGGGCCCTCGTCCCAATCGAGCCCCAGCCATTTCAGGTCCTCGATGATCTTGGTTTCGTAGCGGCGATCGCACCGCTCGGCATCGGTATCTTCGATGCGGAGAATGAAAGTTCCCCCGGCACGACGGGCGAAGAGCCAGTTGTAGAGTGCCGTTCGCGCGTTGCCCACGTGCAGAAGCGCCGTGGGAGATGGTGCGAAACGCACGCGAATCTTTCCATTTCCCATGTCCCTCTGATCATAGACGTTTACAAGCACATCAAATCATCGCGATGTGCAGGGCGCACATCGGTGGTCACCGCGGAGATACCGCGAGCGCTTTTCGGCCAGGGCGCCGAGATCCGGCTGCGAGTTTCGCGCCGAGGCCGGGTCCGGCGCATGCGGCGACTTCAGGCGAAGTGCTGCCAGCCCCGTGCCTGGAGCGCGACCGTGCGGGCTCCGGTTTTGAGGACGATTGCGGGGCGGTTGCGGCGCCTGTTGACGATCTGCCCGATGCGCGTCACCGGAACTCCGGCGATGGATCGCGAGATGCGCGTGGCGGGCGAGGCGGTAAAGAGCAGTTCGTAATCTTCGCCGCCGTGGAGGGCCTGGTCGAGGGTGGCTTTGCGATGCAGCGGCAAGCTCTCCGCGTCGACTTCGGCAGCGACGCCGGATTCTGCGCACAAGTGAAACAGGTCGGTGGAGAGCCCGTCGCTCAGGTCGATGGCGGAGGTGGCCCTGTTGCGCAGCCAGAGCCCCTGCGCAATGCGCGGCTGGGGGTAGAAATGCGCAGCGAGGTCGGGCTGCGACCTTGCGGGGATTGACAGCATTTTGCTGCGCCGGCGGTTTGCCGCAAGTTCCCGGAGCATCGCGAGCGCGGAGGCGGCTCCGCCAAGCGTGCCGGTCACATAGAGCTGATTTCCGGGCCGGGCGCCGGAACGCAGGAGGGCACGCGAGGCGGGCACTGCTCCTACGAGGACGATGTCGGCGAGGGCGAGCGGAGCCTGGGCGAGGTCGCCTCCGGCAAGGGGCGCCCGATGGATCGCAGCCAGGGCAAGAAATCCGTCGAGGAAGCGATCGATCCAGGGGGCGGGGCCGCGCACCAGATTGCCCGGTAAGGCCAAGGAAAGAAAGGCCGCAAGCGGCCGGGCTCCCATGGCGGCCACGTCGCTTAATCCGCGCGCTAAAGTACGGTGACCAACCACTTCGGGCGGATGCCAATCTAAGAGGAAGTGGCGTCCGGCGACTGAAAGATCGGTGGTCACCGCGATCGCTTCGCCGGGGCGCGGCTGCAAGATGGCACAATCATCGCCGATGCCCAGCACGAGCTCCGCAGCCCGGGTCGATTTTGCGCGGCTGCGAATTCGCTCGATCAGCGCCAGTTCGCCAGGTTTTCGCTGCTCTGCGGCGCGCTTGTGCCTGGAAGACATGCTTTGAGAATAGGCCAAGGGGCCTGACCAGAACGTAACGTGAAACGAAAGGATCTCTGCGAGCAGGGACTCCCGATTTGGGACAAAGGGTTTTTGTTGTTGATTTCGTTGACCCTCCGAGACGGCGTTTGTTAGCCTGAACGGAACATCCTAGAAAGCGCACCCAAGCAGGGGCCTTTCACTTTGGTCCGCGGGCTCCCCATGAGCCCCATATCGCCTTCACTGTTGTCTGAGTGGCCCGTTTGCAGCCTTCCCAGATGCGGGACTGAGAGAAGATTTATGCTGCGGAAACGCTATTACATTCTTTTCGTTGCCAGAGATGAGGATGGGCGCGTACGAAAAATATCGTTGCCCTTGCGATATGTATACGGGTTTGTTGCTGCCGCGGTAGTGGGTGCATTCACGATCGCCGGCCTTGCCGGCTCTTACACGCGGATGCTTCTGAAGACAGAGAGATTCAACCAGGTCCGCGCCGAGCGCGAGACGCTTCGCAAAAACTACAAAGAGATGGCGCAGCTGGCGCACGATCGCGACGTGCAAGTGGCGTCGCTGGGAGCGCTGGCCGGCGAAGTGACGACGCTTTATGGATTGCGGCAGAACAAGCTGATGGCCGCGCGGCCAGGTTCCAACCCGGTAAACGCGCCTACTCCGCAGAGCCTCGCGCTTAGCGATGACGTGAGTCAGCAGGATGTGAAGCTCTCGATCGACCAGTTCTATGCCTTGCGCGAAGTCGCGATGTCGGGCCGGGTGCGCGGCGGATTTTCGGGAGGCTTGACGACCAGCTACGGCGCCGATCTGGCGCTGCTTGCAGGCGCTCCCTCGCTTTGGCCGCTGGAAGGCCGGGTCGCCTCGAGTTTTGGAGAGCGCGTAGATCCCTTCAACGGGGAAGGTGAGTTTCATACGGGGATCGATATCGATGCGCCGTATGGCTCGCCGGTCCGCGCCGCGGGCGAAGGCGACGTGATCGGAGCGTCGATGCGTCCGGGGTATGGGCGCGAGGTGCTTCTCGATCACGGACACGGGCTCACCACGCTCTATGCTCATCTCTCTTCGATGGCGGTTCTGCCGGGCGATCATGTGACGCGGGGCCAGGTAATCGGCTACGTGGGACAATCGGGCCGGGCGACGGGGCCGCATCTCCACTACGAGGTGCGCGTGCACAACGTGCCTGTGAACCCGCACAAGTTTCTGCGCACGACGTATGAGGAAGCAGAGTTTGGCGGCGCGCCGGCGGCGATCGGCAGCAAATAGCGGATCCGGAATTGGATCGAAAACGGCTCCCTGCGCGGGAGCCGTTTTGCGTTGGGCGTTGAGTACGCGGATCGAAAGCTGCGCTGCGTTCCCGTTCAGGGGGCAAGGGCGGAATCGGGGCCCGAACCGCCCGAGCGGCTGTCTGTGACACTGTTGATCCTGAGGCTCGCCACATCTGTGATGTGCGCCGGCTCTTCGCCCACAGCGGGAGTGATATGGTTACCTCGAGTTTTTCCGAGGGTTCCATGCGCTTCCGTGCCTGTTGCCTGATTCTGGTTTCCGGACTTGTCTTCGCGCCGGCAATCGACGCGCAAAATCGCGAAGCCGACGTGAAGACCGCCTTTGCCCGCGCACAACATCTGCGGCGGGGCATCAACACTTCGCACTGGTTCTCGCAGAATGCATCGGACTACTCCGCGCATCACACCGATACCGAGACTACGCCCCAAGACATCACGACCATCGCGCAGCTTGGCTTCGACAATGTGCGCCTGAGCATCGACGCGACGCCGCTCGAGCAGGGATTTCACGGCGGCGATTTTCTCGCCCGGCTCGACAAGGCCGTCGATGAAATTCTGGCAGCGGGCATGGCGGTCCAGATCGACCTTCATCCCGAGGAGGCATTCAAAGAGCAGGTGCGTACCGGCAACAACGGGGTCGACCGGCTGGTTTCTCTGTGGCGCAAGTTGGCTTCGCATTATGCAGACCGCGATCATGAAAGAGTTTTCTTCGAGATCATGAACGAGCCGGAAGTGAGCGATCCTTATCGCTGGGCCGGCATCCAGGCGCGGGTGGCGGCGGCCATTCGCGAGGTGGCGCCGGCAAATACGATGATTGCCACCGGGCCAAACTACTCCGACATCGTGGACCTGTTGACCCAGCACCCGCTGCCCGACGGCAACGTGATCTACAACTTCCACTTCTACGATCCGCACGAGTTCACGCACCAGGGCGCGAGCTGGGGCGCGCCTTTCTGGATCTACGAGCACGACATACCCTATCCGCCGACCGAGGATTCGATGGCTGCGCGAGTGAAGGAGGTTCCCGATCTGGCCGATCGCTACAAGCTGGAAAACTACTGGCTCGATCACTGGGACTCGCATCGAATCCGCCTGCTGATCGATGAAGCGGCGAACTGGGCGAAGACGAACAACGTGCCGCTGATCTGCAACGAGTTCGGGGTCTATCGGGAGAAAGCCGCCCCTGCGTCACGCCTTGCCTGGCTGCAGGACGTGCGAACCGCGCTCGAGGCCGACAGCATCGGCTGGGCGATGTGGGACTACCACGAAGGATTTGGCGTGGCGGTGAAGGACAAAGAGGGCAGGTCGGTGGTGGATCCCGCCACGGTGGAGGCGCTGGGACTGAAGAAGTAGCCGTTTCTGCAGGTGATTT
>DATJMC010000099.1:0-6385 GCA_035508975.1 Occallatibacter sp.
CGGGGCGGAGGCGGGATGGATTGGTTTGACCTGGATGCGCGCGGTCGGCATGGCGCGATCGCAGGCCACGGCGCGACGCGGAATTGTCTCCAAAAAGTCACCGCATTGCATTGGCGTTTCGTGCATCCTTTAGACTGAACCGTGGCGAGAGCGCGGCGCGGGCCGGTGATGGCGCGCAGGAATGGAGCTTTGTTTTGGCAGACACGACCCTCAACACGATTTATGACGTAGCAGTGATTGGCAGCGGGCCGGCGGGCTATACAGCGGCGATTCGCGGCGGGCAGCTGGGGCTAAAGGTGGCGCTGATCGAGAAAGACAGCGTGCTGGGCGGGACATGCCTGCACGTGGGCTGCATTCCCACCAAGACGCTGCTCTTCAACGCGGAGATTTGGGACCACTTGAAGCACGCGACCGAGTACGGCATCGACAACGTGGACGCTCCGCAGCTGAACTGGGAGAACGTGCTCAAGCGCAAGACGGCGATCGTGGACAAGCACACCAAGGGCCTCGGGTTCCTGATGAAGAAGAACAAGGTGACGGTGGTGGCGGGGTTCGGGCGGCTGACTGGGCCCGCAAAAGACGGCGTGCACACGGTGGAGCTGACGGCGGGCGATGGGACGAAGAGCCAGCTGAAGACGAAGAACGTGATTGTGGCGACGGGGTCGGATGCGAAGATGCTGTTCGGGATGAAGCCGGACGATCGCATTTTGACGAACATCGAGATTCTGTCGATTCCCGCGGTGCCGAAGTCGCTGATCGTGATTGGCGCGGGCGCGGTGGGCGTGGAGTTCGCGTCGATCTTCCGCAGCTACGGATCAGAAGTGACGATTGTGGAGTTCTTGCCGCGCATCATGCCGCCCGAGGATGAAGAGATTTCGAAGGAGTTGACGCGGCTCTTCAAGAAGCGCGGCATCGATGTGAATACAAGCTGCAAGGTGGAGAAGATCGAGAAGACCGCTGCAGGCGTGAAGGTGACGTGGACGGGCGCGAACGGCAAGACCGTGGAGAAAGAGGCTGAGAAGGTGCTGGTGGCCGTGGGCCGCGGGCCGCGTACGGAAGCCGTCGGGCTCGAGAAGACCAAGGTCGAGATCGACCGCGGATTTGTGAAGGTGCATGAAGGGCAGGAGACGGCAGAGCCGGGCGTTTATGCGATCGGCGACATTGTTGCCGGGTTGCCGCAGCTTGCGCACGTAGGCGCGATGAGCGGCATTGTTGCGGTGACCAAGATTGCGGGGCGGAAGTATCGGCCTGTGCAGCGGGAGCGGATTCCCGCGTGTACCTACAGCGAGCCACAGATCGGCTCGGCGGGGTTGACCGAGGCGCAGGCAAAGGAAAAGGGCTACACCGTGAAGGTGGGCAAGTTTCCCTTCGCGGGCAATTCGAAGGCAACCATCGTCAACAGTCACGATGGATTCGTGAAGATCGTGGCCGATGCGAAGTACGGAGAGATTCTGGGGGTGCACATCCTTGGACCCTCGGCGACCGAGCTGATTGCCGAGGCGGTTGCCGTGATGGAGCTTGAAGGGACGGTGGATGAGCTGATGTTCACGATTCACGCGCATCCGACGCTGTCGGAGTCGATGCTGGACGCGTATGCGGCGGTCGAGGGCATGGCCATCAACGCCTGAGTCCCCGCCACCTGCGGTGGGGCTGGCGAACCACCTGCGGTGGGGCTGGCGAAAACCACCTGCGGTGGGGCTGGCGAACCACCTGCGGTTGTGCTGGCGAAAACACCTGCGGCGGGGCTGGCGAAACCACCTGCGGTGGGGCTGGCGAAGCACCTGCGGTGGGGCTGGGGGATCAGGGAACGAGGGGACAGGGAAAGACAACCGCAGATCCTTCGACACCGCCGTTCGCAGCGCGAGCGGCTTCGCTCAGGATGACAAGAGTTCAGCTATGCGGGTTCGCGCGCTTCTTGTCTGCGCGCCGTTCTTACAGGAACGAAATAGGCATGTGCGCCGCCCGTGGCGTTTCGGCTACAGCTCCTTGGATTGCGTGGCGACGAGGGACTTGGCTTTGGCGATGAAGTCGGCGAGCGGCATGGAGGCCTGCTCGTTTTTGCCGCGGGTGCGCACGTTGACTGTGCCGGCCCCTTCTTCCTTGTCGCCGAAGACGAGGATGTAGGGGGTCTTTTGCAGGGCGAAGTCGCGGATTTTGGCGTTCATCTTCTCGTTGCGCGCGTCGGTTTCGATCCTGAGGCCTGCGGCACGCAGCTCTGTTTCGATCTTGGCGGCGTAGGCAGCGTGTTTCTCACTGATGGGGACGAGGCCGATCTGGATGGGCGCGAGCCAGAGGGGGAAAGCCCCGGCGTAGAGTTCAATGAGGTAGGAGACCATGCGCTCCATGGTGCTGATGACGCCGCGATGGATCATCACCGGGCGGTGGCGCGCGCCGTCGGCGCCGGTATACTCGAGCGCGAACTGGCTAGGAAGGTGGAAGTCCACCTGGATCGTGGAGTAGGTTTCCTCGTGCCCCATGACGTCGGCGAGCTGGATGTCGAGCTTAGGGCCGTAGAAGGCGGCTTCGCCGCGGGCTTCGCGGTACTTGAGGCCGAGGGAATCGAGGGCTTCGCGGAGAACGCGCTCGCCGAGTTCCCACATGGCATCGTTGTCGACGTACTTCTCTTTGTTGGCGGGGTCGCGGAGCGAGAGGCGGTAGCTGTACTTGGTGATGCCGAGGTCGCGGTAGGCGCGCTCGACGAGCTTCATGACGCCGGAGAACTCCTCTTTGATCTGATCGGGCGAGCAGAAGATGTGGGCGTCGTTGAGGGTCATGCAACGCACGCGGCTGAGGCCGCTGAGGGCGCCTGACCGCTCGTAGCGATACATGGTGCCCAACTCGGCGAGGCGAACGGGGAGATCGCGATAGCTACGCAGCTTGGATTCGTAGATGAGGATATGGTGGGGGCAGTTCATCGGCCGCAGGACCATCTTCTCGGTTTCGAGGTCCATGGGTGGGAACATGTCTTCGTGATAGTGGGCCCAGTGGCCAGAGCGAACGTAGAGATCGACCTTGGCGAGGTCGGGCGTGTAGACATGCTCGTACCCGGCTTTGCGCTCGAGGTCGAGGATGTACTCCTCGAGGAGCCGCCGGATGGTAGCGCCTTTTGGAAGCCAGAGGGGAAGGCCTGCGCCCACTTCTTCGTTGACGGTGAAGAGCTCGAGCTCCTTGCCGAGACGGCGGTGATCGCGGCGCTTCGCATCCTCGAGCAGGGCAAGGTAGTCGTCGAGGTCTTTTTTGGAGAAGAAGGCGGTGCCGTAGATGCGCTGCAGCTGCGGGTTTTTCTCGTTGCCGAGCCAGTAGGCGCCGGAGATGCTCATGACCTTGACGGCTTTGACGCGGCCGGTGGAAGGCACGTGGGGACCGCGGCAGAAGTCAACGAAGTTGCCGTTGCGATAGAAGCTGACTTCGGAGCCGGGGAGGGTGAACCGGGTGACGAAGTGGGTCTTCATGAAGTCGCCGTCGCGCTCAAAGCCTTCCAGGCTCTTATCTCTTGGGGCAAATTCGTGAACGAACGGCTCATCGCGGGCGATGACTTCGGCCATTTTCTTTTCGATCGCGGCGAGGTCATCGGGGGTGAAGGGTTTCTCGCGGTAGAAGTCGTAGAAGAAGCCGGAGTCGGTGGCGGGGCCGTGGCCGAGCTTGGTTTCAGGGAAGAGCTCGAGGACGGCTGTGGCCAGCACGTGGGCAGCGGAGTGGCGCACGACCTTGAGGGCGTCGGGGTCGCTTTCCTTGATGAGCTCGAGCTTGACGGGCTCGGTGAGGGGCGTGGAGAGGTCGACGAGGCGCGGGGCGGCGGCGTTCTCGGCGGCGTACATCGAGGCTTCCGAACCCGATTCGCTGAGGGGCGATTGGCCGTCGCGGGCGGAGTTTGGGTTGGCAGCGCCGGCCACAGGCGTGATGCGCGCGACGATGGAGGCGGCGGCGAGGCGTGGCGAGATGGAGTTGGCGATGTCGAGGGGCGTGGTGCCCTGCGGCACTTCTTTGACGGAGCCGTCAGGCAGATGGATGGCGATGGATGGCGTGCTCATGGTGACTCTTCAGGATAAATGAGGTGCAGCGCCGGGCGGGTCTGGTTGTGATCACCGTGTAGCATACTTGCCATGAGGCGGAGGTGAAGAATACCCTGTGAGCATGCATCGATGTCGCTAACACCGCCCTGGTGATTGCCGCGATGCAGGGGTGCGCGCAGTTAGCGCACGAAGTTTTCCCGCCCTGACACGAATCTGCCCCCAAGGACGTCGATCCGAGCGATGGGGGTCGTTCCCGAAGCAAAAGAGGAGACGAGCGATGGCGCGTATTGCCGCGAATGTGACTGAGTTGATTGGGCACACCCCCCTGGTGCGTTTGAACCGCGTGGCGGCGGGGCTGCCCGCGACGGTGGTAGCGAAGCTGGAGAGCCAGAACCCGCTGGCGAGCGTGAAAGACCGCATCGGGTTTGCGATGATCGACGATGCGGAGAAGGCAGGCCGGATCAAGCCGGGCGAGACGGTGCTGATTGAGCCGACGAGCGGCAACACGGGGATTGCGCTGGCGTTTGTGGCCGCGGTGAAGGGGTACAAGCTGATCCTGACGATGCCGGAGACGATGAGCCTGGAGCGGCGGGTGTTGCTGAAGGCGTTTGGCGCGGAGATCGTGTTGACGCCGGGGCCGAACGGGATGAAGGGGGCGATTGCCAAGGCCAACGAGATCCTGGCGAAGACGCCGAAGGGCGTGATCCTGGGGCAATTTGACAACCCGGCAAACCCGGCTGTGCACCTGGCGACGACGGGTCCGGAGATCTGGGAAGATACCGAGGGCAAAGTGGACTTCCTGATTTCGGGGGTGGGTACGGGGGGAACGATAACGGGTGTGTCGCAGTTCATCAAGCCGCGCAGACCGGAGTTCAAGGCGATTGCGGTGGAGCCGACCGACAGTCCTGTGTTGAGTGGCGGCAAGCCGGGTCCGCACAAGATCCAGGGAATCGGGGCGGGATTTGTGCCGAGCATTCTCGACACCAAGCTGATTGATGAAGTGGTCCAGGTGACGAATGACGAGTCGATCGCAATGGCGCGGAGGCTGCCGCTCGAGGAAGGTCTTTTTGTGGGCATCAGCTCGGGCGCGGCGGTGGCAGCGGCGCTGAAGGTGGCGGCGCGGCCGGAGAATACGGGCAAGCTGATTGTGGTGATCCTGCCGAGCTTTGGCGAGCGGTATTTGTCGAGCGTGCTGTTTGACAGCCTGCGGCAGGAGGCGCTGGCCCTGCCGACGCAGACGGTGTGACGGAAGGAAGGGAACAGGGATCAGCTGTCCCTCGACTTGATCGCTGAAGGCAAGAGGGGTTCGCTGCAGAATCATGGGCGTCGTGGAACGCATGCGCGAAGACATCCACTCCGTTCTGGAGCGCGATCCGGCTGCGCGTTCGCGGCTTGAAGTGCTGCTGTGCTATCCGGGACTGTGGGCGGTGTGGATTCATCGCGTAAGCCATAGACTCTGGCGGGGGAATTTCCGGTTGCCGGCGCGGGTGCTTTCGCAGTTTTCGCGGTTTGTGACCGGGGTGGATATTCATCCCGCGGCGCTGCTGGGACGGCGGTTGTTTATCGATCATGCGACGGGCGTGGTGATTGGCGAGACCGCGATTGTGGGCAGCGACGTGACGCTCTACCAGGGAGTGACCCTGGGCGGCACGGGCAAGGGGCATGGCAAACGGCACCCCACGGTGTGCGATGGGGTTTTCATCGGCAACAACGCGAATATTCTGGGAAACATCACGGTGGGGGAGAACTCGCGTGTGGGCGCGGGCTCGGTGGTGCTGGACGATGTACCGCCGAACTCGACGGTGGTGGGAGTGCCCGCGCACATCGTTTATCGTGCCGGGCAACGGGTGTTGATCACCGATCCGCACGACATCAAGGATCCGCTTTCGGATGCGCTGATCGCGTTGTCGGCGCGGGTGGAAGAGCTGGAGTGCCGGCTGGGCGCGCAGCCGTGCGAGGAGCCTGTTCCCTTTGCCACCGAAGAGGCAGACCGCGTCGCCTACCGCAAAGAACTCGACTACATGCGCGACTACGTCTCGATGGGCGAAGGAATTTAGAGGCAGGGAATAAGAGGAGGAGGGAGAACCAAGGCACGGCACGACTGAAGTCGTGCCGACTGGCTCCGATCGCGCGCCTCGGCGTTGCGATTACGAAGGCTGCCTCATGAGCAGATGCAGGTTGGCTACTCGCCGCGGAGGGCCTGCATGGGGTTGATGGAAGCCGCACGCAGGGCAGGCAGCGCAGAGGCAACAACCGCCAGCAGAAGAACGCCAATCACTGAGAGTGTCAGCACCATCGGATCGTAGGGGCTGACGCTGAAGAGCAGCGAGCGCAGCAGGCCGGCAGCGGCGAGCGCGCCACCGAGCCCGAGC
>DATJMC010000100.1:0-3830 GCA_035508975.1 Occallatibacter sp.
CATCAGCCCGCCATCCTCCACGCGCGGATTTACGGTCAGATGCAGCCACTGTCCCGTGCCCTCATACACCGCCTTACCTGCCGTTGCACGAATCGGCGCCGGAAGCTCTTGCGAGCCGGGCTTTGCCGCCGGCTGCTCAAAAAGCACCACTTGCCCATCCAGCTCCGCCGACTGCACATCCGCGGCGCCCGCCATGCGAGCGCCATTGGCTCCTTCGCTGGCTTGCCCCTTCGCTCCCTGTTTTCCCGCTCCCTTGCTCCCTGCTTTCGCGCTCCCTTGCTCCCTGCCTTTCTCGTTCCTGTCTTTCGCCGCCGGCACAAAACTCACTTCCAGCCGGTCGCCGCTTGCCGTTTGACGCGCTCCCTTGGCCGTTGTCTCCTCAATTCCTGCATGGCCCGTTCCTGTAAGCTCCTGCAGCGCCGACCCCTCTCCGAACGTTCCCGTTACCTCATCGGCCGTCATCTTTGACGGCAGTGCCGCGCCATCGCCGTGGCGGCTTTCGCTCGTGATCACCACGCCGCCCGTTCCGTGGATGCTTTCCACCTCCATGCGCCCGTTGCCCGCGTCCTCAAACTCCACATCTGCCACCGGCGAGCGCCATGTCTTGGTCACACGCTGCGTCACGTCCTGCCCCTCACCCGCGCCGCTCGTCTCCTCGCTCGCAATCGATACTCCGCGCTCCAGGTGCGCCTGCCGCAGATGGCCATCCTTCCTGAACGCAAGCACCGCGGTAGGCGAACTTCCGTGCATCGTTCGGTCGGCCGTCACCGAATCCATCGTCACGCCGCCTTCCAGCCGTCCGCTCTCGGGCTCGCTATGTTCGCTAAAAACCATCTCCGCCGTGGGAGCTGTCAGCCGGCCTCCCGTCGCGTTCTCCAGTGCGAATCCTCCGGTCGCGTCCAGCTGCTCCGCCGTACCGTCCGCGCGGAACAGGATCTTCGCTTGGGCCGCTTTCGCCTCGCCGCCGCGATACTCCGTCTTCGCTTCTTGCATCACGCAGCTCATCGCGCCGCGGTCAAACTCGGCATGTTGCGCTTCAACTTCTACAGGCCGTCCGCCTCGCTGCGTCGTCAACTGCACCGCGTGGTCCAGCGTCAAATAGCCGTTCTGCGAGTCGTACAGTGCGCCCACCGCGCTCCCCGATCCTTGCCTGATCGTGAAATCCACGCGCTGCGCCGTCGCCACCATGCCCGTGTGCTGGTCGAAGGTCACGCCGCTGGTTTTCAGGTGAATCTGCTGCGACGCCGTTGCCGTCGCATCTTTGCCATTGCTTCCTGCTCCTGCCGCCGGCGGCCGCGTCAACACCATCTCCACCGGCCCTTCCGCGATTGCCAGCCCGCTCTTCTGGTCGTAATCGAATGTGTCTCCGGCAATCTGGTCCACGCGGCTCCCGTCTTCGCCGTACAAATCAATCTGCACCTGGTGCAGCAGAATGCGGTTGTCCCTCATCTGCACTTCGCGTGACGCATGAATCCTGAACTTCGAGTGCGCGCCATAGGTATGCACAAACGTGAAACCGTTGGCCTCCTGCTGAATATCTCTCGCCAGCCGCTGCGGCATATCGCGGCGATTCAGCAGCGATTTCCACTTCGCGCTTACCAGAAAAAACGCCAGGGCCGCCAGCAGCAGCACACCCGCGGCCAGCACCAGCGTTCGGATTCGTTCAATTGTGAAGCGCACAAACTAGTTTTCCACTCCCAGCCGCGCCGCCAATCGCTGCGCAAGGC
Organism: Occallatibacter sp.; assembly: GCA_035508975.1. GTDB lineage: Bacteria > Acidobacteriota > Terriglobia > Terriglobales > Acidobacteriaceae > Telmatobacter. Next base: position 1,728 of record DATJMC010000100.1, read on the forward strand.
TCTCGCCCAGCTCGCTCCACAAAAGCCGCGCTGTCGCGCCCGAGGCTTTCTCCACCGCTGCCGTTAGTTCCACAAGCTGGCGCACATTCTCTTCCACATGCTTCGCGCCTACCTGGTCCAGGTCGGCCTCTTCCTCAAGAAACGGCGCGTCCGATCCAAAGTCAATCCGGATGTGCCCATCCTGCTCGTAGGCGCCCTCTTCGAACAGCGGGCCATAGCCGGTCACGCGTACCAGCCTCTGCACCCGCGCCCAGCGCGGATCGAGGTCCGGCGCGGTCTCCAGTTCCCACAAACTCCAGCCAATTTGAAACTCATAGGCGTAGTCGTCATGCAGTAGCTCCAGCGCCTCTTCCACGGCCTGCCGCGGCTCCGCGCCGCGCACCGGCCCGGCATCCCCGCCCGCAACCGGCACGCCGCCCCCGCGCCCATACACGCGCTGGAAGACCGGCGCCTCGCTCCAGCTAACCGGCCATACCGTCGAGGCGTAAACCGTAGCCTCGCCGCCATGGGCGCTAAAGGCGCCCAGCACGGCAACCAGCTTGCCTGGCAGCCCCTCAAGGCGCAGGTTCGGGTACCACAAGCTCAAATAAAGCGTATCCGCCATCTATCTTGATTTTAGACGCGTAGCCGTCCGCCTCGATGCGCGCGCCCAGGCTCCTTCGCCCGCTGCCCCGGAACTGCCTGCATCGATGCCTGTCTCTCGTTCCCCGCTTTTCTTCTCCCTGCTCCTTGCTTTCCCGTCCGCGATCCCACGCTGTTTTTGTGCGGCCGGGCAGATACCTGACATTTCAGACCGGGCACATGCCTGACACTTTTTCCTTCTCAGGAAGGTTTTTGTTTTTGTCTTGGGGTCGAGGGCAAGCTTGCCCTCGACCCCAGAACGGGTGCTTGAGCCATCCGGGATTGTTCAGCGGAACCAGCTTACCGCGCCGGGCGTCGAAGCCGATCAGCGGATGCTGCGCGAAGTAGACCGTGAACAGGCCATCGCCGACCGGATCGAGTCCAACGCGTTCGCCCCACAGCACCTGGCTCAGAAAGATACTTCGCTTCTTCCAGGCGAACCAGCCATGACTTTGCACCGTCACTACCTGCATCGAATCCGGATACGCCACTTCCGGCGTCCGCCTGGGATAGGCCCGCGGCGAAGGCTCATACACACTCCCCGGCGTCTGCATCCCGAGCGCCTCGTGCGGGCGCACTTCGTTGTAATCGCGGCGAAAACGATCCAGCTCCCTCTGCTGCCCCCGCCAGTCCTCCGCCGTCCTCACTTCCTGCTTCAGGGTGCGGTGCATGCGCTCATGCCGACCGTTCTGTTCCGGATGTCCGGCCTGGATCCGCTCCGGCACGATCCCCAGCTTGATCCACCACACCGCCAGACGCGATAACCCGCCCACGGTCGCCGAAGCAAAGGGCGGGCCGTTGTCGGTGCGAATCGCTTCCGGCAGGCCGTACTCGCGAAATGCCGCTTCGAAAACAGCCCTCACCCGCTCTGTGTCCGCCTTCTCCACCGCCTGCGAGCGCAGCAAGTAACGGCTCCACGCATCCGAGATCGTCAGCGGATCGATTCGGGCTCCATCGCCGGCGCGGAACCATCCCTTGAAGTCCGCGCACCACACTCGGTTCGACTCGTTGGCATGGGCCAGCGGCTCACTGTAGGGCGCGGTGCGCCGGCGCTTCTTGCGTGCCACCACCAGCCCCGCGCGCTTAACGATCTCGCCGATCGTGCTCGTCGCTGGCCATCTCCTCCCGGGCTGATCCCGCTCCAGGATCCGCTTCAGCTTCCGCGGACCCCACCGCATGTGCGCCTGACGCAGTTCCAGCACCGCCCGCTCCACCGCCTCACTCGTCTGGTTGGGATGAAACTGCGGCGCCCGGTTCAGTTCCAGCAGCCCACCCACTCCGTTCCGCTGGTACCGACGAAGCCACACGTAGCCCGTCTCGCGCGATACCCCGAAACGAGCACACAGCTCCCGCATCGGCACCTCATCGCGTTCATACTCCATCACAAAACGAATCTTCTCTTCCAAAACACTGCTCGTTTTCCAGACCATGAACTCGTTTCTACGTCCTCATGGCCCCGTCGCAGTGTCAGCTATGTCCCCG
>DATJMC010000101.1:0-4426 GCA_035508975.1 Occallatibacter sp.
ACTCCTGGCCAAAGAACGTGCGGCTCACCTGCAGGCGTGGCTCGCTCTGGTAAGAAAAAATCAGGAAGACCTCGCCCGCCTGATTTCACTCGAGCAGGGCAAGCCTCTCGCGGAGAGCCGCGGCGAAGTGGCCTATGGCGCCGCCTATATTGAGTGGTTTGCCGAGGAAGCGAAGCGCGCTTACGGAAACGTCATCCCCGAGACCGCCCCCGGCCGCAAAATCATCGTCACCAAAGAGCCAGTGGGTGTAGCCGCGGCGATCACTCCATGGAATTTTCCCATCGCCATGCTCGCGCGCAAGATTGCTCCTGCACTCGCCGCGGGCTGCACCATCGTCGCCAAGCCCGCTGAAGATACGCCGCTCTCCGCGCTCGCGCTGGCGCTCCTCGCAGCGGAGGCAGGCATCCCGGCAGGCGTGATCAATGTTGTTCCTGCTTCGCGCCAGCGCGCCGCGTCTGTCGCGGATGCATGGCTCGCGGACGACCGCGTGCGCAAGCTTTCATTCACCGGATCAACAGCAGTCGGCAAGCACCTTGCGGCCACTTCAGCGCCCACCCTCAAGCGCCTTTCGCTTGAACTGGGCGGAAACGCGCCCTTCATCGTCTTCGACGACGCCGATCTCGACCTGGCGGTGAAGGGCATGATTGCCGCAAAATTTCGCAACGCAGGTCAGACCTGCATTTGCGCCAACCGGATTTACGTAGCTGACGCAATCTACGACGACTTTGCCGAGCGCGCTGTTCAGGCGGTCTCGAAGCTGCGCGTCGGTCCAGCCGGCGACGGGGACGCAGAGATTGGGCCGCTCATCAATGCGCGAGCGCTGGAGAAGGTTGAGAGGCACGTAGCCAACGCCATCGAACGCGGAGCGCGATTGCTGATCGGCGGAAAACGGCATGCGTTGGGAAGATATTTCTACGAACCAACAGTTCTTGTCGATGTCGATTCCAGCATGAACGTCGCCTGCGAAGAGACCTTCGGTCCGGTCGCGCCGCTTTTCCGCTTTCACAGCGAAGAAGGGGTGATCGCAGCGGCGAACAGCAGTCCCTTCGGCCTCGCCGCATATTTCTACTCGCGCGACATCGCCCGCGTCATGCGCGTCTCCGCCGCCCTGGAGGCCGGCATGGTCGGCATCAACGAAGCCGCCATTTCTACCGAGGTTGCTCCGTTTGGCGGAGTGAAAGACTCCGGCTATGGACGCGAGGGCTCGCTCTACGGCATGGACGAATATCTGCAGACAAAATATCTCTGCCTCGGCGGATTAAGCTAGGGCAGCTTGCAGCAGTCTTCCTTCTTTGCGGGCTCATCGTTACTTGCGTCGAGCACGACCTTCCATGAGCCGTCGGGCTCCTTCTTCCAGACCGTCATATAGCGACCGGAGGTAACTCCCGAAGTTCCGTCGGGCTTTTTGAAATGACCTTCGTAGTGTCCCCAGGTGAAACCCATATCGCCTGCGGGGCTCATGCGGGCGCCCTCCGGAGTCCAGGTCAGCTGATAATCTGCGGCGGACCACTTCGTGCGTGCGGCGATGGCGGCCCTGCCGATCACCGGAGCCTGACCGTTCGACAGCGTTACCGCGTCGTCGGCGAACCATTTTGCAAACGCCGCGCCGCCGCCCTTGGCTGTATCGGCGGCAAACTTCGCTTCGAGACCAAACAGGAATGCCACGTCGGGTGAATATGCGGGATTCGCAAGGGCATCAGCGCTCGTGGACGGTTTTGCCGGCTCGAGCGCCTGGCCGGCTGCCAGCTGTGGAGAAAAAAAACCGGCAAGAATAAGAAAGCAAACTACACAAAGCATTGCTGCCTGATACCTCCGTACCGCAGCGACCGAAGCTCACAAAAAATGCTGCGGTGAAGCATTATGCTATACCGTTTCGATGGCTGCTTTTTGAGATGAAGACGATTCTCCCCGCCCGCAATGTGACTCTCCGCAATGTGACGCTATGGATAGCCGCGGGCCTTGTCGCGTACGTGGCCGGCGTCGGGTCAGCGGCGCTCCTTCATCCGCATATTGGCATGACTCTTCGCGTCGCCGGCCTCCTGCTGCTTGCGGTCGCCGCACTGCATAGGCGCTCGCTCACCGGTTGGATCTTCCTCAGTATGATCGCTGGCGTCGAACTCGGCATTGACGCGCCGCGTATCGCAATCTCCATTAAGGTGCTCAGCGACATTTTCCTGCGCCTGATTAAGGTCATCGTCGCGCCCCTGATCTTCGGCACTCTGGTTACCGGCATCGCCAGCCACGGAGAGCTGCGCGCCGTCGGGCGCCTCGGGCTGAAATCGCTAGTCTACTTCGAAGTTCTCACCACCATCGCCCTCGTCATCGGTCTCGTCGCGATAAACATCTCAAGAGCCGGCGTCGGACTTGAGACATCGCAGGCAGTGACTGGCGCGCCCGCTGCAACCCAACTGCATCCCGACGTGGAGCACGAACCTGCGCTCTCCTGGCAGCAATTCCTGGTCCGTATTTTTCCCGAGAACATTGCCAAAGCTGTCGCTGACAACCAGATTCTGCAGGTCGCCGTCTTCGCCATTCTCTTCGGGCTTGCGCTCGGCCGCCTCAGCGAGACGAAGCGCGCGCCCATGGTGCGCTTCGCGGAGTCTCTTACCGAGACCATGTTCGCCTTCACCAACCTGGTGATGTACTTCGCGCCTGTCGGAGTGGCTGCAGCGCTGGCTTACACCGTTGCCCATTCGGGACTCGGCGTGATGCTGAACCTCGGCAAGCTGCTCATTACACTCTACGTGGCGCTGGTCGTTTTTGCGGTCATCGGAATGCTCCCCGCGGCTCTGCTCGCGCGCATTCCCATCCGGCAATTTCTGGCTGCTGTCGCCGAGCCGGCGACCATCGCTTTCGCCACCAGCACCTCTGAAGCGGCGCTGCCCCGGGCAATTGAGTCGATGGAGGCCTTTGGTGTGCCGCGCAACATCGTCGCCTTTGTCATTCCCACCGGCTACAGCTTCAACCTCGCCGGATCCGCGCTCTATCTCGCCCTGGCGTCGCTGTTCGTGGCGCAGGCGGCGGGTATTCACATGAGCCTCACCCAGCAGATCGTAATGCTTGGCACGCTGATGCTGACCAGCAAAGGCGTAGCCGGCGTTCCTCGCGCGGTGCTGGTCGTGCTCCTCGCGACAGCGTCAATCTTTGGCTTACCCGAGGAGCCAATCTTCGTGCTGCTCGGCATCGACGCGCTCATGGATATGGGCCGCACGACCATTAATGTCGTGGGGAACTGCCTGGCTTCGGCCGTAGTGGCACGGTGGGAGGGTGAGTTCCGGGTGGAAGCCGCGTCCCCCGAAGCAATCGCAGCTCTAAACGACTGAAGACGGGGAAATTACATCGGTGCGCGTCTCTCCACTTGATATACTGTTACCGCGAAGATTGCCGTTGCCCCGCACCGGCAAGGCCCCGAACATGGGGTCTTTTTTGATAGCGGGCAACCATGTCGCGCCGCATGGGTTTATTCCTGTCGGACGCCTTCGCTGCTTTCATGGGCAAACTACTCGACACCGTTCACTCCCCGGCAGATATTAAGAAGCTTTCCATCCCGCAGCTTGAAACCCTCGCGCAGGAGATTCGCGAGCGCCTCATCCTTACCCTGTCGAAAACCGGCGGCCATCTCGGTCCCAATCTTGGCGTGGTTGAGCTCACCCTTGCCCTGCACTACGTCTTCGACACTCCCGCCGACAGGTTCGTCTTCGACGTGAGCCACCAGGCATACGTGCACAAGCTGCTCACGGGCCGCCGCGAGCGTTTCGAGACCATCCGCCAGCCGGGCGGGCTGAACGGCTTTATGCTGCGCACCGAGAGCGAGCACGACGCCTACGGCGCGGGCCACGCGGGCACAGCCCTCTCGGCCGCACTGGGCATGGCAGTCGCGCGCGATCTTGCCGGAGGCAGGGAGCACGTCATCGCCCTCGCCGGCGATGCGGCCTTCACGAACGGCATCTCCTTCGAAGCATTGAACAACATCGCCGACCAGACCAGGCGGCTCATCGTTGTGCTGAATGACAACGAGTGGTCAATCGACCGCAACGTGGGCGCAATCGCCAAATATCTGCACAAGATCGTCACCAACGAACACGTCACGCATCTGCACGACAGCGCGGCACGGTTGCTGGAGCGGTTAGGCGGTAAGACCGCAATCAATGTCGTTCGCCGCGCGGAAGAAGCTGCGAAAGGCCTGCTCTGGCCCTCGGTCTTCTTCGAGGAATTCGGCCTCACCTACTACGGCCCGCTCGACGGCCATAACATCGGCCTGCTCGTGGAAACTTTCAAGTTCCTCAAGCAGCAGGACAAGCCCGTTCTCCTTCACGCCATCACGCAAAAGGGCCGCGGATTCCAGCCCGCTCTCGACAAGCAGAAGAAGTTTCACGGCCTCGGACCCTACGATCCCGAAACCGGCGAGACCAAGCCGGCGGGCCAG
>DATJMC010000102.1:0-91050 GCA_035508975.1 Occallatibacter sp.
TGTTGGTGCGGAAGGCGGGACTTGAACCCGCAAGCCTTTTGGGCGCCAGCTCCTAAGGCTGGTGTGTTTGCCATTTCACCACTTCCGCGTGGGGTTGAAGACCGGCATTGACGGGCAACACCGGTCGCTTTCAAGTGTAAGAGCAGCCTGAGCGCGTGGCAATATGACGCCGGGTTAAGCCCCGCACCTATCTTGTTTCGTCGCGCACCACGGCCACGGGACCCAGCAGGCCTGAGGGCAGCAATGGCGAGTCAGCCTTGTAGGGCTTCACGTCGGCGAAGGTGTACTTGGTGGTCGCGTCCGGCTGCTGGTCGCCGATGAGACGGTTGACCCAGGCGTTTGTCACCTTGATGGTGATCTCATTTGCGCCGGGCTTGAGCGCCCCGGTCACGTCGACGCGATAAGGCGCGTGCCAGACGATGCCCAGGTTCTTTCCGTTCACCGTGACTTCGGCAAGGTTCTTCACGCTGCCGAGGTCGAGCCAGAGATGCGCGTTGTTGCCGAACCAGGCAGCGGGTGCATCGACGGTGTTGGAGTAGGTGCCTGTGCCGGAGAAGTACTTCACTCCTTGGTCGGCGTTGTCGCTCCACGAGGAAAGCGCGTTAAGAGTGATGGAGTGCGGCGCGCCGCGGCCGGCTTCGAAGTCGACCTTCCAGGGGCCGTTCACGGCGGCCAGTTGGGTCTCGGTGACGGCCGGCTCGGTGTGTTCGGTCTCCTGGGTAGCATTGCGAAACACCACGAAGACGGTGCCCCAGGGCTCAAGCTGCAAGGGCACGGTGGTGCGGCCATCCACGATTTTGAACGAGGCGGGCCTGGTCTTGCCGGTCTCGGCGTACCACAGCTCCGGCGCTTTTCCAGCCACGCGGAAGGTGGCATCGACCTTGGCGGCATCGTCGCTGCGATTGTCGACGAAGTAGAGATCGGCGCCGGCAAGCTTGCGGTGCACGAAGAGCAGGTGCGAATCGCTTTGGGTCGTGTCGAAATCGGGTGCTACATGAAGCGCGGCGAAGACATCGCCGAGTTTCTGCCCTGCATAGACGGTTCCCTTGCCGACAGAGTGCGCGCCGCTGCCGTCGCCGAACAACTCGTCGCTGAGCTTATGGAACTCGGCCTGATCGTCGGCGAGACTGGGATCGTCAGTGGGCTTGGGGCCGGCAACGATCGCGCCGTCGGAGACAAGCTTGTGGATGGCCCGCAACACCGGCAGCGACATGTGCGTGCTGTAGGGGTCCAGCGCCAGCAGTCGGTAGCTCATCCCGCTTTCGGTGGTGATTTGTCCGCCGGCCACGCTCAACTCGTGAATGAGCGCGTCGGCATTGATGTAATCGAAGCCGTAGCCCGCCGGCACGTCGGGAGCCTTTTCGGCGAAGATCGCGGTGAGGTTGGAATCCTCGCCGTAGAAGTAGAGCAGGTCCGCGCCGAAGTGTCCCTGCTGCAGCAGAAAGCTGGTGCGCGCGAGATAGTCAATCCAGGGACCGGCTTCTTCGGCCCAGGTTTCGTTGCGGTTGAACCACTGTCCGAAGGGCCCGAGAGTGAGGCCCGGGGCTTTGCCGACGAGCGGCTGGTGAGCCGATTCGTGAATCACGAAGCGGTTGATCCCATTCAGGAACTCCTGGTCAGCGGTGGGCTTCAAGGTCGCCGGCGACCAGGCCCAGGGTGCGGCCGCGGCCGTCATCGATTCCGCGGCGACAAGGTTTTGCCCGTAGATGTGCGCGACGGATGCCGACTCGCGATCGTCGGCGTTGTAGCCGTAGGTCACCTTGTTGACACCAGGCTGCTGCGTCCACATCGCGCTCATGGGAATTTCGTTGAACTTTTTTACCTCCATGCCGTCCGCCACGAAGGCGCGCCCGCTCTCATGCGACTCGCCGTAGTGGCCCATGTGCCATTCGTGAAGCGTGTCCTCCAGCTGGCCGTAGTGTTCGTCGGCGATCAGGTCGGCGATGGTCTTGCGGAAGTCCCACAGGAAGCGGTCGCTTGCTTCGGAGCTCTCGACCACCTGCCCGGCGAGCACCGGCATCCAGGGCCTCGGATCATAGCCGCGGCGCTTCTTAAACTGGTCGATCATGCGGTCGGTCCAGTTTTGCGAGCCAGCTTCCCAGCTGTCGTTGATGACGTAGCGAATGCCGCGCGCGCCCATCATGTCGGCGCCCACGGTCTGCTTGTAGCTGTCGAGGTACTTCTCCATGTACTGCTGCACGAAGCGATGATCGAGCTTGTCGACCTCCAGGCCGGTGGCCTCCGCAGTGGCTGGGTGATTGGTGATTCCCAGAAGCGAATAGCCGAAGCGCAGGACAACCCAATGGCCCGGGGGAGGCGTCCAGTCGAGGGTTCCGTCGGGATGCATCCGGGCGGTCAGGTCGATGACATCGGATTTGGCAATTGCATCTTGCGGACTGACGGGCGGAGTCGCGAAGCCGTACAGGTCGGGAACGGGAACGAAGGCGGCCTTTTCTTCAAAGTGATTGACACGCGCGCCGGGATGCAGGATGAGTTCGGCGATCTCGTAGGTCTTGGGCCGATTCCCTGCCCTGGCTCCCAAGCTTGCGGGATCGATTCCCTGGGCCCAGAAGGGAATGGGCGGAGGCGGCGTGCGCTTGAATGCGACGCGGAAATACTTCGCCGTGACCGCAGGGAACGAGATGGTATGCTCGGGGGATTCGCCGCCGGGGAGCGTGGCAACTGTGCGGAAGGCTTGCCCGTCGTCGCTGGCCTCAAGTGTCTTTTCGGGCGGCGCGATTCCGGCGAAAATTGCTTCGAGGCCGCCCGGATCCTTGGTCACGATCGTTACGGCCCGAATCGTCGCAGGCTGAGGAAATTCATACTGGATCCAGGCGCTCCCGCCCTGCGCGGGAATCGGCAAGCCCGTGGTCTTCTCGAGGTCGCCATCGGTAAGCATGGCGAAGTCGGGCGAGCCCGCGCTGGCCGTAATATTGGGGTGCAGCGCTGCCAGGGGAACGTCGGTTGCCGCGCGGCGATAGGCGATCACAGCGGCGTCGGCGTAGAACTGCGGGACGGCTTTGGTTGAGGGCGACGGCATGACATCGTGAATGGCCAGGTTCTGGAAGGCGCCGGTGTTCGCCGGCGGATGTGCGAGCACACCTGTGAACGGCTTGCCGCCGTCTATGTCGGTCACACTCCAGACATACTTCTTCATGCCTTGCGAAGCAGGCACCCATGGGCCGCCGGATTCGCTCCAGCCCGGGGAACCGGCGATGGCTTCTTCCATGCCCAGTTGGTCGGCGAGATTCGTGGCGTATTTAAAGGCATCTTTCCACTCCGGCGTCATGTACGCCAGGCGATGGTCAACGACCTGCGGCGTCGACAAGGCGGCATCGAAGTTCTGAAACCCGGCGATGCCGACGCGGTGCATCCATTCGAGATCGAGTTTGATTCCCACTTCAGAGATGTTGCCGTTCATCCAATGCCACCAGACGCGAGGACGCGCACTGGCGGGAGGATTCTCAAACCCGCTCAGCAGGTTGTCAGCCGAAGATTGCGAAAAAAGTGCGGCCGCTCCAGCGAGCATCACGATAGCAACTCCGAGTTTTCCCTGCGCACGCCTCATACTGTTTTTCTCCTTGAGCCGGTTGGCGCGGGACTTGAGCTGCTCGTCCGCGAACCGTTCTTTTCACCCGTTCATCGGAATCTCCAACAGCTTACTCGCACAGTCTCGAATGGCTGATTCGGAGATTTCATCGATGTCTTGTTCTAGCCGAGCTAACTGCACGGCGAAGTTGCCCAGAGTTGAGCTTTCCGCGGCGCATCGGACCACGGGCAGCCCGGTTGCATTTTCGGTCAGGGTATTCAGATAGTCGTTGCGATTGCCGCCCCCCACAACGCAGATGCGGCGAGGTTGCTTGCCGGTCAGCATCTCGATCTCGCGCAACACAGCGCCATAGCGATGGGCCAGGCTGTGAAAGATGAGGTTCGCATAGTGCGGCGCGGCATCGCAGCCCTCGGGCAGGGCGCGCAAGCCCCTGCGGCGGCGTTGCTCATTCATCCGCGCCGGCATATCCCCCGGGGTTACGAAGGCGACGTCGTCGAGGTCGAGAGACTCATCGGGCGCTGGAAGTTTGCGCGCCGCGGCGATCAGGTCGCTGAGGTCCCAGCCGCGCTGATCGTCCCAGGTATTCAGGCATTGCCGTAGGAGCCACATGCCGACAAGTCCGCGATGGAAGAGCACGCGGCCTCCGGCGGCGCCGAGGTTCGTGAATCCGCAGGCGCACGCTCCGGGACTGCGATGCGGCTCGGCGTCGACGACGCCGACCAGCGACCACGTTCCCGAACTGATGTAAGCCCAGAAGTCGTCGTTCGCGGGGATGCCGGCAACGGCCGATGCGGTGTCGTGGCAGGCGGGCGCGATGAGCACGGTCTCGCCGAAGCCGCGCAGGCAGCGGAGGTCGGCGCGCAACGGGCCCAGCAGTGTTCCAGGTTGGACGAGTTGGGGCGCGGCGTTGCAGTCCAGACCGAGATCTCTGAAGATTTCGCCCGCCCAGCTGCGCGTCTCAGGATCCACCAGGCCGGTGTGAGTCGCATTGGTGTATTCGGCAACGAGGGGAGCGCCGAGCCAGTGGAGGATGTACTCGGGCAGATTGACCCAGGGCGTGCCTGCGGGAATCCCCGCCTGCGTGTCAGCGAAGAGCTGATAGATGGTGTTGATGGGCTGGATCTGGACGCCGGTGCGTGCGTAAAGGCGTTCCGCGGGAACGATGCCGTGCGCGGCCCCCATGGCGGCCGCATTGCGCGGGTCGCGATAGCAATGGGGTAGACCGAGAGGGGCGCCGGCTGCGTTGAGGCGAACGTAGTCGACGGCCCAGCCTGTGACGCCGATCGAGGCAATTCCCTCGGGTGCAAGCTCAGAGGTTTGACGCAGCCCGTCATTCAGCTCTCTGCAGATTCGATCAAGGTCCCAGTAGATGCCGCCGGTCCGCTCAACCGGGCCGTTGGCGAAGCGCCGCACCATGCGGATCTCGGGGGCGTCGTCGATCCGTCGCAGCATCGAGACCCGGCAGCTCTCGGCGCCAAGATCGATCGCCACCAATGCCTGCCCCTTGTTCACGTTCCGCCTCAATTGGAATCCCAAACGAGGCGATACTACAATATCTGGGTCCTTCCCCGGAGTCTCGTACCGCACAGCGATTTGGGTAGGATCTTTGCCATGTCCGAAGCAGAAAAGCTACAACTGCTCAGGGCCCTGCGCGATGGGCGCGAGGTGCTGGGCGCGTCACTGGCGGGCCTCGACGAGAAACTGGCTGCGCGCAAGCCGGCGAACGGGGGCTGGTCTGTGCGGGAGTGAGTGGAGCACGTGGTGAACGTGGAAGAGTATCTGCTGGGGCGCCTTCGCGCGGCCACAGAGATTCCGCAGCCGCAGGAGAATCCAAAGCGCGAAGCAAAAATTGCAGCGTATGCGGCCGACCGCACGCGCAAGATCGAGGCTCCGCCGCTCTCGCATGCTCACGGGCGATTTGCCGCGGTGCCGGAGGCTCTTGCGGCATTTGATGCGGCGCGAGCCGGGGTGATGGGCTGGCTTGAACCATTCGGAGGCGATCTGCGGTGCTGGGTGACCGATCATCCGATGGTCCCTGGGCCGGTGACCTGCTACGAGACGCTGGTGATGATCGCCGCCCATCCCAAACGGCACGCCGAGCAGATTGAGGAGATTCGAAAGGAGCTGGCGGCCGGAAGAACCTGAAACTGCCGGCTTGCCCTCCCATGTCTCAAAATCGAGACTTCCGGCCGACGGTCGGAGACCTGTCTGCGGACACCCGGACCGGGGCACCCAGAGATGTGGTAAGCAGGATGGGGCGGGTCTGCATCCCCATGGGCTGCATTGACGTCAAATCACCTGCGCCTTACGCTCATACCTATGGAATTTCACGTCAAGGACCTGGAGAAAGAGCCGATCGAGTTCGAGCTCGAGCTCATGCCGAATCACATTGGCTTTGGCGATGAAGCGACCCAGGACGGCCCGCTCGCTGCCTCCGGGCGCGCCGAAGTGATCCACGAGCATCGGGGACCCAAGGAAATTGTTGCGGATATTCGTCTGAAGGGGCGCTATGCGGGGAGGTTCCAGGTTCCCTGCGCGCGGTGTGTCGAGCCGGTTCCGGTCTCCCTGGCCTCCGACTTTGATTTGATCTTTCGGCCGATCGGGGCTGACAGCGGCGCCAGCGAGCGCTCCATCTCGGCACACGAGACCGAAATCGGTTATTATCAGGGAGACAGTCTTTTGCTTGAGGATGTGCTGCGTGAGCAGGTGCTATTGTCCCTGCCGGTCAGGACACTGTGCAAGCCTGATTGCAAAGGACTTTGCCCACGCTGCGGCAAGAACCGAAACCTTGAGCCCTGTTCCTGCGAGGACGGTCAATCTGACCCCCGCTGGGAAGCGCTCGCGGGGCTTCGCAGCCGGATGAAGTCCTAAAAACTGCCTTAAGCTAACAGCTTCCAGCGATCAGCTCCAACTGGCGGGAATCTGAGCGCAATCGCTCTCCCGATGCAGGATCTGACGCGGACAGTTGATAGCTGAGAGCGAACAAGAGGAATCAGACCATGCCGAATCCGAAAAGGCGCCACTCGACGCGCCGCACCGGCAACCGCCGCGCCCACGACTTTCTCACCGCCAGCGGCCTCTCCGAGTGCCCGAACTGCCACGAGAAGAAGCGTCCCCACCACGCTTGCCCCAAGTGCGGCGAGTATAAGGGCCGGCTCGTGCTGGACACCAAGGAAGCCGCCAAGTAATCTGAGCACGCACGGCCTTTCCGGGATTTGGCTCGACTCCCGCATCAAGCGAAGGAGCGCTCCGCCTGGACGCCGCTTCGACTTGCATGCAGCTGCCTCGCGAGAAATCGCCTCACGACGACACGAATGTGCTGATTGATATCGCGCTCGACGCTGTTGGCTCTGACAAGGCTCCCGAACCGGAGATCCGCGGAGCCATCCTTGCCTGCCGCACCCTGCCCGTGCGCGTCCACCTGATCGGACCCGAGCCTGAGTTGCGCGACCTGCTCGACGAGCACCTCGAAAACGAAGACCTCCCTATCGTCATCCATCACGCTTCGGAGCGGATCGGGATGGACGAGAAGGCAGCGCACGCCGTTCGGACGAAGCGCGACAGCTCAATGCGCGTCGGGCTGAAGCTCGTGCGCGAGCGCAAGGCCGCCGGATTCGTCACTGCCGGAAACACGGGCGCAGCCATGGCCACGGCCAAAATGGTCCTGGGAGCGCTCCCCGGAGTCGACCGGCCGGCGCTGGCCACGCCGATGCCCACAGCCAAAGGCAATCCGTGCGTGCTGCTCGATGTGGGTGCTAACGTGGACTGCAAGGCGCACAACCTGGAGCAGTTCGCGGTAATGGGCGAGATGTATGCCCGCAGTGTTCTTAAGATTCACAAGCCGCGCGTCGGCCTGCTCTCGATCGGCGAAGAAGAGACCAAGGGCAACGAGCTGACCCGCGAAGCGCAACCGCTCCTGAAGGCTCTTCCGATCAATTTCATTGGCAACGTTGAGGGTCGCGACCTCTTTAACGGCCATGCGGACGTGATCGTGTGCGATGGTTTTGTGGGCAACGTTGCACTGAAGACCAGCGAAGGCGTGGGCCGCTTTGTCCGCGACGTGCTGCGCGAGTCTCTGACGCGGACCGTCACCGCGCAGGTGGGTGCACTGCTTTCGCGGCGGGCCTTCAATGATTTTCGGCGGCGCCTGGATTACACAGAGTACGGCGGAGCTCCTTTGCTGGGCGTGCGCGGAGTCTGCATCATCGGCCACGGCTCTTCGAACGATAACGCCATTTTCAACGGCATCCGCGTTGCCCACGAGTTCGCACGGGCAGGAACGAACGAGAAGATTGAGCGCGAATTCGCCAACCGTCCTACACGCGGCCCAGCACAGTCCGGCGAAGAGCCGGAAGCCACCATCCAGTAGCGACCGATGCCGTCCGATCCCGCGTCTGCAAACCTGACTGCCCTCAATGCCTGGCTGGACCAGCTTGCTTGCCCGGCTTGCCTGCAGCCAGTTCACGTCGAAGCAACCTGCCTGGTCTGTGCTGGCTGCGGAAAAACTTACCCGATCCTCGATGGCATCCCTGTGCTCATTCCGGATCGATTCGCTTCGGGAAATCAAGGCGCTTAACGTGCAGCAGTCGGGGAGTGCCGGACGCGATGAATCATCGCAAGCGATGGTTTTTGACTGGAGCCAGGGCGAGCTTGCCGAAGGCTTGCGATGCTACCAAAGCCAACAGTTCTGGCACGCGCATGAACACTGGGAGTCGGTGTGGCTCCGGTTGCAAGGAGACGAGAAGACATTTCTGCAGGCGCTCATCCAGACGACCGCGGCATTGCACCACGTGCAGCGAAAGAACTATTTGGGCGCGGCATTGCTGATGCGCGGCGCGCTCCGAAGACTCGATCCGTTGCCGGAGGAATTTGGCGGAATCGCGGTGGATGCGCTGCGGAGACACCTGCGCAGCTGGATTGAGGAACTCGATCAAGGTGAGATACGTGCGGAACTTGCATTCCCTGTGATCCGTTGAAGGCAGGAAACGAGGTTTTGGCGGGCGCTTCTCAATCCCCTTGTTTGCAGCCAGGCTCGCGCAGCTTCTCTCGCGCCATGCGGCAAAATGTCTCGATGATCGGCTGGTTTTCGCCGGCGCGCCAAGCCAACTCGATTTCGCTCTTGGGCTCAGTGGCTTTAGGACCCGGTTTCAGTCGCCGGCATACAACCTCGCGCGTTGCGATGCGTTCCACACATGCAGGAGCGATGCTGACGCCAAGTCCTGCGCCCACCAGACGCAGAATCGTGAGCCATTGCGGAGCCTCCTGTACCACGCGGGGACGAAAACCTGCTCCCACGCAGAGAGAAATCGGCTTCTCGTAAGCGCGTGTGCCCGCGGTGGAAGGAAAGAAAACGAATGGCTCATCGCGCAGGTCCGCCACATCGAACGTGCGGCGCGATGAACGTAGTGCAAGCGGATGCGTTGATGGCAAGACCGCATAAAAAGGCTCCGCGAAGAGTGTCTCGACCTCCAGGCCTTCCGTTGGGCCTCCGTCGCGGAGAAACCCGACATCGAGCGAACCTTCGCGCAGTGCGCGAATCACGCCGGACGTGTGAAATTCACGCAGGTGAAGGTTTACCTTGGGAAACCTGGAACGATACTGGCCGAGCATCGACGGCAGCCGCGTCAACATGCCCGATCCGATGAAGCCCACTGTGAGGGACCCCGCCTCGCCGCGCGCAACCGAGCGCGTTGCATGAAGATCTTCCTCCATTTTGCGCATAGTGCGCTGCGCACGATCGAGGAACACCTGGCCCGCGCTGGTGAGTTTGACGGCTCGAGATGTGCGAACAAAGAGCGGGTAGCCGAGCAACTCTTCGAGGCGCCGGATCTGCTGCGAGAGCGGCGGCTGGGAGAGATTGAGCCGGCGCGCGGCACGGCCAAAGTGCAACTCCTCGGCCACGGCAAGAAAGTATCGAAGGTGGCGGAGCTCGATTTCCTGATCCATACTCAAATGATATCAATCGAGATAAACAAGATATTCGACATATGAAATGGGTTCTGCCTACGATCAACTTCAGGAGGCCAAATGACCAATCCCACACTCGATCCCGCCGCTTTCACGTTCCGTTTTCGCCGCGCCGGATGCGAGATCGAGGTGCGCCCTTTTCAGCCCGGCGATGAAGCAGCCTTCCGCTCCCTGAACGAGCAGTGGATCGCGAAATATTTCGTAATCGAAGAAAAGGATTCGGAGGTGCTCTCCAACCCGGTGGGCAAAATTCTGGAGCGCGGCGGCCACATCTTGATGGCTCTTGCCGGGACCAGCCGCATCGGGACGTGCGCACTCCTCTCGATGGAGCCGGGTGTGTTTGAGGTTGCGAAGATGGCCGTGGATGAGCACTACCGCGGCGAAGGAATCGGGCGCGTTCTGCTGGAATGCGCGATCATCGAAGCGCGCCGGCTGAGAGCGCACCGCCTCTATCTCGAAACGAACAACAGGCTGGCGAATGCGATCCACCTGTATGAGTCAGTCGGGTTTTCTCATCTTCCATCGGAACGCGTCATGCCTTCGCCCTACGCGCGCGCCAATGTATTCATGGAAAAGCTGCTCTGAGACTTTCCTGGGCGGAACAAAACCCGCGCCGTTATCGTCGCGTGGGAGCCGATTCTGGAAACGCAACCTGTCGGGTGTGAATATCGAGTTGAAGCGCTGGAGCCAGGCGCATCGCGACTTGCTCGTTGCTCGCGTCGCCAAATCCAGGAAGTGAACTATGTCGCCGATGGTCCGAACAGGTCGACGAGTTCGGACATATAGAGGGTTTCGTAGGCGAATTCGAAAGTTCCGTGGTCGCGCACTTCGCGCGCCGCATGCAGAAAGGCCGTCAGCGCCGCGCGGCAGAATCCTGAACCGATGCTGATGCGACGAACTCCGAGCTCGCCGAGCTGTTTCACGGTGAGCCGCGGAGAGTTCTTGAGACCCATGAGAACATTGACCGGCTTTTTCACGGAGGCACAGAGGGTGCGAATCTCTTCGGGGTCGGTGATACCGGGCGCGTAGAGCACTTCCGCTCCGGCAGCCTCATAGGCCTGCAGGCGGCGAATGGTGTCGTCGAGGTCCGGCCTGCCGTGCAGGTAGTTCTCGGCGCGCGCCACGAACATGAAAGGGAAAGGCAGAGCACGAGCCGTCGCCGCCGCCGCGGACACGCGCTCGACAGCGTGCTCGAAGTCGTAGATCGGGTTGGCGGGATCTCCCGACGCATCCTCGATCGATCCGCCGACAAGCCCCGCAACCTCTGCGGCCAACCGGATGGTTGTCGCCGCGGCTTCGGGTGAATGTCCGTAGCCATTTTCCAGGTCGGCGGCAACCGGCAAATGGGTTGCGTCGACGATGGATTTCGCGTTGGCCAAAGCTTCCTCGCGGCCGACGCTTGCCGTTCCGTCGCGGCGCCCAAGCGTGTAGGCTAGGCCTGCGCTGGTGGTGGAAAGGGCGGAGAAGCCGAGACCGGTAAGGGTGCGCGCTGTTCCCGCATCCCATGGATTCGCGATGACAAAGACTTCAGGCTTCTGGTGTAGCGCTTGGAACACAGCAGCCTTTTCCGCTTGAGACGGCATGTTGATCTCCTGGCCTGATCTCCAGAATCAGTGACGATGGCGATAAAACGGAAGAACGATGAATGTGGCGATGGCAATGGCAGCGAGCAACGCGATTCCAACCAGGCTGTAGAGCAGGGTGAGATTCGGGCCCGGTGCGCGGTCGTCTTGTGGCTGCACATCCGCCCCTGACGGGCCTTGCCTATTCATACTTCAAAGCCTCGACAGGATCCATTTGTGCGGCGCGCGTGGCGGGAACAGTCCCGAAGACCACGCCGACGATGACCGCGGAAGCCAGGGCGATGAGGATGGAAAGGCCTGAAATGGGCAGCGCGTAGTCCGTCAAGAATCGCACGGAAATCGGCACCATCAGGCCCACGAACACACCCACGAGCCCGCCGGCGAGGGAGATGATGATTGCCTCGGCTAGGAACTGCAGCTTGATCTCGCGATAGGTTGCGCCCAGCGCCTTGCGAATTCCGATCTCGCGAATGCGCGACCTCACGTTGGCCAGCATGATGTTCATAATCCCAACTCCCCCGACCGCGAGGGTGATCGCTGATACCAAAACGAGAACCGCTGTCAACGCATCCGAGATTTGCGCGGCATAGGTCAAAATTTCCGTCAGCGTCTGGGTATGGTAGACCGATCCCGGCCGGTGACGGGACTCGATGATGCGCTGGATTTCCTTCGCCGCCGCGGGAACCTCGCTCATGCTGCGCATCGAGAAATACATCTGCTTTACGTTTTCTGTCCCGGAGATAAAGCGCGCCTCTGAAAATGGAATCAGGATGGTTTGATCGGCCAGTTCCGACTGCCCCATGTCGTCAACGCTCTCCTTGAACACACCGATGATGGTGAAGGGCATTTGGTAGATCTCGAAGGTCTGCCCGATGGCTCCATAATCGCTGCCGAAGCGCTGCTTTGCGAAAGCCTCGGTCACCACCGCGCACCGGGTGTGCGTTTCGTCGTCGATCTCGTCGATGAACCGGCCGTAGGGC
Organism: Occallatibacter sp.; assembly: GCA_035508975.1. Classification (GTDB taxonomy): domain Bacteria; phylum Acidobacteriota; class Terriglobia; order Terriglobales; family Acidobacteriaceae; genus Telmatobacter. The sequence continues at coordinate 12,081 of DATJMC010000102.1, forward strand.
ACGAGCAGGTTGCGAATGTAGCGGTATTGCGGGCTGACTCCGATCACCAGTGTGTCTTTGACCACGCCTCCGCCGAAACTGATTCGGGGATGCAGTTCGAGGATCGGAGACGAGTAGATCACGCCCGGCAACTGGTTATCGACAGCCCGAATGTCATCAGGCGTCATGTAGTCGTTGTACATAACGCGCTCGGCTCCGCTGGCCCCTCCGCCCGAGTACTCGATTTCAACGGAATTGGTGCCGATTTTCTGCAGCGTGTCGAGTACGTACTGCTTGCCTTTCATGCCGATCGTGACCACCAGAATGACCGAAGCCGTCCCGATGACCATGCCCAGCGCGGTCAGCGCAAAGCGCAGCTTCGACGCCCGGAAACTATCCACCGCCAGCTTGAGGATCTCGCTCGCGAGCATGGTCCGGCGCGCGCTCAGGAGCGTTTCCTGAAAGGCGACAGCGCGAGCTTGTTCAACCGGGTTCATCGGGTCTTCTAACCTTCAAGATGCACGAAGGCAATGTCCGGCTTCCGGGAATTCTCTAGATCGGAATGGCCGGCTATTTACCATCATATTTCTCCAGCCAGTTCAATTCTTCGCGCAGCTTGATGTAGCCATGCCAGGGATTCTTGTCCAGCCCGTGGCCTTCGCCGGGAAAAACCAGAAAGGTATGGGGTATGCCGAGCGTCTGCAGCGCCCGCTCCATGGTGACGCCTTCGAGATAGCTCACGCGAACGTCCGCACCGCCTTGCACGATGTGCGTCGGAGTTTTGACTTTATCGAAGTGAAAGAGCGCGGCCTCGCTTTGATAGAGGGCCGGATCCTGCCACGGTTGGCCGCCGAGGTACCAGGCATCGTCCCAGGTTTCGTCGTCATTGCCCCAGTTGGCTGCATGCTCCACGGCTCCCGCACCGGTAACAGCGGAGCGGAAGCGGGTGGTCTGTGTAATGAGCCAGTTGGTCATGTAGCCGCCGTAGCTGTAGCCGCCGATCGCAAGATGGTTTGGGTCGGCGTAGCCGTCTTTTACCAGCGCATCCACGCCGGAGAGAATGTCGCGCCCGGGCTTAGAGACAAGATGTGGCTCGATCTCGAGCATGAAGTCGTCGCCATAGCCGGAGGAACCGCGGTAGTTGGGACGGAAGACGAGCCAGCCGCGGTCGGCTGCGAGGGTTGCCCAGTCGTACCAATCGGCGCCGAAACGGTCGCCGTCGGCATCCGCAGGTCCCCCGTGAATCAATGTGAGCATGCGCAGGGGGCGTGCTTTCTTCTTGCCGGGAGGAAAAATGAGGATGCCCTCGATGGTGCGGCCGTCATCGGCTTGCCAGGAATAAGGCTGCCACGTGGGCTGCTCCCGCTGCGCGAAGATCGGGTTGAATTGCGTGATCGGCCTCATTGCGGCGGGATGCATCGGATCCGCAAGCAAGTAAACCTGTGCCGGATCGTTGATCGCGGAGTGGCGCACAAGAATGGTGCTGGTATCCCGGCCGGCGGAGATGCCTGCGTAGGTGCCGGGCCGGCCGGGCAGCCCGGTTGCCGTCTCGCCCTGGATCAGGTAGATCTGGGTTTCTGTTCCTTTGAGGCCAAGCGCGAATTCGCGGCCGTCGGGCAGCAGGGTAAAGGAATCAAAGGAGCCCTCAAAGCTGCCGCCAAGTCTCTCCGCTTTGCCCGAAGCAGGATCGATGCGATAGAGCCGGCCCTGTACGTCGCGATAGCTGCCCTCAAGGGAACCCGCAGCCGCAGGAACGATGAAGTGAAGCCAATGACTGTCGGGTGCCCAGCGCAGGTCGGCTTCGAGCGCCTGGTTGTGTGTCAGTTGATGAGCCTCGCCCCCATCGGCTGCAACTAGAAAAATCTCGACGTCGGTCGGATTCTCGGTTCGCCTGAATACCGGGCCTGTCAGAAAAGCCAGCGACTTTCCATCGGGCGAGGGCGCAATCTCATCAATCGCCAGAACGCTCTTGGAAAGAACCTGTGCGGCAGTTGGAACCAGCGGCGAGGGAATGGTGTCGGCGCGGCCTTTGGCCGTCTTTGCGGCGGCAAACTGGTTGGGCAGCGGGGTGGCAAGCATGCCCGAAATTGCCGAGGCAACCGGCTCCTTCAGAAGAAGATCGCCGCGGCCCTGTTCGCGCCATCGAATCACATCCTGCCATTGTTCCTCCCGTGCCTCTGCATCGTCGCGGTCAAGAGGCTCCTGCACCGAAAAGTAAATCGAAGAGCTGTCAGCAGACCAGGCGAACGCATGAGCATCGAGCTTCTCGCTGTACAGCGGGAGCGGCTCGCCTCCCGTCGCAGGAATGAGCCAGATCCTTTTCGGCTTGCCCGGGTCGGCGCCTTCCGGATCGGCCGACGCATCATCGCCGAGAATCGTGCGGTCGGAAAGGAAGGCAATCCATCTTCCATCGGGACTCCACTGCGCCCCATCCTCATCCGCAGAGTGCGTCAGCGGGCGTAGCCCGGCCTGCTCCGTCCAAAGCCAGAGATCGTGCCGGTAGACGCTGTTTTTCCAGTCGGGAGCATCGGTGGCGATGACCGCAGAGCTGCCGTCGGGCGAGAGTTTCGCATCGGAAATATCCGTCGTATTGAGGTACTCATCGAGGGTGATCGCGGGTCGGGCAGACTGCGCAACCAGCGCCGGATGCACGATGGATCCAAAGGCTATGAGAGGAAGCCACGAACGCAGGAAATGCATATGAAAATCATACCTGCGCGCTGCGAAACGGCCGCCAGGGCGACAGCAATATGAGAGCGTGTGCGAACCACCTGGACAAATAGTTTGAAACTGAGAGAATCGTCAGCAGAATGATTCGACTCGATGCGCACCAGCATTTCTGGAAATACGACCCGGCGGAATACGGATGGATCAACGAGCACATGATGGAGCTCAGGCGCGACTTTTTACCGGAAGACTTGAAACCGCTGCTGGATTCGGCGGGGTTCGAGGGCTCGATTGCGGTGCAGGCGCGGCAATCCGTGGAGGAGACAACGTGGCTCCTCGATCTGGCCGAGCAGCACGATTTTATCCGCGGAGTCGTTGGCTGGATTGACCTCTGCTCGCCGCGTGGGCGAGACCAGCTCAAAACCCTCGCAGGACGTCGCAAGCTGAGGGGCGTGCGTCACGTGGTGCAGGATGAACCCGACGATCGCTTCATGATGCGCACCGACTTCCTGCACGGGATCAGGGAACTCGCTGATTTCAGCCTTGTCTACGATATCTTGGTCTATCCCCGGCAATTGCCGGCCGCGATCGAACTGGTTGGGGCGTTTCCGCAGCAGAAATTCGTGCTCGACCACATTGCCAAGCCGCACATCGCGAGCGCAGAGATCGAGCCCTGGAGGAGCGATCTGCGCGAGCTGGCGAAGTTTTCCAACGTGTCGTGCAAGCTTTCCGGCATGGTGACCGAAGCGAGGTGGAAAGAATGGAAGCCGGAGAGCTTCACGCCTTATCTCAACGTGGTATTCGAAGCATTCGGGCCGGCGCGATTGATGATCGGCTCCGACTGGCCCGTGTGCACGCTATCGGCCGAGTATTCCACGGCAATAAGCATCGTGATGGACTTCATGCGTGATTTGTCGTCGAGCGAGCGCGACGGAATTCTAGGCGGCAATTGCGCACGCACCTACGGCGTAGAAGCTTGAGCTGAAGGAAAGAGCCGGAAGGGTTTTCGAACAGCCCGCGAGGAGACATGGAAATTCGAGATGCCGTCGAAGCGGACTTCGACGAGATTACTGCGATCTACAACGAAGTCCTGATGCACTCTACGGCCATCTACAACGACAGGCCGGCAACGCGTGGAGAACGTGTTGCGTGGTGGCACGGGCGCTTGCAGCAGGGCTATCCCGTTGTGGTTGCGTCTGAGGCGAATCGCATCGCCGGGTTCGCGACTTTCGGCGACTTCCGCGCATGGCCGGGCTACCGCTACACCGTCGAGGGAACGGTGCATATTCATGCCGAGTCGCGCGGGCAAGGGGTTGGCACAGGACTGCTGAAGGAGATCATCGAACGCGCCCGGGCCATTGGCAAGCACGTGATGATTGCCGGCGTCGATTCGCAGAACGCGGCCTCGCTCCGCTTCCTTCAGCGCTTTGGCTTCGAGCGCGCCGGCGAACTGCGCGAGGTTGGCTACAAATTCGATCGCCATCTCAGCCTTGTGTTTCTTCAGTTCTGGCTGACTCCGCCGGGCACGGCGCCGCGCAGCATCCAGGAATAGCCGCGGGCGCGCCTGTTCGACCTTAGTGCCCGCCAGCAGTGGCTGCGGGCGCGTGCAGATAGCGACCCGCAAATTCCAGGAAAGTGGGCCAATTGGGCGCCGGGGTGTGACCGTAGGGGTGCTGACGGAATCCGAGCTCCGCTTGAATCAGGGCTGTTCCCAGGGGCGGAAACGTGATTGTCTGTAAGCCGGTCTTTCCAAGAAGCTGATACACGGGTGTGGCCCCGACCTCGGCGAGAAACATGCCGCGCGTATCTGCCCATGCATCGCCGTGTGGATCCGCATATCCATCGCCGGTGCTGGCTCCCCCGCCGATAAAGACAGGCCGCGGAGCGCAGAGCGCAATTAATTCGTGGTTGTCGATGGGAAGATCCGCGGGCGTGAGCGGGCCGCCATAGCGGAGGAAGTTGCCATCGAACCAGTGATACAGCGACGGGCCTGCGACGTTGGGCATCTGCTCGCCGAAAATGTGCCGATAAAGCTTTGCGCCGCCCTCTCCGGAAGAGCTGCTGTAGACGATGGCGAAGCGATGATCGTAGGCCATCGCGACCAGAGCGGCTTTGCCAAACCGTGAGTGCCCTTCGAGCCCCACCTGCTTTGCGTCGACGGCGGGATCGGTCTCGAAATAGTCCATCGCCCGGCTCGCTCCCCATGCCCACGCGCGCAGTGCGCCCCAGTCGTCGAGGCCGCGAGGCTGGCCTTTGTTCATCAAGCCGATGATCCCCTCGGTCAGGCCGCTTCCATCGTCGGCTTGAATGCTCGTGGGAGACAGCACCGCGAAGCCCCATCCCCGCTTGAGCAAAGGCTCCCACTCGACGCCGTAATGGCCAGATCCGGCAGGCACCACTTCCGACTCCGGCTTGGTGAGCGCATCTTTGAAATCGGGGTCGAAAGCCAGTTCGAGGATGATTGGGACCGGTCCCACGGCGTGCGCCGGCGTGGCCAGCGTCATTTCGATATTGACGGTGATTTGCGGGTCGTTGGAGTGATCGACATGCCCGACCACGTGTTTCGCGACCACTTCGAACTCGCCGTATCTTTCCGGCTCAGACTTGACAACCTCCCAGGTCACCTTCGGCAGATAGTGAGGCGCCTTGCCCAGGATCTCGCGTTCATAGTCGGCGACGATCTCGGGCCGGCGTTCGTACCACCACTGGCTCGCGGTCGTGACCCGTCGTCCGTTCTTGAGCAGCAAAGGATCCGGAAGGTTGGGATAGGGATTGGCTTTGGCTTCGTCGTAGTTGGTTGCATCCGGCGCTTTCGCGTTCCCTGAAGGACGGTGCCGCATCTCCGAGTCCTTCAGCCCCAGCAGGCCAAGCATGCGTTCCCGGTCCTGAGTCGCGGTGAGATGGACAGGATCCGGCGCTGAAACGGATGCAGCGGATCTGGTCGCGCCGGGGGCATGGAGATAGCGGCTTGCGAAGGTGAGGAACACCGGCCAGTTGGGTCCTGGGGTGTGTCCCTCCGTGTGCTGGCGAAACGCGATGTCGCCGTCGATCAGGCTTGTCTCGATGGGAGGAAACGTGGTCGTGCCCATGTCTCTCTTTCCCAACAAGCGGTAGACCGGCCCGGCACCGGCCGCCGCCAGGAACATTCCTTTGGCGTCGACCCAGCCATCGCCGTTGGTTGCGCCGGCGCCGATGAAGACCGGCCGCGGGGCGACGAGCGCGATCAATTCGTTGGCGTCCATGGGCAGATCGCCGGGCGTCTCCGGGCCAGCGAACTTCAGGAAGTTTCCGGCCATCCAGTGAAACTCCTGCGCGCCGGCAACATTCGCGACCTGCTCGCCGAAGATGTGACGATAGAGCTTGGCTCCGGCCTCTCCGGAGGAACTGATGTAGCCGATGGCAAAGCGGGGATCGTAGGCCATGGCGACGAGCGAGGCTTTGCCGTAGCGGGAATGGCCTTCGATGCCGACCTGTTTCGCATCGATGTCCTTGTCGGTCGCGAAGTAATCGAGGCAGCGGCTCGCGCCCCACGCCCACGCCTTCAACGCGCCCCAGTCGTCGATCTTGCGCGGCTGCCCTTTGTTGACCAGACCGATGATTCCTTGCGTCAACCCCGCCCCGTTGTCGGGTTGCACGCTGGTCGGTATGTATTCGGCATAGCCCCAGCCGCGCGCAAGGACTTGCCGTTGCCAGCTTGGACCGGATCCGGCCATGGCCGCAAACTGCGGAAAGCGCTTGGCCATCATGGCGAGGAATTCCTTGCTCAAGCCGAGTTCCATGATGACCGGAACCGGCCCCTTGGCGTCGGCCGGAGTGGAGACGGTCAATTCGATGTTGACGGTGATGGAGGCGTCGGCCGAATTGTCGACGCGGCCGATCAGCGTCTTGGTGATGATCGGCACGTCACCATTCTTCTCGTGGACCGTGCTGACCACTTGCCATCGAACGGCGGGAAGATTGGCGGGAGTGCGGCCATAGATGTCGCGATCGAAAAGTGCAACGATTTCAGGCCGCCGCTTGCTCCACCATTCCTGAGGCGTGCGCACCGGTTTGCCAGTGTTCATCACCAGAGCGTCGGGGATTTGGGGGTAAATATCGGCTTTGGATTCGTCGTAGTTGGCGGCATTGGGCGAATTGGGGTCGCCGTCGGCCCCGCGGCGGAGCTCCTCGATGCCAAGCAGATCCATCTCGCGCTGATGCTCCTTCTCCGATGCAGCCTGAATGGCTAGCTGGTCCGCGGTCGGGGCTGGCCGGACAGCAGACTGCTGTGGAGGCGCGGTGGAAACGCGCTGCGCGGCGATTGGCAAGGCGGAAATGCATGCCCCACCGGCGATACATCCGAGGATAAGGCAATTCAGCATCAACCGGTGAATCGACAAGGGCAACACGGACATGAGAGACGCCTCCTGACGCGCTGCAGGGCAGCGGCCTTCGAGAACGGGGCAAAGAATATCGATTTACCTTGGCATTGGCAAGATCTTCTCGCCGCACAGCTGCGTTCAAGTTTCATTTTCCTCAGCCGATGAACGGCTTGTCTGCCGCGTTTGACCGTGGCTTCGACAAAGACGGCTCTGCGCAGAATGCGCAGTCCGGACACGTCGCAGGGAAAGGTTTCGTCACTATGTCCGCAATTCGCAATCTGCCCATGGCGCGAAAGTTCATCTTGGCCTTCGGTCTGGTGTGTGTTTTCTGCGTGGGGCTGGGCACATACACATTCTTCACGCTGCGCGACGTTTCCGCACGCAGCGCCTCGGTGGGAGGCGATGATTTCCCCTCGGTGGTCGTGCTTGCCACTGTGCGCAATGCAATCAACCAGGTACGCCGGGCTGACCTCGAACTGATGCTTTGCCAGACCTCCGTCTGCACCGACAAAGAGGAGGCATCTCGAAACAAGGGCGTGGAGAGCTACCGCAACGCGATGGCGGCCTATCAGCCCTACGCTACGCCTCCGGAAGAGCGGCGGATCACGGAGCGAATCGCCACGAGTTTCGCGCAGTATCTGCAAGCCAGTGACCAGGCCAATAGGCTTGTGTCGGAGCACAAGACCGGCGAGGCTCTAGAAATGCTGGCGTCGGACACCACCAACGCAGCATTCTCGGACGCGACAACCGCAGCCAACGACAACATTCAATTCATTGTCGACGAGGGTACAAACGACTCGAAAGATGCGCTGGCGGCGAGCCGCCGGGCCATCTGGATCGATGCGGTGGTCTCCCTTTTGATTGTCGGATTTTGCGCCCTGATCGGCTACGGACTCAATCGCGAGACGACGCCGCGGATCCGCTACGGCACCGCGCTCCTCGAACAACTTGCAGCGAAGGATCTGACGGCGCAGGTGGTGGTAACAGGGGGCGATGAGCTGGGACGCATGGGTGAGGCTATGCGCCGGTGTATCGCCACGATTCGCGAGGTGGTGCAGTCGGTAGCTCAGGGCGCGGAAACGCTCTCCGCGGCTACGACGGAGATCAGCGCACGAGCGGTTCAGTCGGCGGGAAATGCCAAGACGCAGTCGGGGAAAACCAACCAGATTGCCGCGGCAGCGCAGGAGATGACAGCCACGATCAGTGAGATCAGTCATAACGCCGAAACCGCCGCAGAAGCCAGCCGTTCGTCGGCAATGACCGCCGACCAGGGCGGCGCCGTGATGCATGCCGCAGCCGCGACGATGGAGAAAATCGCGGCGGCGACAGGAACTGTCTCGGAGAAAATGACATCGCTGGCCCAGCGCTCCGAGGAGATCGGAAAGGTGGTCAGCGTGATTCAGGAGATCAGCGAGCAAACCAACCTGCTGGCTCTCAATGCGGCCATTGAAGCTGCGCGCGCCGGAGAGCATGGGCGGGGATTTGCCGTGGTTGCGGGCGAAGTGCGTCGGTTGGCCGAGCGCACCAAAGGTGCGACCGAAGAAATCGCGGGGACGATTCGCAGCATCCAGGAGGAGACGCGCACCACGCTCGAGGTGATGCAGGAAAGCCGGTCTGCAGTGGAGACCGGCATGAGCGAGACGGCGCGGGCGCAACAAAGTCTCGAAGCGATCATCGAGTCGTCGAAGCAGGTGGAACACCAGATCCAGCTGATTGCGACGGCAGCCACCGAGCAGACCGCGGCGTCGGGAGAGATCTCCGAATCGGCTGGCTACATTTCGCAGTTGGCGACAGAGAACACGCAGGGAGCGGAGGAGGCGGTGGAGGCTCTCAAGAATCTCTCCTCGCTGGCCAACGACCTTGACGGGATCATCCGCCAGTTCCAGTTGGAAGGCGTCTCTCGATCGATCGGCACGGCAAAGAGTCAGCCCGATCGGGCACTCAACGTAAGCACCCGTTCCGCACTGGCTTGATCTCACGTTGCGCCGGACCTCGCTCGAGCGGGGGCCGGCGCAGCCAAAGAAAAACTCGCCCGCTAAAATCCTCCCCTACCCTGCATGGCTTGTATTTTCAACCCGTCAATTTCACGTTGCCTTGCTGTTCGCCCTGCGGGGCGGTATGGTAGCCTCCGGTTGAGGGTCTCGCCGCCGGCATTCGCCAACCTCTCGCGGCAGCCGCGTCCGCAACCAATCACCGGGAGACAATTGCATGAGCGCCGTCAAGTATGACCTGACCGTCGTTGGCTCTGGCCCGTCAGGCCAGCGTGCAGCGGTGGCGGCCGCCAAAATGAAGAAACGGGTTGCCGTGGTTGAATCCCGTTCCGTCGTCGGCGGCGTTTGCATCAATACCGGTACCATCCCCTCGAAGACCATGCGCGAGGCGGTATTGCATCTATCCGGCTACAACTACCGCTCGGTTTACGGAATGAACTACCGGGTGAAAGAGAAGATCACCATGGCCGACCTTGCATTTCGCGTGCAGGGCGTCATCAAGACCGAAGTCGATGTGACCGAGGCACAGCTTTCGCGCAACGGCATTGACGTGGTTCACGGGATCGCGCATTTCGTCGACCCCCACCAGTTGCGCGTCGAGGGCCCGCAGACCGATACCACCCTGGAATCGAGCAACATCATCATCGCCGTCGGAACCAAGCCGGCCTGTTCGCCGAAGGTGCCTATCAACGGCCGGAGCATCATCAACAGCGATCAGGTTCTCGAGCTTCCCTCGCTCCCGCGCACGCTGATGGTCGTGGGAGGCGGCGTGATCGGCGTCGAATACACGTGCATGTTCGCCATTCTCGGGGTGCGCGTCACGCTGATCGAAAAGCGCAACAAGCTGCTTGAATTTGCCGACCAGGAAATCGTGGAAGCGTTGAGTTATCACCTGCGCGACAGCCGGGTGACAATGCGCCTGGGCGAAGAGGTTGAGAGCGTGGAAGAGTTGCCCGATGGCGGCGTAGTCGCAAATCTTGAGAGCAAGAAGAAAGTCTCGGGAGACGCGCTTCTGTACGCGGTAGGTCGCCAGGGCAACATTGATGAGCTTAATCTTCCGGCAGCAGGCCTCGAAGCAGACAACCGCGGACGCATTCCAGTGGATGACCACTACCGAACCAAGGTGGAGCACATCTTCGCGGTGGGTGATGTGGTTGGATTCCCTTCCCTCGCTTCGGTGTCAATGGAGCAGGGACGAATTGCCGCGGCGAGCGCATTCAGCGACCACCCGGCCACGTCGAATCCGAGTTTCTATCCCTACGGCATTTACACGATCCCGGAGATCAGCTTCATCGGCAAGACCGAAGAACAGCTGACCGACGAGGATGTACCCTACGAAGTCGGCATGGCATACTATCGCGAAGTAGCGCGCGGGCAGATTCGCGGCGACACGACGGGGCGCCTGAAGCTCGTCTTTCATCGCGACACGAAAAAAGTGCTGGGCGTGCACATTATCGGTGAGGGAGCCAGCGAGCTGGTGCATATCGGCCAGGCGGTCATGACCCTGGGTGGCACCATCGACTACTTCATCGAAACCGTATTTAATTATCCAACCCTCGCCGAGTGCTACAAGGTCGCAGCATTCAACGGCCTGGGCCGCCTCCTCCGCTATCAGTCGGAGTGAAAGGATCTCCCATGTCCACGGCTATCGGCGTGGTAATGACCGAACACATCGTTGCGGGTACTCTCGAGGATCAGAAACTGGCAGGCGCTCCGCTGCGCTTTCCCGACGAAAATGACGAGGCGGACGCATTGATTTCGCTTCCCGGCGGGGAGTTGGTCCAGCTCGTGGCCAAGAAGATCATCACCTTGACCGCCAACGCGAAAGCGCAAATTGAGGCGATTGGGGTCGCGGTCCCGGGAGTGATTCGCCACGGCGTTGTGGAGGATTCTCCAAACCTGGCGCAGATCAAGGGAATGCGGCTGGCGGATGAATTGACCAAAGCCCTGAGCGACAAGGGCGTAAGAGCGCCCGTCTATATTGCCAACGATGCCGACGCCATTGCCGCCGGCGTGGCAGCCACGCACGGACAACTGAACAAGCTGACGCGCGTGTGGACGATCGGGAACGGCATTGGCTATGGCCGCTGGCCCTATGTTGAGGGCGTATGGGAAGGCGGTCATGTCACCGTGACCCTCGATCCTAAAGAACGCTACTGCGGTTGCGGCGGAGTGGGACACCTCGAGGGCATCATGGGCTATCGCGCCATGCGGATGCGATTCCTCGATCTGGAGCCGGAGGAGGTTTTTGCCCAGGCAAAACATGGCGACGGACGCTGCCGCGAGTTCGTGGACCTTTGGCATCGCGCCCTCGCGGCGGGCACAGCATCCTTCATCCACCTGGCCGGGCCGGGGCGTTTTTACTTTACAGGCCACAACGTGGGGTTTCTTGATCTGACCCTGCTGCGCAGCCACCTGGAATCGATGGTCAAAATGAGCCCGTTGCTGAGTTTCTCGCTCGAGATTCTGCCTCCGGATGATGAGACTGCCCTGATTGGCGCCGCGGTGAGTGCGCTTCGCGCCCATACATGGTAAGTTCGGCGCGAAAAAATGGGCGCGGGGACTAGCCGCGCCCAAAGAACTGCAAACCCTTCAAGCAAGCCTCAGCACTTCCGCTGGTACGTCCGCGACAGACGGTCATGCCACGTCAGATGATCCTCGTCAAAGATGGCCCATGCGAATCCCAGCCCAATGGGCAGAAGCGAAACCATCAGTGCGCCAAGACGGCTGCGCACCTGGTCGCGCGTCGGATATTCGTCGTCGAAGGTGCAGAGCGCGATCCTTGCGTACATCATTCCCGGCGTCGTCATCGTCGTGAGCAGAAAGAAGACGTGGTAGAGGACGGCCATCGCAGCCAGCGCGAAACATCCCCCAATCTCGGCGGTCCTGATCGCGGGTGCGTGAAGCAGATGCCCGGAGACACCCAAGATTGCCGCGCACAGCAGGGCAATGATGAGAGCGCAATCGATGACGGCGGCCATCATCCGCGATCCCAACGGCGCCAATTCAATGCGCGAAGCAGCCGCCGCGGGTTGCAAGTTGACCTCTTTAGCCTCCTCAACTTGCGTTTCCAGTTCGATGGTCGACCAGTCGGGACCGCTCCACGAAGGAGCCGGCGCTGCCGTTTCGATCAGCGGCGTCGGTTCAATGGAGATCGAGCTCGGATCAACCTCGAAGATGCTGAGTTGGCCGGATGATTCTTCGACGCGGCTTTGGGTCGAATCAGCTATGCGCGGGCGAAGCCGCCGGGTTGCCACGATTTCGCGCGGGAAATGAATCAGATTTGCGGGGATCGGCTGCGCGGGTTCGACGTACGAAATAGAATTCTCGGGCGCGGGAAGGTCCGCGTGCGCCAAAGCCGCCGGCGTCCATTCCTGCGGCTCCGGGCTGATCGCAGGCGTTTGCGACGACGTCTCGGGCGGATCCGCGAGCTGGATCCTGCCTTCGCTTTGATCTTCTCGATCCGATTGTTCGGCTTCGGACTCAGCTTCTTCCGCCGCCGCCCTCTCAAATTGGTCAAGAGCGGCCTGCGCGACTGCCTGCGCTTCGAGCGCCGCGCGGGTAGCGGCCTCGGCGTTGCGAAGCGCGGCACGCGCTTCAGCGGCCTGCATCTCTCCATAACTCGGAGCTTTGGAGAAGCGCGCCGCAACTCGGGCAGCTGCTTGGGCCGCACGGTCGCTCACGTCAGGGCGCAATCCATCAGCGGCATCCGCTTCAACCAGCGACATGCCCTTGCGATTCTTGTGCGCTTCAAGGCGACGATTGACTTCCTGTTTCCACGATGGCTGGGGGGCCGGTGTGCTCAATTCTCCAGATTCCCTTCTGACGCAACTCCCAGGATGCAGGTTTACACCTGGAGTTGCTGTTCAGGTCTACTCTCAAGGCCAGGCAGACTTGATGCAGACGTTACGCTCGATCGAGCCGGCAAAAAAATATGCGAGAGCGTATCGGTCGACTTGGGCGAGTCGTTCCGCCTCTTTTTGGCTTTCTTGCTGCCGATGTCAGCCGTGGTGCGTCCCAGAAATGAGCCCCGCATTTGCTATGCTGGCGTTGGTCCCGGGATGCATCCTCGCACTTTCGTGTTTATCATGCTGTTGACCCTATGTCATCTGCAAGTTCGCGGGCAGATATTGACCAATGCGTTACCTCCTGGGGTGGGACAAAATGCATCGGGCAACGCGGGGTCGGAATCGGAAAACTCGAGCCTGCCCGATGATCCCGGACAGGAAGTGATTCCTGTTGCGCAGCCGGAGCCGGTTCCTTTGAGTGGCGTTCCGTTCCGCGTAGATGCCGAACACCAAACATGGGTTGGTCATGTGTGGACAGGCACCGGCAACGTGGTCTTTCACTATCGCGATTATGTGCTTCGGGCCGACAAAGTCACCTACAACCAGGACACGACGGAACTGGAAGCGGACGGGCACCTCCATCTCACCGGAGGCCCGGAAGATGTCGATTTTGAGGCATCGAGCGGGGATATGCGCCTGAACCTCCACACCGGACGATTCTTCAACGTGACGGGAACGATGGGCGTGCGCCGGGCGGGAAGGAATATTCTGGTCTACTCCACTTCGAATCCGTTCCTTTTTTCCGGCAGGGTCTTGCTGCAGACAAGCGAAGGTCATTATCGCATTGTCGATGGCAGCATGACGAACTGCCGCTTGCCCCATCCCGACTGGCAACTGTATGCGCGCGCCATCGAAATGAAAGACCGCGAGGCATCGACCGCCAATACATTCTTCAAACTGTTCGGCGTTCCAATCTTTTATCTTCCCTACCTGCGTCACTCGGTGGATGAAACTGGGCGCGAAAGCGGATTCCTGATCCCGGTGGTCAGCAACGGTTCATCAATTCGCGGCTACACATTTGGAGAGCAGGTCTACTGGGCAATCAACCGCAGCACGGATATGGTGATCGGTTCGGAGTATTTTTCAAAGCGCGGTTGGGCTCCGAACGGAGATTTCCGCTACAAGGGACCCAGCCTCGATAATCTGACCCTGCGCTGGAATGCGCTCCTTGACAGGGGAATTGCGGCGACACCGCCGGCAACCGGCATCGTGAACCAGGGCGGGGTGGACATCGCCGCGATCGGTCGGAAGGACTTTTCGCCGAACACGCGGCTCGCCGGCAACATGGAGTATCTGTCGAGCTATGTTTACCGGCTTGTGTTCGACGATAACTATGCGCAGGCTGTGAATTCCGATGTCGTGAGCACCGTGGGCCTGACACACAATCACAATGGCTACGTCCCCTCCGGCTACATGGGCCGGCTGCAGACATTCGCGAGCACCACGTCGGGCGACGAGGCAAGAATCCTCCATCTGCCGATGCTGCAATATGACATCCTGGACAGGCCTTTCAACCAATCGCCGCTCTATTGGGGAATGACGTCCTCCGTCAGCCACCTGAGTCGCTCCGAACCAGATTTTCACTCCTACAATCTGGGGCGCCTTGACATATACCCGCATGTGTCATTGCCCATCACCGCCGGGGGCTGGAGTGTGGTGCCGCAAGCCGCGCTGCGCGAGACGTTCTACTCCGGAAGCGAGGTTCCTGACCTTTCCGGCGCCAATAACGGCACGCCAGGGGTGAGCCACGATCCCTTAAACCGTCCCGATGTTGAGGCGGGACTCGAACTGAGACCGCCGGTACTCGAACGCGACTTTTCGATTCCGGCGTGGAACCGTGTGCTGCGGCACGTCATTGAGCCCGAACTGAACTATCGTTTTGTGAGTGGGATCGGCCCCAAGGCGCAGAACGTGCTGCTGGTAGATTCCACAGATATTGCCACCGATACGAACGAACTGGGCTATTCCCTCACCCAGCGGTTCTATCTGCGTCCCTTGAGCCAGAAACCCTGCGCCGAAACAGAAGCAGAGGAGAGCGGATGCCCTGCGGCGGACCGTGAGTGGGCGAGCTGGCAGATCGCGCAGGCGTACTTCCTGAATCCGGGTTTTGGTGGCGCGGTCATCCCGGGCCGGCGCAACGTATTCGACTCGACACTTGACCTCAGCGGAATCGCTTTTCTGACTTCACCGCGCAATCTCTCGCCCGTCATCTCGCGCCTGCGCTTTGAAGCGATCAACAATCTGCGCGTCGAGTGGGACATGGACTATGACCCCAGGGCTGGCCGGCTCGGCGCCGACAATCTCTATGCCGGCTACAGTTGGGGTCCCACCACAGTTGGCGTGGGACATGCCCTGCTGAACGCAGTGGATGAACAAGGCAGCGCCGCGACAACCATCCGGAGCCAGCAGATCCAGCCGTACTTCCAATACGGCAAGCAAAGCGGAACAGGTTTCAACCTTGCGGCAAACGGCAGCTATGACTTCGTTCAGAATGTGGTGCAGTACGCCAGCGTGCTGGCGGTTTATAACTGGGGCTGCTGCGGCATTAATCTTGGCTACCGCAGTTTTGAACTTGGGTCGGTCGGCAACGTGAGCCGCGACGAGCACGAATGGCTCTATGGCGTCACGCTCGCCAATTTTGGCACCGTCGGCGACGTGCGACGCTCAACGACTCCGTTTCGAGATCCGTTTCGAGATCCCACCCAGCCGCCACTGTATTGAACTCTTGCGCACACCGGCACGCTTCTTGGCAAGCCTTTGCGCCAAACGAGCATGTGGCCTGCAGCGCCAGCCAGGGCTAGTGTGCCGTTGCCCTGGTTTATCCTTTGTGAAGAGGATTTGTAATTTGCTGCGTTTTCGGCTCTTCATCTGCCTGCTCGGAATCGGTCTCACCATCGGCTGCAAGGCGCAGCCGACCCTGACGGCCTCCACCGATAATGAGGTCAATCGCCACATCGAGGTGCTGGTTCGTTCGCACTTTAACGTGCCGGAGGATTACAACGTTACACTCGGAACGCGCAAGCCCAGCCAGGTGCCTGGCTATGAGACCTTGCCCATCACCTTCTCGCGGGGAGCGAAATCTTCGTCTTTCGATTTCCTGATCTCATCCGACGGCAAAACGCTCGCCCGGCTGGAGACCTTCGACCTCACGAAGGATCCCGCCTTCCAGATCGATCTGCAAGGCCGGCCGGTCCGTGGCAATCCCGCAGCCAAGGTGACGGTGGTCAACTTCGACGACCTGGAATGCCCCTATTGCGCAATGATGCACCAGACTTTGTTTCCGTCGACCTTCGAGCACTATAAGGACAAAGTGCGCTTTGTCTACAAGGACTATCCTCTGATGGAGAGGCATCCATGGGCCATGCACGCGGCGGTGGACGCCAATTGCCTGGCTGCCCAGAACGATCAAGTCTATTGGACATATGTCGACTATTTGCACTCCCACGGGCAGGAAGTCACCGGGGAGGATCGCGACGTAAAAAAGAGCTTCGCCAACCTCGATCGCATTGCGCGCCAGGAGGGAACATTAGGCAAGCTTGACGACACCAAGCTCGATGCCTGCATCGCCAAACAGGACGAGAGCCAGGTTCGCGCCTCAATGAAAGAAGGCGATGCGCTCGGGATCGACTCCACGCCGTCCTTGTTTGTGAATGGGGAACGCGTTGTGGGTGCGATTCCCGAAGACCAGGTGTGGATGGTGATCGATCGGGCTCTGCGCGCTGCAGGGGAAGAGCCTCCGGCAAGCCCGGCTCCGCAGCCTGCAAAGCCCGCGCTCTCGAATGGGAAGGCTGGAGGGAAGTAGAGTTCGGGGAGGCTGGCGTGGAACGGCTCGGAAGTTAACGGTGAGACTCGTGAAGCATATCGCACCGGGGCCACGGGGATTTATGCTGTAAGGCCAGGAGCGTTTCAGGGCCCCGGAGGAGTGTTTGGGTTGCAAGTTGAAGCTCGTCGTTTTACGCGCCGCTTGGTCGTACCAATATGCCTGAGCGGCCTTGTCCTCGCTGCCTTGGCTGGCTGCCACCAGCCACCTTCTCCCGACGTCATGGCGACGGTCAACGGAAAAGACATCATGCGCGCCGATGTCGAGAAATACTATCAGGCCAGCCTCGGCGAAAACCCGCAGCAGCCGAGCACCGAGCAGGCGGATATTGTTCGTCTCAATATCCTCCGCCAGCTGATTGAAGACGAAATCCTGCAGCAGCGCGCTGCCAAACTGAATCTTGCCGCTTCGGACGAAGATGTCAACGCGAAGCTCACGGAAATGAAGGCTCCTTACACGCAAGAGGAGTTTGACAAGCAGTTGAAGCAACGCGGCATTACCCTCGACGACCTGAAGCGCGACCTGCGGAGATCGCTGACCAAAGACAAGTTGTTTAACAAGGAGATCGAGTCGAAGATCAACATCACCGACGCGGATATCAGCAGCTACTACATGGCGCACCGCTCGGAGTTCAACTTGATCGAGCCTCAATATCACGTTGCCCAGATTGTCGCCAGCGCGGTGCCCGTGCAACAGCAGGGACCGAACCTGCAGACCAACCGCCCACCCAATGAAGCAGATGCAAGAAAGAAGATCGAGGCCCTCTACAACCGCCTGCGAAGCGGCGAGGATTTTGGGGCGGTGGCAATTCAGTATTCAGACAACGCCTCGAATGCCTCCAATGGCGGCGACATGGGGTTTGTCTACGAGTCCGCACTGCATAGCGAGCCCGAAGCCTATAGCGCGATCAGTAAGCTGAAGCCAGGCGAGATCACGGAGCCGATTCCGATCTACGACAATGCCGGACCCGGGCATCGGGTGATGGGATATGCCATCTACAAATTGCTGTCGCACGAGCCTGCCGGCCAGCGCGAACTGAACGATCCGCGGGTGCAGCAGACGATTCGGCAGTTCCTTCGCGAGAGCCATGCGCAGCTGCTGAAGAACGCCTACCTCGAGAAACTCCACGACGAGGCGGTTGTGCGGAACTACTTCGCGGACCAGATCCTCAAAAACAGCGGCCAATAGCTGCGATGTGGGCTGCGACGGAGCAGTTTTCCCGAGCACGACTGCCGACTCGTGCAGAGATCCTCTGACAATCTAACCGGAGCGCCGGAACCAATCGCCGTAAAACCCCAGAATTACCGAGGGCAGTTTGAATTTGGGAACCTCGATGCGGCATCATCGGCGAGACTGCTGGAACTGAGACCCCACCGGCTCCAGGCCATTCATTCCCGTTCCGCCCACAAGCGCCATCGTTCTCCCAGGCATTGAAGGAGGCACAAAAAACAACCGGCCTCCGCCTCGGCGGAAGCCGGTCCCTGTTTGCTCCAGTCAACCCGGGACTACTTCAGGTTGCCGCTCGAATCCATCGTGATTCCGCCCGGCCCCTTGTCCTTCTTCTCTTCGTTGGCCTTGCGCGTTCCCATGGCCTTCGAAGTCCACTCATCGGCGCTGGCGAGGTCGGCCTTCACTGCCTCTGCATTACCGTAGTCCAGATCGGCCTTGTTCCTGTAGATCAGGTTCATATACTGCATCGCGTCGTCGTAGTTGGGCCGATCGGCGATTGCCTGATTGAGGTAATTGAGAGCTTCCTCGACGAGCGGGGCATTCTCGGTCTTGATGGCCTCCATCGTCTTCTTCGGAGCCTTGACGTTGCCCTTCCCGTCGTCATCCATGCCGACCGCGCTCAGCTCTTTGAGCTTGTTCTCGTGCGCCTCGGTCCAGTCGATGACGCCGATGGTATAGGCGGCTTCGGGATCCTTGGGATCGACGGCGAGCACTTTCTTCTGCCAGGTACGGGCATCATCAAGTTTCTTGATGTTGAAGTAGATCCCGGCGATCTGCTTGAGGCTGTTCACGTCGTTGGGATCTTTGGCAAGAACTTCCTGGAAGATGCTGATGGCCTGCTCCGCAGTCTTGAGATTCTCGGGTGTGTCCAAGCCCGGCACGATGTTCTGCGACAGAGCTGTGGCCAGGTAACTCTTGGCCATCGGCAGCGTCGGATCGAGTTCGGTTGCCTTCTGGAAGTGGCCGATGGCTTCTTCGTACTTGCCGCTCTTGTACGCGTCTACCCCTTTGTTCAGCTGATCGCGTGCGGCAAGGCGGTTACACCCGCTCAAGGAGATCACCATACCTGCCAGAACCACCGCGAGCGCCGTAAGTCGTGCGGGTCCATTCATGTCTTCATCTTCTCCTTCAGGACGTGCCAATCACGGTGCGCGCCTGGATTCTTGTACAACTCCAGCTGATTACAGGACACTCCGCCGAAAACAAGTCCCTTTTGTCTCCGAGTCCTGTCCGACGCAAATTCTACTGGCCGGCCAGGATCTTCGGCGTCATCAAGCCAATGTGATCCACGTTGGCTTCCTTGCCGATATCGATGACCTCGGCGATCGAACGGAAATCGACGTTGTCTTCGCCCTTAATGAACATGACCCGCTCGGCGCGGTTGGCGTAGATGTCGGTTAGCTTGGCCAGCAACTCGGACTTCTGCACCGGCGTTTCATTGATCTTGTAATCCGGCGTTGGCTTGCCCGTGTACAAGACCTGGACAACGATAGTGCGGTCGTTGGGCTCCTGCTGCTTCTGCGGATTCTTTGGCGGCTGCGGCACCAGCGCATCCAATCCGTGCGGCACCGTGGGCACGATGACCATGAAGATGATCAAGAGCACCAGCAAAATGTCGATCATGGGCGTAACGTTGATGTCGCCCATCGCGCCGCCACCGCCCCCTGTTGTCATTGCCATGGTTTCAAACTCCTCATTTCCACGAAATCGTTAAGGATCGGCCCTCCGCTCACTGGCCGCCCGAAATATTCGTCTCGCGCTTCTGGGTCAACAAACCGACCTCGTCAACACCCGCCGTACGGACCGCATCGATAGCATCTTCAACCGCGCGGTACTGCGCGCGCGCATCGGCGCGAATGAAAATCGTCTTGCCCGGGGTATCGGCCAGTTTGTCACGAACCTTGGCGCCAAGCTCGCTGGTCGCCACATGGTCTTGCCCCAGGAACACGCCTCCGTCCCGCGTAATGGCAACCACAATCGCGTCTTCCTTGTCGGCATCCGGCATCGGCGTGGGGTTGTTCACCTTGGCCATATCGACCTGCACCTTCTGCTGGAGCATGGGGGTGATGACCATGAAGATGATCAGGAGAACCAGCATCACGTCCACCATCGGCGTCACGTTGATGTTGGAATTGATCTTGCTACCTTCGTTTCGAACTGCAACTGCCATTGGATTGGCTCCGTACCTTTGAGATTTTTCCGGTCTGGCGTGCGGTGCTCGACTGAAAACCGGCGGGCAGGAGTGCTTTGCCTTCTCCTGCCCCCTGAATTTCTCGCTCGAGTCGTCTTTCCGTGCTTAGCGCCTGTTGCTCTGCTTGATAAAGTAGTCGATCAGTTCGCTCGAGGAGTTATCCATCTCCACGTCGAACGCTTCGACACGGCCTGTGAAGTAGTTGAACGCCATCACGGCAGGGATCGCCACTAGCAGGCCGAATGCGGTCGTCACCAGAGCCTCAGAAATACCGCCGGCTACTGCGCCGATGCCGGAGGTCTTCTGGGTAGCGATCTGCTGGAAGGCGTTCAAGATGCCGACGACGGTGCCGAACAGTCCTACGAAGGGGGCTGTTGAACCGATCGTCGCCAAAACGCTGAGGCCTCTCTTCAGCTTGGCGTGAACAATGGCTTCCGCGCGCTCCAGGGCGCGCTGTGAGCTCTCGATCGAGTTCTCGGTGGCAGCTCCCGACGAAGCCCGGAATTCCTGCAAGCCGGCGGTGACCACTTCGGCCAGATGCGACTTCTTGTTGCGATCGGCGATCTTGATCGCCTCTTCAAGTTTCGAATCCTTCAGCGCGCCGGCAACCTTGGGCGCAAATTCGCGCGACTGCTTGCGGGCGGCTGAGAAGTAAAGGTAGCGGTCGATCATAACGGCCAAGGACCAAATCGACTCAATGAACAGAATGATGGCGACCGCGCGAGCGAGCCACCCCATGTGTTCCCACAGCCCCATGGGGCTGAAACTGACTGTCTGCTCTTCCTGAAAGAGTGCCAGGCTGCTGACCGTGTGCGAAGCGAAATGTGCGAGCTGAGCGAGAATCACTGAATCGTTCCTCCTAAGGAGTTTCTTGTGAATTGCGACTGTCCGCTGGGGCGGATTGCTGGGAATGCGGCTCTATAGGATTCGCATTCAGGTCAAAAGCAAAGCCCTTTTCCTGAGTCACTCGGAAAAGGGCCGGAGAGCGAATCAGCCTCCCAAGCTGAAGATCACGTTGATCGTGGTCTCCACCTCGACCGGCTCATTGTTGAGCAAGTAGGGCCGATAGCGCCAGGTCCTCACCGCATCGAGCGCCGCCTGCTGCAACATCGCCGGACCGCTGATCACACGCAGGTTCGTAATGGTGCCTTCCTTGGAAATCGTCGCCTGCAGAATGACCGTGCCGGAAACACGAGCCGCTTTGGCGATCGGCGGGTAGATCGGCTGCGTCTTCTGGATCAACATACCGACGGCAACACCAGCCGAGATATTGACCTTCTTCGGAGCCGCGGCTTGCACCTTGGGAGCATTCCCGCTTCCAAATACGCTGCCCATGACGCCGTTGGAACTGCCGCCCAGGCCTTCCATGCCGGCCACGCCAAAGCTCGACGGCGGAGCTTCTTTCTCAGCAACCTGTTTAATGCTGTTCGGAATCTTCGTCGGAGCGATCAGTTGGTTGTTCATCATTTCGGACTGCACGTGAACGACATGCACTTCCGGCGGCGGCGGCGGTGGTGGTGGTGGCGGCGGCGGTGGCGGAGCAACCAAGAGCGTTTGCATCGCAGCCCTCGGCAGAGCCTCAGGGTAGATCAGGGGAATAAGGATGAGCAAAACCAAAATAGAGCCATTGGTGATGAACGTGACCATCATCCAATACTTGCTTTTGCTCTTGATCCTGCCTCCAGATTCAAATGTGGAATCTTCAAACATGGGCCAGCCTCGAATCGGGTGTCGGTTACCTCAATTTAGACACCGGAACCAACTGAAATGTTCCCGGAGTCAAAACGGTAGCACAGCAGTGTGCTACACCTATACCAGAACTGCGCCACAGTTGCAAAACGTGCCCCAAAAACAGTGCACTCCATCTTCAACCTGCTTACGCTTTCGAACGCCGCGCAGCCGGCAGCGCTGCAGCTTTTCCCTGCTTCGCGCGCGACTCCTGCCATGCGACTAACATGGGTGCGGCCACTGCGATCGATGAGTAAGTGCCGATAAGAATACCGATAACCAGTGCAAATGAAAAGCCCCGCAGCACCTGGCCGCCGAACACAAACAGCGAAAGCACGGTAATGAAGGTCAGGCCCGAGGTAAGCACCGTCCGGCTCAACGTCTGATTGATGCTGCGATTGACGAGGTCAGGCAGCGGCTCGCGCCGGCTCAGGCGGAGATTCTCGCGAATTCGATCGAACACGACGATGGTGTCGTTCATCGAGTAACCCACTAAAGTAAGGATCGCGGCGATGACCGTCAGGCTGATCTCCTGACTGGTGAGAGCGAAGGCCCCCACCGTGATCAAAGTATCGTGGAAACACGCCACCACGGCAGCCACACCATAGATGAGTTGAAACCGGAACCACAGATACACAAGCATCCCGGCCATGGAGTAAAGGGTCGCCAGGCCTGCCTGTCGCTCCAACTGCCTTCCCACCGTCGGACCAACCACCTGCACGTTCCGAATGTTCTTCGCGCTCAGAGTGCTGTCGTAGTGAGATCGCAGCGCATCCATGATCTTTTCCCGACCGGTATCGAGCGCGGCTTCGTTGGTCTGCTCGGGCAAGCTGATCAGGACGTCGTTGCTTGTGGCCTGATCCACATTTCGGATTGGTTGGATGCTCGCATCCCTGATTCCGGACGCATCCATCGCATGGCGAATCTTGTTAATGTCGGGCGCCTGGTTGAACTGCACCTGCACCTGGGTCCCGCCCCGAAAGTCCACGCCCAAAGGCACCGGGCTCCCGGTGTGCGACCAGTGCATCGCCATCGCGATGATGCCGGCCACACTGAAAATCAGCGAAAAACCGAGGAAGTACCATTTCTTCCCCAGCCAGTCGACGTTCACATTGCGAAACAATTCCACGGGTTCTCTGCCTTCCTAAGTCGGGAGAGGGATCAGGGTTTAGAAAATCGGACTCCTAAAAACGCTGGCCGATTTCTGCTGGTTACCGCTGAATTCCTCGTCCTGTGTTTTCCATTTCCTGGTGCTTCCCCTGATTCGCGTTCCTGTCCTTAAATCGAAACCATCTCTCCGGCCTTCAACTTGTTGAGGTGCGCTTCGAAAATCACGCGCGACACATAGACCGCGGTGAACAGGTTGGCGGCAAGACCAAAGGTTAGCGTCACAGCAAACCCTTTCACCGGCCCGGTTCCAAACAAGAAGAGAATTCCGGCTGAAACGATCGTCGTCACGTGGGTATCGAAAATCGTGGTCCAGGCATGGGCAAATCCCTGCTCCACGGCGGCCGACGGCACTTTACCGGCACGCACTTCTTCGCGAATGCGCTCGAAAATCAGCACGTTGGAATCCACGCCCATACCGATGGTGAGGATGACTCCGGCAATTCCGGGAAGGGTAAGTGTCGCCTGCGAGAAGCCCATGAATCCCAGCAGGATCACCAGGTTCAGAAACAAGGCGAGGTCGGCATTGATGCCCGAGCCGCGGTAGTAGATGAGCATGAACGCCATCACCACGGATACCCCAACGATCGCCGCAGTCACGCCCTCCTTGACTGAGTCGGCGCCGAGCGACGCTCCTACCGTCCGGTCCTCCAGATAGTTGAGCGACGCGGGAAGAGCGCCTGTGCGGAGCATCTTTGACAGCACTTCCACCTCATCCTGCGAGAAACTGCCTTCAATTTCCCCCGAATCGCGAATGGCGTTCTTGATGTTGGCAACTTCACGCACGCGGCCACCGAGAACAACCGCCATGGCGTGTCCCACGTTGGCGCTGGTGTACTCGTAAAAGCGGTCGCCGGCTTCGTTCGTCAGGGTGAAGCGCACGTCGCGCATGCCGCTTTCGCTGGTTCCAGGATCGGCGGAACGGAAATCGCTGCCTGCCACAATGGGAACCCGCTGCAGGATGTAGACGCTGTCCGCGTCGGAGCCGGAGGCCATCGCGCCGGAGCCATGCAGCATCTCTTCATCCGGCGGCAAGGTCCCGCCTACGCTGCTCAAGGCCGCCTGCTCATCCTGGTAAGGGCCCCCGACCACAGGGTGAATCTCCAGGCGGGCAGTGGATTGAATGATGGACTTTACGCGGTCAAGGTCGTCGATGCCCGGCAGTTCGACGAGAATCTGGTTGTCGCCGAGGCCGTACTCCTGAATAACAGGCTCTGCAACACCTAGCGTATCCACGCGGTCGCGAATGGTCTCGATGGCCTGCTGGACTGTCTTCTTCTCGAGAGCTTGCTCGACCGGAGGCTTCATGGTGAGGGTGAAGCTGTTGTTGGAGCCGCCCGTGACGTCGTATTCGTTCGAATACTTCGAATCCAGGAGGGAGCGAATGTCGTTGGCTTGGGCCGGCTGGGTGCCTTCGATGGCGATCACCTGCGGCTTGGCCGGATCGGGCTTGATCACCTGCGAAAAGCCCAGGTTGGCTGTCTTCAGACTCTGCTGGATCCGCCCAACCGCGCTGTCGGTCTCGGCGCTGACAGCTTCAGAGACCACAACCTGCAGAATGAGGTGGGCCCCGCCCTGCAGATCCAGTCCCAGATGAATGCGTTTGGTCATGCTGGCCAGCAGGGCGCTGCCGCTGAGGCCGGAGGGTATCCCGAAGATCCCGTAGATAAATACCAGCAGGACCGCAACGATCAATGCGATTCTGCTTTTGAGGTCCTTTTTCATTGTTCCATTTCTCTCGTCGCGGGGTTTGCGTTCTTCCCCTAAGACTCTGAAGAACTTTCCTGTGTGGTCACCGAAGCGATCGCACTCTTCGCGACCTCGAGCTTCAGGTTATCCGGCGCTACCCGAATGATAATGACATCATCCTTAATCGAGAGGATAATGCCGCGAATTCCGCCTGCCGTGGTTACGCGGTCGCCAGTCTTCAGAGACTTGAGCATATCCTGCCACTGCTTTTGGCGCTTCTGCTGCGGACGAATCATGACCAGATAAAGCACCGGAATCAAGAGCAGAGGGAGCAGCATGGAAATGCCGCTCGCTCCCCCGGCTGGCGCTGCCAGAAAATCCGCCAAACTTGCTGCCACACGCATCCTTTCGTCGCTCCCTAGATCTCCAGTGCAAGAGGCACATGCGCACACGAGCCGCCGTCACTTGCCTGGACTGATTTGTCTCCGGGAACGTTCCTGGCCTTCGAGAGGCTCAGCTCAGGACCTGGAAGGAGGGTCTCAGGCGAGATTCGCATCTCGCTTGGTGAATACCTGAACCCAGCTACCGTCTGCTTCCTGTTCGACACAGACCCCGGCGGAATTTTGGCTCCCCATTGTGTGCGCGTTCCAGCCAAAACCAGCAGAAGTCCTACTCAAGATAAGAAATGCGCAGCCGCACGTGTGTCAAGGCTGCGGCGCACACCGCGGACGCCGGATTCGGCTCGATTCTTTACGGCATTTGCACGCTCTCGGCCGGGAAGGCTCCGAAATCCAACATGCCTCGTTTCTGTGGATTCAACTGCCCTGCGATAGACTTTCCCAGCGCACGGCGAATACGATGCATACCGGCATGACTCTGAACTCTATGCGCTTCTCACGCCTCCTCTCCGCTTACCCGATTCTGTTTCTATGCACGGGCCCTCTGCAGGCCTTGTTTGCCCAGCCCGAGGAGAGCCTGCGCTCGATCGAGATGCCCCGCTATTCTGTACGCATCGAATCCGGCCAACCGCCCCGCCTCTTCATTGACCGCGATCACGAACCCCTCTTTACCGTGCCGGCGGTTGCGGGCCTGTCTTCTGACACGCAACCTGAGCATCTTACGAGGGTCACAACGTCGGTTCGGCAGATCGCTGCAGACCGATGGGAGGTAACCGCAACCGCCTCGAGCGATCTCTGGGCGAGCCGCCGATTTGTGTGGCGATTCTTCCCGGATCGCATCG
The DNA here is from genome assembly GCA_035508975.1 of Occallatibacter sp. GTDB lineage: Bacteria > Acidobacteriota > Terriglobia > Terriglobales > Acidobacteriaceae > Telmatobacter. Next base: position 37,992 of record DATJMC010000102.1, read on the forward strand.
AATTCCAGCAGTTTGCGACCGGACACGGCAAGCTTGGCCGCTGCTATTTCCTCTCCAACGGCGTCTCCAACCGCTGGGACAAGGGAACGACGGAGGGCCACCTGTGGGATGCGACCATCTATGCCGACCGCTACTTTTCGCCGAGCCCGAATCACGCCAACCAGTTCGACTTCAACATTGCGATGCCGCAGATTCTTGGCTTCAGTGTAGGACGTGAGCCAGATTCAGAAGAAGACTTCCGGCCGGAGCGAATGACCGGGATCTTCGCGCCGCCCCCGCTCTTTCTTGCCTTTCACGGCAACAAGACATGGACAGGACTGGGGATCGGGGCGAAGCCGGGCGACTATCAATTCCCTGCTCTGGAGTACACGGGATCGCGCTATGCCGGGGCATCCTTTTTCGTCGACTACATGGGTTACCGAACCATCAACGGAGAATTTGAGTCGCCAACGCTGGCCTTTACCTTTGCCTTTGCCCCGCTCGATGCGCTGGCGAGCTATACCGCATGGCTCGATGCAAGCGGCTTCTCGACCGGGCAGGCAAAGAAGGATGTGTTGTGGCACCACCTGCCGATCTTCTGCGGCTGGGCGGAGCAGACGGTGGAATCTGTCCCCTTCGGCATTGCGCCCAACACGATGGCTACGCAAGCGAACTACGAAAAGTGGCTTGGTAAGCTCGAGGACCGGGGTCTGCCGATCGGCACCGTGATCATTGACGACAAGTGGCAGCTGCACTACGGAACCTTCGAGGTGGATCCGGCGAAGTGGCCCGATATGAAGGGCTTTGTCGCCGCGCAGCACGCCAGAGGACGGCACGTTCTGCTGTGGGTCCCAGTCGCCGAAACAGATGGGTTACCCCCTTCGCTTTGCGTGATGGCAAACGGGAAATGCGTGATCGCCGACGTCGGAAAGCCCGAATATGAGGCCTATCTGCGCCCCCGGCTGCGGCACCTGGTCGAAGACATCGGCATTGACGGGTTCAAGGAAGACTGGGTTGGCGCCCCAGCCGCTCCCGGGCTGCCGCTGACCGGGCCTGCGACCGGCATCGAATTCGTTCGGCGCTTCCAGTGGATTCTGTGGAGCGAAGCGCACAAGTGGAAACCGGACGCGATGGTCGAGACCCAGACACCCAACGCGCTTTTCCGCGAATCGTCTGACCTGATCCGCCTCAACGACATCTGGTATGCGACCCGCGATGTGCCGGAGGTTTTGCGCATGCGGGCAAGGATCGCCAGCATCTCCGGCTGGTCGCTCGTCGACACCGACAATGCTTCGTCGACCACGCTGAAGGATTGGTGGAGTTATATGCTTGCCCAACCTTCGATCGGCGTCCCGGCGCTGTATTTCGTCACGAAAACGGAGTCCACGCAGGAGACGCCCTCGGATGGGCAATGGAGCGCCCTGGCCTTGCTGTGGCGCGAGTACATCGACAACTTCAAGAAGGACCACGAAGAACCGGGTCGATGATGTCAGTGACGGTCCTCGCCGATCCAATAGCGATCGTGGGGATAGGCGCAGCTAAGGCAGAGCTTCTCGCCGTCGATGTCGGCAAAACGGCCGAAGTTCACGCCTTCGCCGCATCGCGGGCAGGTGATGCGCTCCCCTTTGACGCCGGGCAGCTCCGCATCGTCGACCTGGACACGCACCCGCTCGGCCCGGAAAAGCTGATCGTCGCTGAGCTCGCGATAAGCGGCCATCTGCTGGGCCTTCTTGGCTTCGAGATGGGGATAGAACTGCTGCGCCAGCTCGCGTGAATTTTCGAGGGCCACGATGCGCCGGCCTTCGCCCGAGGCGAGATCGACGAACGTGGCTGCCATTTTGCCCCAGTCGCGAAACTTGAGCGTCCGCTTGCCGAGCCGGCAGCCAGTAACCATGCCGATGGCATCCGTCGCGCAGCGGTCGATTTCGACGTAGGTGATGAGGCGCTTGCGGTCGTTGCCGCGCGGATCGTCAATGCCCAGCAACCGCAGGCCGAGCAGGGCCATGCGCACGCCAAGAATCTGACCCGCACACATGTGCCCGTGCGCGGCTTCGGCTTTGACCAGCAGATCGTCGAGTGCTTCCATCATTCCCTTCGAAGCGAACCGGCTCAGTTTGCCTTTGCGGGCGCGTCCGCGTCTTCGTCTGATTCTTCCACCAGGACCGCCGATCCGGGAACCAGGTCGAAGCTTGCCGCAGATTTCCCTGTGGGGTGAAACGTGACCCGCATCGGATCCCGCTCCCACTCGGCCGCGCCGCAAGTGGGATCGGGATGGTTGTCGGCTTCGAACGTGTCGAGCTTCTTCGCCAGCACCGGCCGGCGTGCGGAGATCTGGGCGACGACAGCGTAGAGGCTTTTGCCGCTCGCGGTAAGCCCGCAATAAGCGCCGTAATCGCGAAACCAGCTCACCTGGCTCACGCCGGGGTCGTAATCGGGCAGCTTGAGCGCGGTGACATGCCCGCTGATCCGGTCGACGAGCAGCCACGGACCGCGCTGCCATACCCAGTGGCCCTGCTTGTCGCCGGGAAGTGCGTCGTTAAGGCGTATCGCCCTGCGCACCAGGAAACTGCGGTCGGTGACATCGTGCGCGTCGCCGGTGGTCCATTCTTTCTCGAGACTGTCGACCAGGAGGGCGCGGATGCGGAGCTCCTTCTCGCCCGTCTGGGCCCCCGCCGGATCTCCGATCTTCGAATAGGGCACGCGCTTGGCCCCGCTCAGGAAGACAGTGTGGACCTTGCGGCCGGACGCCAGCGCGGTCAAAGAGCTTGTGATCAGGATCAAGACGCCTATAAGTATCGATAAAATAAACCGCCGATCTCGCATGACGGGTCGTTCTCCTAACTTTGCGCCGCCTCCACAGCGCGCGCGACGCGAAAGGCTGTTGCTTCGTTGAAGTGCGTAGCGAGCACCTGCATTCCCACCGGCAAACCACCCTTGGTGGTTCCGCAAGGGACGGTAACACCGCAAATTCCCGCTAGGCTCCCGGTGACGGTGTAGATGTCCGCCAGGTACATCGCGAGCGGATCGCCGGTTTTTTCGCCGAGCTTGAACGGCGGCACGGGTGAGGTGGGGGTGACAATCGCGTCGACCTCGGCGAATGCGCGCAGAAACTCTTCGGCGAGGAGACGGCGGACCTGCTGGGCCTTTAAATAGTAGGCATCGTAGTAGCCGGCGCTGAGAGCGTAGGTTCCCAGCAGAATGCGCCGTTTGACCTCGGGGCCAAATCCTTCGTCGCGCGAGTGCCGGTACATCGCGGAAAGGGTGTCGGAGGCCGGCGAGCGATAGCCGTAGCGCACGCCGTCAAAGCGTGCCAGATTGGCACTGGCCTCGGCGGTGGCCACCAGGTAGTAGGTGGGAATGGCGTATCTGGTGTGGGGCAGCTTCACCGGCTTGACCATGCAACCGGCAGCTTTCAAGTCGTCGATGCCTTGCTCGATCGCACCGCGCACCTCGGGGTCAAGGCCTTCGCCGAAGTATTCCGAGGGCACGCCGATGCGCAGACCGGCGGCCGGCTTATCGCTCTCGGCGGCATAGTCGGGAACCGGTGCTTGCGAGCTGGTGGCGTCGCACAGATCGGGCCCCGCGATGACGCTCAAGACAGTTGCCGCATCGCGAACGTTGCCCGCGAACGTTCCAATGCGATCGAGTGACGAGGCAAAGGCGATTAAGCCGTAGCGCGAGACGCGGCCCCAGGTAGGCATGACCCCGACCACTCCGCAGAAGCTTGCCGGCTGGCGAACGGATCCGCCGGTGTCGGAGCCCAGCGTGGCGACGGCAAGATTCGCCGCGACCGCAGCGGCCGATCCGCCGCTCGATCCCCCGGGCACTCGTTCGGGATCAATCGGGTTGCGCACGGGTCCGTAAGCAGAGTTCTCGTTGGAGGAACCCATGGCGAACTCGTCGCAGTTGAGCTTGCCGAGCAGGACGGCGCCTGCAGCTTCGAGGCGGCTCACGACGGTGGCATCGTAGGGTGGTTGGTACCCTTTGAGTATCTTCGAGCCGGCCGTCGCCGGAGATCCGCGCATCACAATTACGTCCTTGATGGCGACGGGAATGCCGGCGAGACGCCCGAGCGGATCGCCCTTCGCCGCAGCAGCATCGATGCGGGATGCCTGCTGCAGCGCACGCTCCTTGGAAAGGCTCAAATAGATGTTGAGATGGGGATTGATCTCGGCGATGCGATCGTAGTAGCCGCCGGCCAGGTCGGCGGCTCTTGTCGTGCCCGCGGCAATGGATGCACTCAGATCCGCCAATGACTTCGGCTTCTGTACGTAGCTATCGGCCATCCTCAATTCGCCTGCCAAGCGCAACTCTCCAATGTTCTAAGCTCCCGGACAATCCTGGGCCGCCGGACATCCCTATCGTTCGATCACCTTCGGCACTTTGAAGAAAACCCGGTCGGTCTCCGGCGCCTGCGGCATCACGGCGGAGCGATCGAGCGACGGCCGGTGAGCGTCGGCTCTCAGCTCACTCGATCCGGTCGCTCCGTCCAGTTCACTCACTTGCGCCAAGGGCGAGACACCGGAAGTATCCAGCTCGTTCAGCTGAGCAACGTAGTCGAGAATTGCGTTGAGATCGTGAAGCATCGACCGGGATTCGTCGGGTCCGAGCTCGAGATTCGCCAATTCAGCGACCCGCCGCACATCTTCGACGGTAACTTTTTCCGACATCCCTTGCTCGTCCTCTCATTCTGACGGTTCACAACGGCGGCTTGCGGTCTGCCCTGATCGCGATTTCGCAGCCCGCCCGGAAGTTCAAGTATAGCCGGTGACTTCTTCCCTGAACGCCTATGGGTTTTGCCAAAACGCGCGTCAATCCACAGTTAGCGTTAGCGTAACTGTGTGCGATACCCCGCTCGACGCGACGATGACGGGAATCGAGTACGTGCCCGGCGGCGTCGTTCCTTGTCCCCCTTCTTTCGACCCGCCGCCGGTTCCACCGCCTGAACCGATGCAGCCCGACATGCCCACAATCAGAAGCGCGGTCACGATCGAACGCCAAACCGCCGCCCTTCCGCGCCGAAAACCGGCAAACGGCAGAAAGGTCAACCCGCAAAGCGCCGCAGCTGCGGCTGCCCAGCCGGGGACGCGCGACGCGCTTGTCGGCTGCCCGGTATCAATCAGAACGGTCACGGTTCCGGTGGCATTCGCAGCCACTGTTTCGCTGGCGGGATCGAAGCTGCAGCTTGCATTTGCCGGAAGCTCGCCGCAGGTGAAAGAAAATGTTCCGGAGGATCCGTTCAAGGGCTTCAGCTGAAGGGTGAAGCTTGCGGTCTGACCGCTGGAGATGGTTTGGCTCGGCAAGCCGGTCGACGTCGCCGAAAAATCAACGCCCATACCGGAAAGCGTTGCTTCCGCGGGTGTGGGCAGGGCGCTGCTGCTGGCGGTCAGGCTGCCCGTCTCCTGGCCCGCAGTCGTCGGAGCAAAGTCGATTTCGGCCGTGCAACTCGATCCGGCGGCCAGCGCTGACGCGCAGGTTGTCGTTGCGATCTGAAAGCCGCTCGAAACAGAGAGCGCGAGGGCGGGCAGCGCAACTTGACCTGAGTTGGTAAGGGTCGCGGTTTGCGCGGCGCTGGTCGACCCAACACCGGTTGATGGAAAACTCAGGATAGCGGGCTGAATCTGGAGCGCGCCGGCCGCACCACCGATTCCGGTGAGAGCAATGACGGCGGAATTCAGAGTCGTGGAGGTGACCGTCACTGCTCCGGAAACCAGGCCGTTGGCCGCGGGGGTGAAGATGACCCCAATCGAGCAACTGGAGCCTGCGGCGAGGCTCGCGCTACAGGTGTTCTGCGCCAGGCTGAACGGCGCGCTGGTCCCAATGGCGAGGCCGCTTGCATTCGACGCGCTGGTGTTGGAGATCGTTGCAGTCTGGGCGGCGCTGGGCTGGCCGAGCGTGCCAACCGAAAAGTTCATCTGGGACGGACTGACATTGAGGCCGCTGGCTGCTTGCCCTGTGCCGCTAAGAGGCACTTGGACGGGAGTCACGCCGAGCGTTGAAGAAGCGACGACCAACATAGCTGCATTGGCGCCTGCATTCAGCGGAGTAAACGTGAGCTGCGCGGCGCAGCTGCTGCCGTTGTTCAGCTTTGCTCCACAGCTGGTGGCGCCGATGGCGAAACTCGTAGCAGCCTGGCCGGTGAGCTCAAAACCAATGTTCGCGAGCGGAGCGCCGCCCGTGTTGCCGATCGTCAACGTCAAGGGCGAACTGGACACCCCGAGCTGCTGCGGGGCAAAGGTCGCGCTCGGTGGATTCACGGTGAGGACAGGTGGCTGTAGGCCTGTTCCGGCGAGCGCGACGGACTGGGAACGCAGTGCGTCAACGACGGTTAAGGTTCCGCTTTGTGCCCCGGCAGCCGTGGGAACGAAAGTGATGCTCATGGAGCAACTGGACCCGGCCGCGAGCTGCGTTGTGCAGTTGTTGGCGAGTTGAAACGGCCCGGAGACCGAGGCAGCTATCGCGGTCAGAGGCAGGCCGCCGCTGTCGGAAAGCGATATGGTTTGGGCGGCGGACGCCTGGCCAACGACAGTTCCCGGGAAGCTGAGTGTGAGGGGCGACAATGTGTCAGTAGGTGGCGCGGCTCCTACCCCGGACAGCGTCGCAGTTTGCGTTCCGGCGGAGTCGACGAGGGTGAGCGTGCCGCTTGCTGAACTCGCCTGCGTCGGCGCGAACTGCAGGGTCAGCTGGCAGTCATCGTTTGCGGCGAGCGTCGATCCGCAGGCGTTCGCAGCCAACTCAAACGGCGCAGTTACCGTGAAACTTGTGACTGTGACCGGGGAGGCGCTGGCGTTCTGCACGGTCACCTGTAAGGAGCTTGAGAGTGAGCCCACGGCCACCGACCCGAAGTTCAAAGTGGCAGGCAACAGCGAAACGCCGCTCGCTCCAGTTCCCGTTCCACTGAGGGAGACTTGCATTTCGCCTCCGGCCACGTTGGCGTTGATCGAGAGCTCGCCCGTTCGCCCACCTGCCTGGGTGGGCGCAAAGGTCACTTGGATCGCGCAGCCCTGTCCGGCGTTGATCGATCCGCTCTGGCAGTTGTCGGCCTCGCCGAAATCGCCGTCGACGGCGATGGAAGAAATGGCGAGAGCAATAGCTCCTCTGTTCGTTAGAGTCACTGTCTGTTCGGAACTGGTTGTTCCTGCCGCCTGCGCAGAGAAGGTCAGCGAGCCGGGTTGTGCGGTTGCGGTGGTCAGTTGCTCGCCTGCTGTCCAAAGGGGAATCTGCCAGATGCCGCGGCCGTAGGTTCCGGCGACCAGGACACTTAAGGCTGCGGAGGCGGGCGCCGCGCTCAGCTGCGTGACCGGCGCTTCAGGTAACCCCGTACCGTAGAGCGACCAGCAATTGCCGGTGCCGCTGGAGCAGTTCCCGATTTGCCTCGTCGAAAAGACGCCCACGTCGGTCGCGAGGTAAACGGTGTTGGCATCCTGTGGATCGACGACGACGCTGTTGGCAGGCACGGGAGGCAGGTTCGACTGGAGTTGCAGCCAGTGCGCGCCTCCATCCGTGGATTGATAGAGCACGCGCGCATTCTCGCCTGGCTCCGGAAATCCTTCCACGGTCACGTAGACCGTGTTGCCGGTTGGATCATGGGGATCGATAAAGATGCCGGAGATATCGAAGCCATAGGCGTTCATGCCCACCGAGTCGTTGGTGACGGAATTATTGGTGAGATCGAGCCAAGTGGGTGCGGGATTGTTGCCGGGCGCGAAGATCGCCTTGAAGATATGCCCGGCGAGCGATTCACCCCAATCCCCACCGCCATACATGCCTGCATAGACTGCTTCGCTGCCGTCGGGTAGGGCCATGGCGGCGAGGGTGCGAATGAGCGGATCGCCGTTGCAAGATTCGCCCTGAGTACCGTCGAGGAACGGGCTGATGGCGTTGGCGCTTGTCCAGCCGTTGCCGCTCGCCGGACCTCGCCATACGCGGCAGGTCCCGATCAGCAGTTGCGTCGGGTCGAGGGCGTCGACGAGAAAGGGAGCCGGCGTGGTCATGGAGTAGCCGTCGCCGCCCACATCCGCGTCGCTGACGTTGGGCGCCGAGCCGAATGCGGTCGGCGTACACTCCTCGCTCTGCGCGCAGAGATGGATGGAGACGCCGGCAGCGTTGTTCACGTACCAGTTCGAGCTGTTGGTTGGGTCGACCGCAACTGGGCCGCCTTCGCCGCCGAGAACCTGCGGCCAATCGGTGGTCGGTCCGCTGCTGCTTTTCACGCCGGCGGTTCCGTTGACACCGAGACCGGCCATCATCGAGTACGGTGTGCCGCCGATCCGTGGCAGACTCTCGATTTCGGAGAGCGAGCCAAGACCGGAATTGAGGTTCTGGAAATGGGCCGCGTCGCCTGTGCTGCACTGAGTTCCCGACTCGGCGACAGCATCCATCGATCGCCATAGCCCACTGTCGTTGCCCACGAGAATCTCCAGCGGATTGCCAGCGTTCCATGCCAGAGCATGCTGGTAGGGCGCGACCTGGGCGCTCATGCAGGTGAATGCATTGGTGCTGTTGCGCCACGAACAACCCAGCGCCAGACTGCACTTCCACAAATCGTTCACGCCCGCAAAGAGGAGCGTATCCTGCCCGGACGGCACGGCGGCAAGGGCAAGGTTGTAGTCGCCATTCTCGACGGTGAGCGGACCCTGAGATGGGTCATCCGTGTCGAGAGCTGCGGTGTTCCACTGGGTGCCGAAAGTGATGTTCTGGTTGCCGCAGACACCGGCGCTGAGCGCGCACGCATCCTGCCACAGCCCCTGGTCCTGGTTGTAGATGTCGACTGCCCAGGCGAAGGTATCGCCGGTTTGCGGATTGACTGCCAGCGTTCCGCGAAAGATGGGACACGCTTGCGAGCCGGTCTCAAGCGGGTTGGTGGGACAGTTCCTGATCGTCAAGCCCGAGCCCGGCTGCGTAGACATGCGCGTCCAGGTGACGCCGTCGGCAGACTGGTAGTAGCCGTGATAGCGGATGGCAGCGATGAAGAGATTGCGCACCGGGTTCCAAACCACCGAGGTCGCGGCGTTGCCATCGGGCGGATCGCGGCCGTCGTTGGGTCCCTGCACATCCGTCCCGTTGCCGTCGGTGATGCGCGCAAGCGACCATGTAGCGCCGCTGTCGGTGGAGTAGTACAGGCCCTCGTAGCTGGCGTTGGGCCGCACGGCGTTGACCAGCGTGCTCTCGAAGGCTTGCGATACGGCTGCAACCACCAGCTGGGGATTCATGCTGCTCCATGCAAAGCCGGCAAAGCCCTCGCCTGCGAAAGACCATTGCTGATCCGCCGTTGTGGGAATCAGCGACCAGGTGGCCCCGCCGTTGGTCGAGCGCAGGATACCCACGCCGTAGTAGGAATCGAGGGCATCATTGGGGTCACCGGTTCCGGCAAGAACAACCCCCGTGCCGCCGGGCTGTACGGTGATGGCGCCGATGCTGATGGATGCATCCGCGACCCCGCTCAGGCCCCCAACGGTGTCCGCAATGGGCGTAAACACGACGTTGGCGGGATTCGTAGTAGCTGCGTTCTGGGCGAGCCAGACGCCGCCGCCGGTGGTGCCGAGATACACGCGATTGCCGGTGTAATCGGCGGGATCAAGCGCGATGGACGAGACCCGGCCGGTGACCAGCCCGTAGCTGGGCGTGCCGACGGCCACGGGACCCAGAGGCTGCCAGGCCGCGGTCGATTCACTCGCACTCCCAGGCTGTGGCTCGCTTTGCATTGCGACGCGCGGCGACTCGCTGCGCCCCAACGCCTCACGAGCCTTTGCTCCGCGCTTCGGCCAGCTCCGCTCAGCGAGAAATCGCTCTGCCTCTGCGATGCGGGGAGGAAGATTACGGCGCTGTGGCGACAAGGTCGCGTTTTGCGCCGGCGCGATTGCGGCCAGCCCCGCGGCGAGCGGCAACAGGATCTCAGCCAGCAGGCAACGATGCATCCTGCGCCTTACGCGCGAAGATGCTGCCCGGCCTGGTGCAGGCCTGTGCCTCGTACGTTCAATTGCCCAATTCGTCACTCGCGTCCGGAATGCGCATCGCCCCTTCCCCTCTCACCCGTTCCGAGGAGGAATCTGAGCTGGATCGCGCATCGCGAAACACGCAGAAATCCGAGGCTGAAATCTGTTTCATTCTAGGGCGGCCAGCGCGGCGAAGGGATGTGACCGCGGGTACAGGCGAGGGTTTTTCTAGACCTTCAAAGAAAGGTGAGCGGTGCGTTTTGCCGAATGTAGGTCGCGGAGTCGAATTTCTTTGCAACTGAGGCGCCGCTCATGGCTCGCACCGATCCGAAGACCGGCCGGTTGTACCATGGGCGATCGAGCTTGCCGACAATCGCCCAGGCGATGCCCGCGTAGCCATTGGGATCCCGGCCATCGAGCTCATATTTATCGTTCAGCTGTACGGCCCACTCGAAGGCCCGCGCGGGATCGGGCGCCCACTCCAGGATTTTCTTGCCCCAGTACATGCGCATGTAGTTATGCATCCACCCGCTCGAAACCATCTGGCGCTGCGCCGCGTTCCAAAGCTCATCACCCGTTTCGGCGCGCTCGAGTTGATCGAGCGAGTAACGGAGCCGCTCGTCTTTAGCATGCTCGAGGAGGGTTCTGCGGGCCCACGGCTCGGCGCACTCCCAGTTGTCATAGTCGGGGTTATGGCGCACGAAGAGCACGGAGAGCTCACGCCATCCAATGACCTGTTCGAGAAATTTGTCCTTCGCCTCCGCGGGGAGATTGGACCCTTTTACTGCATGCGCGATGGTGAGCGGACCAAGGTTGCCGAAGTGCAGATAAGGCGACAGCTGGCTCGTGCCGCGGGTTTCAGGGTGGTTGCGCTGTTTGTCGTAGTGCGCGAGATCGTGAGCGATGAAGTCCTTCAGACGGCGTAGAGCGGAGTGGGTGCCGCCGGTGAAGGCGTCGACGGGCTTCACCGAGCGGTCCAGCTTGTTGAAGCCCTCGGTGAGGTCGCGATCGAGCGGGAAGCCCGCAAGATTCTTCTCCGGTTTCCAGGCGCGGAGCGGTTTGATGATTCGCGGAGCGACGAGAAACTTGGGCAATTCGCGCTCGAGATGCGGGCGGAAATGATGAAAGAGAAAAAAGCTCCGGTTGAAGACGCTCGACGGCACGACAACATCAGCGTCCACAGTCCAAAAAGGCAGTTTGAGACGGCGGCCCAGCACCTGACGCCAGCGCTCCGGCTCACGGCACGGATTCTCGTCACCGATGAGCAGGGCCGCGTGGACTTCGTCAAGAAGCGCTTCGAGAGAATTGTCAGGATGACGGCGGACGATGAAGCCAACGCCGCGCTTGGCTGCGTCTTCGGCGACGTCGCGCAAGCCCTGGGCGAGGAAGTGGTAGTGGCGCAGGTTGGCGTGGGGATAGTTGGGAATGACGGAGAAGAAGACGAGGACGGGAAGGTCGAGAACGTTGGCCGCCTCGATGGCAATGTCGAGGGCTGGATTATCCAGGATGCGCACCGCGCGTTGCATCCAGTACACGATGCACTTTGCGCCGGCGCGCGGGGCGCCTGCACGACGCACCAGGACGCGCGGTTGGACGGCGAGACGGGCTAGTTCTTCTGGAAGCGAGGAGTCGTTCGACATACTTGGGTGGATACAGGACCGCAATTCTGATTGTGCCTGCGCGTCCTGAGTTCTTCCGCAGGGAATCCTGCGCGCTCAACAAAGCCATTGTCACTCTTCGATGCAATAAAAGCTCTTTGTCGACACACGGTTATTCTCGGAATCACCGCTTTCGAGAACTGCGCGCGCGTGCCCGGTCGTCCAACGCTAGAATGGACTGGTGCGAATCCCCATCATTGCTGCAAATCTTTTGTCGATCTCGCTGGCTGTGTCGCTGACCGGGTGCGCAAAGCCAACGCTGGATCTTCCTGCATCGTTGACCACGATCGGCCAGGCGACTCCCGTGACAGTGCGCGTGCACGACGCCCACGGCGTAAGCAAACTCACAGCCACCATCGAGCAGAATGGCGCGCAATACCAGGCGTGGCAGTCGAGTGGTCCCTCAAAGACTGCCGACACCACGTTCAACTTTACGGTGGGCGCGAAGACAACCCCGCAGCTGCGCGATGGCCCGGCGCGCCTGATGATCGAAGCCGAATCCGGCGGCCTGATGCACGGCTCGAGCCGCATGGAGCGTAACGTGAATGTGGTGACGCAACCGCCCACGGTCAGCGCGGACTCGGAGCAGCACTACCTGTATCTCGGGATGGCGGATCTGGCCACAATGAACGTCACTGGATCGTACGCCGCGGCGGGCGTGAAAGTCGGCGATGAGACGTTTCGCGCCTGGTCGATGCCGGGAGGCAAGCCAGGGCTTTTTTCGCTCTTCGCGTTTGCCTGGAACATGCCGCCGGGGACCATGCCGCTGGTCTACGCGTCGAACGGGACCGGCAGCGACGTAACAACGCCGTTGACCGTCGTCTTCCCCAAGAAAGAGCAACCGGTCTACACGCAGCACCAGATCCAGGTCACGGATCAGTTCATGCAGAAGGTGCTGGGCGAGCTGGATCCGAACGGCAGTGGCGATCCGGTGGCGCGCTTTGTGAAGATCAACAGCGAAATGCGAAAGGCCAACAACAAGACGCTTGCCGACCTGCGTCTGAAGACCGCCGATCATTTCCTCTGGTCGCAGCCGTTTACGCGGCAAGCGCACGCGCAAGCCGAGGCGACATTCGCTGACGAACGCACGTATATCTATCACGGCCAGGTGATCGATCACCAGGTGCATCTGGGCTACGATCTCGCCGTGACGCAACATGTCGGCGTGGAGGCGTCGAATGACGGCCGCGTGGTGTGGGCGGCGCCGCTGGGCATTTATGGGAACTGCGTGGTAGTGGATCACGGCTACGGATTGCAGACGATCTATGGCCACATGAGCCGGATCGACGTGCATGAAGGGGATATGGTGAAGCGCGGCCAGGTAATGGGCCTGAGCGGCATGACGGGCATGGCTGGCGGCGACCACATTCATTTCGCGATGCAGCTGGACGGGGTTCAGATCGATCCCAAAGAGTGGTGGGACGCGCACTGGATTCATGACCATATCGCGCGGCGCGTCGAGCTGGCGGGATTCGGGCACTAGGTTTACAGGACAATCCGACGCCTGCCACCAACACAAAAAGGCCGCCAGCGAGGCGGCCTTTTATCTTCGACTCCCAGGAAACGGGAAGATTACGCGGTGCGCAGTATTTACCAGCGGCCCCAGGCGCGGGTGAAGTAGTCAGCCATGGTCATGCCCACGAGCACGATGAAGGTGAAGAGGCCGGCGCCGACAGTCAGCTTGGTGAGCTTGGGACTGTACTTGACGTGCATGAAGAAGAGCACGACCAGCATCATCTTGGTGCACGCGATGGCCAGCGCGACCACAGGATTCCAGAAAAGGGTGACGCCCGGAGCGATGCGCCACTCGCCAAGGTCGATGAAGGACATCCACACCGTGAGGCCGGTGGCAACCAACAGCGACAGGAGGATCGCGAGATAAAGGAACGGGCTCACGATGTGCGGCCCTTCATGGTGCTCGAGTTCGTAGTTCTGTTCGCTCATGGGTTTCCTCTCAATAACGGCTTATCAGGTACAGCAGCGGAAACAGAAAGATCCATATGATGTCGACGAAGTGCCAGTACAGCCCGAAGTTCTCTACGTAGGTGACGTGCCCCGTGGTGTAGGCGCCTGCCTGTGCCCGAATAATCATGAAGGTCAGGATGGAAATGCCGACGATCATGTGCAGGGCATGCATGCCGGTCATGGCAAAGTAGAGGAAGAAGTACATCTCCGTCTTGTCAGCCATGTCGGGAGCGAGCGGTTTGTCGTGATACTCCTTGTAGACTTCGGGGTCCGAGCGGGGATTGAGGAAGGAAGACTCGCTCCAGTGGATGCCGGGGACGTGGTGTTTTTCCCACTTTTCGGTGTACTCGATGCTCTTGATGCCGAGGAAGGCCATACCCAGGATCCAGGTAATGCAGAGAAACAAAACCAGCAAGCCTTTGCGGCGCACCTCCGCCGACCACACGCCCATCGCCATGGTGAAGCTGGAAAGGATCAGCACCCCCGTGTTGGCAGTGCCCCAGCCTACATTCAACTGGTGCGAGCCCTCGACGAACGCCGGATAGTACCAGTTGCGCATGATCAGGTAGGCAGTAAAGAGGCCGCCGAAGAACATGACTTCGGTGAGCAGGAAAAGCCACATGGCGAAGTTGGTGGCGTCAAACTGCTGGGCGACGGTCTCGAAGTGATGGCGCTGGTACGGCGGATGCTCGTGATGAGCCGACTCGGCCGCGCCATGCGCGACTGCGGTGCTATCCGACACTGGCTACCTCTTTTTCTCTTTGGCGTTCGAGCCACTCATAGTCGTAGGCTTCGTGATCCACAATCGGAATCTCGGGGAAATTCTCGGTCAGAGGCGGCGACTGCACCTGCCACTCCAGTCCCGTAGCCTGCCAGGGATTGTTGCCCGCGATCGCGCCGTACTTGAGCGACCAGGTCAGATAGAGCACGGGGAGCAAATAGCCAACGCCAAGCACCGATGCACCCGCGGTCGAGAAGACATTCAGGATCTGGAACTCCGGCGGATAGGATGCATACCTCCGCGGCATACCCAGCGTGCCAAGAATGAACTGCGGGAAAAAGGTCAGATTGAATCCGATAAAGGTGACGACCGCCGCGAGCTGCGAGATCTTCTCGGGATACATGCGCCCGGTCCACTTGGGCCACCAGAAGTGGATGCCGGAGAGGAAGGCCATCAACATGCCGCCGACCATGACGAAGTGGAAGTGGGCCACGATGAAGTAGGTCTCGGTCAGGTGGATGTCCGTGCCCGTCGCACCAAGGAAAACTCCGGTCATGCCGCCGATGGTAAACAGCCCCATGAAGCCGAAGGCGTACAGCATCGGCGTCTCGAAGGTGATCGAGCCCTTGTAGAGGGTGAAAGCCCAGTTGAAGATCTTGATGGCTGAGGGCACCGCGACAAGCATGGTGAGCAGCGAGAAGATGAGCGCCGCGTAGTTGGAAATACCCATGATGAACATGTGGTGCGCCCAAACAAAGAAGCCGAAGACCGCAATCGCCACCGAGGAGAACGCGACAGCCGTATAGCCAAAGACACGCTTGCGGCTGAAGGTGGATACCACCTCTGAGATCACTCCCATGCCGGGGAGAATCATGATGTAGACGGCGGGGTGCGAATAGAACCAGAACAGGTGCTGGAAGAGGAGTGGATCGCCGCCCTTGGCAGGATCGAAGACGCCGATCCCGATGGTGCGCTCGAGGACGATCAGCACCAGGGTGATCGCAAGGACCGGGGTCCCCAGCACCATGAGAATGCTGGCCGCGTAGTGGGACCAGACGAAGAGCGGCAGCCGGAACCAGGTCATGCCTGGGGCGCGCATCTTGTGAATGGTGACGATGAAGTTGAGGCCGGTGAAGATTGAACTGAAACCGGCAACGAACACGGCAAGACCGGTCGTGATGACGTGGGTGTTCACGTAGTGCGTGGAGAGCGGGGTGGTGAAGGTCCAGCCCGTGTCGACGCCGCCCGCCGCCATGGTGTAAATCATCATGCCGCCGGCTACGATGTAGAGATACCAGCTGAGCAGGTTCACCTTGGGCAGCGCCAGATCACGGGCGCCGACCATCATGGGAATCACAAAGTTGCCGATGGTCGCAGGCACGGATGGCACCAGGAAGAAGAAGACCATGATGATGCCGTGCATGCTGAACAGCTTGTTGTAGGTGTCCGTGGCCACCAGGTCCGACTGCGGCGTAAGAAGTTCGAGACGAATAAGCCCGGCGAGCGCTCCGCCAATGAAGAAGAAGAACGTAATGGAAATGAGATAGAGAGTTGCGATCCGCTTGTGGTCGCCGGTCAGAAGCCAGCTGAGCAGGCCGTTCTCCTTGGACAGATAGTTCATCTTCGGAATGCGGGCTGTCGACTGATCGGGAAGGTTCACGATGGTTACTGCGTCGCTCATGGCTTCACCGTCCCTGGTGTTGTCGCTGTGGACTTGCCTTCGTTTTCGACCGGCAAGGTTGTCGATGCCGTCGTTTGCTGCACGCGATAGTCGGAATCGAGGTTTTTGATGTATTCGACGAGGGCGATCACGCCCTCTTCGCTGATCTGCCCCTGATAGGTGGGCATGATTGGCGCGTAACCCTGGGTGATGTGCTGCGAAGGATTGAGAATGGCTTCGCGCAAGTATGCGTCGTCGGCCGTGATTTGTTGACCCGACGAGAGCGTCAGCCGCGAGCCATAGACGTTGGCCAGGCTCGGACCGCGGGCATCAGGCCGCGTATTGTGGCAGGCTGTGCAACTCAGGCTGGCAAAAAGCCGCTCGCCGTTCTGCGCCAGCGATGCCCCACTGGTGGATCCCTGCAGCCACTTCTTGAAGTCGTCACGTGAAAGCACGACCACGTCGCCGATCATGTGCGAGTGCTCGGTGCCGCAGTACTGGGTGCAGAAGAGGTGATAGGTTCCAGGCGTCGTGGCTTCAAACCAGACCGAGGTATACCGGCCGGGAATGGCTTCCCGCTTCACGCGGAACGCGGGAATCGAAAAGCTGTGAAAGACGTCCTGGGAGATGATCGTGAGCTGGATAGGCTCTCCCATGGGAACGTGCAGCGAGTTGATCTCGTGCTGACCGCCGGGATGCTCGGCTTTCCACATCCATTGCTTGCCCACGATATAGATGTTCATCGCGTTGGCGGGAGGGGTGTAAATGCGGAAATAGAGCAGCGCGCCCCAGACGAACATGATCAGAAACAGGCCAAGCGGGATGATGGTCCATGTGGCTTCGAGGAGCGTGGAGCCTTCGATCTGCACAGCTACTGGATGGCGCTTCCGGCTGTAGAGGATCGAGAAGCTCAAGACCAACAAGATGACCAGCGTGAGGCCGACGAGGCTCACCAGGACCATGAAGAAATAGAGCTCATCCATCTGCGGGGCGATCTTCGACGCCTCCGGCGGAAAAAGCGCGAAGTTCGTCAGCCACTTGACGAGAAACTGCCAGAGTACTGGACTAATGTGGGACATTCTCTATCCGTTCACCTTTGCTTCTTTTCCCTCTGCATTTGCAGTCTTCGAATGAGCTTGGGAGTAATCGCGGCGGAACATGATCACCATGAAACCGCCCAGCAGAACCAGCGTGAAAAATCCGCCCAGTTGCACAACCCGCGCCACAATCAGGGAATGCGTGTTGGTCTGCGGATCATAGTGGTAGCAGTAAGTCAAAATGTTCTCGACCGGCGAGCCGATGCGATTCGACGATGCTTCATCGAGGCCCAGCAACATGTCCTTGGGCGAATACTCGACACCCATGTAGTACTGGGCTAGCTTGCCCGCGGGGGTCACGATCTGGATGGCGCTGGCATGCGCGTATTGCGTCAAACCGCTCGGCGTGGGGAGCTTTACATAATTGAATCCCACGGCTTGGGTGAGCGCGTCGATGTTCGGCTGCGTGCCGGTAAGAAAGTGCCAGCCGTTGGCGGTTTCAGGATGCCCATAGCGCTTCATGTAAATGCGCTTCTTGGCGGCTGCCAGCTGGGGTCCCTCGCTGGGATCGATGCTCACGACAATCACGTTGAAATCTTTTCCGGGAACAAACTTCACCATGCTCAGGGCGCTGGTGAGCCCGTTCAGCTCTTCTGAGCACAGCATCGGGCACTGGTAGTAGACCAGGGCCAGGATCGCCGGACGCTTGCCGAAGTAGTCGCCGAGATGCACGCCCTTGCCCTCTTCATCGGTGAAGGCGAGCCCCAGCGGCAGCTGCTGGTTGAGATGCTGCGCAATGCCCACCTTGCTCAGCAGCGACGGCTTCTCGTTGGCAGGCCCCATCTCCTTGTCGCCATAGCTCGACACCTGGGCGTGAAGCGAGGAGACGCACAACACAAGCGCGGCGGCTGCAAGCGTTGACGCAACGTGCAACTTTCTCCGGACTGTGTTCGTGTACCGCATAAATACCGCCTCAACTCCTCAGGGCTAAGGCCCCGCTGTTTACCGGCTTCTTTGAGGCCCGACTGAAGCGCCTCTCAAAACCGAGGGTTTCGCTCACTTCCATTTCCTGCGCCTTCCGCTCGCGCTTTCACTGTCCGCCCGCTGTTGCCATCTTTTGCTTTTCCTCGGCCATCCGTGCCGCAACCTCGTCCTGCTCGTAGGCGGTTGGTGCAAATCCGTCGGTCAGCGGGTTTGAAATGACGGGACGCTTGTCGCCTGTCATCAAAGCCTCATTCTGCGTGCTGGCCGGGACGACCGGCAGGCCGCGCTCTGCAATCAGCTCCATGGCCCGTTCGATGGGAATGCGCACTTTGCCCTGGGATTGATCGATCCAGCTGTAGTGATCGAGCAGCAAATCCTCGCGCTGATGGAGATCCGCGACATCCTGGTTGCCGTCATCGGTCTGCAGGCGCGGTGTCGGGAATTGCTGGGTGAGCTCCGCCATCTTGTGCTGAAGCTCGGGATTGTTGGGCAGGTTGCCCAGTTCACGCACGTTCACGGTCGTTGTCCACTTGGTATTGGGGCCATCTTCGCGATTGAGCCGGGCGTTGATGAGCTTGCCCATGCCCCAGGTCAGCACGCCGCAAACGCCCACAAAGATCATGAGCGACGCGAGGAACACCACGATACCGGTGATGCGGACATCACTTTGCTCAAAACCAAGCGAGGTATCAACCTCTCCGGGTCCTGGGCCGTGCGAGCCGTGCTGATCATGTTCGTTAGGCGTGGGCATGTTCAGGCTCCAGAATCTCCGCGGTGTGCGGATCGTTGACTTGCACCAGCGGACGGGTCTTCAGGCGCGTGCAGAAGTAGGCAACCCAGAATGCCGTCATGGCCACGGGCACCGCGGCGTATTCGAGGATTCCCCAGCTGAAGTGGAGATTGCGCGCGGCGTCTTTAAAGTTGGGCTCGATCAGCCAGAACAGATCGAAGGCCTTGGCGAAGACCATCCACTGGCAGACGCGGGTCAGGCGCTTCTTGTTGCGCTTGATGTCGCGCGAGAGCAGCAGGGTGAAGGGGATCAACCAGTGAAAGATAAAGTCGAGAGTGATGATGATGCCCCAGTGGCCGCGGATCCGGTCGAGATACCAGTTAATCTCCTCGGGCAGGTTTCCGGACCAGATGATGAGGAACTGTCCGAAGGCGAGATAGATGTTGAGCATCACGAAGGCAAACGTAAGCTTGCCGAGATCGTGCTGCTCGGTCTGACGCAGAATGGTCTTGAAGGGCTCGGCTTTGGAAAGGGCGATGGATACGATGATGCCCAGTGCGAGTACCGAGTAACCCTGTCCGACAAGGAACAGCAATCCGTACACGGAAGAGAACCACGTCGGGTCCATCGCCATGACCCAATAAATGACCGCAGCGGTCATGGTCAGCGAGTAAACCACAATGCCGGGGCCGCTGATGTTCTCGAGTTTCTTGATCCAGTAGGGCGTCGTGTCGGGCGATTCAGAGTCGCGCCTCAATCCAAGCGCGGTGAGGCGGTAGGTGTAGAAGAACCAGATGGCGAAGCAGAGCGCGCCCACAAGCCAGAACATTTCCGGATTCAGCATGCCCCGCTTGAAGTCCATGCAGTGCTTCTGGACCTCGCTAATGACGCCGGCCTTGAGCGCAGCGGCAGTGTCACTGTTACTGGAGAAATTCGCCCAGAGGTAAAGGCGCTTCATGAAGAAGCCGGTAACGAGCCAGTAGACCAGCACAACGGGCAACGAGCGGCTCATCGCCTCCAAAGGCCGGCGCAGCAGCAGTCCCCACTTGCCGCCCGAGCAGTACTGAACCATCAGCAGCGCCAGGCCGCCGACCGACCAGCCGAAGGTGAGCATCAAGCCCAGAACCCAGGCGCGTAAAAAGTGATCCCAGCCTAGACCGTCCTGGGCCTGCCCGAGAAACGCGAGAATCACCGCGATCACTGAGAAAACCGCTCCCACGATCAGGGCCCGCGACCGCCAACCGTCGACGAAGGCCGGAGCGCTCAAGTCAGCGGGAAGCTGCTTCGCGTGGGACGCCGTATTTGAATCGTGAGCCATTCCGTCCTTCCTCACTTCGCGGCCCCGCCGGCCGGCTTTGTTTCAGGGATTCTGATTGCAGGATCGGCGGGATTTGCCGGCGCCATGGCCGGCGTGCCTTCCTTGGACACCGGTGGGTAGGCCTGAACAGCCGATGCCGGGAGAGTCCAAGGTTTGGCAAAGCTGGCGGGCAGGCTTTCTTCCGACGCGATGTCCTGAAGATTGCGCACTTGCACACCCGCAGGCACGTCTTTTGTCGTTGCCGCCTCGCTTAATTGCAGGGCACGAATATAGGCGGCCACCGCCCAGCGATCTACGGGCGTCAGCTGGGCCGCGTAGTCCGGCATGGCGCCGTAGCCGTGGGTCATCACGTAGAAGTAGTGCGAGACCGGCTGCGACATCCGAACCTGATCGTGGAGATTCGCCGCAGGCTTGTAGCCGCGGTCGACAATTTCGCCGAGACCGTTGCCCACACGCGAGTGACAAGGCGTGCAGTAGATATTGAAGCGCTCCTGCCCGCGTTTCAGCACTTCCATGGTTACCGGAAACGGCATCAGGTTTTGCTCTTCCTTGTAGCCGTTGGCGCCCTGGATCACCCCAGTGTAGAAGTAGCTGTCTTCGTGGAGCTGGCCGCGGGCCACGGTGTTCAGCACTTGCGGACGCGCCCCGCGATGATCGGCGAACATCTCGGAGCCGCGCTGCGGAATCATCTTCGGTTGGTTCTGCATGTCCTGCCGGCAACCGGCGAGAACCAGAAGCGCCAAACCAGCAGTCGCCAAGGCATACCGCCTCGTCTGCGTCGAGCCGGAAGCTAAGAACTGAGAACTGAGATACTGTCCTCTCATCAGTACTCCACCTCCACCAGGCTGACCGGCTTCATGGCCGCGAGGTAAGCGCGCGTATCGACGAGATCGAACTTGGGATCGAGCGCCTCGAGGCAGAGGAAGAATTTGTCGGTGGTCGCCCCATCGCGGAAATTAGGAGCATTGAAGAGCGGATGGTAGAGCGCGGGCAGTTTGTTCAGAGCGAGCATGCCGAATGCGGCGGACAGACCCGCCCAAAGAATCGTCCACTCATACGCGGGCACGACAAACGCCGGCCATGAGTACGTCGGACGTCCGGCGATGTTCAGCGGGTACGCCAGCGTGGAGATCCACGTCTCCAGCGAAAACATGGCGGCGCATCCGATCAGGCCGCCGATCAAGGTCAACAGCGGTACCTTGTTGCGATGAAATCCGATCGCCTCGGCCGCTTCTTCCACGGGATAAGGCGTGTAACAGTCAAGACGCCGCCATCCGTCGTGGTAGGCCTGGCGCGCAGCCCTGACCAGATCGCCAGGAGTATCGAATTCGGCCAGCAGGCCGTAGGTTCCTTCGCGAGCCGGCATTAGTCTGCAGCCTCCGCCGCCTTCGGCTTGACCTTCGCCGCGGGCAGCAACATTCGAACTTCATTCATTGGAATCATGGGCAGGAAGCGCACAAACAGCAGGAACAAGGTCGTGAAGAGTCCCAGCGTTCCGATGAAGGTCATGTAGTCCCACTTGGTGGCGCGATAGGTGCCCCACGCGGAGGGCAGGAAGTCGCGATAGAGGCTGGTCACGACAATGACGAAGCGCTCAAACCACATGCCCGTGTTCACCACGATGGAGATAAAGAACATGAACGGAATCGAGGTACGCAGCTTGCGCGACCACAGGGTCGTGAGCGGAATCGCGAGATTGCAGGTGACCAGCACCCAGTACGACCAGCCCATCGGCCCAAAGGCGCGGTTCCAGAACATGAAAGCTTCCCAGTGGGATGCGGAGTACCAGGCCATGAACGCTTCCATACCATAGCCGTAGGCCACGATAAACCCGGTAGCGAGCATCACCTTGCCCATATTGTCGATGTGGCGCTCGGTGACGAGGTTCTCAAGGTGGTAGAACTTGCGCAGAGGAATGGCCAGCGTGAGCACCATGGCAAATCCGGAATAGATGGCGCCGGCAACGAAGTAGGGCGGGAAGATGGTCGTATGCCAGCCCGGAAGAACAGCCACCGCGAAATCGAAGCTGATAACGGTGTGGACCGAGAGCACCAGGGGTGTCGCCAGACCCGCGAGCAGCAACGAAGCGGTCTCGTAACGCATCCAGTGGCGGATGGAACCGCGCCAGCCCCAGGAGAGAATGCCGTAGACGTATTGGGAAAGTTTGGAAGCCGAGCGGTCGCGGAACGTCCCGAAGTCGGGAATCATGCCAACATACCAGAAGACCACCGAGATGGTTGCGTAGGTTGACACCGCGAAGACATCCCAGAGCAGCGGGGAGCGGAACTGCGGCCACACCGTCATGGTGAAGGGCAGCGGAAACAGCCAGTATCCCAGCCAGGGACGACCGACGTGGATCAGCGGAAACATGCCAGCGCAGACCACGGCGAAGATCGTCATGGCCTCGGCAAATCTGCTGATGGAGTTGCGCCAGCTCTGCTTGAAGAGCAGCAGGATGGCGGAGATCAGCGTGCCCGCATGACCGATGCCGATCCACCAAACGAAGTTGATGATCGCGAATCCCCAGGCTACAGGCTGCGTGATAGCCCAGATGCCGACGCCCTTGAGAAAGAGCCATGTGACCGCAACTAAAAGGACGGTCGCGCCACCCCCGGCAATGCCGAAGAAGGCTAGAAAGCCGAGAGGCGTGTGCGGCGTGAGCACAATGTGCGAGATTTTGTCGGTGACCGACCGGAAGGTCTCGCCAAGCGCAATGACCCGGAATTCTCCGGTTGCCGGATCGACACCAGGTTCGTTAGGTCTCACTTCTCTGGTCGCCATCGTGACTTCAACCCTTTGCCGGCATATGCTCAACCGGCTCTTCTACGAGTTCGGAGTTCGGATTCAAGACTTCGGCCACGTAGCGCGTGCGCGGCCGCGTGTTCTGATCGGCAATGACCTGGTAGGTACGCTCCATCGCATGCAGCTTGGCCACCCGGCTGGACGGGTCGTTCATGTTGCCGAAGGTGATCGCTTGCGCCGGGCACGCCTGCTGGCAGGCGGTCACGACTTCGCCATCGCGGATGGGGCGATTTTCTTTGTCTGCCTCTATACGCGCCGCCGTGATCCGCTGAACGCAGTAGCTGCACTTCTCCATGACGCCGCGCGAGCGAACCGAGACGTCGGGGTTGCGCATAAGCTTGAGGCTTTCGGTTTCGAAATCGGAATAGAGCAGGAAGTTGAAGCGGCGCACCTTGTAGGGGCAGTTGTTCGAACAGTAACGCGTGCCCACGCAGCGGTTATAGACCATCATGTTGAGGCCTTCGGGCGAATGCACGGTGGCACCCACAGGACAGACCTGCTCGCATGGCGCGTTTTCGCACTGCTGGCACGGCATGGGCTGGAAGTGGGCGCGTGGTGCAGCCAGGTCGCCCTCAAAATATGCGTCGATCCGGATCCACTGCATGTTGCGGCCGATCCGCACCTGCTGCTTGCCCACCACAGGAATGTTGTTTTCGGCATAACAGCTGATGATGCAGGCATTGCATCCCGTGCAGCTGTTCATGTCGATCGACATGGCCCACTTGTTTTCCGTATAGGTCCAGTTGGGGAAGAGCGAGGTTCCAGGATTGGGCGTCTCGTGCCCCTCGCCTTCATGCGCGAAATTCGGATTCGCCTTGAACTCTTCCAGGGTCGCGTAACGGATGATGCCGCGCGGCCCGAGAGCTTCGACGCCTTCGAGCGACCAGTTCTGATTCCCATGCTCGGTAAGATTGCCGCCGCGATGATCCTGGTAGTGGCTCTTGGTGATTGCGATGCCCCACTTGCCGTCGACTTTCTTGATGGAACCGGTGGCGTAGAAAGGCGCGCTCGTGGGACGCACCAGGTAAGCGTTGAACCCAGTGCCCGAGCCAACGCGGCCCGCGAACTCGCGCCCATAGCCGAGATAGACAGTCACGGAGTTGTCGGGGTGGCCGGGAGCGACCATGACCGGCGCTTTCACTTTGCCGTTGCCGACGGTCAACTCGACGATGTCTTCCTCTTCGAGATTGAGCTTCGAGAGCGTGGCGCCGGAAACGATAGCGGCGTTGTCCCAACTCAGGTTGGTGACGGGCTTGGGCAATTCCTGCAGCCAGCCGACGTTGGACCAGCGGCCGTCATATACGTTCGGATCCGGACGGAAGATCACTTCGAGAGAGTCTTTGGAAGACGGCGCGGGCACATTGGCTGCAGTCGACTTCGGTGCCCCCCCAATGGCGTACGCCGTGTTTTCGATCCAGCCGTCGTGCAGTGCCTTGCGCCAGCCGGTTTCGAAGTCGCCCTTGATGTTGGCGCGCTGCGTCTGCCGGACGGCCTCGTAGGCGCTGAGCATTGGTTCATCCAGAAGCGTCTGGAGAACATCATGCGCGGAACGGCCGCCGTAAAGCGGGTCGATCATCGGCTGCACGATCGACACGGTGCCGTCGTATGCGCGGGCATCGGACCAGGACTCGAGATAGTGGGCCGAGGGAATATGCCAATGCGAGATCTGCGCGGTCTCGTTGTTGTGCGAGCCAAGGTGCGCAACGATGTTGGCCTTGTTGAAGGCGGAGAGAAAATCAAGATCCGACGGCGCGTCGTAGATCGGATTGGCGTTGAGAATCACCAGCCAATCGACCTTGCCGGCATTCAAGTCCGCAACCAGTGCCTTGAAATCGCCGAGCTGATCGCTGGGGATCGGCACCGCCGGCTCGCTGGACACCTTGACCGTCTTGCCGGTATTGCCCAATGCAGTATTGATCGCGAGGGCGAGCGCGGCGACCGATTCATCCTGATAGAGGCCGGGAATGACGGCGCTCTTGCCCGCGTTGGCCTTGAGGTCTTTGGCGACGGCTTCAAGAAACTTCGTCGCTTCCGGAGACCACGGGTACGACGACGAACCACCTCCGGGCGCTCCAACCGCCGCTGCGAGCGCCGCCGCAAACGCCGGAACCTCGCTGGCACGTAGCCCGAGGCGATGCTCGGCCTTCATTCCGGTCGTGGTGGTGGAGCTCTCGACGGCGTAGAGACGGTTCATGCCGTTTTCCGGCTGCTTGCGCCGCGCGGCATAGTCGCGGACGAGACGATGAAAGCCCGGATAGTCGGCGCTGGAGATGAAGTCGGCGTCGAGTGAAACGATGACGTCAGCCTGCGTCAGGTCGTATTGAACGTTGACGCCTTTGGCCAGCCAGGTTCCGGCCAGCGCCGGCTCATATTGCACGAGCTTCGCTTTGGGGTAGGCCTTCTGCACTTCGTTCCATTGGCGGGCCAGCGTCGGCGAAGTAATGGCGGCACTCAGGAAATAGAGACCGGTGCCGTCTTTGGTTGCCGCGGCGTTCAGGCGCAACTGCTCCGCAAATTCTTCCCACGAGCGGCTCTCGCCGCGATAGGTCGTATGCTTGGAGCGATCCGGATCGTACAGATCCAGGATCGTGCCCTGCGAGTAGACGTCCGATCCACCTTGATTGTAGGGATGCTCCGGGTTGCCGTCAGCCTTGATCGGGCGATACTCATCGCTCTTGACCAGCAGCGGCACGCCCCCTGTCGGCAGGGGATGAATCGTGGCGAAGTAATTCGGCTTGCCCAGCACCAGATCTTCGGGCGCCTTGACGTAGGCATAGATGGGCTCGTCGGGCTGCTTCGTGCAACCCGCGAGGCCGGCAAGCGCCATCGAGGCGCTCATCAATTTGAGGAAGCCGCGTCGCGACACGGGATCGACCCATTCCGCGGCCGCAACGGGAAACTCGCGCGCCACAGCGTCCTCAAATTCGGCGGTATTGGCGAGCTCGTCGATCGAGCGCCAGAACTTCTTGCCCTTTGTGCCCTTTAGTTCTTCGCGAACCTGGGCCAGAGTCATGGGCGTTTTCTTGTCATTCTCCAAGGTGTTCCCCGTCGCCTTTGTGGTTCCGTTCTCCATCTCGCTGCTCATCGATGACAGACCTCGCAGCTGGTCAGATCTCTCGGCGTGCGAATGTGGTACCGCTTCTCAAGGAAGTGCCCCAGTTCCATCTGGCTGGTGAATTTCTGATATTGGACCGACCCGGCGGTCTGAGTCAGAGCCGAGTTGGCGGTGTCGCCGGTGAGCGCGGCCGTCTTCAACAGAGTAGGTGGCGTGAGTTCGGCAATGGTTTGCGGATTCGCGGCCGGATCCTCGGTTACGCAGCTCACGTTCTGCGCGGTGGGCGTCCCCGTCTTGTCGTCGCTCGCGGAGCACCACACTGGCTTGTCTTCCGCCGGACCCGTCCAGGCCATGTTGTAGATCTGCGCGGTGGGGCGCAGATTCTTCGCCGGATTCCGGTGGCAGTCCAGGCACCACTCCATCTGCAGCGTGTTCTGCGCGTACATGAGCGGCATCTGATCGACGCGGCCATGGCAGCTCGAGCAGCCCAACCCTTTGTTGACGTGAATCTCGTGACTGAAAAAGACAAAGTCCGGAAGGTCGTGAACCTTGGTCCACGCCAGCGACTGGCCGGTCGCCCAGCTGTTGCGGACCGGCTCAAGGAGCTGCGCGTTCGTCCAGATCTGGGCGTGGCAATTCATGCAGGTCTTCGTCGGAGGAATCCCGGCGTAGCTCGATTTCTCGACCGTCACGTGGCAGTACTGGCACTGCAAGCCCAGCCCCTGGACGTGATGTTTATGGCTGAAGGGAACCGGCTGCTCGGGTCTCTGCCCCTGACGAGTGACCCACGGAGAACGCTGCAGCTGGTCGAGCGTGACACCGAGTGCGATCACGATCAGCCCCGTCAGCACCAGACTCATGCGAGCCAAAGCATTGGAGCTGCGATCAAATATCTGCGCCATGAAATGCTGTCCTGCTTCGTCCGTCTTCGCTTTTGTGCCGCGGTGTTCGCACTGTGATGGCAGTCACGAACCCTACGGTTATTTTGAGTTTTGTTGCAAGGGGAAGCTGCGCGTCGGATGACCCCGAAAATTCAATATAGCAGTCGGAACCCGATGTGCAAGCGTCAGCGTACCGCAAACCGGAAAAAATATTCGTTGCGCCAAAAATCTGTATACGGCTGAAAAGAATGTGGATTGTGATCAGGTTCCAAAACGGGAAAACGAAGACTGTGCCCCTGATTGGTGACGTCTCAGAGGATGAGATTTCGCTCGCTCCAACCTAGCACAGATTCGCTGCCCGAGCGTCATGGGATGGAACGCAGGGAATCCAGGATCGTAACGGAAATCGATGTTCTGCGGCAAACTGAAGGCGCCGAGCACCGCCACCGCTCTAGACGCGCCAGAACGCAATGAGCAGTCCACCCAGCACGATCAGCGCCCCGCCCGCGTAAATCGGCAGTGTCGGCGCCTGCCCGAAGCGCGCCCAGGCAATGACCTGCGCAACCACGAAAAACAACGTCACGTAGACTCCAAGCAATTTCCCGAAGTCCCAGCGCGGCAGATTGACGACCGAACCGTAGCAGGCCAGCACCGCGCTGCCGCCCACGAAGGCAAGTGCGCGACTGGAACCCGACGAGCGATAAAAGCTGACTTGGAAGAACGAATCACCCCATGCTTCGAGCGCCGCGGCAACAACCAGCAGAGCGAACATGCCGACGGAAGTAGAGACAAACCTGTTCAGAAGGTTGACCAATCGGTCCTCCAGGAGAAAGCAGGATGGCAGAGCACGTGGAAGAATGAATCGCGATGACTCTTTCCAATCTTAGCCGCCGGCTGCTTTAGAATTCGTAAAGGCCGGTCGCCTTCAGAGTCATTCTCATTTTGTATTGCGGACAGAAATCCGAGCCGCCGTCGTCTCTCCGGGTTGTTCGCCCTTGGGCTCGAGGCGCGGAAAGCTGCGTGGACACAGGTCCAGGGCCTATGCCCTGCCTTAGGAACGAGTGATGAAATACGCCGGACTGCTGTTGATGCCAGCTGGATTCTTCCTCTCCACCGCCGCGATTGTGCTCTTCCCTGACCCGGCGCCCCGTGCCGCCTTTGTGCTTTGCGGGCTCGCTGTCGAGGCGATGGGCTTGACCGTCGCGACGCGCGCGCATATGGCTCCGCGCGGAGACCGCCGCAGATGAGCCCCTCTCACCCCTTCACAGAGAACTCTTTTGCGCTCACCCTTGGCTTGCTGATGGTCGCGCCCCTGGCCATCGCGGGAGTGGCGCTCATCAGCAATGGGCTCGGCCGCTCGCGCTCCGCCGCGCAATCCCTGCTTGGATCCCTCGCCGTTGCGTCGGCTGCGGCGATCGCTTTTGCCCTGGTGGGAGCAACTTTTGCCGACGGATCCTTCGGGCCGGGCCACATTCTGCATCTTTTCGCGAGACCGTGGGACTGGGCCGGAACCGGACCGGTCGCGCTCAACGGAATGGACCATGCCCCGGGTCGTGCGCAGCTCGCACTCCTTTTTGAGCTGCTGGCCGCGATGCTGATGGCCTTGGTCCCGTGGAGTTCGGGAGCGGACCGCTGGCGGCTGGTCGCGGGCGCGGCTTCGGCGGCCCTGCTTGCAGCGCTGGTCTTTCCCCTGCTTGCCCACTGGGTGTGGGGCGGAGGCTGGCTCGCACAACTTGGCGTGAACTTTTCCCTGGGCACAGGATTTCTGGATGTGGGCGGGGCGGGGACGGTTCATGTGCTCGGCGGCCTCAGCGCACTGGCGCTGGCCTGGATTGCCGGTTCGCGGCGTGGGAAGTTCCCAAAAGAAGGACTTTCGACGGCCATGCCCGGCCACAACGCGCCGTTTGTGCTGTTTGGCTGCTTTGTGGCCCTGGTGGGCTGGCTCGCATGGAACCTGGCGGGGGCACTGCTGTGGCTCGGCGATGGGCTGTCGCGTCTGCCCCTGACCGCAATAAACACCCTGTTGATGGGCGCTTCGGCCCTGGCATCGACTTTTGCCGTAACCCACTATCGCTTTGGGAAGCCCGATGCCAGCCTTTGCGCAAACGGGTGGCTCGCGGGGCTGGTGGCCTCGAGCGCCTGCGCGAGCCTGCTGCTGCCGCTCGAAGCGGTATTTGCCGGGCTCGTTGCCGGCATCCTTACGCCCCTGCTGGTGGAGTTTCTCGAGTTGGCAGTGTCCATTGATGACCCTTCGGGCGCAATCTCGGTGCATGGAGCGGGCGGGTTATGGGGGCTGATCGCAGTCGGCGTCTTTGCTTCTCAGAACGGCCAGTTTGTCGCGCAGATGGTGGGCATCGCCACGCTGGTCGGGTTGGTCTTTCCTCTCGTCTACCTGCTCTTTGCGCTGCTCGATCGAGCGCTGCCATTCCGCGTCGATCCTGACGGCGAGAGGCTGGGCATGGACCTGCACGAGCTGGGCGGAAGCGCCTATCCGGAGTTCGTGGTCCATCGCGACGACTCATATCGGTGATGGCCCTGCCCCCGCTCCTACCTCTTCGCCAGGAGCAGCATGAGCGTGAAGAGCGCCACCGGGACCAGCGCCATGCCGGTATATAGCAACACGCTCCGGTTGATTCCGTGGCGGCCCGCGCGGCCGGCGGAGAGGACTCCGCGATCTTCCACGCCGACCTGGTCCTGGTGCTCGAGGTCCCAGATCATCTCGTGCGCGGTCGAGTAACGATGGCGCGGGTTGCGTTCCAGCGCCCGATAGACAATCTCTTCAAGCTGCGGCGAAATCTCCGAATTGAACTCGATGGGCGATGGCGGCTCGCGGAGCAGTCGCTCGTTCATCGCCGCCAGGGCATTGGGGCCGCCAAACGGCACGCGGCCGGTCAGCATCTCATAGAGCATGATGCCCACCGCGTAGATGTCGCTTCGCTGGTCGCCGCGTTCGCCCTTGACCTGCTCGGGCGAAATGTAGTCGGGCGTGCCCAGGGCTGAGGAAAGATTCACAAAGGTCAGGCGCCGGGCGTCTTCCTTCATCGCAATGCCAAAGTCGATCAGTTTGATGTTGCCGTTTGCGTCGACCATGACGTTCTCGGGTTTCAGGTCGCGATGCACCACGCCCCGCTGGTGCATGTAGTCCAGCGCATCGCAGATGCCCAACGCGACGGTGACGGCTCGTTCGATAGGTAGCTTCGTTTCTTGGTTGAGTATGCTGCGCAGGAGGCGGCCATCAACCCACTCGATCACCATGTAGGCGCGGCTGCGCCGGTTGTCGGCAAAGGTCTTCACGATCCCGGGATGATCGAGCAACTGGCCGATCTCCTCTTCGCGCTTGAAGCGCTCGAAGAGCATCGGATCAGCCTCCATCTCGGGATGCGGCACCTTGACCGCGACCTGAAGACCGGTTTCGAGATGGGTGGCCCGGTAGAGCGTCGACATTCCGCTTCGGGCAACGGCAGCATCAATGCGATATTGGTCGAGCGTTTCGCCGGGTTGCAGTTGGCTCATGCGCGATTTCCGCCGGTTGATACATTGTTTCACGAGGGTTCGTAAGAAATTTGTCAATCCGCGCCGAAAAACTCGAGAAGGGACCGCGCCGCTCTGACAGCCTTGTTAGGGCAACTCAGTCGCCGGCTGGTCTTATGATGGGAAAACCTATGCGCGGCTTCTCCGGAGCGGTGGCCATTGGGCTTCTCCTCGCGTGGCTCTTGACGCCGGCGCGCGCAACCACCCCTGCGAACCTGCATTTTTCCCATCCGAGGACGTTTCAGGAGACCGGCTTCCTGAACCGAACGCTGGACTATCACGGCAATGCCTACCATTTCCAGATCTACCTGCCTGAGGATTTCCGGCGTGACGACCGAAGGCAGTGGCCCATCATTCTCTTCCTGCACGGGCGGGGCGAGCGCGGCTCCGAGGGCATGTGGCAGACGCAGATCGGCCTTCCCGAGGCGGTGCGCGATCATCCCGAGCGCTGGCCATTCATCATCGTGATGCCGCAATGCACCCAGGGCCATTTCTGGACAGATCCGGAGATGATGGGAATGGCCATGAGCGCCCTCGACCAGGAGACAGCCGAGTTTCACGCGGATGGAGCGCGCACCTATTTGACCGGGCTCTCCCTGGGCGGGTATGGGGCATGGGAATTGGCTCGCGCTTACCCCAGGCGGTGGGCCGCAATTGCCATTGCGGCGGGGGGCATCTTCTGGAGCTATGCTCCCAACCGATGGCGTGAGGTCGCGACGCTGCCTGCCGAATACGCGCAAGCGCTCGACCGCACGCCGATCTGGTCGTTCCATGGCAGCGACGACCCGGTTGTCCCCGAGCGCGAAGACGAGGTCATGTACGCGGCGTTCAAGGCTGCGGGGGGTCACTACCGGCTTTGGATCTACCAGGGGCTAAAGCACGACTGCTGGTTCCGCGCCTTCAATGAGCCGGAACTGCCCCGATGGCTCCTCCAGCACCACCTCGAGCCCAGGCAGGAGACTCCGGCTCTGACCGAACGGCTGGTGATTCCCCTGCACCCGCCGGCCCTTCGGCTTACCGCGGCGCAACTCGACAGCCTGGCCGGCGACTACTACAACGACCATGGCGCGCTGGAGGTGACCCTCTTCCGCCAGGCCGACCAGCTCTACCAGAAGAACATCCATGGGGAGATTGTCGAGGTGGCGGCCGAGTCGCTTTCCACCCTCTTCTACCCCAACGGCATCAGTCTGAGCCGCATCCTGGTGGAGCGCGATCCCATGGGACGTGTTACCGGCCTTATCCTGCGCGACGACCGCCACGAAGAGCGGTGGGAAAGACGGCCTACCCAGGCCTTTCGCTAGCGCGCTCCCACGGCCGCGGGTGTACGATTCGGGAACGAAGAGCGTCCCCGATTCGTATCCAGATCGTGCGGAATCTTGGAGGATGCAACCATGTTTTGCAGCGCATGTGGTCAGGCACTCACACCCGGACAGACGGTTTGCGCACAGTGTGGACGCCCCGTAGCGGTGCCGGTTCCCCCCGTACCCAATTTTGGCTTTGAGCTCCAGAACTACGCTGGCCGAATCCGCGCTCTGAGCATCGTCTGGCTTGTGTATGGAGCACTGTCTCTGCTCATGGGATTCGCGGGTTTGGCCTTCGCCAACTCGTTCTTTTTCCATGGACCCTGGGCGCATGGACCCTGGGGGCCTGAGTGGTCGTTCGGGCCGGCGATCCTTCACTTTGCCTGGAGCATCCTGCTTGTTCGCTCGGCGCTTGCTTTCATCGCTGGCTGGGGCTTGATGGAGCGCACGCAATGGGGCCGCGTCGTCGCCATTGTGGCAGGGATTATTTCGCTGATCCGCATCCCCATCGGCACCGCGCTGGGCATCTGGACCCTGGTGACGCTTCTGGGCTACCGCAATGGCACGCTTTACGAGCAGTTGTAGCTTGGGCGCGGCCCAGGGCCGCGGGCGCCGAATCCACGGCGAATCCGTCGCGTTTTAGCAGCTTCGCGCGGGCTTGATGCTCGTCACATTTTCCGCCTCTTGGGTTGACATCCGACCCATGCGCTGCGATGCTTTGGTCGGATGACGACCCAAAAGAACAACGACGACCGCATCGCTCTCCTCCAGGGAACCCTCGACCTGTTGATCCTGAAAACCCTGCTCTACGGGCCCTGCCACGGCCAGGGCATCGCCCGGACGATTCAGCGCCAGTCCGAAGAAGTGTTCTTTGTCGATCACGGCTCGCTCTATCTCGCCCTGCAGCGACTTGAAGACCGAAAGTGGATCACGGCGAAATGGGGCGTGAGCCAGAACAACCGTAAAGCCCGCTTCTATTCACTCACGCCGAAAGGTCGCGCGCAGCTTACCGAAAAGACCGGCGAGTGGGAACGGCTGACCCGCGCCATGGGCCTTATCTTGGGCAGCCCCGGCGCAAGCGGCGAGGAGGCCTGAGCATGTTCAAGCGCAAGCGCGGCGGCGAAGATTTTGCGGCCGAAATTCGCTCTCACCTGGAGTTGGAATCGGATGCGCTCAAAGAAGAAGGTCTAGGCGCCGAAGATGCCCAACGGCGCGCCCGCGTCGCATTTGGCGGCGTGCAGAAGGCGGAGGAGGATTTTCGCTCGCGCGGACGGGCGTTGTGGATCGCGAGTCTCGGCCGCGACGTGCGCTATGGGCTGCGCCAGCTGCTGCGCAATCCTGGGTTCGCCGTCACGACGATCGTTGTGCTCGCGCTGGGCATTGGCGCCAGCGTCGCGATCTTTGCGTTTGTGGATGCTGCGCTGCTGGAGCCGATGCCCTATGCGAACCCGAACCGGCTGATGGCCGTCAACGAGAGCCGCCCGGAGGCGCGCTTGTGGCCCCTCTCCTATCCCGATTTCCAGGACTGGCAGCGATTGAACCAATCACTCGAATCCCTCGATGTGGTCACCGGAGCCGGCTACCTGCTGCATGCGCGCCAAGGTGCCGTGCCGGTCGCGGCGGCCCGAGTGAGCGCAGGATTCTTCAGGACGCTGGGCGTGCGGCCGGCCCTGGGCCGCGATTTCAACGCCGGCGAAGACAGGCTGGGCGGTCCCAACGTGACGTTGATCAGTCACGGGGCGTGGTTGCATCGCTTTGGCGGAAGAAGCGACGTGGTGGGCGAGACCGTGACGCTCAACAGCTCGGCATACACGATCATCGGCGTGCTGCCGCGGGCGTTTTCGTTTGCACTGGCCGGGGATGCGGAGTTCTGGGTACCGATCAACAGGCTCAGCACCCACGAACAGTCGAGGAACTTCTATAACTTTTTTGGCGTGGGAAGGCTGCGGGATGGGGTCACGGTGCATGCGGCACAGGCGGAGATGGCGGGAATTGCCAAAAATCTCGCGCGCCAATTTCCGGCTCCGGGATTTGAGCTGACGGCGAGTGTGGTTCCGCTGACCGAAGTTTTCATCGGCCAGGTGCGGCCCATTCTGCTGATGCTGCTGGGCGGCGCGGGATTGCTGCTGCTGATTGCCTGTGTAAATGCGGCGAGCCTGGTGCTGGTGCGCTCCGAGAGCCGGAGGCGCGAGGTCGCGGTGCGTGGCGCTCTGGGCGCGACATGGCAACGGCTGGTGCGCCAGTTTGTTGTGGAAGCCGTGGTGCTGTCGCTCGCCGGCGGAGTGGCCGGCTTGACGGTGGCCGCGGGGTTGGTGCAGCTGCTGCGCGGCATCATTCCAAAAGATATGGCGGCACACGTACCCTTCGTCGAAGGCGTGCAGCTGAATGCGCACACTGCGGCGTTCGCGGGCGCAATCGTGACGGTAGCAACGGCGCTGCTGGCGGGTACGTCGACTCTGAGGCTGGCGTTCCAGAAGCTCCGCGTCGGATTGGCCGCCGGCGATCGTGGAGCCACCAGCGTGCTGTGGCGGCGCCTGGGCGCAAATCTCGTGGTGGTGGAACTGTCGATTGCCGTGGTCCTGATGACGGGCGCGGGATTGCTGGGCAAGAGCCTCTACCGGCTGCTGCATGTGCCCCTGGGGTTTGAGCCGAATCACCTGGCCTCGCTGCGGGTGATGGCGCCGGCATCGGTCTACCCAACCCAGGTGCAGGTCACGCAACTGATGCGCACCATTGCGCGCCAGGTCAAGAGCCTGCCTGGAGTGGAGAGCGTTGGCATGACAAGCCTGGTTCCGGCGCAGTGCGATTGCGCGGAGGACCGGATTCATTTTCCGCCGCGGCCCGATCACGGAGAACACAACGAGGTGGATGAACGGCACGTCAGCCCGGGGTATCTGCAGGCGTTGAAGGCTTCGCTGGTGCGCGGGCGCTTCTTCTCTGAGAATGACGATGCATCGAGACCGAATGTCGCGGTGATCAACGAAACGCTGGCGCGGAAGTATTTTGCCGGCCAGGATCCAGTGGGCCAGAAAATCGCCGATGAGGAAGGCGGACGCCCTACAGAGTGGCAGATCGTGGGCGTAACCGAGGACGTGCGTGAGGGACCGCTCGACGCGCCGATTGCGCCGACCGAATATTTTCCGCTAAGCCAGACGGCGGACAACACTTTCACAGTGGTCGTGCGCACCGGACAGGACGCGGCCGCGCTGCTGCCGACGCTGGCGACGATGCTGCACAAGGTGGATGGGAATCTTGGCGTCTCCGACGAATCCACGATCGACGCCATGATCGAGGCCACGCAGGCTGCCCTGCTGCATCGCTTCGCTGCGTTTCTGATCGGGGGATTCGCTGCGATGGCGCTGGTCCTGGGCGTGGTCGGTCTTTACGGGGTGATTTCGCACTTGGTGAGCCAGAGGACACGCGAAATTGGGGTGCGTATGGCCCTGGGTGCGCAACGCGCGACGGTCTACGGGCTGGTGATGGGCCGGGCGGGAATCCTGATTGCCGCAGGACTGCTGCTGGGCTGCGCGGGCGCAATCGGGACCGCTTCGTTGATCCGCAAGATCCTGTTCGGCGTAACAGCGTGGGATGCCGCAACCCTCGCCGGAGTCATCGTGGTGCTGGGATCGGCCGCCCTGGCCGCTAGTTTTCTTCCCGCTCGAAGAGCGGCGCGGGTCGACCCGGTCGAAGCGCTCAGATCCGAATAGAACTCGCGTGTATTGTCGTGAAACCCAGAGCGGTGCAGATCGTAAAGGCGGGAGGCCTGGAGATGTTGAAGCGGAAGCGAAGCGATGAGGATTTTGCCGCGGAGATTCGGGCGCACCTCGAGTTGGAAGCCGATGCTCTCAAGGACGAAGGCGTGAGCGACGGCGAAGCGGAACGACATGCGCGGGTGGAGTTCGGCAGTGTGAGACGTGCCGCGGAGGAATTTCGCACACGCGGGCGGGCGTTATGGATCGAGAACCTGGGCCGCGATCTGCGCTATGGCTTGCGCACCGTGCTCCAGAGTCCGGGATTTGCTCTGACTGCGATTCTGACCCTCGCGTTGGGCATCGGCGCCAACACGGCGGTCTTCAGCGTGATGAATACAGTGCTGCTGAAATCGCTCCCTGTTGAAGACCCTGATCGCCTGGTGTATTTGCGCACAGATCATCCGCCCAATCGAACCGGCACCGTTGATACCAACCAGACATTCTCTTACCCCGTGTATGACGCTCTGCGCAAGCAGACCGGCGTGCTGCGCGATGTGATCGCGTATGTGCCGCTCTCTTGGAGCAAAGTGGCTGTACGTATCGGCACCAGCCCGGAAGAGGCCGAAGGCGACATGGTGAGCGGCGATTTCTTCTCGGGGCTCGGCGTCGCCATGGCGCGCGGGCACGGATTCACGCCGCAGGACGAGAGCCAGCACGCCGCAGTCGCCGTGATCAGCTTCAACTATTGGACGCGGCGCTTCGCGCGCAGTCCCGATGTCCTGGGACAAACGCTCTATGTGAACACTGTGCCGACAACAATCGTGGGGGTTGCGGCCCAGGGATTCGAAGGGCTGGAAGTGGGGCAGTCGACGGATTTCTGGCTTCCTCTGCAGGATCGTCCCGAGCTCAATGCGTGGGGGAATGCCCTGGATGACGGCAGGGTTTACATGCACAACCCGACGTGGTGGTGCCTGCGCCTCATTGCGCGGCTTGCGCCTGGGGTGTCAAAGGCGCGTGCGCTGGCGCAGCTGCAATCCACCTATGTGCACGCGGCCTATGTGGGGCTGGGTGATCCGCAGGCCGGCGAGAAACTGCCGGTGTTGAGCACCATGCCCGCAAAGAATTTCCCGGGCTACGACGAAATGTACGGGAAGCCGCTGAGAATCCTGATGGCGATGGTGGGGCTGGTGCTGATGATCGCACTCGCCAATGTAGCCATGCTTCTGCTGGCGCGAAATTCGACCCGGAGGCGCGAGTTCGCATTGCGACTGGCGCTCGGCGCCGCACGCAAGACGCTCTTCCGGCAGCTGCTGACCGAGAGCGCCCTGCTGGTTGCAGCCGGTGGCGCGCTGGCGTGGCTCTTTGCCGTCTGGGCAACGCGGGCGCTCGGCGCATGGGCTCAGATTGAGTCGAGCCTCTCGCCCGATCGCAACGTCCTCCTCTTTACGATCGCAATTCTGGTGCTGGCATCCCTGTTGTTTGGGCTGGCCCCGTTGGGGGTTGCGCTTTCAACCAGGTCGGCGACAGCGCTCCGCACGGCGGCTGCAACCGCACACGCGGATGCCGGCAGCACACGCACCGGCCGGATGCTGGTGGCGTTGCAAATGGCATTGTGCCTGGTCCTGCTGGTGGGCGCCGGGCTGCTGGTCAGGACCCTGCAAAACCTCGAGAACACGTCGCTGGGATTCTCGACCGATGGACTCGTGGTGTTCGACGTGAAGCCCGCGATCCAGTCGCTTCCCCAGGGCATTGCGTTTTATCAGCGATTGCTCGAACGCCTGCGGCGCGTGCCCGGCGTGGAGTCGGCGACGATTATGGCGGAACGGCTGGGTTCGGGCGTGTCAGACAACTACGCCTGGAACGTGGATGGCCGGCCGCCCGATGTGCCCGCCGGCGGCGATCGCACGGTGCGCAGCAACGTGATCGGCCCGGATTTCTTCCGCACCTTGGGTGTGCCCGTCCTCGAAGGACGCGAATTTGCCCGCTCGGACACCGCGAAGTCTCCGCGCGTCGCGATCATCAACCAGGAATTCGCAAAGAAGTTTATGCCCAATGAAAATCCGCTGGGACATACGATCAGCCCGGCCTCGATGGATTTCCCTATGACGATCGTGGGAGTCGTGCGCGATCACAAGTTTCGCAGCATCACCGAAGACCCGATTCCGATGGCATGGTTCATGTATGCGCAAATCCCGCAGGTGAGCGGGATGACCGTGGAATTGCGCGCGCACGGCAATCCGCTGGCGATCCTGCCGGCTGCCCAAAGAGCCGTGCAGGAACTCGATCCGAATCTGCCGCTGATCAAACCCATGACGCAGCGTGCGCAATACGATGAGGGGATCGCCCAGCAACTGATGTTCGCCCGCCTGGCGGAGTTCTTCGGGGCTCTGGCTATCGTCCTGGTGGCGACCGGCTTGTATGGAACGCTGGCCTTCCGCGTAAACACGCGTACTGCGGAGATTGGCGTGCGCATGGCGCTCGGCGCTCGGCGCGGGCAGGTGGTGTGGCTTATCGTGCGCGACAGCCTTCTCCTGGCCGCAATCGGAATTCTCGTGGGCGCGCCCCTTGCATTTTTGATTGGGCGAGCCCTTGGGTCGGCCCTCTATGGTGTGAAGCCGCTCGATGGTTTGAGTTATGGACTGGCGGTGATCGGCGTCGTCGCTGTAGCCCTGGCGGCAAGCGCAGTGCCGGCGCGCCGTGCCGCAAGCGTGGATCCGCTGCAGGCCCTGCGCACCGAGTAGTGCGGGCCGTTCCGACGGCAATAAGTGACGGAAGCGGCGCTCTGCACGCATCATCCATCAACACCATACGCTGGCGAGCGTATCAGAGAGGGAATATGTGGCGACCCAAACGCAGGACAGAAGACTTTTCCGCGGAGATTCGCGCTCACCTCGAGCTGGAAACGGATGCGCTGAAAGACGAAGGGTTAAATGCAGAAGAAGCCGCGCGGCAGGCGCGCGCCCGATTCGGCAATGTGCGCGGATTCGAGGATCGCTTTCGCTGGAGCAGACGCGCGTCCTGGCTTGGGCATTTTGTGCATGATGCCGGCTTCGCCATAAGACAGATGATCAAGAATCCCGCCTTCTCCGTCACCGCGGTCGCCGTGCTTGCCTTGGGAATGGGAGCCAGCGTAGCTATCTTCGCTTTTGTTGACGCTGCCCTCATCAAGCCACTGCCCTATGCGGATCCGCAACGCCTCATGCACGTGACCGAAAGCGAGGCGGGATTCGCGCGCGTAAACATCTCTTATCCCGACTATCTCGATTGGAAGAGGATGAACACCGTCCTCAGTTCGCTTGACGTCTTCACGGGCTGGCCTGCCCTGCTTGCGACTCCGACGGGCACCGAACCAACACCGGGAGAGCGCGTGAGCGCGGGGTTCTTTCGCACCCTGGGTGTGGTTCCGGTCCTGGGCCGGGATTTTCATGCGAACGAAGAGGTCGTGGGCGGTCCCAACGTTGTGATGTTGAGCTACGGAGCCTGGCAACGCCGCTACGGCGCAAGAAACGATGTGATCGGGCATACGGTGAGGCTGGACGGCGTCGTGCAAACGATTATCGGCGTGCTTCCCCGAGAATTCGAATTTGCACCCAGTGCCGCTGCGGAATTCTGGATGCCCCTGAAGCCGGAGAACCACTGCGACCAACAGCGCGACTGCCACTACTTGTTCGGCGTCGGCCGCCTCAAAGAGGGTGTAACGGTCGCCGCTGCCCGGGCCAACATGCAAGCCATCGCGCAGCAGTTGGAAAGGAAGTATCCGGACACGAACCGCGGGCGCGGAGCGAGCATCGAGCCTCTCGCAAAAGTGATCGTCGGCGACGTTCGCCCTATCCTGCTGCTGCTTCTGAGCGGTGCCGGGCTTTTGCTTCTTATCGCCTGCGTGAATGTATCGAGCCTCTTGCTGGTGCGCTCCGAGAGTCGTCGCCGCGAAATTGCCGTACGTGGCGCGCTGGGCGCATCGCAGGCCCGAATCAGCCGCCAATTTGCGACCGAAAGCTTGCTGCTGACAAGTTGCGGCGTCCTGCTCGGCCTCGCGCTCGCCGATGGGATGGTCCAGGCCCTCCGCCGAATGATTTCCAAAAACATGCTTGCTGGCATGCCCTACCTGGCGGATCTTCATCTCAACACGCACATCCTGCAATTTGCGGGACTGCTCACGGTGCTCGCTTCAGCGCTCTTTGCGGCAGCTCCAATTCTGCATCAGTTCGCTTCAAACCTGCATGAAAGTCTGATCGAAGGGGGGCGAACCAGCGCGAGCACGCTGTGGCGGCGTGTCGGAGGCCGCATGGTGATCATCGAGCTAGCCGCCACTATGGTCCTTCTGACAAGCGCAGGCCTGCTTGGCAAGAGTCTTTACCGGCTCTTACATGTCGACGTCGGCTTCGACACCGATCACCTCGCGACGCTTCATGTGCGGCTCCCGGGACTGGAGTTTCCCGACGACCGCGAACAGATCACGTTCGCGCGGAGGCTTCTCGATCGGGTTGAAAGCCTCCCTGGAGTGCAGTCCGCAGCCGTCACCAGCCTCTTGCCGGTAAGTTGCAACTGCAACACCGACTGGGTGCGCCTTCTAGGCAAACCCTTCAACGGTGCGCATATTACGGTGGTTGAGCGCGAGGTAAGCCCCGGATTCCTGAACACGCTGCATGTGCGCCTGCTGGCGGGTCGTTTCTTCACCGATGCCGACGACGCAACCAAGCCCAAGGTCGTCGTGATCAACCGCAACTTCGCGCACACGTACTTCCCCGGAGAAGACCCCGTGGGAAAACGCATTGGAGATGTGGCACTGACTCCCGCGTCGATTCGCCAGATCGTTGGGGTGGTCGAGGACTTTAAAGACGGATCGCTCGACGAAGCGCAGTCGCCGACGGAATATGAGCCTTATTACCAGGACGCAAGTTCCGGATTTGTGTTGATCGCACGCACCGCGCAGGACGAACACACAATTCTACCCACGCTCGCATCTGCCGTTCACGCGATCAATCTGGACGTTGGGACCGACGCGGCATCAACCATGAACGAGGCAATCGGCCAATCCCAAGCCGCATATTTCCATCGATCCACCGCATACTTGGTGGGTGGTTTCGCGGTCTTGGCATTGCTGTTGAGCGGCGTGGGGCTCTACGGAGTGATTGCCTACTCGGTAAGCCAGAGAACGCGAGAGATTGGCGTGCGCATGGCTCTCGGCGCGCAGCGCATCGCGGTCCGCTCCATGGTGCTTCGCGAGGCCGGCCGGCTCGCGCTGCTGGGAATCCTGCTCGGCGGAGCCGGATCGGTGGGCGCCGGAATGCTGTTACAAAAGCTGTTGTTTGGGGTGAAGGCATGGGATGTTTCGATCCTCGCGGTGGTGATGCTGGTTTTGCTTGCGGCGACACTGCTTGCGAGTTATATCCCGGCGCATCGTGCCGCTTCCCTGAACCCCGTAGAGGCGCTGCGCGCCGAATAATCCATTGGATGGAAAACTACACCCGTCACACGCGCGCTGGCAGCCCTGACTTACAATCGAGTCATGAGCTTCCCGCAGAATCGCATGCGCCGCCTGCGCCGCACAGAGTCGCTGCGTGCGCTCGTCCGCGAAACGGTGCTCGATGCCGGCGACCTGATCTACCCGCTTTTTCTGTGCCCCGGCAAGGGCGTGCGGAACGCGGTCTCCTCGATGCCAGGCGTCTTCAACCTTTCTGTGGACGAAGCTGTCTACGAAGCCGAAGAGGCCGCGAACCTCGGAATCGGCGGCCTGCTCCTGTTTGGCTTGCCCGACGCCAAGGATGAGCAGGCGACCGGTGCGTGGGACGACGACGGAATCGTGCAGCAGGGCCTGCGTGCGCTGAAGCAATCGAACGCCGCGGCGAAGCTGGCTCTGATCGCCGACGTTTGTCTGTGCGAATACACCAGCCACGGACACTGCGGCGTGGTCGTCAAAACCCACGGTGGTTTTACAGTCGACAACGATCCATCACTCAAGCTGCTGGCTAAGACGGCAACGAGCCTTGCCCGGGCCGGCGCCGACATTGTGGCTCCAAGCGACATGATGGATGGCCGGGTGGCCGCCATTCGCGAGGATCTTGACAAGCATGGGCTCATGGAGACGCCGATCCTGAGTTATGCGTCGAAATTTGCCTCGGCCTTCTATGGACCATTCCGCGAGGCTGCCGACTCGGCGCCCCAGTTCGGCGACCGCAAGACCTACCAGATGGATGGCGCGAACCTGCGCGAGGCACTGCGCGAGATCGACCTCGACATCGAAGAAGGCGCGGATATGATCCTGATGAAACCCGCCATGCCCTACCTCGACGTGGTGCTCGCCGCCCGCGAGCGCGTCGATGTGCCCCTTGGCGCCTACCAGGTTTCCGGCGAATACTCCATGCTGCAGGCCGCGTTCGAGAAAGGGTGGCTTGATCGCGACCGCGCCATACTCGAGTCGCTGACAGGAATCCGCCGGGCGGGCGCGGACTTCATCGTAACGTATTTCGCCAAAGAGGCGGCAAAACTGCTGCGCTGACTTGGTTCAAACCCAACTGCGCAATCCGGACTGAGCCTGCTGAGAATGTCGTTCCATTCGCTGCCTCACGCCGGCAGCAACTCCTGCGTTTTTTCCTGAGCGCCCACCTTTCCTGATTCTTCAACCCGCAGCTCAGCCTTTTTTGTACGATGAGGACACGCTGCCCCCGGGAAATGCGCCATGAGCACTCTAGCCATCCTGAGCCTTCTATTTGCGATCGCAGCGGTGTTTGGCCTGCTCAGCGCGCGCTGGCTCCGCATGCCAATCACCATCGGCACAATGTTGCTGACGGTGCTGGCATCGGCTGCGCTGACGCTCGCGTCCGGGCTCGTCCCCGGCATTCATCGCTGGGCGGCCGGCCTGGTCGAGCAAATCAACTTTGAGCGGCTCATCCTGCATGGCATGCTGCCCCTGTTGTTGTTCGCCGGCGCGTTCCTGCTGGATCTGCAAGACCTGGCGCGCGAAAAACTGACGGTTGCGCTGCTTTCGGTTGTCGGAACCGCGTTCAGCTTTTTGCTGGTTGCGCTGCTCATGCTCGCTCTGAGCGGGAGCGCCGCGACATGGATGGAATGCCTGCTGTTTGGCGCGCTGGTCTCGCCTACCGATCCCATCGCCGTGCTGGAAATGCTCCGCCGCGTAGGCATTCCGAAGCGCATCCAGGCGCAGCTTGCGGGCGAGTCGCTTTTTAACGACGGTATCGGTGCCGTTCTGTTTATCACCATGCTTGATCTGGCGCGCGGCAATGCGCCCACCCCTTGGCACGCCGCAGGCCTGCTGCTCGCGAAGGCCGGCGGTGGGGTGTTCGTGGGAGTTGCGGCCGCGTGGATCGTCTCGCACCTCATGCGGAGGGTTGATGCCTACCAGGTTGACATCCTGCTCACCGTGGCGTTGGCGCTCGGCGGCTACGTGCTTGCCGATGAATTGAGGTTGTCTGCCCCCCTGGAAGCTGTAGTCGCAGGCATCGCGCTGCGCCACTTCAACGAGCGAGCGAGCAAGGTGCACATTGCGCATGGCAGAGTGGACGAATTCTGGAAGGTCATTGACGAGGTTCAAAACTCGGTGCTCTTTGTCCTGCTCGGGCTTGAGGCCATGGCCATTCCTCTGGATGCGGCGGCCGTACGCGCAGGAGCCGCAGGGATTGTGGCCGTCAATACTGTACGGCTGGCGGCCGTAGCGCTGATTCTCCTTTCGGTTCGCCTGCTGCAACCCGGCCATCGCAGTTCAACACTCGTGCTCACGTGGGGCGGCCTGCGCGGCGGGCTCTCGATTGCACTGGCGCTCTCGGTTCCCCAGATGTTTGGGCGCTCGTGGATCCTGGGCGCTACCTACCTGGTTGTGGTTTTTTCCATCGTGGTTCAGGGCGGTTCGATGAACTGGCTGCTGCGCAGGCGCCGGGGGATGATCGCTGCGGCGTGAATCAAAATCCGGCCTGGATCAGGGCGCCGCATAAACAAATCGCTTTGCGTTGAGCGAGGTCTATGGTTTTCTAAGGGAACTCGCTCATGCTCAAGATCCTCGAACGTTATTTTGAATTTACCCGCCTGGGAACCAACTGGCGCACCGAGATTCTGGCCGGGGTCACGACCTTTCTCACGATGGCCTACATCGTGCTGGTCAATCCCGCCATTCTCTCCGCGGCGGGAGTGCCGCTTCCTGCCGTCACCGCCGCTACCTGCTTGTCGGCTGCCTTCGGCTCCATTCTTATGGGCATCGTCGCACGCTATCCCATCGCGCTTGCGCCGGGAATGGGTCTCAACGCCTACTTCACTTACACCGTCTGCCTGAAGATGCACATCCCCTGGCAAACCGCGCTCGGAGCGGTTTTCATCTCCGGCGTCATTTTCCTTGTCCTCACTGGCGCGGGTATCCGGCAGATGATCCTGCGCTCCATTCCCCACGAACTTTATGCCGCGGTCGCCAGCGGAATCGGGCTGTTTATCGCTTTCATTGGTTTTCGCAACGCGGGTCTCGTGGTCAGCGATCCCGCGACGCTCGTTGGCCTGGGGAACATCCGCAATCCATCCACCGCTCTGGCCCTCTTCGGACTGATCCTCATGGTCGCTCTCGAAGTGAAAAAGGTGCGCGGCTCAATCTTGGCTGGCGTGCTCGTCACTACGGGCATTGCATGGGCTCTCGGCCTCGTGCATTGGGCGCCCGCGGGCGGCGGCTTTGCTGCCCTCACGCAAACCGCGCTGAAGCTCGATATCCGCGGCGCACTCAACAAGGGACTCCTCGAAATTATCTTCGTCTTCTTCTTCGTCGACCTCTTCGACAACCTCGGCACCCTCGTCGCGGTCACCAAGCGCGCCGGCCTCATCGCCGCCGATCACTCCATCCCGCGCCTGAACCGCATTCTCTTCGCCGACGCCACGGCAACGGTGTTTGGGTCGATGACCGGCACTTCGACCGTCACGAGCTACGTGGAGTCCACGGCCGGCGTTGCTGCGGGCGGCCGGTCGGGTGTCACCGCGATCGTGACCGGCTTGCTGTTTTTGGGAGCGGTGGGCGCCGCGCCCTTTGTCGGCGTCGTGCCCTCGTCGGCTACGGCTCCGGCGTTGATTCTGGTGGGGTCGCTCATGCTCGCGACGATCACCGAGATTCGCTGGCACGAGCCGCTCGTCGCAGTTCCGGCGTTCCTGACGCTGATTCTGATTCCGCTCACCTATTCGATTGCCAA
The DNA here is from genome assembly GCA_035508975.1 of Occallatibacter sp. Lineage (GTDB taxonomy): Bacteria > Acidobacteriota > Terriglobia > Terriglobales > Acidobacteriaceae > Telmatobacter. The sequence continues at coordinate 82,417 of DATJMC010000102.1, forward strand.
CGGCCTGGGCTTCGGCATCATCGCCTGGGCCGTGCTGCATGTGGCAACGGGCAACTATCGCAAGCAGGACTGGCTCCTCTACATTCTGGCTGTGCTTTTTCTGCTGCGGTTCATCTATCTGGGGGCCAGCTAGTCATCGAAGCTGGGCCCGGGAGCGGTCTGCCCTCACAAAAATTGAGAGGGGAACACTAAAATCGTGGCAGCGCAGATTTACCGCGCGCATGATGGCGATTATGAGCTGGTGGATCTATCCCTCTTATTTTTGCGGTGGTTTGTTTCTCGCCAATGCCCTGCCCCACATCGGCAATGGCATCTCTGGACGCCCATTCCAGACCCCCTTCGCCTCACCTCCCGGGAAAGGCCTGTCTTCTTCGACCGTGAACGTCGTATGGGGATTCTTTAACCTTGCGGCCGCCTACCTTCTTACGTTTCGCGTGGGAACGTTCGATCTGCACGATGTTGTCTCGGCGGGGCTCGTCTTTACAGGAATGCTGGTGACGGCGGTGATGGCCGCCATCGGCTTCGGTCGATTCCATGGAGGCAAATGACTTTTTGCTCCCGAGTCGCATGGCGCTTGTGGCTTGTTCTGTGCCTCACGCGCCTGTGCTTTGCCGTCAGCCCAGCCGAATCGTATCGAATCATCCACGCATTCCCGCATGACCGGGATGCCTTCACCCAGGGACTGATCTTCGTCGATGGTCACCTCTACGAAAGCACCGGCATCAAGGGCCAATCTTCGTTGCGCGAAGAGGATCTCGAGAGCGGCCGGATCCTTCAGTTCCATGAGGTGCCCGGCTCCTACTTCGCCGAAGGCCTCACTGACTGGGGATCGACGCTGGTGCAACTCACCTGGCAATCGCACGTCGCGCTCGTCTACGACCGCGCGACCTTTCGCTTTCTTCGGTCGTTCCATTTCGACGGCGAGGGATGGGGACTTACGCACGACCGACAGAACCTGATCCTGAGCGACGGCACCGCCACGCTGCGTTTCTTCGACCCCGCGACTTTCAAAGAGACGCGCAGCATCTCCGTCAAGGATCACGGCAGACCTGTGACGCAGTTGAATGAGCTGGAGTTCATCCATGGGCAGATTTACGCGAACATATGGCACTCCGATCGCATCGCGCGCATCGCGCCTGCAACCGGCTCGGTGCTGGGTTGGATAGACCTCGCCGGCTTGCTGCCCGCGAGCGCCCGCAGCAATCACGAAGCCGTGCTGAACGGCATTGCCTATGACGCGGCACGCGATCGGCTCCTGGTGACCGGGAAGCTGTGGCCGAAGATCTTCGAAATCCAGGTGGTGCCTGCAGCGTCGAAAAGCAAGCGCGTTGGTCCTTGAGCCGAACCTGCTAACCACGGATCGGGCGCGCCCTTTGCGTGTCAACGCTTCTTGAAAACCGCCCCGCGGCGCCTGAGCCGCGCCGATTTGCTCCCTTGCCGCACGAGTCAACTTCCGCCATTCAAAGCCGAATGACTCTCGCAGGGATCCTGCATGCCGCGGAAGCTTGGCTGCAATGGGCACCCCCTTCCCTGCAGAACGCTCGCCCCTGTGCAGCACACGGAGTAGGTTTTGCGTGGGAGTTGGAAAATGGCCGAGTTTGCGTTAGACGTGAATGGTTCCAAGCGCAGCTTCGAAGCCGACAGCGAGATGCCGCTGCTATGGGCGCTGCGCGATCTGCTTTCGCTGACGGGCACCAAATATGGTTGCGGCATCGGCATGTGCGGTGCCTGCACGGTGCACCTGGACGGAACGGCGGTGCGCTCGTGCCAGACCAGCGTTGCCGATGCGCGGGGCAAGAAAATCACGACGATTGAGGGGTTGGCAGCCACGCCGCTGCACGTCGTGCAGCAAGCCTGGGTCGCCGAGCAGGTTCCGCAGTGCGGCTACTGCCAGAGTGGTCAGATCATGTCGGCGGCCGCGCTGCTGGCGACGACCAAGAATCCGACTGATGCCGAGATCGACGACGCGATGACCGGAAACGTCTGCCGCTGCGGCACCTACTTCCGCATCCGCAAAGCAATCCACACCGCGGCACAGGAGATGCGCGCATGAAGGCCGATCCGAAGGAATTCATCGAGACGCCGCCACCCCCGCCGCCAACCAAACAAATCACGCGGAGAGTGTTTCTGGGTGCCGGAGCCGCGGCCGCTGCGGGCGGAGCGCTGGTGATCGGGTTCCATCTCCGCAATCGCGCCAATGAAGGTGTAGGAGAAGCCGGCCGCAGCGTCATCGCGAAGAATCCTTTTGATGCGTGGATTCATGTGGAGCAGGACGGGAGCGCGGAGCTGGTGCTGGCTCAGTCGGAGATGGGCCAGGGTATCTACACGGCGCTGCCCATGATACTGGCAGACGAAGCCGATCTCGACTGGAAGCGTGTGAGGGTAGTGCAGTCGGATTTTTCCGTCGGCACAGGCGGAAGCGGGAGCGTGCTCTCGAACTTTGTGCCCCTGCGACAGGCGGGAGCGGCGGTGCGCTCCCTGATGATTACGGCGGCGGCACGGCAATGGGGCGTACCCGAGGCTGAGTGCTCGACCGCGAACAGCGAAGTGACGCATGCCGGATCGGGCCGCAAGGCGGGTTATGGGGCGCTCGTGCAGGCGGCGCGCGCGCTTCCCTTACCCGATTTGAAGACGGTGAGACAAAAAGAGCCGCGGCAATTCACGCTAATCGGAAAGCCGACTGCGCATCTCGATATTCCCGATAAGTGCACGGGCGCAGCTCGATTCGGATTGGATGTGCGCCTGCCGGGGATGGTCTACGCGGTGATCGCGCGATGCCCGACCTTTGGGGGAACTGTGGCGGGGTTCGATGCGAAGAAGGCGCTCCGGGTGCCGGGCGTGTTGCAGGTTTTCGAGATCCCGCCGCGGGGAATGCGGGTTTTTACGGCCGGCGGGGTGGTGGTGGTTGCGAAGTCGACGTGGGCAGCGATGCAGGGGCGGAAAGCGCTGGAGATCAGGTGGAACAACGGGCCGCATGCGGACGAGAGCACAGTGACGCTGCGCGCGGCCATGAACGACGCGCTCGCGAAGGCGCCGGCTTGGACCTCGGATGCCAACAAAACAGATTTGAGCGACATTGCCGCGGCGAAGCGCGTGGAGAGCGTGTATGAGTTTCAGTTTGTATCGCACGCGTGCCTGGAACCTATGAACATCACGGCGCAATTCAGCGACGGGAAGTGCGAAGTGTGGGCGCCGACGCAGGCCGCCGATGCGACGCGCAACGTGATAGCGAAGGAGCTGGGTCTGGACCAGAGCAAAGTGCTTGTCCACACGACGCTCATGGGCGGCGGATTCGGGCGCCGCTACCAGTACGACTTTCCGACGGAGGTGGCGCAGATCGTCAAGCGCGTGGACGGGCCGGTGAAGCTGGTCTGGACGCGCGAAGACGACATGACACACGATTTCTACCGGCCCGCAGGAATGCGGCGCATGCGTGGAGCTCTGGATGCGCAGGGCAACGTGCTGGCGTGGTCGGATTTCCTGGCGAACGTGTGGATCGCCGGCCAGTGGGAAGAACCGGGCAAACGCAAGCCGAACGGCGGAGAATTGCCGGGCCCGCTGGTCTATTCCATCGCGCCAGAACGAAAAGCATTTACGCCGATCGAGAGCGCGGTGCCGCGCGCGTGGTGGCGATCGGTCGAGAGCTCATTCAACGGAGTCGCGGTTGAGTGCTTCATTGATGAACTCGCGCATGCCGCGGGCCAGGATGCCTATCAGTTTCGCAGGCGTCTCCTGCAGGCGCAGGACGGGAGACCGCGCTCGGTGTGGGGCGAAGAGGGTCCGCCCGACAAAAATCGCCTGCTTGCGGTGCTCGACCTGGCGGCCCAGAAGGGTGACTGGGGAAAGCCGCTCAAACCCAATCAAGGACGAGGCATCTCGTGCACGACCATCTATGCGTATCTCGCGCAGGTGGCCGAGGTAACCGTCGAAAACGACACCATCCGTGTCGACCGGCTTGTCACCGCCGTCGATTGCGGTCAGGTGGTAAACCCCAACGGCGCGCGCTCGCAGCTGGAAGGGGGAATGCTCTTCACATTGAGTTCCATTCTGAAAGAGGCCGTCACGATCCGCAACGGGGCGGTGGAACAGCAGAACTTCGACGACTACAGCCTGCTCCGGATTCCCGAAGCGCCGAAGCTCGAGGTGTGGTTTGTCGAGAGCCACGAGAAGCCGCACGGGCTGGGCGAGGCGGCCGTGGCGCTGACTGGCCCGGCGGTTGCCAACGCAATCTTCGCCGCCACGGGAAAGCGCTTGCGCCGGATGCCGTTCCGGATGGACGAAGTGCCCGCCTGACCCAGCGCCTCCATCGACAGATCTTCGCGGATGGAGGGTCGGGTGCCGAGGGTCACACCGTCGAGCCGAGCGGCCGCATATACTCTCGGCAACGCCGATGGACATCCTCTCGGTACCGACGGTTCTGCAAAATGCGGCTATTCTCACGGTCGTTCTGGCCTTTCTGGGGTACCTCGTCACATTTTTCAGCGCGCGCATGCTGGCCCGGCGCCGCGACAAACTGGAGCTCGTCAACAAGCGCCTCAATGAGTTCTACGGGCCTCTCTATGTTGCGTCGGAAGCCGGCAACACTGCGTATCGTTCGCTCTTGAGGAGGCAGGGCAAGGAAAAGAGCGATCCCATTCTCGATACGGAGATGAAGGACTGGGTTCTGTGGATGACTACGATCTTCATGCCGCTGAATGATATTCGCGAGAGAATCATCATCGAAAAGGCTTCGCTGATTATTGAAGAGCAGATGCCCCCATGCCTGCTCTCATTTGTGACCCACGTCGTGGGTTACAAAGCGGTGCTGGCCAAATGGGCTGAAGGCGACTATGGGGAAAGGCGATCGACCATCGGCTGGCCCCCTGAATTCGATGCCTACGTGCGCACGTCGTACGCCGCGCTCAAGGCCGAGCAGACGCGCCTGATGCACAGCTTCTCGTGGCGGGTGTGGCAGCGGTTGAGAGGGCGAACGAACCGCGTCTGACCGTGGCTCAGAGGCAACCGCGGCTAGAGACCGGATCCTAGGCCGTTACCGTCAGTCCGATGCTGTCCCACAGGCGCAGCGTGGGCTCAGATTGGTTGATGGTGTAGAAGTGTAGCCCGGGCGCTCCATTGCGCAGCAGGGTCTCGCAGAGACGCGTCACCACGCTCAGGCCGAAGTCGAGCAGCGCCGGCTTGTTCTCCTGAAATTGCTCGAGGCGAAGCCGAATCCAGCGTGGCAGGTCGGCCCCGCAGCCTGAGCAGAATCGCACTACATTCGCATAGCTCGTGATGGGCATGATGCCGGGGACGATGGGAATGCGGATGCGTGCCTTGTCGCACCGCTCCATGAAATCCAGATAGGCTTCGACGTTGTAGAAGAGCTGCGTGATGGCTCCATCCGCGCCGGCTTCCACCTTGCGCCGGAAGTTGTCGAAATCTGCTTGCGGATCGGAGGCCTGGGGATGCATCTCGGGATAGGCGGCGACTTCAATCTTGAACCAGTCACCGTGCCGCTCGCGAATGAAACTCACCAGCTGGTTCGCGTAGTGGAATTCACCCGGCGCCGAGGCATCGAGAGCCGTCGCGGGCAGGTCTCCGCGCAGTGCAACAATGCGGCGCACCCCCGCTTCTCGATAGCGATCGAGCAGCGCGCCGACCTTCGCGCGGGTCGAGCCCACGCAAGTGAGATGCGGTGCCGTCTCTACGCCCGTATGCTGGGCGACGGTCAAGAGCGTCTGGTACGTGCCGTCCTGGTCCGAACCGCCTGCTCCGTGCGTGATCGAGAAAAAACTGGGACCGACAGAGGCTAGACGGCTGAGAACATGCGGCAGCCGTTCCACGCCTTCCGGCGTACGCGGCGGAAATAATTCGAACGAGAAACTTAGTTCCTTCCTCATAAGCCCGACCTCTAATCTAAAATGCAGGGCTGCCTGCGCAGCCCTGCTCCACCTACGACCCTTAGTAGCGGTAGAACTCCGCTTTGTACGGCCCTTCGACTGGCACGCCGATGTAGTCGGCTTGTCTCTTGCTGAGTGTCGTCAGCTTCACACCGATCTTTTCCAGGTGCAGCCGCGCCACTTCTTCGTCCAGCTTTTTGGGCAGGGTGTAGACATTCACTTTGTACGAATCTTTGTTCTTCCACAGATCGAGCTGCGCCAGCGTCTGATTGGCAAAGCTGTTCGACATCACGAAGCTCGGATGGCCCGTCGCGCAGCCCAGGTTCACCAGGCGTCCTTCGGCTAGAACGAAGATGCCGTGCCCGTCCGCAAACGTATAAAAGTCCACCTGCGGCTTGATGTTCAGCTTCTTCACGCCTTTTTCCGCGTTGAGCAGGTCCATCTGGATCTCGTTGTCGAAGTGCCCGATGTTGCAGACGATCGCCTGATCCTTCATTCCCTTCATGTGCCCGAGAGTGATAATGTCCACGTTGCCGGTGCAGGTTACGTAGATATCGCCGCGTCCCAGCGTGTCTTCCACCGTCGTCACTTCAAAGCCTTCCATCGCCGCCTGCAGCGCGTTGATCGGGTCAATCTCCGTCACGATCACGCGAGCGCCCATGCCTCGCAAAGAGTGCGCGCAGCCCTTGCCCACATCCCCATAGCCGCAGATCACAGCCACTTTGCCGGCAACCATCACGTCTGTGGCGCGCTTGATGCCGTCGGCCAGCGACTCCCGGCAGCCATAAAGGTTGTCGAACTTCGACTTGGTCACGGAGTCGTTTACGTTAATTGCAGGGACGAGCAGCTTGCCCTTCTCGAGCATCTGGTAAAGCCGATGCACACCGGTCGTCGTTTCTTCTGAAACACCGCGCCAATCCTTCACCACGTTGTGCCAGTGTTTCGGATCTTCGGCATACACGCGCTTCAGCAGATCCTTGATCACCTGCTCTTCGTGATTGCCGCTCGGCGTGTCGACCCACTTGTCGCCGTCTTCCAGCTCATAACCCTTGTGGATGAGCAGCGTTACGTCGCCGCCGTCATCGACCACAAGTTGCGGTCCTTTGCCGCCCTTATGGCTCAGCGCGCGATAGGTGCAATCCCAATACTCTTCCAGCGTCTCTCCCTTCCACGCGAAGACAGGCACGCCTGCCGCCGCGATCGCCGCAGCGGCGTGATCCTGCGTGGAGAAGATGTTGCAGCTGGCCCAGCGTACCTCGGCGCCCAGCGACACCAGCGTCTCGATCAGTACCGCCGTCTGGATGGTCATGTGCAGCGAGCCGGTGACCCGCACGCCCGCGAGCGGCTTCTCGGCCGCATACTTGTTTCGAATCGCCATCAGGCCCGGCATCTCGTGCTCGGCGATGGCGATCTCTTTGCGGCCCCAATCGGCGAGCGAAAGGTCGGCGACTTTGTAGGCGGATTGCTCAATTTCCAGTGTGGGGGTGGCCATGAAAACTCCTTATATCGACATATCGTGATATGTTGATATGTAGCAGAACTTCTCTATGCCGTCAATCCTCAAAATTCTGCGCGCCGCAGCCGAACCCAGCCGGCTCCGTATCTTATTGCTTTTAAAAGAAGAAGAGCTCTCCGTCGCCGAACTTCAGGAAATCCTGACCATGGGCCAAAGCTCCATCTCCACCCATCTTTCCCAGCTCAAGCAGGCCGGTCTGGTTGAAGACCGGCGCACCGGAAAAAACAATCTCTACCGCCTGACCAGTTCCGGCGGAGGTGATCTTTTGGAAGAGCTCATCGGCCAGGCAGCCGGCGAAATTCCCGAAGCTGCAGCCGATCGCGCCGCCATGGGGCTGGTGGTCAAGAAGAGGCAAGACAGGATGCGCGCCTTCTTCGACAGCATGGCCGGGCGCCTGGGCAAGGACTACGTACCCGGCAAATCATGGAAGAGCCTCGCCGATGCCCTGCTCCGGCTGTTGCCTCCCATGGTGATTGCCGATCTCGGTTCCGGCGACGGCGGCTCCGCTGTTCTGCTCTCGGAGAGTGCTGTGCGCGTCATCGGCGTCGACTCCTCTGAGAAGATGCTCGACGTCGCGCGCGAACAGGCCCTGCGTGCAGCCGCCCACAATGTTGAGTTCCGGCTTGGAGAGATGGAAGAGCTCCCCATCGACGATGCTTCAGTCGACCTCGCCTTTTTCTCGCAGTCCCTCCACCACGCGGCGCATCCGGAGCGCGCTTTGCGCGAAGCCGCGCGCATTGTGCGTGCGGGCGGACGAATTGCGATTCTCGATCTTGCCAAGCACCGCTTTGAGGAGGCCCGCGACCTCTACGCCGACGAGTGGCTGGGCTTCAGCGAGGCGGAGATGGAGACGATGCTGGCGAAGGCAGGATTTGACGACATCCGCGTTTCCATCGTGGACAAGGATCCGGACGCTCCGCAATTCCAGACCCTGCTCGCCGTGGGAAGGAAACACTGAGCCCCGAGTCCTGGCACGCGCACCATGCCGGCGCACGTTTCGCCCGCAGGCGGAGCCGGCATGTCAGTGCAGATTCTTGAACAAGTGATGCGGTCCCGCTACCTTGCGCCTGCGCCAGGGCGGTTCTTCTGAATCCTTCACGCCGCCCGCCATCATGAGTGCCCCCACCGCGCAAGCTAGGGCAATTGCCAGTACAAACACCACCGTGAAGATCAAGAGAAGATTGCTCATGGCAGAGTCTCCCTTCGCATGCAGTCTTCAGGCGGCATAATTGTAACCCC
>DATJMC010000103.1:0-10321 GCA_035508975.1 Occallatibacter sp.
TCCAACCGGCGGGGCTCTACCTGCACTCTCCTGCCTCTGAGGGAATGTGGATGGAGGCGTATCAGAGCACTTCGGGAGAAGTGTGCACACGCCTCGCGCCCAGGCCGCCTCTCCCTCAACGCCATCCATTCCAAACCAGGAGAGAACACCATGAGCCAGGTACAACATCATCACCACATCAACTACATTGAACTCGCTTCGACCGACCTCGAACGCGCCAAGAAGTTCTATTCCACCGTCTTCGGCTGGAGCTTCGTCGACTACGGCCCCGACTACGCCAGCTTTACCGCCGCCTCCGCCGGCATCGATGGCGGCTTCTACCGCGTGCCCGCCGCACCTGATCCGGCCAAAACCGCGCCCCTTGTTGTTCTCTACTCTGCCGACCTCAAAGCCACTGAATCCGCCATCGTCGCTGCCGGCGGCACCATCATCGTTCCCACCTTCGAATTTCCCGGCGGCCGCCGCTTCCACTTCAGCGATAGCGCAGGCAACGTTCTCGCCGTCTGGTCCGAGTAGCAACTGAACACAAAAATGCGCGGCCCCAAAAGCCGCGCCTCTTTCCATTCTCAATCTCGGATGGAATCTGGGCGTCCCGGGTCTCGCTTCTGAGACCCGGAGCGTTTGCGTCGACCCGCTAACGCCGCGAGTTCCTCAAGCGCGCTCGCACCGCAGGTCCATCAGTTCACCACCGGTGGCAGTGCCTTGCGCTTGTTCAAGTCCTCCCGCACCAGCGCAAGCCCTAGAATGCAGCGCTCAAACGAGTCCGAGAGCCGTGCGAACAGCGGCGCTTCTTTCTCATACTCGAAAAGATTGAATTGGCTCACGATGAAGTAGCTTTCCTTGCCGGCTTGGATCAACTCGCCCAGGCTCGCGTGCGCGCCGCGACGCCTGTGTCCCGGCGCCATTGCCTCGGGATACATTCCACTCACAAAGAGCGCATAGTCGCCGATATACTTCCGCACCGACCGTTCGGCATCGAAGGAGTCCGCGGTCCCGTTCACAGGATCGGCCGCGCGCATCAGCGTTCCCAGCTCCTCGATCGGATGTCCCATCGCATCGCGCAGCTTGTAGAGCTTGTCGGCCTGCGAGAATTCGCACAGAAGGCGGGCCACATAGCCCGTCACGTCCGGATCGTTCAGCCCCAGCTTTCCTTCATAGCTGTTTCGCACAGCCTGTTGAAAGAAGGGCTCCAGTGGATGTGCTTGCGACTCCATACACGCCTCCTTCGGGCATTCCCTGAATCGTGGTCCGATCCCCTCTGAATGGCTCCTCGCCATTCGCGTGCTATAGCTATCGGCACATCCCGCGATTTGGAAAGCCCCGCCGGCGTGCTCGCGCGCAGCCAGCCTCGTTTGGAGGGCACTGGCTGAACTCAACTCGCAATACAGCCGGGGGCCCCCGCAGCCAAGTTCGTCATTGGAGCGGAGCCGGGAATGCCAGCCACTGCCCTATTTACATTGCTTTGACAAAGAGAGTACTCGAAATGTTGTGATTGCCAAGTAAGGATGGAAAAATTTTTGGCACTGGAGAACCGCGACTGCAAAGACAATCGGCCGGCCCTTACGATCGAATACAACTTTCGTGGGAACGCCGAGGCAAAGAACCGCTGCTTCCGAGCCTTTGCCTCGGGATCCTCAATTCGAGCTCCGCGGCGAAGTCAGGAAACGGCGCTCTCCCAATTCTCCACGAATCAGCGCGAGCCCCAGTACGCAGCGATCCAGGCATTCTGCCAGCCGCGCAAACATCGGCGCTTCCTTCTCGTATTCGAATAGGTTGAATTGGCTCACGATGAAGTAACTCTCCTTGCCGACCTTGATCATCTCGTCCACAATCGCGCGATCGATTTCGTAGTTGGGAGCCGACTCCATCACGTCCAGGTGCATGCCGGCCATATACAGCGCGTAGTCGCCGATATACTTGCGCACCGCGCGCTCTTCGTCAAACGAAGTTGCTGTGCCGTACACAGGGTCGGCGGCGCGCAGCATCTCGGCAACTGTCTCTACGCGATGGCCGGTCGCATCGCGCAGCCGGTGCAGATTGTCGGGTTCTGAAAACTCGCAGAGTAGACGCGCGACATAATCGATGACCGCGCTATCGTTCATGCCCAGTTTGTCCGTAAAGCTGCGGCGCACTGCGTCTTGGAAAAAGGATTCGAGCGGATGAGCTTCGGTTTGCATGAGACACCTCCAGCGGCCGCGCACAGCGCCGGTTCGAGGGGGCTGCCCCGTGCAACATGCGCACTCCGGAGCTTCTGCCCGGTTACAGCATAGGCGCCTTCAGGATCCCCCGCGCCCCAGGCCGTCCTGCTCATCATCGCGAAGCGGCTTGGAGTTCGTTGGCGTTCTTCCCGATCAACGCCCCGAACTTACTGGGTGTAAAACCGAGTTTACCTGCACTGTCGCCTTTGCCAATGCTGTAAATCACACCTGTTGGTTACGGTTGTGTCGTCAGGGAACCAAAAGAACAAAGGGCAGCCACCTTGGGCTGCCCTTCAATTCCTTCGAATTTTCTCGGTTCACACTGCCGCCGGCGTTCGCGACTCCAGCGCTGCCAGCCGCTTTGCCAGCAGCCCTTCCAGCTTTTCCAGCGCCAATGAGAATCCTTCGATCCCTTCCTTCAACTTATCGTGCGCCATGCGATCTTCCGCATGCATGCGGTCAAACGTCTCCTTGTCCATATGGATCCGTTCGATCTGCATCGTCTTCGCTTTTTCCGGATCAAGCTTGCGCGGCAGATCGCCTTGCCCCGACTCCAGCTCTCCCAGAAGCTGCGGCGAAATCGTCAGCAGATCGCATCCCGCCAGTTCTTCAATCTCGCCGATGTTGCGGAAGCTCGCTCCCATCACTACCGTCTTGTAGCCGAATTTCTTGAAGTAGTTGTAAATCCTCGTCACCGACTGCACGCCCGGGTCATCGGCGCCGTGAAAATCCTTCCCCGTGTCCTTCTTGTACCAGTCCAGAATTCTTCCTACGAATGGCGAGATCAGCGTCACCCCCGCTTCAGCCGCCGCGATTGCCTGGTGAATCCCAAAAAGCAGAGTAAGGTTGCAGTGAATCCCCTCGCGCTCCAGCACCTCCGCCGCGCGAATCCCTTCCCACGTCGACGCAATCTTGATGAGCACATGCTCGCGCTTCACGCCGGCCGCGTCATACTGGCCGATAATCTCGCGCGCCATGTCAATCGTCTTGTGCGTGTCATACGAGAGCCGCGCGTCCACTTCTGTCGAAACCCGGCCCGGCACAATCGCCAGGATTTTCTTCCCGAACGCCACCGCCAACCGCTTGAACGCCAGGTTGGCCACGTCCTGGTCCGTCGCGCTGTCGCCCAGTTCGTTGCGCGCTTCCTTCAGCACGCTATCCACTATCTCCTGATATTGCGGCATCTGCGCCGCGGTCGTAATCAACGACGGATTCGTGGTAGCGTCCGTCGGCTTAAACTGCTCCATCGCCTCAATATCGCCGGTGTCAGCGACCACAGTCGTAAACTTCCGCAATTGTTCCAGCAAATTCTGCGGCATCATTCCTCCTCGGGGAAGGCACGGCGCACGGTAAATCCGCCCGCAGCGCATTTCGCTACCAGTCTATCCCTCTTCTTCGATTCACCGAAGAGGGCAAGGTTGCATTTCACTGAAAATCAACTGGCATCGACCGCAAAAAGATTCGTCAGCTTCCCAAGCCCATCCACTTCCACCTCAACCCTGTCCCCCGCTTTCACCGGCCCAACCCCCGCCGGAGTTCCCGTAAGCACCAGGTCGCCCGGCTCAAGCGTAATCGCTGCCGTGATGTAGGCCAGCAGTTCTGGAACCCCAAAAATGAAATCTCCCGTCGAACCCCGCTGCCGCACCTCGCCGTCCACGCGCGTCTCAATCGTCAGCCCGGCCCCAGGGTCCACCTCGTCGCTCACCAGCGGGCCCACCGGGCAAAATGTGTCAAACCCCTTCGCCCGGGTCCACTGCCCGTCCTTCTTCTGCAGATCACGCGCGGTTACGTCGTTGGCCAGCGTGTAGCCGCGCACATAGCTCTTCCAGCTCCCATCCGCCTTCAGTTTTGTCGCTCTCTTCCCCATGACCACCGCCAGCTCGCCTTCGTAGTCCACGCGTTGCGAAGCCGCCGGCATCCGCACCGTTTCTCCCGCCGCCAACAGCGATGAAAGCGGCTTGAAAAACAACAACGGCTCCGCCGGAACCTCGTTCCCCAACTCCTGCGCATGCTCCCTATAGTTACGCCCCACGCAGACGATCTTCGCGGGCGTCACCGCCGGCAGCAGCCGTGCCTCGCTCAGCGGCAGCGGCTCAAAGTCGAAACTCCACGACGTTGCTCGCGCATGCGCCAGCTGATACGCCAGGTCTTCCTCCGGCGCACTTGCCAGATCCACAATCCACAGCTCGCCCCCGCGCATCTCCACTTTTCCATACAATGCCTGCTCTTCAAACAAAAACCGGCAATACCTCATTGCATCTCTCCCCGCCCCGCCGATGCCGCGCCCTCGCGTCACCGCTGCGGCACGCTTTCCTGCGCCTCTTCGGAACGCGCGCTCTCATGCCCGCTCTGATCAACAGCGCTCACAGCATAGCGGTATGCGTGCCCGGGTTGCACGTGCGCATCGTGAAACGCCGGCCCCACCACCGGCTCGGCTGGCGAAATCCGCTCCCATGCCCCGCTGCCTTCGCGCCGATACACAACATACCCCGCGACGTCCGCCTCCGTGTCTGGCTGCCAGCTCAAATCAATCGCCGTCTCCGCTCCGTTCGTGCCCAATGACGCCACGGCCGCCAATCCCGTCGGCGCCGCCGGCGGAAACACATCCCTCACATCCACCTGCACTGCGGCAGAGTCGGCTCCGTCGATCTCCAGCGTCTTGCCATTCACGTTCACCCGCGCTACCCGCTGCGCCCGGTATTCATACGACTCACCAAACCGCGCCGTTTTGTCCAGCGCCCGTCCCTGGCCCACGTTCTCAATCAACAAGTCCTGCTCCGCCGCTTCCGGCACGGGCCCGGTCATCGTTTCCTTCGGCTTCTGCGCTGGCGCCGACAACAGCTTGCGATGCAGCCGCACCGCCGCTCCTTCTCCGTCTGCCGTCCAGCGCAGCACCACCCCCCCTTTTTGCACCTCCGCCTTCAATCCTGCGACCGGGGCCGGCGGTGCTCCCGCAATCATCGGCCCGGCATTCGACAACCCCGCCGAGCGCCCCTTGCGGTTCTTCAGCTCCACAAAATAATTCACCACCCGCGGCGGTCCCGCGGTCAGCTCCTTGGGCAGTGCTTCGGTTGCTGTCGCGTCCGCCCCAGGCGCCAGTTCCAACGGCATCCCGGCATCCATGCACGCGCCTTTCGCGCCTTGCCAACACACGCGGACGGTCACATCGCCCTTCAGCTTCAGCTTGTCGGTGTTTTTCTCCGGCATCGTCCAGGTCAGCCTCACCTGGTCCCCGGCGCGGTCAGCCGAGAGATCGGTCACCGGCTGCGGCAGGTTCAACGATGGCGGCTGCGGCGCTCCCGGCGTCCCGCATCCGGTCGACAATGCAACCGCTGCGCCCATCAGCAAGGCGCAACCCCACCTGATTTCCCAGCGCATCGCCTCTCAGTCTATCGGACAGCCCGATCTACCCGCCGAACGCAGTCCCCGCTCCATGCAAACGCAGTCCCCGCTCCATGCAATGGTGCAACGCCTTGAAAAGCGCCATAGGACTTCGCTCAATCTGCTGCATGCAATGCCTTGAAAAGCGCCACAGGACTTCGCTCAATCTGCTGCATGCAATGCCTTGAAGCGCCGGGCTTTCATGCGGTTTCCGCAAATCTTCATATCGCACCATCGACGCGTGTGATTCTTGCTCGTGTCCACAAAAAGCCAGCGGCACTCAGGATCGTCGCAGGCCCGCACCCGCTCCACATCTTCCGAAAGCATCAGCCGCGACGCCGCGCGCGTCAGCAGCCACACCGGAAACTCCGGCTTCGTTTCCCCGCCCGCCCAGTCCCACCGGAGCCGCCTGCCCTCGCGCATCAGCCGCGCCTGCGCCCGCGCCGACTGCAGAAACTTCTCCATCGTCCGCATCGACGCGCTCGAGGCGTCCCGCCCGTCCAGTCCCGCATAAACCAGGTCCGCCAGCGCTTCGCGTAATTCGCGCGCCTGCTCCACTGCCCGGCGCGCCGTCGAATCCTCATCGCGCCGCAACTGCTTCACCTGCCTGGCGGCTAGCAAGCCTGCCTGCTCCGCAAAATCAAGCAGGTCATCGTAACTCGTCAGCAGTTCCTCCGTGCCGCTCGCGCGAAACCGCCAATCCAGAGTATTCACCAGGTCCAGCGCCGCGTTTCCCGCCACCAGCTCAAAGACCCGCTTCTGCCGTTTCGTTTGCATTGCTTTCGTGGTTAACCTCTAAAACTATGTTGACAGGTTATCGTGCTCCCCGTAAAGTGATAACTACCTATGAGCGATTCAGTGGTTACAAGCCCGGCCGCATTCTCCTCCGCCGGTTCTTTTCGGCTCAAGATACTGGCCGCTTTCTTCGCCATCTACTTCCTCTGGGGAACCACGTTTCTCGCCATCCGCATCGCCGTCGAAGAGCTCCCGCCGCTCTTCGCCGCCGGCGCCCGCTTCTTCCTCGCCGGCATCGTCCTCTACGCCTTCATGCGCCTCAAAGGCGAGCCCGGCCCTACCGCGATCCAGTGGCGCAACCTCGCCGTCATGGCTCTCCTCATGTTCGTGGCCGAATACGGCCCGCTCTTCTGGGCCGAAAAGTTCGTCCCTTCCGGCATCGTCTCCGTCCTGGCCGCCACGCTTCCGATCCTCACCCTCGTCCTTGAAATGCTCATCCTGCGTCAGCAGCGCTTTCGCTGGTCAATGGCCGTCTCGACCCTTCTCGGCTTCGGAGGCGTTGCCATTCTCCTTCTCCGCGGCGACGGCCTGTCCCTCGGACTCCTCCCTTGCTTCGCCATCCTCGCCGGAGCTTTCAGCTGGTCGCTGGGCTCGGTCCTCACCCGTTCCCTTAACCTGCCCGGCGCACGCCCGCTCACCGCCGGAGCCGCGATGATGCTCGGCGGCGCAACCCTGCTCGCGCTCTCCGCCGCCTTTGGCGAACTGCGTCCCTTTCCCCACTTCTCGTGGCGCGCCGCGGGCGCCGAACTCTACCTCATCGTCTTCGGATCGCTGATCGCTTTTACTGCCTTCGTCTGGCTTCTCGCGCACATGCCTGCCACGCGCGTCTCCAGCCACGCCTACGTCAACCCCATCGTCGCCGTCGCCCTCGGCTACTTCTTCGCCGGCGAACCGGTCACCGCCCGCACTCTTGCCGGCAGCACCCTCGTGCTCCTCAGCGTCTTCCTCATCCTGCAACCGGCCAAAAATCCTGCGCTCAAGACCGCGTCCTGACTCGTCGGCGCCATAACCCCAGCCGGCGCTCGTATCATGGCCACGAGGAGGGCGCTCTTGTTCACCATCGACGGCATCCGAAAACTTCACGGCTGGACTCATCTATGCCTGAATGTCGCTCTTGACCACCTCGAGACTCTCCCCGAGAGCGCGTACGTCAAGCAAGTTCCCAACTTCGGATTCCCGACCCTGCGAGAACAGGTGATCCACGTCTTCAACTGCGAAGGATTCTGGGTTCACGTTCTACAGGGCCACGCATGGGTTGACCGCCGCTCCCTCGAGTGTCCGGCCATCTCTGACGCGCGAAGGCTCGAGCGGGAAGTCACAACCCACACCCGCGCCTTTTTCTCAAGCCTGTCCGACGAAAATCTCAACGCAGATAGGGAACTTCACTTCCCCGACGGAGACGTTGCCGTGCGCACGCCTGCGCTGGTGATTCACCACTTCCTCACCCACGCCTTCCATCACAAGGGTCAAATCGTTGCCATGTGCCGCGCCCTCGGCTACCCGGCGCCGGACACCGATCTGAACCGTTTCGAGTAGGAACGCGCTGCGGCTCTGTGCCCTGCTCCACCGATGTAGGTGACCGGGCTCGTGCCACCATCTGCCGAGTGCCCACCCTGCGATGCAAAGGGAGCCCGCTCCCATTTTGCCTGCCCCACTCGCGCCCTCATCGCGTATCCTTGCCCTCGTCCCACTGAAAGGACCTCCGACCCGTGCTCATCCTCGCCGCTATCCTGGCTATCTTCGTTTACGGCATGACTGCAGCCATGCTCGGCACCATCCTGCCCGAGCTATCCGACCGCTTTCACCTCACGCCCACGCAGAACGGCACCATCGCCTTTGCCCAGGCTCTCGGTCTCATGATCGCTTCGCTCGCCGTCGGCCCCCTCCTCGATACGCAGGGCGACAAAATCGGCCTCCTTCTCGGCCTCGTGTGCATTGCCATCGCGCTTTTTGCCCTGCCCAGGTCCGGCGGCTACGGCGCCGTCGTCTTCCTCATGTTTCTGCTCGGCACCGGCGGCGGTATCGTCGTCACCGGCGCCAACGCGCTCTCCTCGGCGGCCAGCTCCGGGCACCGCGCCATCGCCCTCAATCTCGTCAACCTCTTCTTCGGCCTCGGCGGACTCGCTACCCCATTCCTCTCCGCCAATCTCTTCAAGAAGAACTCCGCCCGCCTCTGCTACACCATCGCCGTCCTTACCCTGGTCACCCTCGTGATTCATGCCCTCACGCCCATGCCCGGGCCCGCCGGCGGCAGCGGCTTCGTTCTCGCCAATGTCGGACCCCTCCTCAGCCGTCCCCTGCTGCTCATGCTCGGCTTCTTCCTGTTCCTCTACATCGGCTGCGAAGTCGGCGTCTGGAACTGGCTCCCGCGCCATCTCATCGCCCAGGGCATCCCCGAGTCGCGCGCCCTCAACATCCTCTCCCTCGGCTTCGCTCTCGGACTCCTCGTCGGCCGCGTCGGCGTCTCCCCCATCCTTATTCACGTCTCCGCCGTCCACGTCACGCTGGCAGCCTCCATCGCCATGGCCGTCACCACCTTCTTCATGCTGCGCACCAACAGCCCCGGCCCCGCCGTCGCCCTTGTCTTCCTCGCCGGACTTTCCATGGCGCCTGTCTTTCCCACCACCCTCGCCATCGTCGGCACCGCATTCCCGCAGATGACCGGCACGGCCATCGGCTTCGCCATCACGTGTGGATGGGCCGGCCTCGCCGTCACCTCGCGCATCATCGGCGCCATCGCCAGCGGCGATCCTTCGCGGCTTCGCAAGGCCCTGCTCATCATTCCCGCCTCCGCGGTCCTGATGATCGTTCTCAACCTCGCGATCCAGTCCTCGATCCGCTAGCGAGATTCGCGTTCGCACCGCAAAAAGCGTGGTTATGCTGCGCGACAGCAGCAGGGGGCGGGTCGGTAGGCGGTACGCAACACCAAGCCAGGCCGGCTATCGCTGCAGCAGATCAATCGGCTGCGTAAAATCCGTAACCCGAATGTGCTTCGCCAGCGCGGGATGTTGCCGCTCCAGCGCCAAAAACATCTCCCACGCCACGCGGCGATAGCTGAAGTGGCCCGCCGGCGCGGAACGCAATTCGCTGATGTACTGCGCCTCGGCAAAATCCATCTTGAACAGGCACCGGATCCGCGTCGCCAGCGGCAACAAGTACAGCGCCGACTGCGCGGCTTCCGGCGCTTGGCCCTTGGCGATCTGCGCGCTCGCCCTGTGGGCATTCTCAACGGCAGCCTGGTAGTCGCCCACCATCCCCGCTTCCGCCAGTCCTGCGGCATCGCCGTCGTGCGGCGTTTCATACCCATGCAGCGCCGTAAATTCCTGCATGATCTGCACGCACCGCCGGTGCCGGTGCATGTCGCGAAACCCGCCCACGTCCATCAGAATGTCAAACCGCAGCGCCGCTCCCGCGTGAAGCGCCCGGAGGGCCTCATCGTGCCGCCCGCGATGACGCACGCCAAGCGCGATGATCTCCGAAACCTGAGGGCCCGAAAGGCTCGCCACCACATCCCGCACCTGCCGATACGGATGCTCACTCGCCCAGTAGATCAGCGTGGCCGCCAGTTCCACTTCGAGCGATTCTGTTCGCTCCACCAGGTCCACCACCGGAGACTTTGCCGGCGCCGCGCCTTTCAGCAACTCCTTGGCCGCCTCATGCAGATCCTTCCGCGTCTCCATCAGGTACAGATTCGCGTCCGCATACTTAACCAGCGTCGGCGCGGTGCGCACCTCCCGCGTCACCAGGTTCGCCGCCTCCGCGGCCAGCGCCGCATCGCTGCTCAGCTTCTCCACAAGCGCCGACCCCGCCTGCCCATTCACATTCCACGCCGGCCCCGAGGCAGCTTCGCGAAGCTTCTGTCCCAGCTCGCGCACCTCGGCCATGGGGTGCGAGAGCAGCCTGGAAACCTGCGTCTCCAGCGTCCGCGCATTCACAATCTGCCCCAG
>DATJMC010000104.1:0-9739 GCA_035508975.1 Occallatibacter sp.
GCGTTCGCGCTCGGCGGCGACGTCGATTTTCTTCTCGTAGACGACGGCAACGTCGAAGGAAGGGGTGGAATGCTTCGAAAGGCCTGCGGTGATCAGGTCAACGAAGCGCACTTCGCTCGCGCGGGCCAGGCGCTCGATGATGTCGCGATTTTGTTCGGCGATCTTGCGCGTGGACTCGTCGGTACGCAGTTCCACGGGTACAACGGTCTTTTCTTCCACGCCGATTTCCTTGCGCAGGGCGCGGATTTCAGTAATCAGGCTCTGTAGAAGCTGCATCTGACGACTCGCCGGTTGATCAGTCATCGATTCATCTTCGATCGGATACGATGCGAGCGCAATCGACTTGGCCGGCGGGTTTCCGTCGTAGACGGCGTGCCACAGTTCTTCGGTGAGGAACGGCATGAACGGCGAGAGCAGGCGAAGCGCGGCTTCGAAGACCTGGACAAGCACAGTCAGGGCGAAGGCAGCTGAGACTTTGTCCTGGCTCCCGTCGAGATCGAGACGCAGCTTCGCAATCTCGAGGTACCAGTCGCAGAAGCTGCCCCAGAAGAACTGATAGATCACGTTGGCGGCATCGTCGTAGCGATAGTTCTCGAGCGATTGGTTCACCTTCGCGGCTGTTGCCCACAACTCGCTTACGATCCACCTTTCTTCCAGTCGCGCATCTTCATCGACCGCCGGCATGCCGCCCATCAATTCGCGATGAGGGAAGATCCCCACTTCGGCGGCACGGTCGACGTTCATGAAGATGAAGCGCGCGGCGTTCCAGATTTTGTTGGCGAAGGCGCGGTAGCCCTCGGTACGCGCCACGTTGAACGCGATGTCGGTCCCCGGCGAGGCCATCGAAGCCAGCGTGAAACGCACCGCGTCGGTCCCGTACTGCTTCACGATCTCGATGGGATCGACGACGTTGCCCTTGGTTTTCGACATCTTCTCGCGGTTGGCGTCGCGGACGAGGGCATGGATATAGACCTCGCGGAAGGGCACCGAATCGGAGCGCGTGCGTGAGCTCCCGTCCGGCATCGGAACGTCCTCGGCAAACCAGCAGCCCAGCATAATCATGCGGGCGACCCAGTAGAAAAGAATGTCGAAGCCGGTCACAAGCAAGCTGGTCGGGTAAAACGCATCGAAGTCCGCACGGTTCCGCGGCGTGATGTTGGGCCAGCCGAAGACCGAGACCGGGAGCAAACCGGACGAGAACCAGGTATCGAGCACGTCGGTGGATTGAGTGATCTTTTCTGAGCCGCAGTGCGCGCACCTGCTCGGATCGACGCGGGCCACGGTAATTTTTTGGCAGACGCCGCACTCCCACGCGGGAATGCGATGGCCCCACCAGAGCTGCCGCGAGATGCACCAGTCGTGGATGTTCTCCATCCAGTTGAGGTACGTCTTGGTGTACATCTCCGGCGTGAACTTGATGTGCCCTTCCTTCACAGCGGCGATGGCCAATTCGGCCATGGAGGCCGAGCGGCCTTTGCCGGGCTTATTCACCGCAATGAACCACTGCAGCGAGAGGCGCGGTTCGACCACCGTTTTGCAGCGGTCGCAGTGGCCCACGTTGTGGATGTGATCCTTGATGCCGGCCAGAAGCCCCTGCTCTTCGAGGTCGGCAACGATCTTCTTACGGGCGGCAAATCGATCGAGGCCGGCGTAGGACCCGCCTTCGGCGTTGATGTGCGCCGTTTCGTCCATCACGTTGATCGAAGGCAGATGATGGCGCTGGCCCAGGGCAAAATCATTGGGATCGTGCGCGGGCGTGACCTTCACTGCGCCGGTACCGAAGTCGCGGCTCACCCACTCGTCGAGGATGATGGGAATCTCGCGGTTCATCAGCGGGAGGCGCAGTTTCTTGCCATGCAGGTGCGTGTAGCGCTCGTCCTCGGGATGGATGGCAACGGCGGTGTCGCCGAGCATGGTTTCCGGACGCGTGGTCGCCACGGTCAGGAACGCGCCGGAGTCCTTGCCGTCCGGCCCGATTACCGGGTACTTGATCTCCCAAAGGTGGCCCTTGTGCTCGTCATAGACCACTTCGAGGTCGCTGATAGCGGTTTGGCAGCGCGGGCACCAGTTCACAATGTAGGCGCCGCGATAGATCAGGCCCTGCTCATACAACTTGACGAAGGCTTCGCGCACGGCTACCGAAAGCCGCTCGTCCATGGTGAAGTATTCGCGCTGCCAGTCGACGGAGGCGCCGAGCCGCTTCATCTGGTCGAGAATCGCGCCGCCGTAGTGGCGCTTCCACTCCCACACGCGCTCGACAAATTTTTCCCTGCCCAACTGCTGGCGGGTGGTGCCTTCCGCGGTCAGTTGGCGCTCGACCATCATCTGCGTGGCGATGCCGGCGTGATCGGTCCCCGGCAGCCACAATGCGCGATATCCGCTCATGCGCCGCCAGCGGGTGAGGATGTCCATCTCCGTCTGGTTGAGCATGTGGCCCATGTGCAGGCGGCCGGTCACGTTGGGCGGCGGCAGCAGGATGACGAAGGGGGACTGGCCTCCGGAGCCTTCTTGGTCTTGGCCGGACGAAGGCGTCGGCTGGGCGAAGAGGTTCCCTTTCACCCAGTATTCGGCCCAGTGATCTTCAATCGCGGTGGGGTCGTAGGCTTTGGGCAGATCGTGAGGCATGGGGGTTGTCGACGAGCCCCCGAAGATGTGCGCGAACACAGCACAGAAGTTGCGACGAGGGAACTACTTCAACTTTATCAGCTTCCCCAGATCTCTTTCAGCACGCGGACCCAGTTGCCGCCCAGCACCAGGCGGATCTGCTCATCGGTATAGCCGCGGCGGACCAGGGCGGCGCAGAGCTCCCACATGCGGTTCGGGCCTTCGAGGCCGGTCACTACTTCGCGCGTGCCGTGGACGTGGTAGCGCTTGTCGGCCTTGGTGAGCATATCGTGGAGCTTTTGGGGCGCGCCAAGATCGTTGCTCTCGATCCCGGCGTCTGACCCTACGCCCACGTGCTCGATCCCCACCAGGTCGCGGACATGGTCGTAGTGATTGACCACGTCTTCGATGGTGACGGGCTCCGTGCCTTTCACCATGAAAGCGATGTCGGTGATGCCCATGACGCCGCCCTTGGCGGCCAGCTTGCGGATGGTTTCGTCGGTCGTCGCACGCAGGCCGTCGGGAATCAGGGCGCGGCAGTTGCCATGCGACAGAATCACCGGCGCTTTCGAGATGGCCAGGGCGTCGAGCTTGGTTTTGTCGCTGGCGTGGCCAATGTCGACCGCCATGCGCACCGTGTTCATGCGCTCGATGACCTTGCCGCCGTATTCGCTCACGCCCCCGTCGTATGGTTCGAAGGCGCCGTCGGCGACGAGCGATCTGAAGTTGTAGCTGAGCTGGGAAACGCGCTGGCCCCATCCGTAGCAGCGATTCACGTCGTCGAGCGTCTGGAACTGTCCGCTGCTCTGCAAGCCGTAAAGGATTCCCAGCTTGCCCTGCTCGCGGGCGCGGGAGATGTCGGCGGCGCAATTCACGCGCAGGAGCCATTGCGGATACTGGGCGATGAAGCTGTTCCACTTGGCAAACAGAGTCTCCGCTTCGGCCAGGCTGTCGACTCCTTCGCCGAAGTTGACGGCGTGGACGCCGGTGCTCTTGAAGCGGTCGAAGTCGGCTTGGGTGAAAGCGCCGGGGACTGTCAACCAGCGTTCCTTCAGGTCTTCCTGGTCAGTGCGGTAGAGGAACTGGTTGAGCATGTCGACCACGACCGACTCGCGCATGAGGCGAACCACGCGCTCGGGATACTCCTGAGGCGATGCGGCGAAGACGCGGTAACGGCCGCGCAGGACGAAAGGCCCAGTGGCGGCGGCACAGAGGGCGGAACGCAAAAACGCGCGGCGGGCAACAATCGTCATCGTCGGAGCAGCCTGGACCCGAAAGATCGAACCTTCAAAAATATAACAACGGTGCGGAGTCGGGAACGCCGCAAAAGAAAAGGCCGCATCCGGCTGGACGCGGCCTCTGGAAACTGCAATCTGTGCTCGTCTAGAACGGGTTCAACTTGGCGAGCCCCTTCTTCTTTTTCTTCTTGCTCGAGGATTCGTCGCTCAGGTCAGCCTTGGGCGCCTTCTTTTTCTTGCCGTCGGTCGCGGTTGCCGGCGAAGGGGGCGCAGAGCCGGGCTTGATGTCGTTGACCTGGTCGGGAGCAGCGGCCGGACCCTGAGCGGCGGGCAGCGCGGTATTCACAGGGCCGACGGGCTTCACCACCGCATTCGGATCCGCGGCAGCGGCTTCGCCCGAGGGCGCGCTCACCACCTGCACGCCAACGCCCGTGCCGCCTTGCGGCGCAGACATCTGCACCGGCGCATTCGAGGGAACATCGCTGCGCGGCGGCTCATTCACGCCGGTCGGCGTAACCGGCGCGGCCGGCGCCGTCGGTCTCCCGGCGTTCACCGCCGAGTTGAACATGGCGACGTTTTCCTTGGTCACATCCGGCGCAATCGTCCGCTTGGGATCGTCGAGGCTGGGATCGCCGACGTGGACCGCCTCAACCACCGAGGGCCCGTGGCGAATGATGTCGAAGGTCTTGTCGGTGAAGCGAAGCGGCTGGCGGCTCCGCTCTTCGGCGTCGCTTTCGGCCACGGCCGCGGCCGTGGGCTCGGGCACCGGGCGGTTCATGGCCACAAGCCGGTCGCGCGCGTCTTCAACGTGCGGCGCCATCGGGTAGCGGGTGATCACCTTGCTGTAGGCGGCCGCGGCGCGGTCCAAATACATGGCACGGAGCCGTTCGCGCACCGCGCCCGGCAATCCCGGCGCAACCTGGACGCGCTTGGCCTGCCCCGCATAGGCATCCCCGATCCCCAGCAGCGCCTGGTCGCTCTTTGAGTAGAGCGGGTAGGTATCTACAACCGTCTCGAGGCGCGCAATCGCGGCGGCGTAGTTCTCGCGGCTCTCATAGTAGAGGCCGATCTGCGCTTCCCGCTCGGCCAGCACTTCCTGCACATCGCGCAGTTTCTGCTTGGCGCGCGGAATCAGGGCCGAGTCAGGAAACTGGTTGATCATGTTCCGGTATTCTTCTTCGGCCCGCTGCGCATTGGTGAAGTCCCGGTCGGGCTTTTCCATTTGCTGGTAGTAGATGTCGCCAACCTTCATCTGCGCTTCGGCAGCCTCTGGCGCGTTGGGGAAGAAGGTAATGAAGTCCTTGTACTCTGCTTCGGCCTGGGTCAGCGCGGCGGCTCCGCCCTCCTTGAACCACGTGTCGCCGACGGCCAGCTTGGCGCGCATGCGGTATTCCGAGTCTGGATAGGTATTCAGCAGGGTTTGCAGGGTCAAGCGGGCTACATCGTAGCGGCCCTTCTTCAGCGAGACCATGGCCTTGTCGAAGAGCACCTTGTCCGGCTGCTTCGAATTGACCCCGGCCAGAGGGTTCGCGCTCAGGTCCTGGTCTTTCTTGTGCTTCGGCTTTTTAGGTCTGCCGCTTGTCTGGGCCAGAGCCGATGTCAGAACGAACATCGCCAATGCCCCTGCCGCAATCATCCGGGAAAATCGGTTCATACCACCTCGAGAGAGCCTGCAACCGCTTTGAGGGTGCTTGCCCTGTGCCAGCCGTTCATCTTGGGGAACTTACTCGCCTGCTGCCGCCCGTGCCGCTGCCAACAGCGCCCGTGCGTCCCGTTCGGGCGCGCCCGCGCCAAAAACCGCGTTTCCCGCCACCAGCAGCTCCGCACCTGCTTTGACGACCTGGGCGACCGTGTCGTGAGCCACCCCGCCGTCGACTTCGATTTTAAACGCCAGGCCCAGTTCTGTGCGCAATTCCGCCAGACGGCGGATCTTGTCGAGCGAAAAGGGGATGAATTCCTGCCCTCCAAAGCCGGGATTCACGCTCATCACGAGCACATGATGCACCATCGGCAGGATGTCGAGGAGCAGATCGACCCGGGTGGCCGGGTTGATGACCACCCCGGGTTTCATGCCATGGTCGGCGATGTGCGACAGGGATCGGTGCAGGTGCCGGCAGGCCTCGTAGTGGACGCTGACCCAGCTGGCCCCGGCCTTGGCGAACGCCGGAATGTAATCGTCCGGGTTCTCGATCATCAGGTGGCAGTCGAGGGGCAGTCTGGTCGCCTTGCGCAGGCTTTTCACCACCGGCGGCCCGATGGTGATGTTGGGAACAAAGTGCCCGTCCATGATGTCCACATGGATGGTGGTGCCCCCGCCGCGTTCGGCGGCGGCCACTTCGTCGCCGAGACGCGCAAAGTCGGCCGACAGGATGGATGGGAGCAACTCGACCTTGTGCACCGCAGCCTCTCTGGGGCCAGTCTATCAGCCGCACGGGTAGGATTGCCGCGCGTTGACGTAGGTTTCACAGGGCTGAGAATCGCCGTGAGTCAAGCAGGGGCGGCGATGCTTTTTGCCGCCACGCGCCCTACTCCGCGCAAGATGGCTTTCACCGGCCAATGCCCCTCCGCGTCGGGGAAAAAGACCTCGCCCATGCGCTTCACTTCCGGCCGGTAATACCAGCGCTTCAGCAGCGCCAAATGCCCCTGCCTCGCAACTGCGTCCACTGCGTGGGGCAGATCCGACGACCGCATCAGTTCGGATAGCACTCCTTCCATCCGCGCCTCAAGCACCCCCCGCGCCGGTTTCAACCCTTGTTCCCTCGTTCCCTCATCCCCTTGGTCCGTGGACCCCGGTCCCTCGTCCCTCGTCGCTGCACCTTCGTTTTCCGGCAACGCTTCGAGCGCCATGGGTTGGGCAAAGAGCGAGGTCGAGCCGGAGCGCTCATTCTGAATGCGCATGCCCAGTGTCGAAAACATCACCGGACCGCGAAGCCGGCCCTCCTGGTAGAGAAAGACGGCCACCGCGGGCGCCGGCGCGGATGGCTCTGGCGCGGCCGGCTGCAGAATCAAGGCCCGCAGCTGGCTCATGGGCTGAACCAATTCCGGCGCGAGTGCGCGCACCGAGTCGACCTTCTGCACTTGCGCGTGAATCGCCGCGGCGGACTCGAACTCGAGATTCGCCGAAGCCTCTTCGCGCTGCGTCCGCAGCGTGACCAGCTTGCTCTCTCCGCGCGTGGCCAGAAAGTCGCGCACGGCCGCCGATTCCTCCGCGTAGCGCTCGTCGCTGCAGCCCTTGTAGCAGGGCGCCAGGCACATCTTCATCTCGGAGTAGACGCAACCGGGATGGCTCGGATCGGGGTGGAGATCGTCGGTGCAGCGGCGCAGCAGAAACAGCTTCAGCGCTTCGTCGGCAAACCGCTCCGCCGCCGCGCGCGACGCAAACGGCCCGTAGGCCCAGTCGGCCTCGCGCCGGCTCGGCTTGTTGGTCACCACGATGCGCGGGTAGGGATTGCCGCCCAGATAGCGAATGAACGCCGGGGCGCGCAGATGCATCCGCTCCAGGCACTTCGTGCCGTGTACCCCCTTGAGCAACTCGAATTGCACGAGCAGCGACTCGAAGTCGGAACCGGTGAGCCGATATTCGATGCGCCGTACGCGGCCTGCGAGCTGCAGTCGCCGCGGATGTTTCGCGGAGGGCTGCAGCAGCCGCTCTAACCTGCTGCGCAGGTTTGGGGTGCGCCCGATGTAGGGCTCGTCTTTGGCGTCTGATCCATACAGCGCGAAGACCGCCGGGCTCTGCGGCAATCGAATCAACGCAGCCTTTGAATCGGCAGGATCGAAGGGGATCTTTTCCATCGCACTCTCAACCGGTCTCCGCCGCCGCGCCCGAACGGAGGCCGCATACCCGCTAACTTCGTGCCTCGCTGCTTTTTTACGCCCCCGCGATCGTCATCCCGTCGATGCGCACGGTTGGCGAGGCGACGGCGCTGCGAAACACCAGGTCGTTGCCGATGGCCGTTACGTTGCGCAGCATCTCGCGCAGGTTGCCGGCAATCGTGATCTCTTCCACGGCGTGGGTCAGTTCGCCGTTCTCAATCCATAGCCCCGTCGCCCCGCGCGAGTAGTCGCCCGTCACGATGTTGGTCCCGAAGCCCATCAGGCTGGTGACGTACAGGCCCGCCTTCACATCGCCGAGGATCTCATCGGGCGTGCGCGTCCCGGGTTCCAGATAGAGATTGCCGCAGCCGATGCCCGGTGTCCCCGCCAGGCCGCGCGAGGCGTTGTGGGTCGATTTCATGCCCAGCTTGCGCGCCGCATAGGTGTTCAGCAGGTAGGTG
Organism: Occallatibacter sp.; assembly: GCA_035508975.1. GTDB lineage: Bacteria > Acidobacteriota > Terriglobia > Terriglobales > Acidobacteriaceae > Telmatobacter. The sequence goes on from DATJMC010000104.1 coordinate 8,120, forward strand.
CGGAGCACGCCGTTCTCGACGATGACCGTGCGCCGCGAGGGTAGCCCCTCGCCATCGAAGGGCGATGTGCCGAAGCCGCCTACGCCCGACGGCAGCATCATGGTGTTGTCGTCGATGATGGTCAGGCTCGAGCCGGCGACGGCCTCGCCCAGCTTGCCGGCCAGGAACGAAGCGTGCCGCCAGATGGCGTCGCCCGAAGCAGCTTCAAAGATCGAGCCGATCAGGGTCCGCGCAACCTCAGGCGCGAAGACGATCGGCGCCTGCTGCGTGGGCACCCGTCGCGCGCCCAGCCTCCGCACCGTGCGCCGCCCTGCTTCTTTCCCCACGGATTCCGGGCTCTCGAGGAGGGCGAAGCTGCGCGCGCTCGACCACCAGCCGTCGCGCTGCATCGCCCCATTCGCATCCTTTGCCAGCGGCGCCGCCGAGACGCCCGCATAGCTGGTGCGATAACTGCCGATGAAGCCGCGCGAGTTGGCCAGCACTTTGCGCCCCGTGGCCGCGTCGAAGCTGCCTCCATCGGAGTTGGTGATGCGCGGGTCGGAGGCCATCGCCGCTGCCTCGCAGCGACGCGCCCACTCGATGCGCTCGGGGCCGGGCAGGGAATAAACGTCGTCGAAGTAGAGGTGCTGGTCTTGCTGGATAGCGCCGAATTCTTCGCGCTCGGGCAGGCCGTTGAGCGGGTCTTCTTCTGTGATCTTCACCAGAGCCATCGCGCCCTCGACAAGCTGACGGATGCCGTCCGGGGTCAGGTCGCTGGTGCTGGCCGACGCCGACCGTTTGCCTTGAAACACGCGCAGCCCCAGCGCGCGCGAGCCGGATTCCTTCAGGGTCTCCACCTCTCCCATGCGCACCGTCACGCTGAACTCGTCGCCTTCGCGCGCCACGGACTCGGCATCGCTGGCGCCGGCTTTGATCGCCTGCGCGACCACATCCGCGGCGAGGGATTCCAGATCGGTGGAAACCAGTTGAACGGCAGCTTCACTCATCTTCTCAAGCTATCAAAACCGACGAGTCTGGGCGCGAGCCGGCGACGCCTGTCGCGGGATGTCTGGCGACTGCATGAAGCCACTTAGGGGGATCCGACCGTGGATTGAACTGAAAACGCATTAGCCGGCTTCGACTCGGTGGAGCCTCCTGGCTGCCGCGATCGACGCAACGGCGACCCCTGCTCCCGCAAGCACATCGGTCCCATAGTGCCAGCCCGTGGGGACCGTCGAGACACAGATCAGCACGACGAGGATCCACACCGGCGCCCGCAGCCGTCGAAAGGCATGGAGCGCCCAGCCCGTGATCAGCGCCAGTGCCACGTGAAAGGAAGGAAACGACACAATCGCTGAGTCCGGAATGTCGAGGGCCACAGGCCCGCTCGATTTCAGCCGCTCGAGATAGGCGGTGATGCCCGCCTGGTCGTGCGCGGGCGGGAAACCCTCGACCATCCACGGTCCTGCCGCGGGACAGGCAGCAAAAAGGATCGCCGTTAAAATCGTGGCAATCGTTGCGGCCAGAACGAATCGTCGCGCCTGTTCGGGATGGCCGAGCGGCGGCAGAAAGAGAATCGTGGCCAGCACAAGCGGCCAAATCACCGGATACGACAGCAGAAAGATGAGGTGCAGCACGGGC
>DATJMC010000105.1:0-6299 GCA_035508975.1 Occallatibacter sp.
GGTGCGGCGGTGGTAGCGCTTGAAGAATTTGCGCGGCTTTCCCACCAGATGCAGCGGCTGGACGGGGGCAATCTTCACGATTTTCGCAAGGGTGCGAAGAAGGCAAGGTACATGGCGGAAGCGGGCGGCGACGACCAGGAAGCGGGCATTGTCGGCAAGGCGCTTAAGAAACTGCAGGATCAGATTGGGGACTGGCACGACTGGCTGGTTCTGGCCGAGGAAGCTCATCAAGCGCTCGGCGAGAACGGGGCAGAGCTGACGGCTCTCATCGAGGCGCAGCGCGATCAGCATTACGCGCAAGCGCTGCAAACTACCGAACGAATGCGGGGCAGATTGCTGGGCGAATTACAGGCGCTGACGCCGAAGCGTCGAGTGCGCGCACGAACGAATCGTGCGGTTGTGCCGCAGACAGAGATTTCCTGAAATATTCCTCGTGTATCGTTGCTCTTTAATGGCCCAAATCCTCCTCTGAGATGTACCGGAGCAGATGCAGACTCTTGCCGCAATTGATATTGGATCGAATTCCTGCAGATTAAAGATTGCCCGCGTGGTGCAACACAGCCTGCGTGTTGTGCACGAAGACCGTGAAGTAACAAGGCTGGGCACGAGCGTATTCGAGTCGGGGCTGGTTTCCCCGGATGCAATGGCGGCGACGCTGCGCGCTCTCAAGCGCTTCTACCGAGCGGTCCAACAACATGGCGCAGATCAGACTCGCGCAGTTGCGACGGCAGCGATGCGCGACGCCCGCAACGGGCGTGCATTCCTGGCGTGGGTGCGCGATGAAACGGGCTGGGAGGTAGAGATCATTTCCGGGCTCGAGGAGGCGCGACTTATTCATCGCGGCGTGGTGAACAATGAGCAGGGCACGGCGGGGCGCTGTCTGCTGATAGACGTGGGCGGCGGGAGCTGCGAAGTCTCACTATCAGAGCGCAAGCGGCTCAAGGAGACGATCAGCCTGCCGCTGGGCGCGGTGCGGCTGACGGAGGAATTTCTGAAGAGCGATCCGCCGGTGAAGGAAGAGATCGCGCGGATGAAGCAGTTTGTGTCGCGCGAACTGAGGAAGGCTTCGCGGCGCGTGACACCGGGCGAGGTGCAGACCGTAATCGCCACGTCGGGCACGGCGGCAGCGCTCTCTGAAGCGACGAGGATCATACGCAAGGCGCGGGCCAAGGATTACGTGGCGTCGGCGCGGGATGTCCGGCGGCTGGCCGACAAGCTTACCAAGCTGAAGAACGAGGATCGCAGCGCCATCCCAGGTATCGGGCCGCGCCGGTCAGAGATTGTGGTGGCGGGCGCGCAGGTTTATTCCGAACTGCTGGAGCACTTCGCACTGCCGGGCTTCCGTTATTCGGATATGGGGTTACGGGACGGCGTGCTGGCGCAGATGCTGGCCGAGCAAGATCCGCGCACCACGGCGCACCAGCAGTACGAGCGCGATCGCTGGGAGGCGGTGCTGGAGACGTGCCGCCGATATGGGGTCGATACGAAGCAGGCGGAGCCGGTGCGGCAGCACGCCACGCAACTGTTTCAGGACATGCGCGCGGTGCACGAGCTTCCGGCGGAGTACCAGACGTGGCTGGAAGCGGCGGCGATGCTGCGTGATATTGGCAAGTTCATGAACTATCAGGGGCATCACCGGCACGCGCAGTACATCATCGCCAATTCGGAAATTTTCGGGTTCAATGCAACACAGCGGGTGATTACGTCAGCGGTCGCGCGCTATATCGGCAAGAGCCGGCCGGAGCCCGAGGGGCGCACGATGCGGCAGGTTCCTCCCGAGGAGCATGAGCATGTGAAGCGAGCCGTGGTGTTGCTGCGGCTGGCGGTGGCGCTCAACCAGGATCGCGCGAGCGATGTGCTTCGGGTGAGGGTGCGGGTGTATCCACGACAGGTGATGCTCGAGATCAGCCCGGGACGGACCGGGGCTGAACTCGAACTGTGGTCTCTGCGAAAAGAGGCGGCTTACTTCCGCGAGGTTTTCCGGCGGGAGCTCTTTGTGACTTTACTGTAGACCCCACGCAGGATGCGCGGATCCACGAGCCAATGGAGCGTTCCGGGGCGACGAGCCAGGTCGACGCGCGCTATGGCACCCTTGCGCAGACGGATGTTCATCCTGCTGGAGCTAATGACTGCGCCCAGAAACTGCGCCAGGTTGGGGTTGTGCCCGACGATGAGCACATTTTCGTGGGTGTTAAGGTCGTTGACCAGCTTCTCAAAAGCTGGAACCGTTGCCCCCGGCGAGAGGGCCTCAGAGACCATGATTCTGGCGTCGTATCCGGTTTCTGTGGCCACCAGGGAAGCGGTCTGCAGGGCGCGTTTGAGCGGGCTTGAAACCACCAGGTCGAACTGCACCCGGAGTGAATTCAAGTAGCTGCCCACCAGCAAGCACTGTTGTTTGCCTTCTTTGTCGAGGGGGCGTTTTACGTCGATCAGGGGATTCGCGCGCCGGGTTCCGGCGCTGGCGTGGCGGAGGATATAGAGGTTCACAGGCTTCTTTCCGAGCGGGGGTTTTCGTCCCGAATTCACGTAATTGTAACAATCGGGACGGGCCAGAATTGTTAACAGCGAAATAGGTTCCGATGAATTCTCTAAATCACCGGTTCGGGTGTCGGCAGCGGGCCGGGAGGCAGCTGCGGCTCGGGGTCTGGCTCCGGTGCGGGGAGGGGATTTGGAGGGGAGTCGGGGCCGGGGTCGGGAAGCGGCGGAGTGGTGGGGTCGAATCCGGGAACGGAGCTGACCTGGTGAGGGGGAAGGAGCGGACTAGTTGGTGAGGTCATATGAGGCCCTGAATGCTCTCTTCCGATGGAGGGGATTCAGGCGCGTGTGGTTGCCTGCAATTGCCATATCTCGCTGATGAGAAGGCCGCCGAGCCACTGGTGTCGATCGACGAGCTCGAGATTACAGGCGCGGAGCGCGGTGGCGTGGTCTGGCAGGCGGTGCACGGTGAGCCCGGTGAGAAGACGAAAGGCTGCATAGAGACTCCGGACGATGAGTCTTGCAGGGATAGAGAGCAGGCCGGGGGGAATCGCGAATTCGGAGACTACCCAGTGGGCTTCCGGACAGAGCAGGGGACGAATGCGCTGAGTGAGGGCCTGAACTTCGGCAGTCGTCAGGCAGTCGAGAAAGAAGTGAGTGACGATGAGGTCGTAGTCACCGAGTGGTGTGAACTCGCGCGCGTCGGCGCAGTGCAGATTGACGCGATTCTGTGCTCCGATTCTGGCTATTCGATCACTCAGAAGACGCAGCATCGCCGGACTCAGGTCGACGCCGTCGGCATGGAGTTGCTGATTCTGGCTCAGCAGCCGGGCGATAAAGCGACCGTCTCCGTCGCCGAGGATCAGGGCGCGCTGGGCGTTAGCCAGTTCGGGTACACGGTAGAAGCGGCAGCGCTCGAGGAGGGGTCCGAAGGAGAGATATTCGAGCCAGCGATAAGGGCGGGCAACAGGGTCGAAGTCGGGGGCGTCGGAGTTCCGGGGCATCAGCTCAAAACCGCGAAGAAGAGGAGCGGCGTGAGCAGGGCGGCGTCGGCGGCGATACGGAGATCAAAGCTATTGAGCCGCGAGCGGTCGAAGACGACAAAGAGCAGGGCCGATGTAGCGGAGGCGAGGTAGAGGCTGGTCATGGAGGCGGGTGCGTGAGAGAAGATCGATGACGCTGCGGCGATAGTAGCCAGCACGGCGATTCCGCAGGCTACAAGCGGGAGATGGCGCTGCGTCCAACGCGTGGAGGGATGCGGCTGTGCGGAACGCGAGGCACGGCCACGGGTCGAGGAGGGTTCGTCCTGCCTCTCCCACTTTTCGATCGCAACGCAGTTGAGCCAGCAAAGCAGGGCAAAGAGTGCGACGGGGATAATGAGCAGGCTTCTGTGACCGGGAAGCCGGGACCAGGCGGGTACGGCGACTGCCGAGGCAAAGACGGCGGCAACGGCGATTTCCTTAGGGAACCAGCGTTCAATACCGGAGGGAGATTGAGGCGCCCAGACGTGGATCAGGCAGAAGTAAACGAGGGCGGCTCCGAAGAGCACTACATCTTCGCGACGCGCGGCTGCGTTCATACGGGTGAGGATGAGCCAGAGCAGACCGAGGCCGGCGAGGCCGCCCGCGGCAAGGGCCCGGGCGCGGTTCCTGGCATAGAAGAGATGGCGTTCGCGCAACTGGGCCGAGACGCCACCCGGAAGCCCGTCAAGGATTCGGTCGGCGACGTAGACGAGCCATGTTCCCAGGGCTAACAGCAGGGGTGCGCTCCAGGGGAGGTGGATGTGCACAGCGCGGGCGAAGCTCCACGACCAGAGGGCGGCCACGGTCGGCGCGTCGAGAGAGAGCAGGTGCCACCAGCGGAAGACTGCCGGGAAACGAAATCCGCGGCGTGCAGGGGTGGCGAGAGGAGTGGGAGCAACGACCACACCCTTATTTTATGCCCGCGAACGCTATTTTACGGCTGCCGGCGCCATTGGGAAGCAGGCCCTAGTCGGCAGCAGTCTTCTCTTTGTCCGTAACCCGCTTTGCCGGGGATTTCCTGGCCGGGCGCTTCGCCGGGTGGTGGTGTACCTGGGGGGCGGGGATGGCAGGGATCTCCTCGGCCGCGGCCTTACCCTCGGCAACCTTCATCAGGAATTCCTGGGCGCTGAAGGCGGGCAGAGCGCGGCCGGCGTCTGTTTCGTACACGCGGTGATAGGTTCCGTCTCCGAAAAGCAGGCGGGCTTTCCGGGTGTCGGCAAGGTAGGACGCAAGAATCTCATTGCGGATGCGTGCGCTGATCTGCGGAGAACGAATGGGGAAGACGACTTCGCAGCGCTCGAAGAGGTTGCGGGGCATCCAGTCGGCGCTGCCGCAGTAGATCTCTTCGGTTCCGCCATTCGCGAAGTAGAAGATGCGGCTGTGCTCGAGGAATCGCCCGATGATGGATCGAACGCGGATGTTTTCGCTGAGACCTTTTATGCCGGGTCGCAGCGCGCAGATGCCGCGGACGATCAGGTCGATCTGGACGCCGGCTTTCGACGCCGCATAGAGAGCCTCGATAACGCTGGGCTCAAGCAGGGAATTCATCTTGGCAATGATGTGGGCGGGACGTCCAGCGGCAGCGTGTTCGGTTTCGCGATGAATGATGCGGATCGTGTTTTCCGCCAGCGTCAACGGCGCGACGAACAGCGGGGCATAATCGTCCGACTCAGAATGGGCGGTCAGGTAGTTGAAGACGGCACCCATGCTGGCGGTGATCTCGGGATCGGCGGTGAGCAGGCTGAGATCGGTGTAGAAACGCGCGGTGCTGGGGTTGTAGTTGCCGGTGCCGAGGTGTCCGTAGCGTCGCACTGTGCCGTCGTCGTCGCGGCGGACGACGAGGGCTAGCTTGCAGTGGGTCTTAAGGCCGACAATTCCGTGGAAGACCTGCACGCCGGCGTCTTCGAGATCGCGCGCCCAGCGGATATTGGAGGCTTCATCGAAGCGCGCCATCAGTTCAACGACAGCGGTCACTTCTTTGGTCTGGGCTGCTTCGGTGAGCGCCTGGAAGATGGGTGAATCGGCGCTGGTGCGATAGAGCGTCTGCTTGACCGAGACGACGTTGGGGTCGTTGGCTGCGGCCTGAATGAATCCCACGACGCCGTCGTAGGAATCGTAGGGGTGGTGCAGAAGAATGTCGCGGTGCCGCATCTCGTCGAAGAGATCGGTGGATTTGCGGTTGAGTCGCAACTCGTGGGGGACAAAGGGAGGGAACTTGAGATCGGGACGAGGGGTGTCGCTGGCCAGGTTCATCAGACGCGAAAGGTTTACCGGACCATCTGTTCGGAAAACCTGCGAGTCGTCGAGCTCGAAGTTGAGTCGCAGCCGGTCGACGATTTCGCCGTCAGCCGATTTTTCAATTTCGAGACGGACAGCGTCGCCCTTGCGACGGTTGTGAAGTTCGGAGCGCACGGTCTCGAGGAGATTGCGCGACTCTTCTTCCTGGAAGTAGAGATTGCTGTTGCGCGTGACGCGGAAGGCGGCCTTGGAGAGTATCTCGTATCCGCGGTACATGCCGGCAGCATTGCGCTCGATGAGGTCGTGCAGAAAGATGAAGTCGTGCGTGCCTCCGGTCGAGGGCAGCTCGACGAAGCGCGGCAGGGCACGGGGCACAGTGACGACTCCAAGCACGGGGCCGGCGGGGCCCTTACGCTTGCGCTTGAGAAGCAGAGCTATGCAGAGGGCCTTGTTGAGGACGCGGGGAAAGGGATGCGCGGGATCGATGGTGATGGGCGTGAGCAGCGGGTCGACTTCGCGCTGGTAGTAGGTGGTTGCGGCCTTGCGCGCCGCGTCGTCCGTCTC
>DATJMC010000106.1:0-72443 GCA_035508975.1 Occallatibacter sp.
CAGCGCCAGCATGTACATGCTCAGCGTGCCCGGCACATCGACTTCGCAAGCGGAGGGAATCAGCTCGTTCGACATCATGCTCATGATCGTGCAGGGCACCACGCCGAAGAACTCCTCCATCGAAGTCCAGCATTGGACGGCACTGATGGTCACATGCGCCTGCTTCATCCAGCCGTCGATGACCGCGCCGAGCTTGGCCATCTTCAACAGCGCCGCATCCGAAATGCCTTGCGTCGTCACATACTTCTTGATCGCCGCCATCTTGCCCTGAGCCGCGTCGTCGTTATCCTTCATGCGATTGATGCGGCCAAAAATCTCCGAGAGATCGATGGTCTCAATGGTGATGCCGCTGGTCTCGAAGATGCGCTCGGAATAACGAACCGTATTGAAAGCAGTAGGACGGGCGCCGATCGCGCCGATGCGCAGATTCTTCAGGCCCTTCACAACCCGGCACACCGCCGAAAACCACTGCAGATCGGCAGCAAACTCCGGCGAACTCACGGCTTCGGTGTGCAGCGTGGTCAGGGAATAGGGAATGCCATACTGCATCAGGTTGTTGCAGGCGCTCATCTTTCCGCAAAAAGAATCGCGCCGCACCGCGATCGTCATGTTGTCTGAGCGGTCGGGCGTCGCCTGCACCAGCACCGGCACCTTCAATCCCGACAACCGAATCGCATCCACAATGCCGCGCTCTTCTCCAAAGTTGGGCAGGGTTACGATGATCCCGTCGATCGCATCGGCATGCTTCTTGAAGAGCTCTGCGCAGCGCTCCGATTCGGCGTAGGTCTCCACCGCGCCGTATTTTGACTCTTCCGGGGAAAGCACAATCGCCTTGGCGCCCGCCTTCTCCAACACCGAAATGATTTCTTCCCGCCCAGTCTTGGCTAGATGATCCGGAAAAAAGCCCCGGTTCCCTACCACAACTCCAAACGTCATCGTTCTTTGCCCTGCCATTATTTGCTCCTTAAGATTTCCGCCGCCGAAACGGCTCAATTCTTTCCCGCAATGCACTTGACTTCAGTCAGCTTCCGATCTCAAAACCCTTCCGGGTGGCTCTTATCTCAGCGCCGTTTCTGGCCGGGACGAAATTTCACCAGGTAAATGAGACCGATCAGCAGCAGGATTGCGCCCCACCAAACCGGCGTGTGAAGCTGGGTGAGTTGAACGCCTGCGGGATAACTGGCCGTCGCCCACTCATAGACCCCATAGGCGCAAATCAACCCGCCGTACAAGCAGAGAAGCACGCCGATAAAAAACCAGATGGGAATTCCAGAACCGTGCATGTGATTTCAACCTCTCCTTCCCGACAAATCCGAGCCCAATTTTGCTACTACCAGAAGATGATGTTGAGCGCCGCGAAGATGATCACCACCAGCACAGCCCATGTGTATTCGCTCTTGTAGAACGGCACAGGTTCTTCTGTCGGCAGCTTCGTAGCTCCGTACACCAGCCCTTCAAGTTCCTTTACCGGCCTTGGCTGGGTCACGATGCTTATCAGGATCACCAGGATGGCTGTAAACAGAAACGCCCACAGCGCGCGAAAGACGTTTTCCGCCATCGGCTTTGCCGCATCAGACAGCGCAACAACCGCAAGCCTTGCAGGGTTGAGCTTCACCCACACGAACAGGCCTGCGGAGAAAATAATGCCGCAGAGCAGCCCGAGAAAACCTGCGAGCGCGGTCGCTCTCTTCCAGAACATGCCGAACAGAATGGTGGCCAGAAGCGGTGCGACAAAGATGCTGAAGAGCGCCTGCACGTAGTCCATGATGCCGTGAAACTGCTGCACCAGATACGCGGCGCCGATGGAGACAATCACGCCGATGAGGATCGAAAGCCGCCCCACCAGCACATAATGGGCGTCGGACCCCTTCTTGTTGATCAGCGGTCTGTAGATGTCATAGGTCCACACCGTGGAAAATGCGCTGACGTTGCCGGCCATGCCGCTCATGAAGCCGGCAATGAGCGCCGTGATGCCGAGGCCGAGCAAGCCGGGACCCATGTAGCGCACCATCATCAGGGGCAGAGCCTGATTGTAGGTGTGCAGTTCCGCGCCCGGTCCCCCAGCGAGGACTTTCTGTTTGGCTTCGGGTGTCAAGTTGGTCTTACCGAGAGCAGCCGTGCATGTCGACGGGCTCAACGGCGCTCCCGACGAATCAAGTGCGCACGCTGCGACAACGTCCTCTCCAACCAACTGGCGGCGTGAGCCGTCGGGATTCTGCAACAGCACGAGACCCAGCAGGCCGGGCAAAATCACAATAAAGGGCACCGCCATCTTGAAGAAGGAGCCAATGATGGGCGCCATGCGCGCAGCCCGGAGATTGTGTGCCGCCAAGACGCGCTGCACCACCAGGAAGTCCGTTGTCCAGTAGCCGAAGCTGATGACGAAGCCCAGGCCAAACACAATTCCGGTCCAGTGCACGCCCATGGGATTGGCGGAGAAGTTGCCCGTGTCGCGCCAGAGATGAAAGTAGCTATCGTTGTTGAGATTGGTGAGGATTTTTGCCTTGAGGCCGGTCCACCCGCCTGCCTGCACAAGCCCCAAAATCGGCACCAGTAGGGCGCCGCCCCAGATAAGAACGAATTGGAGAACCTCGTTGAAGATGGCCGAACGCAATCCGCCCAGGCCCACGTAGAGAGCGACCGCGACTGAGCTGACGATGATGCTGAAGTTAATGTCCCAGCCGAGCACAACCTTCATGACCACGGCCATGGCGAACATGTTCACGCCGCTCATAAGGATCATCTCGGTTGCGAACGAGACCGCGGCAACGCTTCGCGCGCGCCCGTCGTAGCGAAGATCGAGATAACCCGGGACGGAGTGGGTCTTCGACACGTAATAAAACGGCATCATCACGAGGCCGAGAAAGAGCATGGCTGGAATGGCGCCAATCCAATACCAGTGCGTCGCCAGGATCCCGTATTGATAGGCGGAGCCGGCCCATCCCATCAATTCGAGGGACCCCATGTTAGCCGAAACAAAACTCAGGCCTGCGATCCACGCGGTCATTTCGCGCCCGGCCATGAAGAATTCTTCGCTGGTGTTCGATTTTCCCTTAAGGTAGAAGCCGATCCAGAGCACCATCCCGAAATAAATGGCGATGACAGCGATATCGAGCGGGCGCAGTCGTGCGAGAGGAGAAGCGGAGAAGGCAATCAACTTGGGCACCGAGTGGCCAGCTGCGGCGTTGGTGAGAAACGGGATCAATCCGTGCATTGCGTCCCCTTCACGAGATGGAGCGTCTCGACACCTCCTGGACGCTCGCCCCTAAGTAAATGGTTTTACTGCAAAGCTTGTCAAGCTTGAAAGCGCCTTGAGCGCGTCGAGGTATCGCCGGTCTTCCCCCGCCTGGGCCTGGAAATATCCCTCGGAGAAAATCTACGAAACTTGCCGCCTGGAAAGCGTTTTCCCCGCGAAGTGTAGCACAGGCGGCCGGCCTGCCTGGGTGCGCAAGCTTACCCATTGTCGCGCCGACGGCGGACCCCCCGAGTTCGCCCTCTAGATATCAATGCAGCGCGCATCAGGGGGCAGTCGCCGCCTTGGCGCACGTCCGATCCGTGATCGATCATCCACTGCGCCATCTCGAGTCGAATCGGCACCGGCGCTTCCCAGGGGATGCGGCATTCCGCAACCCAGCTCAAGGGCCCGTTGTTCCCGTATCCGATGGGCGCGCGATGCAGTGCGGGATTGCGCGTCATCAGCTGCTTCACCTGTTCCAGTCGTTGATGTCGATTGCCTGCTTAAGCCTGCCGACCTCATGAAGAGACCTCTACGTGCTCCTTTCGCTTCGGCCAGCTGGCGAACCCATGAAGGCGCGCCAGCTTGAGCTGTGCTTCGGCGAGGGTTGCGGCATCGCCGCACCTGAGCAAGGATTTGGCCTCGTCTTTGAGGTAACGGAGATTGGGTCTGGATGGAAGCGGCCTGGATGCACCGGCAGAGGATTCGGTCATTGAACCTCGTTTCGCGATCCTGCCCGTCGTCCGCATTCGGGGCCGAAAGAAGGTTGAAAAGGATGAGGATCGATAGGTGGGCTTCGAGCCCTTTCCACGGACCGGATGCGCCCCTGACGCTGAAGGCTTGTTCGCAAAGAGAGCTCGCCTTGGGGGCTGGCAAAACGTTTTCTTTATGGGTTTCCCCCTTGTGTTCGCGGCCCGGCGACGATACTTTGAGACGAGGGGTGATGTTCCCCCGCCCCACCGCCTGCATTTCAACCCCTCAAAGCTTTCGGGCGGCGTTGTAAATCCTGGACCTCGGCAACCTCGGCTAAAGGAGTCGAATCATGCACACCTCAGAAGATTCCGTTGCTTGTAGTGATGTTTCCCGCCGTTCATTTTTCCGCTTGGCCGCAGGCGCTTCGGCGCTGGCGAGCCTGCCAATCCTGACGGAGCCTCGGCTGGCGCACGCTGCACGACCACACTTTGCCGACCCGAATATCGGCATCCACATCGATGCCAACGAGAATCCCATGGGGCCGTGCGAGGCCGCGCGCCAGGCGATGATTGATATCATTCCGCGTGGCGGTCGCTACCTCTTCACCGGAGAGGAGGAACTGGCTGAGCTCTTCGCGAAGCAGGAAGGATTGGATCCCGAGTCGGTGATCCCCTTCGCCGGATCAAGCGAACCGCTGCACTACACCGTACTTGCATTTACCGGCAAGGATCGGCCGCTGGTGGTCGCCGACCCAGGCTACGAGGCGCCCATGTGGGCGGCGAAGATTGCCGGCGCACCGATCCTGAAGGTGCCGCTTGCCGATCCCAAGGGCGAGGCCAAGCATGACATTCCCGCAATGCTCGCTGCCGCGTCGAACCCGGGTGTGATTTACATCTGCAACCCCAACAACCCGACGGGCACTTGCACGCCGCGCGCTGACATTGAAAAGGCGGTGAGCGGCGCGTCGAAGGATACGGTCCTCCTGATCGATGAGGCCTATATCCACCTATGCGACGCGCCGCGTTCACTCGACTTCGTGAAGGAAGGCAAGAACGTCATTGTCCTCCGTACCTTCTCGAAGCTGTATGGCATGGCGGGCATTCGTATGGGCTTCGCCATCGGGCGACCCGATTTGCTGGCAAAGATCGCCTCTTTCGGCGGCCAAAATGCACTTCCCATTACCGCCGTCTCGGCTGCCAAAGCCAGCCTGCTCGACGCAGACCTGGTGTCGACGCGCAAGAAGGTCATCGCAGACATTCGCATGGACACGCTGGCCTGGCTCAAGAGCGAGGGTTATGCAACCACGCCGTCCGAAAGCAACTGCTTCATGCTCGATGTGCGGCGCCCGGGCAAGGAAGTCCAGGCAGCCCTCGCCGCCAAGGAGATGTTTGTGGGCCGCATCTGGCCGGCTTGGCCAGACAGCCTGCGCATCACGGTGGGCACGAAAGACGAAATGATGGCCTTCCGCAAGTCGTTCACCGAAGTGATGAGCACCTCGACCGCAGGCTTGACTCCGGCTCCTTTACCGCGGCGTCTGGCTGAGCACCCCTTCTCGCACCTGGCGTAGGACCTTCTGCGCAGACGTCAAAGGCCTCGCCCACGTGGCGAGGCTTTTGTTTTGGGTGAAATCGCCGCTTTCCGAAGGGTTTCCCGGGCTTGGTTTTGCGAAGAAGCGGATCGGGGCATTCGGCCGCCGGTGCTCCCTTCACCGCAAAATGCAGCGGCGCACAGAGGACTCTGTGCGCCGCAGGATGTGGGCAATCAAAACCGGTTGCGGTTAGAACATGATCTTCAACGCGAACTCCGCGTTCAGCGGCTCGCCCGGCCCGATGCCGGGATTTCCGAGGTACGGACCGAGGGTTGAGCCGATCTCCCCGCCTTCCCCGGCGGTCGGGAATCCCACCGGTGCGAGATTCGTGCGGTTGAAGATGTTGAATACGTTCACGCTGAACTGGGAATTGACACGTTCCGTGATCTGCGTGGTCTTGAAGAAGGCAACGTCAACCGCCGAATACCCGGGGTTGTAGTTTTGCCCGCGGCGGGTCGGCGAGTAGGTGTTCAATGGCGCATCCACGAAGGCATTGGGATTGAACCACTGCACTGCCCCATCCACAATGGCATGAGAGACCCCTGCCGTAGGATTCGAAACGACCTGGACGGCACGATCCGCGCCTTCTCCATTACCGCTGGGGTTGTTCGCCGAGACCACAGTGTAGGGTGTGCCGCCATGGAACGAGAATCCCGAGTTCACTTCCCATCCCTTGGCCAGGCGTTGCGGTCCCCGGAAGGTGGGAACGTGGTAATCGAAGTAGCCGGTCATCGTATTCCGCACGTCGAAGTCGGAGTTCCCGTATTCGGCGTTCTCGTCCAGCGGGTTTTGGGGAAGATACGGCAACAGACCTGTCTCGTAGTCCAGCGCATGGCTCCAGGTGTAGGCCAACTGGGCCGACAGCCCATGCCAGTTCTGTGCGCGCAGCATGGTTTGCAGGGCGTTGTAGTTCGAACCGAGATTGCTCCGCGCTTCATCAATCACAGAGAAATTCGGGAACTGTGAGTTATAGGGTCGTGAGGCTTGCAAAGCCGCGGAAGAAATGTTGAGCGAACCCAACGCGCCCGGGTTGATGTCAGCGAGGCCAAGAAGGTGCGTCCCTTTTGTTCCTACGTAACCCAGCTGCCAGACCACGGACGGCGTGAAGCTGTGCTGCAGGTTCAGGTTGTAGTTCTGCGAGTAGGATGGCCTAAAATTGGGATCGAATGTTGAGATCTTGATCAGGCTCTGTCCGGACAACGCTTGAGCGAGGCTCTGGAAGATGGGGGTACCGGGGGCGGCTACGACGTTGTTGGCGCCCGCCTGGGCCACTTGCTCCGATCCGGCGGGATTCAATCCCGGACCGAAAACGGAGATGTTTTGCGCTCCGTTGTTCTGCAGCACCGACTTCATATAGATCGAGTCGTAGTACAAACCGTAGCCGCCGCGGAGAACGGTTTTTCCCGCGCGATCGACCTGATAGCTAAATCCGAATCTCGGGCTCGCACCACCCCAAAATTGCTTCCAGAGGTTCGCCACTCCTCCCGGCGCACCCACCACCGCCAGCCCGGTCGAGGATGACGGATCAAACACCGAAAGGTTCGGATAACCCGAGTGGACCGGCCCTTCATAGTCATAGCGGAGGCCCAAATCAAAGCTCATCCGTTTGCTCAGCTGCCATGCATCTTCTCCCCAGAGAGAGAACGTATTGACAAATACTTGGCGTTTCGGATCGCCCACGACATTTTCAGAATTTGTGGGATCAAAGCAGCCGGCCAGGAAATCGGCAAGAAAGAGAACATTTGGATCCGCGGGAGGATTGGCCAGCGGCGCCGTGCCATTGCCAAGAGCGGCGCATGGTGTTCCCGTCGAAACCCACGGCCCCTGCGATCCATCAAAATAGATCGTGCCGCGTTCGCCGGTTTGATAGAAGTCGTCTACCTGCGCTTGCCGCAACTCGCCGCCAAACTTCAGCTGGTGTGCGCCCTTGGTCCACGACAGCGCTTCGTCGAGGTGGCCGGTGATGTCGTTGCGTCCTGACGGCGCAGTCACTCCCAGCGGATCGAAGCCGCTGCCGCCGGCTGTCAATCCCACGCTGGCCGCGGTTGGCCCGATGATCAAGTGCGGCGCGCCTTTCAGGGTCGGATCGGTCACGCCGGTATTGAGCCCGAGACCGACCGGATCGAAATCCGTCTCGGCGTCGGAAAACACCTGGTTGAAATAGCTGACACCTGCGGAAAGCTGGTTCGTAATCGATGACGTGAGAACGCGGTTGTACACCAGCGAATAGTTCTCCACGTGGATCGGCGCATTTTCGAAGTAGGGCGCAAGAGCCGAAGAAGTCGGCGCTGTCTGCGTTCCCTGACCCACAAACCAGGTGGCCGCCAGATGATCCCTATCGGTCAGCTGTGCGTCCAGCTTGATAATCCCGTTGAAGCTGTGCCCTGTCAGATCTCCGGTCGCGGCGTAATTGTCATTTGTCGCCGGACCGCTGAGCGCCGAGGCCGGCCAAAGGGCCTTCAGCGATCCAGTGCCATTGAGCAGGTTATAAGCAACCGGGCTCTCGGCAACACCGTACTGGCTGAGTATGCTCAGAGCTTCAGCCTGGTAAGCAGCCGAAGGCTCAGTCGCGTGGTTCTCCGCTCCAATCAAGAAAGCCTGATGTTCACCACCGACAAAGAAGAAAACCTTGTCCTTCCAGATCGGGCCGCCGAATGAGAATCCATAATGCTGATTGCGTGTAGCCGGTTTGGTTGTTTCGAACGGATTGGTCTGCTGGAAAAATTCGTTGTGGTTGAAGTAGTAGGCGGTTCCATGCAGGCTGTTGGTGCCCGATTTGATCGTGAGGTTCGCGGTTCCGCCGGAGTTACGTCCCAGCGCGGTCGAGCCCGATGTTTCAAACGAAAAGTTCTCGATCGCATCGATGGGCAGAATCACGCCCGCGATCGAGGAGACGCCGCCCTGGTTCACTGCCGGAATATTCCACCAAAGATCGTTGTTATCGGTGCCCTCGATCTGCCAATTCACCGAATTCGAGCGCGTCCCATTCACACTAGCTACACCGGCTCCGCCGCCAGTCGAAAGGCCTGCGAAACCGGGTGTCTGGGCCAGCATCTGCGTGAAGTCGCGTCCGCTGTTGGGCAGGTTCTGCACCACTTCTTCGGGGATTGCGGTGGACTGTGTGTCGGTAACCGTGTCGAGGCTCAGCGCATCGGCAGTGACTTCCACGGTTTCGCCAGCCGATGCCACACTTAGCTTGATGGGGAGCGTGTAAGTTGTCGCGGCGGTTACAGGAACCTTGTCTACCTTTATGCCTTTGAAGCCCGACGCCGACACAGTGACCGTGTAACTGCTCACCGGCATGTTTGTGAACACGAATTCGCCGGCGCTGGAACTTACCGCCTTATAGATTGTGTTGGTCGCATCATCGATCGCGGTGATCTGAGCCCCTGGCACAACCGCACCCGATTGGTCGGTGACCGTACCAGTAATCCCGCCGCGAAAGGTTTGACCAAAACTTACTGGCTCGAGCGCAAGAACCAATGCCAGAGCGCACACCAGCGCAAAGAATACACGTCGACTGCGTCGATGAAGCATGTCGCTTGACCTCCGGAAGTTACTGGTAAAGTTGTCGATTCTGATCGCGCCAAAAAATGGCCAGCTGTACGCGAGCACAGGCGCGCAAATTCGCTCGACGGGAGTAATTACTCCTCGGCGAGCTTACAGGCATGGAAATTTCTAGGATTGGTTTCCATTCCACAACATAGCGTCCCGAGTCATAAAGAAGCAATGAAGAAACCTTAGAAATCGCAGCAACCAGCTGTTTGTCGCAAGCAGGAAAAGGAATCTGCTGATCTAATTGAGCGCCGCAATCGATCCCCCCACATCGAAAGAAAACTTAGATGTGCGAAGTCCGAGAAGAAATTCTGCTCCATGGAAGTGCATTGGCTTGCGGGCTCCCAGGAAAAGCCGCGGACTCTATTGTGATCTAAATCACGTAGTCGTATGCCGCGGGACACATCGGCGCGAGCCTGTCAATGTCACGCTCGCCGTTGCAAGGAGGTCCCCATCATGGAAGAGCGTGAGAACGAGTGGGTGAATCCCGGAGTCATCCTCGTGGCGACGGATTTGAGCGATCTTGATCGGCTGATGCCGTTCGCAATGGAACAGGCAAAAGAGAACAACGCGCGCCTGCTGCTCTTGCATGTCCTTAACGCCGGAGGAAGCCTGAGCGCCGACCCTGCCGGCATGCCCTATTACGACACCACGGGGGCGATCGACTTTGCCCAGAAGACACTGGAACCGTGGCGCACATTGGCTCGGCAGCACCAGGTCGCCTGCGACATCCTGGTCCGGGAAGGAATTCCAGCACAACAAATCGCAGCCTCTGTACGACAGTTCCAAATTGGACGTATACTTCTTGGCACTCGGAGCCGGAACAAGGTCCGGAGATTGTTTCTTGGCTCTGTAGCAGAGCAGGTGCTGCGCTCGGTCAATCTTCCGGTCATTACCGTTGGACCCGAGGCTCATCTCGAGGTGGAAAACAGCGACAGCGAAAAGGTTGTCCTGCATGCCACCACTCTTCGAGAGACCTCTCGCCCGAGCGCAGTGCTTGCCTGCCGAATCGCCGCACAACAGCACGCCAAACTAGTGATGCTGCATGTGCAGCCGCAAGAAGACGCGGCGCATGCCGGGTCCAATCAGAGCACAATCGAGGATGCAGCGCGGCACGAGATCCAGCGCCTGGCGGAACAGTGCGGCGCCTTCGGCACAGATCGCCCCACCAAGGTTGAGATATGTGTTGTGCACGGAAATCCGTCGATTGAGATTCTTGCCACGGCGGCCCAACTCCATGCCAGCCTGATTCTTCTTGGCGCGACTCATCGTTCCGTACTGCAGAATCTGACCCGCGACCGAACAATCTATCGCGTGCTCGCCCACGCACGCTGCCCGGTGCTCACGATTCGCGAACCGGCATCGGTTTCCGTGTCGAGCGAGCATGAAGTTCTGGCAAGCCACCAATAGGTGAGAGGCAGCCTTGAAGACCATGCCGCCTTGCACGCCATGACGGCGCAAGGCCCGCATGCAATAGCGGTTCAAGAATTGCTGCAGGATCTAGGCGGTGAGGCGTTCGAGTTGATCCGGCTTCACAATGGTCAGGCTCGAGCCCCGGATAACGATCCACTGATCGCGGCGAAACTGGTTGAGCAGCCGGGTCACCGTTTCGCGGGACGTGCCGGCCATATTGGCAATTTCTTCGTGGGTCAGCGCCATTGTGAAGCGAATTTCGGGCTTGCCGTTAGCGGCCGCCCGTCCCCAGTCCAGCAAAAGGCGGGCAAGACGGCCCGCTGCGGATCCCGAAAGGGCCAACCGCTTGGCATCATGGAAGACGGTGAGGTACTCGCTCGAAAGCGCCTGCGCGGCGTGCATGCTGGCGATGCCGTGGCGACCCAGGAAATCGACGAATTCCTGCTTGCGCACGGTTTTCACCTGGCACGGCTCGATGGCCTCGGCCGTCACTTCGTGGGGCACGTTGGCGAGCACCGCGCTGAGACCCATAACGTCGCCCGGTCCCGCGATCTTGAGGATCATGGTTTTGCCATCACGCGAGGTCGAGGAAATCTTCACCTGGCCAAAGCAGATCACAAAAACATTGCGTGCGGGGTCGCCCTCGGAGAAAAGCTTAGCGCCGCGCGCGTGGCTCATCATGATGCCGATGCTGTCGTAATCCTGCAGAGCCTCGGGAGTGAGATTGCAGAACATCCGCAGATGACGGTGTTCGCAATTGAGACAATCCTCGGGCGGGTGATGCGAATGCAATCCGGCCATACTTTTTCCGTAGGTCTATTGTAAGTATAACCCACTTTTCATGGCCTGAAAGAAGGGAAGAAAATTCAAGGATTTCCGGCGCCAAATCGGACAAAAGGTGTCCCTGAAAGGCCTTTCAACGTCGTTAGTTTCGGATCTCCGAGACTCCCCTTCCGCGAGCCCCCGCCAGGCGGGCTGCACAGCAAGTCGCGTAGGCGCGCGAAACCTCCCGCGCCAGCTCTTCAAGAAGCCGCATGCGTAGAGGAGGGAACATGTGAAATGCCTGCTGTAGGGGCTCCATCGGCAGCAGCATCAACGAAGCAGCCGATTGAGATTGCAGTGTGTAGGTGTGCAGGCGGTCTCCCAGAGCAGCCGCGAGTTCCACAAGGTCCCCCGCACGGACAGACCCGAGGAGAACATGAGAGCCGCGTCGATCCGCCTTGCGCACGAATTCGCCGGAAGCGACAACATACAACCCACGACAGTCGGAGCCCTGGCGAAAGACGGTTTCTCCTCCCGAACAAGCGATCACCTCTGCGCTTTCATTCAGGAGCTTGGCCGCGGCGGGAGGGCAAGCGAGCAACTCTGCCAAAGGACGTGCATGCGCTTCGCCCCGCTCCGAACCTGCCCCAGGCTGCATACTTTCATCTCCTCCTGCGACTCCCGTGCTGGCCCCACAGCCCCTTTTGCTTGCGATCTTTCTCTGGTTACAACGCGACAGCCCGGTCTACAAGCTCCGGTTCGGCAACGGGCTCTTCCGGAACGCACAGCACGGGGACGCGCGAGCGTGTCAAGAGCGAAAATGCCGTGCCATGCGGCCCAGGCGTTTCACTCAACCGCTTGACTCCCACCACGAGAATGCTCGGTCGATACACGTGAATCGCATCCTCTACCGCATCTGCTGGACTGCCGTCCTTGACCACGCACCGGACAGGCGCGACCGGGGCGCACCGGATGCCAAAGTCCTCAAGGGTAGTCGCCCCGGGATTCAAGAAAGCCGACGCTTTCGCGGCCTCCCGCGCATGAACAACCAGCAAAGCCCGATGAAATGTCTCAGCCAGGGAACTGGCTGTTGCCACCGCCGCCCGGGCCGCACCGTTTCGTTCAAGCGCCAGCAAGACCGGACCGCCGGGAACAGGTCGGAATGGGCCCGCATTCCAATCATCCGCAACCGCCAGCACCGGACAGTGGGCCGATCGAACCAGCTGCTCCACCACAGTTCCTACGGCAATCGGGCCCGCGCCCTCTTGGCCGTGCGTGCCCATGACGATCAGTCCGGCTTCATATTGGCGGACCACCTGGAGCAACATCTCCGCTACTGTGCCCTGGCAGATTTCGCTGTGGCTGTGGATCCCTTCCAGGGTGAGTTCGGCGCTCATCCGGTCCAGCACGAGGCGCGCTTCATGCGGCAGCCGGCCGAGGATTCTGCCCGGCACTGCATCCACTGCCGCGTAGTTCAACGGATCGATGGCATAGGTAAGGACAATGCGAGATCCGTAGCCGGCGGCCAGTTTCCTCGCATACTCGAGGGCCGCGTTGGAAGTCCTTTCCAAGTCGGTCGCAACGACGATGGTCCTCAAGCCGGCCTCGAAGCCCATAGAACCTCCGCAATGAGCGCTGCCAGAAGCACGACTGAAGGGGGCTCCGGCATTATGTTCGCTGGATTTTGAGTCTGCGCCTCCGGCCGAACGTGGGCAGTGACATCATTCACCCCGCCGTGTGACATTAGTCACAAGACAACCTCCCCTGATTCTGTGAATTGGCACCCGACATGCTTACAACGAAAGTTGTGATCGTGCGGTGTTCATTCCGCGGGCGACTCCGATAGGCTTTCCGGCGTCATGAAAACCCAAAGATCGTTGATTGTCCGCCCGAACCGTGCCCATTTCCGTTGGTCCGCGCTTGCACTTGCCGTCGCAAGTATGCTTCTGCGACGTTCAAGGCCCCGAAGACCGACCGCTACGTCGTGCTGGCCGCAGCCTCGGGAGGGGGAATTCGGTTGACGTCCAATCGTCATTGGCGGCCTGTCGCATTCGCTGCGGTGGGCCGCTGCATTCTGGCGCTCATGTTCCACCGTGTACGATGGCGCTATGAAGCGCGTTCTCCTGTCGTGGAGCAGTGGCAAAGACAGCGCCTGGGCGCTGCATGTCTTGCGCCGAGAGCCCGGCATCGAGATCGTCGGCCTGCTAACTACGCTGAACACCGAGTTTCAGCGAGTTGCCATGCATGGTGTGCGCCGCTCCGTGCTTGAGGCACAAGCAGCGGCAGCGTCCCTGCCCCTGTGGATCGTTCCCCTGCCGTGGCCCTGCAGCAACGCCGACTACGAAATGCGCATGGCCGAGGTCTGCGAACGCGCGGTTCGCGAGGGCGTGAATGCCATGGCTTTCGGCGATCTGTTTTTGCGGGATGTGCGCTCCTATCGCGAGAAGCAGTTGATGGGAACGGGACTCGTGCCGCTCTTTCCGTTATGGGAGGTGCCAACCGATCGACTCGCCCGCGAGATGATCTCAGGGGGCCTTCGCGCCAAACTCGCCTGCGTCGATCCCAAACAGCTTCCGGCATCTTTTGCTGGCCGCGATTTCGATGGGGCGCTCCTCCGCGAGCTGCCCCCGTCTGTTGATCCCTGCGGTGAGCGCGGAGAATTCCACACCTGCGTGTATGCGGGACCGATGTTCTCGAGGCCGATCGCACTCGTAGCCGGTGAGGTGGTCGAACGCGACAGCTTCGTCTTCGCCGACCTCGTCGAGACAACTCAATCCCTCATGGCCTGAGCGCCCCGAAGAGCTTTGCGCGCGGGGTACGGGTCCGGACCAACTGGACTCGGTCCGCGAAGCTCCATCATTGCTCGGCCTTGGGCGCCGCAGGCGGCAACCCGACATCGGCAGCCGGCAGCAGGGTGTGCGTTTCGTACCAGCGATGCACGACCGTCTGCCACTGGTCCCCTCGGCCAATCCACAACTGCGTGTCGGCCTGGTAACGGGCCATGTTGTTCGCGAGCCAATACGGGCGATTGTCGCGAAGCCACGCCTGTTCGTAGAGCTGTCCGATCAGCGCATATCCATCGCGAATATCCTGGAAACGCCCGTTGTTCGATCCGATCGTATGCATGATGTTTGAAACTTCGTCCCACTTCGCCTTGTCGCCGCTCATAGCTCGCGCCTGACCGTAGAGCGTTGCGCACTC
Source organism: Occallatibacter sp. (assembly GCA_035508975.1). Classification (GTDB taxonomy): domain Bacteria; phylum Acidobacteriota; class Terriglobia; order Terriglobales; family Acidobacteriaceae; genus Telmatobacter. The sequence continues at coordinate 14,448 of DATJMC010000106.1, forward strand.
GTTGGCGATCTGAAACTTGTAACCGATGAAATCGATCCGGCGCGCGCCCAGCTCGATGGCATCCAGCGCGTCCTGGTTGTCGAGCTTGCCGGCGGCACGTGCTTGCGCCAGCAACGTGATCGCCCGTTCCGCATCGAGCCGCAGCTCCGCTGCAATCGGTAAGATCTTAGCCTCAAGCTGCTGCCCCTCCGGAGAAAACGGATCGATCCAAAAATAGCTATCCTTCGCGTCGTCCAGGCCGGCATTGCGCAGCAAGGCATGCGCGGCCATCAAGGCTTGTTCCGCCTGGCTGATCTTGCCCGTGGCATCGCCGGTGAAAGCCTGCCCGAAGGACGCTGTGAAATCCTGCTCCGAGCTCTCGCCCTGCTGCCACGAAGCGGCGGCGCCGAATAAAATCCCAAACCAGTTCTCGTCGAAGATACCCTCGCCGTCGTCGTTCCACACCGTGTTCAGCAGGCCCGTCGCGCCAAGCTTCTGGCCGTCGCGCACAAATGCGCGAATGTTGCCCAGAGCCTCGTTGTTATTCGGGAAAACCCGATTCCAGTTGTTCACGCCCGTCGCCACCCAGGTCTCCAGCCCGGACTTGATAAATGGCTCGAGGTTCTTGGTGAAGTCAGGCTTGGCATCGTAGTGCCACGATACCGCGATCATGTCCTTCGGCAGTGTGCCTACAAGCTCCGGCGAATTCTCTGCAACGTCGCCCCAGAACAGAAGCCGCTTGTGGTACGGCTCTAATTGCGCATGAATCTTGCCCAGGAAGTCCAGGTAGACTCTGCCCAACCCTTGTTGTTGCACCTCATCGCGCGTACGGCCCAAACCCAGTTCGAAGGTTTCATCCGCGCCGATATGCGCATACGGCGCCGGAAAGACCTTCGCCAGTTCGGAAAACCACTCGCTGATCTGGGGCAGCGTTCCCGCGTCGCCGGGTGCCAGCACGGCGCCATGCGGAGTCTCGCCCAGATGTGAGTATTCTTCGAACTTCAGCACGTGATGCAGGTGCCCAAACGCCTCCTGCTCGGGAATCACCATGATGTGATACCTGGTCGCGTACTCCACCAGCTCTCGTGCCTGGTCTGGCGTCACCGCGCCGCCGGGAAACGCCGCCACTGGCGTGCTCGCATACGCAAAAGTGTGTTCGAAATAAGGCGAAAAGATGTTGTACTTGTAGGCCGCCAGCGTGCGGATCTCGCGTTTCAGAAAATCCATGTTTGGCAGCGGCCCGCGCGACCAGTCGTCGCTCACCCCGCGATGCGGCATCGCCGGCCAATCGCGCACCGTTGGCACCAGCAGGACTGCATCCCTTCCCGAACCGCGCACCAGTTGCTTGACGGTTTGCGCCCCATAAAAGAGGCCGGTCGCCGTTTCCGCAACCACTGCAAGGCCCTTCTTTCCGTCGGGCACAAGCGCATAGCCTTCGTCGTGCATCGCGGAGTCGAACTTCAAATTGTGGCGCGCAAGCAACGCCTCGCTTTCATGAGCCGACATGCGTTCCAGCCGGATCACGACGCTTTCATGCTCCGCAGTCTTCAGGTCACGGCTTTTGACGAAGTCGGCCAAGTCGCTCGCGGCAAACTCATCTTCCGCATCTTTGCCCGCGGAAACCGTTAGCCCCGCGGCTCCGATTGGGATCGTCTCGACTGCTGAACACTCCCGCACCGCGGGGATCAGGTGCAAATCAGAACACGCGGGAGTGGGTTTGGATTGTGCCCAGGCGGCAGACAGCAGCGGGAAGAAGACCAAGGGAATGAATCGGCGCATAAGACTCTCGCAGGCAAGCAGTGTACTGCAAGCCTAATCGATCGACCGCTCAGAAATCACCATTTCTCTTTAAAGTGATCAAGAAATGATCCATTTTGCGCCAAAACGCTCATACAGCGTCTCCTGAGCGACCAAGCAGGGCTACCCGTGAAGGACTCGAAGAGTTCTGAGCGCGGGATAAAGTCTCCGCCACTGCGCATATCCGGCTTTGTAGGCCGCCACATCGACCAGGTCAGGCTCGATGCGTTGTGCCACCTCAATCGCCTGTGCGCAGGCCTGGTCGAGGTTCGCCCAGTGCCCTATGCCCACGCCAGCCATCAGTGCACAGCCAAACGCGCCTCCCTCTTCGGCGGTGAGGATTTCCACGGACTGACCGTAGATTCCCGCTTGAATCCTGCGCCACAACGGGCCGCGCGCACCTCCGCCGCCCAGTCGGATTGCGGTCACAGGAATTCCCAGTTCCGCAAAGAGCGTAAAGGAGTCCTCGAGCGAGTAGGCCACTCCCTCCAGAACCGCGCGCACAAAATGAGGAGCCGAATGCGTCGGCCCGATCCCCGCGAAGGCCGCGCGCACTTCGGGATCGAGATGCGGCGTCCGCTCGCCCAGCAGATAGGGCGCCCACATCAGCCCCTCGCTGCCCGCCGCAACCTTGTCCGCCGCTGCGCTCATCCGGTCGTAGTCCTGCCCCGCAAAGAACGTGTCACGCAGCCAGCGCAGGCTTAGGCCCGCCGACTGTGTCACGCCCATCACGTGCCAGAGTCCGGGCACGGCATGGCAGAAGGTGTGCAACCTGCCTTTGGGATCCTTCGTGGGATCAGCCGTCGCCGCGAAGACCACACCCGATGTCCCGATCGTTGCCGAGACCGATCCCGGCTGCAGAATCCCCATGCCCACCGCACCGGCGCCCTGGTCGCCTGCGCCGGCGACGACTGGGATTCCTGCTTTCAGGCCGGTCGCGGCCGCCGCGCTCTCACTGATGCGCGCGCAGACCTCGGGCGATTCGTACACCGTTGGCAGCCAGCTTTCTGGGATTCCGGCCGCGTGTGCCACTTCCTTCGACCAGCGGCGATGAGTGACATCCAGCAGCAGGGTTCCCGAGGCTTCCTGCACGTCGATGGCGAACTCGCCGGTAAGCCGATACCGCACGTAATCCTTCGGGCACATCACATGGCGAATCTTGGCGAAGATCTCAGGCTCGTGCGTCTTGACCCACAGCAGTTTGGTCAGCGTGAAGTTGGGCAGCGCCGGATTGCAGGTGAGCTCAATGAGCCTCTCGTAGCCGATCTTCTCGTGCAGCCAGTCACACTCGGGTTGCGTGCGGGTGTCGCACCAGATGAGTGAAGGCCGCAGCACCTGGCCATTCTCGTCGAGCATCACCGCGCCGTGCATTTGTCCGGTCAGCCCAATGGCAGCGATCGGCTCGTCCGGTTCAGGCGCAGCCGCCAGAGCAGCGCGGATTGCCTCTTGCGCGGCGCGCCACCAGTCGGCAGGATCCTGCTCAGCCCATCCCGGATGCGGTGTACGAAAAGGCGCATGCTCACTCGATGCCCCGCTGATCAGCTTCCCGTTCGCATCCACAACCACGGCCCGTGTGCCGCCCGTACCCACATCCATCCCGAGGAACCACATGCGTAGTCGCTCCTGCGTAAATCGTTTTTTCCGGCGCTGGCAGCATAGCAGTTCCCGCGCTTGCCCGAAAACCGCGCCGCTTCGGTCAGCCGACAGCGGCAGCCCACCAAAGCCCCATATCCTCACGTGGGGCCCTGTGGGGCCCTGCATCGGCCTGTGACATCCGGCACAGGTAGATTTGCTTCGGCACGTAAGAATACATTTGTAACGCCAATATGCCGATTTTGAGACGGCAACAGGAGATTTGTGCCGATGAGCGATCTTGCCCCCATTGCCGAAGCAGTTACCGTTGATCCCCTGGTCAGCCACCCCGCCGACTACCATGTCTTTCACAAGTTCCTCGAACGCTGCAAATCGTTGCCCGCGATCACCACGGCCGTAGTCTGGCCGCTCTCAGATGTGGCTTTGCGCGGTGCAGTGGAGGCGGCCGCGGCCGGGCTGATCGAGCCAACCCTGATCGGCGACGAACCCGAGATGAAGGCCCTTGCCGCGAAGATCGGCGTCAATATCAGCGGTTTCGCAATTCTCTCTGCCGACACTGAAGGCAAAGCAGCCGAGCTCGGCGTCGCGATGTGCCGCAGCGGAAACGCACAGGCCATGATGAAGGGCAGCCTGCACACGGACGAGTTGATGAAGGCCGCCATGCAGCGCGACACCGGCCTGCGAACCTCGCGCCGCATCACACACGTTTTTGTCATGGATACCCCGGCCTACGCGCGGACGCTTCTGATCACCGACGCCGCCATCAACATCAAGCCGGAATTCGAAGACAAAATTCACATTGTGCAGAACGCCATCGACCTGGCACATGCGCTCGGCATCCCCGAGCCCAAGGTGGCTTTGCTTTCCGCGGTCGAGACCGTAAACCCAAAGATTCCTTCCACGATGGAAGCCGCCGCCCTATGCAAGATGGCTGACCGCGGCCAGATCACCGGGGGCATCCTCGACGGACCGCTGGCGTTCGATACCGCCGTCAGCCAGAAAGCCGCTAAGATCAAGAATCTCAATTCTCCCGTCACAGGGCAGGCGGACATCCTGGTCGTCCCCGACCTCGAGAGCGGAAACATGCTCGCCAAGCAGCTCGAATACCTGGGGGGCGCGCAGCTCGCCGGGATCGTGCTTGGCGCTCGCGTTCCGGTCATTCTCACCAGCCGGGCCGATTCGGCCGAAACACGGCTCACCAGCTGCGCCGTTGCCGTCCTGCTCCACTACGCGACCCGCGTCATCGAACAAGCCTGAAATTCTCCCTTACCCGGGCTGCAACGGGCGCCTCTTCCTCGCGGGATTGGCGCCCAATCAGTTTTTCACCGTATTTGCCCCGAACCTCCAGATCGTTCCCGTGCATCATAGGGATTGTCCATGCGGGACAACTCCGCGGGCCCTTCCCAGACTCGCCGAGGACTGCCCCGAGACGAGGAGCCTATGTCCACACACACCAGCGCACAATCGAAGTCCGCAAAAACCAGCGTTTCTGATGGATTCAGCCCCGAAGACGTGAAGAATCTATCCAGCGTTCTAAATGCAATCCTGGCAGACGTTTTTGCCCTCTATCTGAAGACAAAGAACTTTCACTGGCACATGAGTGGCGCCCACTTCCGCGACTACCATCTGCTGCTCGATGAGCAGGCATCGCAGATCTTTGCCATCACCGACGATATCGCCGAACGCGTGCGCAAGATCGGCGGTACAACCCTCCGGTCCATCGGCCAGATCAGCCGGCTCCAGCGCCTGACCGATAACGATCAGGAATTCGTTCCAGCGCGCGATATGCTGCTCGAACTGCACGCCGACAATCGCGCACTCGTGGAAAGCCTTCGCGCCGCACACGAGGTCGCGTCGAGCGCCGGAGACTACGCCACGACAAGCCTGATTGAAGTATGGATCGACGAGGCGGAACGCCGCGCGTGGTTCCTGTTCGAGTCTACCCGTTAACCCGCAACAGCAGGAGCGAAGGCCGCGTCTGCCGCGGCCTTCCCAAACCGCGCTTGCGAAGCTTCTTTAGTCCGTCGAGAGACTGAGCTGGTGTCTCACGTCCGCGCCTCGAATCCAGAAGATCACATCCGCCGCGATACTGGAGGCGTGATCGGCGATTCGTTCCAGGCTGCGCGAGACCATAATCCCATTCATCGCCTGCTGCGTATACATTGGCTTTTCCTGGATGAGCTTCAGCAGGTCGGCATGGGCGCGCCGGTTCATTCGGTCGATCTCATCGTCCATCTCCCGAACTGTGTCCGCGAGCCGCGCATCTCCTTCGAGCAGGGCCTGTACGGCGGTTCGGATCATCCGTCCTGCAAACTCGCCCATCGCCGCATAGTCCACGGGCAGTTCCACTTCCTCTGAGGCGATCATCTCCCGGGTCCGGCGGGAGATGCCCATCGCCTGGTCCCCAATGCGCTCCAGGTCGCCGTTGATCTTGATGACCGCGAGAATAAAGCGTAGGTCGATCGCCATCGGCTGTTCCTTGGCGAGCAACTCGTAAGCCATTTCGTCCAGCTCTCGCTGCGCCGTGTTGATGGCGGTTTCGTTTTGTTTCACGTACTGGCAAAGACCCTGGTCCCGCTGCAGATAAGCATCGACCGCAGATTCGACCGAAAGCTGCGCGAGGGCAGCCATGGCAAGGAGCTTGTCCTTGAGTTCGGCCAGTTGAAGTTGAAAGTGAATGCGCGGCACGACGTCGATATCTCCTCAATTGATTGTGCATCATACTGTGTTACCCGTTTGCAAAATTTCCCCCTTTTTGCACATCGAATGCGAAACCAAAGGAACCGACGCGACCTCACCCCGAGGCGCCCAGCGCTGCGCCCGATCTTCTTGATTTCAACTGGGAACAGCGCTATAACAAGGCCTCACACGTTGCACCCCTCAGCAACGGGAGTGCGCAAGGGAGTACGGCTCGATGCTGCAGAACATCCAGCGTCGCAGTTCCAGGATCGGCTCCGCGATCCTTGTCCTCCTGGTCCTGCCCGGACTGGGAATTGGGCTCGGTTGCCGCAATTCTGCGCATCCCGCCGAAAACGAAGGCCCGGAGTCGCTCAAGTTGGCGAGCCCCGGCCTGCCCGACAAGCAATTCCCCGCATCCTTCACCTGCAACGGCGCAGACACCTCTCCCGCCCTGGTCTGGAGCGCGCCACCCCCAAACACACAAAGCCTGGCGCTGATTCTGAACGACCGCGATGCGCCGCTCGGCTCGTTTGTGCATTGGGTGCTCTTCAACATTCCTGAGACCACGCGATCGCTGGCTGAAGCGGTACCGACCCAAGGGCAGCTGGCAGACGGCTCGCGCCAAGGCCGCAATGAATTCGGCAACCTTGGTTACGGGGGACCTTGCCCTCCAGGTCACCGCAGGCATCGTTACGTCTTTTTGCTGTTTGCGCTGGATACGAAGCTGAATCTGCCGGCCGGAGCCACCCGCAACGACGTCGAGAACGCGATGAACGGGCACGTGCTCGCTCGCGGCACGTTGACCGCGACTTTTAGCCGTTGATGCGGCGACAGCTCAGTGCGCCGTCATTTCAGCTCCCTTGGCTTCGTGTGCCATGGAAGCCAGAAGTGCCAGAGACAGCGCAACAAGAATGACCGTGATGGCCAAGACCGGAGGGTAGGTGCCCCATCGCTCCGCGATGAGTGCCTGCGCTTTTCCATTCCACGACGTGATCAGACCGCCGAGCTGATACGCCAGCCCCGGAGCGGTTGCCCGCACGGGGGCCGGGGACAATTCCGTCAGGTAAGCGGGCACGACACCCCATGCCCCCTGCACCATGAATTGCATCATCACAGCACCCGCTCCCAGAACCCACGCGGAATGACCGTAGGCGTAGAGCGGGATCACGGGAATCGACAGCAGCGCCGCAACGATAATCGCGCGCTTGCGGCCCCAACGCTCAGAAAGCGCGCCAAACACGTATCCTCCGGCAATCGAGCCGAGCCCGTATAGGACGCCGATCGTTCCTACCGTCTGCGGCGAAAGCTTCATTTGCACGGTCAGGAAGGTTGGATACACGTCCTGCGTTCCATGCGAAAAGCTCATGAACGCGGTCATGAGCAAGACGAGAAAAAGAAACATGGGCATAAAGTCCAGGATGTATTTAGAGACGGTGAGACGGGGTTTGCTCTGGGCGCGCCGCGCAGCTCCTGCAAGCCATACAGGAGATTCCTCGACCCTTGCTTGCACGTAGAGCACAAGCAAAGCAGGCGTGGCCCCAACCATAAACAACCCGCGCCACCCGATCATGGGGAACAGGCCCGCGAACGCCGCGGATGCCAGGATGGATCCCAGAGCGTACCCCTCCTGCAGGACGCCCGAGAATGCGCCTCTGCCCTTCTTCGGCAACGTCTCGAACGCAAGCGCCGCGCCCACCCCCCATTCGCCTCCCATGGCAATGCCAAACAGCGCGCGCAAGACAAGCAAGGCATTCATCGAAGGCGCGAAAGCGCATGCAAGTTCGATAACCGAAAAGCTGAGAATATTGAAGGTCAGGATTGGACGCCTGCCATAGCGGTCGGCAAGCAATCCGAAGATCAGTGCGCCCAGCGGGCGGAAAGCCTGCGTCAGGAATACGGCGCCCAATACGTCCGACGGCTTCGTCCGGAACTCGGACGCAATCGCATGGACACAAAAAATCAGGAGAAAAAAATCGAGGCTGTCCAGAGTCCAGCCGAGAAAAGAAGCAATAAACGCATGTTTTTGAGAGCGGCTCAACTGGCGGAAGTCGCGAAGGAAAGACATGATGGGGAGCATAGCAGAGCATTCGCGCCCGCGCCTGAACCCTGGGAGTGAGTGCCATGGAACCAAGCCGAAGCGCGCTTACGTTCACGCTCGGGCTGGTCTCTCTCCTTGGCATAGAATTTATTTGTTGCAACAAATACTCCGCCTGGCGCGTCTGAAAACCAAGCAGCGATGAATTTTTCCCGACCTGGCCTTATACCAGCAGTTCCCTGCAACCAGAAGCGGCCTTCTGGCCATCCATCGAAAGGAATAGAACGATCATGAAGGGTTTTGCACTTTTGCCTTTGCTTTTCCCGCTCGCCGGCTCGCTGGCCCTCGCGCAGACATCCACATGGGTACCCGATAAAGCGCACAGCGAGGTCGACTTTTCAGTCTCCCACTTGACCCTGACCAATGTTCATGGCCGTTTCGGCAACATCGGCGGGACCATCGCGTGGAACGAGTCAGACATCACCAAGTCCACGGTGAACATGACCATCGATGTGACGTCGGTCGACTCGGGAGTCGGCGCGCGCGACACCGACCTGAAAAGCCCAAACTTCTTTGACGTGGAGCAGTTCCCTACGGCTACGTTTGTCAGCACCAGCATTGCCAAGAGCGGAAACGGGCTGACAATCAACGGCAACCTGACACTGCATGGCGTGACCAAGCCGGTCGTTCTCCAGGTGGAAGGACCGGCGGGGCCGATCCAGGGAATGGATCACAAGCCGCATTCCGGTTTCTCGGCGACCACAACAATCAGCCGCACCGCCTTCGGCATCGGAACCAAGTATCCGCCCAGCATGGTCGGAGATGAGGTGAAGCTGAGTCTCGACCTCGATGTGGCCCGACAGTAATTCCGCGCAGGGCCTGCAAGAAATGCAAACCGGAAGTCAGACAAATGGCCAATCTGAAACAGGAAATCTCGCAGGAGCGCCCATTCTCAAGCACGGAGGAAGAGGCGTTCCTTAATCTGCTCCGGACCGCCGACTGTATCGACCGGGTCATGCAACGGGTGTGCCGCACCTGGGGTGTGACCGGAACCCAGTACAATGTGCTGCGGATTCTCCGCGGAGCCGGGCAGCAAGGCCTCACCTGCTCGGCGATCGGCGACCGAATGATCACGGCCGAGCCGGATATCACCCGCCTGCTCGGTCGCCTTAAGACCCAAAAACTCATCCAGCAACGACGTGACCGTCAGGACCGACGGGTTGTCTGGACGCACATCTCTGAAGCGGGGTTAGCGCTGCTGCGGCGCATGGATCCGCACATTCAGCGCGCTCCGAAAGAGCTATTCGGTCACATGTCGGCCGGCGATGTGCGTGAAATCGTCCGCTTGATGGAGCTGGCACGGGTACGATGTGGCGATTCGCTGGGGCCGGTGAGTTGCGATGGCTCCGGCGAGACCGCTAAAGGCTCCTGCGATACTGACTCGCACGAGTCCGGACAATCGGCACAGGTTGTGCATCGGAGAGTTCGTCCGTAGTGATTGGAGCGAAGCCTAGCGGCTCACGATCTTCTTGGCAACCGTCTCTTCATCCACATCCGATTGAATGATCTTGTTGTGGAGGCAATAAAGGGCCAGTTCGAGACGGTCAGAAACGCCAAGCTTGTCGTAGATCTTGCGCAGATAGTTTTTGATGACCTGCTCGGTGGTGCCTAGCTGAAACGCAATTTCCTTGTTGCGCTTCCCCTGGGTGATGCAGGTGATGATCGCCATCTCTTTCGGAGACAGTCTGGGCTGGGTACGCGGGCTCACCAGCGCGGCAGCTTGCGATCGATAGGCATCGATCACCCAATTCACCGACTGGTTGTCAATCCACGTCTCGCCCGCCGCAATTCTTCTCACGCAGCGAACGAGCAGGTCGGGAGAGATCGAACGCGAAATGATTCCCCGCACGCCGCGGCGGTAGAGTTCTACGGTCTGGTTCTCGTCGGCAGCGATCGCCTGCACAATCAGCTTTACATCTGGAGCCAGTCGCAGCAGGTCGGGAATGGCATTCGCGGTGCCGACAAGAAGGCCGCCTTCGAGAAGCACGACGTCGGTAGGATAACGTTCGATCGCCGCGCACAGATTCTCAAAGGTATCTGCCTGCGCGACGACGCGAAGATCGTCCTCGAGAGCAAATATCTTTCGGATTCCAACGCGATAGATAGCCTGCGAATCCGCGAGAATAATTCGGACCGCTCCGGGCCTTACCGGCCCGTCTGCCACTTCGCCTTCAGGAGTTTCGTCCAAGAATTCCATATATAAGCTGCAAAATCGCTAGCGCGTGCCCTTATTGCTCCGCAAACCGATACTCGTCAATTGTCGCGGCAGCCTGATACTGGCCTTGGCTTAACGAGCAGCGTACCACACGTCCATGACAGCGAACCATGACGTCGTTCGGTGCGCCGAGGACGCTTCCCGGCATACGAATTGAAAAATCGATCCCCTGCCCTACCTCAAGCGGGTCATGCACTTCGAGCAGAACGCCGCTGGCCGAAACGTTGCGCGTCGTGGCCGACGACTGCTCCTGATCGGCGGAGAGGACCGCCTGCAGCGAGAGAGGGAAACGAACCGCGCAGCGAACTTCTTTCCGCTGAGCAGCCGCTGCGGATGGGACCTTCTTGGGCGCGTGAGTAGTTTTCGAGGTGTCCTTCATTCTGCTTCTCGGAGGTGCAGTTTTCAAAACCTATTGCACACTGTAACTGAATTTTCAGATGAAGCGTAGGGCACGAAAGTTTTTCGGCAGGTAATCGATTATGTTCCGCTGCATGTGAGCTTTGCGGATAAATGGCCCGAAACTCACAGGCGCTGGCGTCCGCTTGGAAGATAAAATGCCGCCGATGCTCCAACCCACTGCTGGTTCTTGTTGTGGTCGACACCCATCATCTTGCCGCGGCCAAGCCTCACCAGGGAAAGAGCGGGAGTGAGTTTTCCACCGTCCGGCCACAGATACAAGATGCGGAACTCGGCCTGCGTCAGCCCGTGCGGAGTTTCGATCGTGGGCTCGAAGTGCATTCGCTGCTGCAAAAGATATTGAGGTCGCTCTTCAACCGCGATCGATTCAAGCTGCGCCTGCGCCGGGTCGAATTGAATCCCCTTGCCCGCAAAGCTGAAAAGCGGTTTGAGCAGCAGATTGCGATAGACCGTGTTCGAATCGCGGCCTTTCGGCAACTCAACTCCGGCTGCCTCCAGCTGCGCACGTCCATCTCCGGTGAGAAAGTCGTCGAGGAAAACGGCCGGCGGAACCACCGACGCGCTCCCAGACGCGGTGCGTGAAAGCCACGGCACAGAGAATTTGCTGATGAGAAAGTACCAGTTTGGATGACCTGCCCATTCCACGTTCCAGGATTGGGTCAGATCAAATCGCAACCGGATTTTGCGTGCGATCAATTCGTCGGCGATCGCCCGATTATAGATCCGCCGAATCGGCGTCAGCCGGCCCTGCTCGTTTCGATAGTGCAGAGAGTCGCCAACCGCTTCAAGAGTCGCGATGTCGACCACGTGGATCCCCAGTCTGTGCGCGGTGATTCTGAAGTCGGGCAATGTTTTCTGATGGAGAGGATCGACCTCGGTGAGCACGACGTTTTCCGGGTCATGCTCGCCTAGAATCGCTTGCGACAAAAGCTTCCAGTACCCTTCTTCGCTAAGTCCGCCGAGGAAAGTTCCCAGCGAATCCGGCAAGTCGAAGCACTCGCGATAGGCGGTACACAGGACCGACTGATAGCCGAAGACGGAGGGAAATGCCTGGATCTCGACGAGCCTCGGAACCAGGTCTCCTCCCGCATCCCGCACTAGAGCGAAATCGGCAGTCAGAAAGTGCGGATGGGCGGTCTCACTTGCCACGCAGAAGCCGCGCGGGATTGCGCGCCGTGCAGCCTCGAGATACTCCGCGTTCGCGATCAGGCTCGAAGCAAGCGCTTCTCCCGCTGCAGATAACTGCTCCATCATGGCCTGAGTCACGAAAACCGGCGTTTCCGACACCCGAAACTCAACTTTCGCCGAGCTGCGCCGGTCGAGAACGGCGCGCAGGATCTCATATCGCTCTGCGGTGAAGCCCTCGTTGAATTGTCTGCGCAGTTCGGGAATCACAACATCGACCCTTCCTTGTCAGACCAAGATACCCGGTTCACGGGGCCCTCTGGATCGTAAATGAGGCGAAAAACATGAGCGCGCAGTAATGTTACCCAATGCAGATTTGGTCTCAAGATTGCTGACGGTTCAAAAGCCGCAAGCTGCCAGGTGCGATATTCGGCTTCGGCCGCCGCCTATCCTTTCTGTGATGTTTCAGTTTCTTCTCCTGCGATGCTTCCACAGCGCTTGTGTTGTCCCAGAACAGAACTGATCAGACTGATCGATTTTGTGCTGATTTTAATTGACTTAGATCAAGTACTTCCCAAATTTCGGCGTAAAACGCGGTAAGCGTGAAGCAAACGTTTCCAGTTCGGTAAAGGAAACGTTTTTTTCGGTACTTTTGTTGTAGATTTCCTACGTCTTTTGGGGTACTCTTCACCTGCATCTTCCAATCGCTGGAAAAACAAGGAGTTTGATCATCATGCTTTTGAGCCTGTTCAAGAGATCCGCAGTCGTTGTCGGTCTGGCCCTGGGAATCGCAGCCAACGCGCAGAGCGTCGCTTCCTCGGTGTCACACATCGTTGCTCCTCCCTGCATCCCTGGACAGCCTTGCGAACGGATCGTTGCTCCTCCTTGCATTCCGGGGCAGCCTTGCGAGCGGATCGTTGCTCCTCCCTGCATACCCGGGCAGCCCTGTGAGCGCGCGGTCGCGACCATCAGCTTCGACCTTCGTTAGCGAAAGCCGGGGCGGACGAGTGGGTTCGCATAAATGCGCTCCAATCCGCCGTCAGTGTGTTGTGAGAGTTTGCAATCGGGAACTTGCGTAACCCTCTAACTCACCTTGGCGCGTCATCAATCTGCGAAGCTGGTAGACTTACGCCATTGCACTGGCCCTTGTCGAAGGGATGCTGACGATGAGCGTGGAAAGTGCCCTCTGGATCGCGGGAGTTGCGGGCGAAGCCATCGTCTTTGCGGTGCTTCTCTATCGACGCGCGTGGCGTACGTTTCCTTTCTTCCTTGCGTTTTGCGCATGGTTGTTCCTCTCTGACAGCGGCGCCTTCGTTGTTGTTAAATACCTGCCGAAAAGTTATGGCACTTTCTATCTAACGCAGGCGGTGATTGAATCGGCGCTTGAGTTCTCGGTGCTGGTCGAGATCGCCTGGTCCGTTCTGCGCCCGATTCGCGCCTCGCTGCCGCGCAGAACTCTGCCCATGATTATTTTGCTGGTTTTTGTCTTGGCAATCGCCGTCTGGCCAATATCGGGAGTTCATGCCTTCTCGAGCTGGCCGCATTATCAAACTGTCGTGCACGTGCAGCAGACCGCAGCTATTCTGCGCGTTCTCCTCTTTTTGCTTCTCGCGGGTTGCAGCCAGCTTCTCGCCATCGGCTGGCGCGATCGCGAACTCCAGATTGCAACCGGTCTGGGCTTCTACTCACTGGTCAGCCTCTTCGCCGCGATGATGCACATGCATGAAACCTCGATGGTGCAATATCGCCAATTGAACCAGCTTCCCGTGGCGAGCGCAGTGTGTACATTTGCCTACTGGACGTTTGCCTTCGCCCAGAAAGAGGCGGCGCGCCGCGAGTTCACCCCGCAAATGCAGAACTTCCTGCTGACCGTGGCCGGTGTGGCGCGCGCGGAGCGTGAGGCGCTGACGGCAAGCAGCGCTCAAGGGCAAAGGCGAATCTGACCTTCACTGCTCCGAAATCTTCGAAAACAGAACCAAGAGTCACCTGCCCGGTCAAGGCTGGCTAGGCAAATCGAACTTTAATAAACCTTTTAGAATCTGCGAAATATCGCGAAAGAGGCCGTCCAATCGATCGTCACCGGAAAGTATCATTGACCCAGACCGTAGAGTACTTTAAGTTACCTAGGTGTATATCAACTTGAGTACCGTTTTGAGGAAAGTGCATCGAAATTGAATAGTTCGCTTTTGGATCATCAAGGTTTTCTGGTAAAGGTATTAGGAACGTAGAACAAGCCGAGGCGTAGCCATCAAAGAATGGCTTCCGGTTGTCCGGCCCGAGGATGGGTTATGATCTTTCCTCTGATTCAGATCGCCACGCTCGTGGTTGTGGCTCTTTACCTTGGTCGCTGGAGAGAAGGCGTTCGCCGTCGGAACGCCCAGTCGTGGGACTCGCTGATTGTCAGGCTGCGGCCTGATTGGAGCGCCCGCGACTTGAGCGAGCATTTCCTCTGGAAGGAAGGCCTCAGCGCGACTCCAGAAGAAACCTGGAAGCGAATCCAGGGGGCGCATGGTCTTTGGGCCATTTACCAGAACTCCCGAGTGATGCTTGAAATGGCGGACTACGCCGCCCGTAACTGCGGATCCGCAGACCGGGAGCTCATCGAGACCCTGCGAAGCGATGCGATGCAGATTCGAGTCTGCGTGCTGATGGCTCTGCTGCAATACGCATTCAGCCAGGCAAGCGAAGGCGTTCGGGTCAATGCGTTCCGCGCCGCGTCGATGTACACCGGAATGGCAGCGCGGATGACACAACTCCTGCAGGAGAATGCCGCGGTGATCGTTCCCGATTTTGTCGCTGCGATGTAAGTGAGATTTCCGCGCGAAAAACCCCGGCCGTGGCCGGGGTTTTTCATTGCCACCGCGTCCCCGTCAAACCTGTTCGTTGGCAAGAAAAGCATTGATTCGGTCGTATTCGCTCTCTCCGAGTCGAAATCCGAGGGCTGGCGCCAATCCTTCAACCTGCGCCGCACTGCGCCCTCCGACAATTGCTGCGGTAATCACAGGATTGTGCAGCGTCCACGCCACGGCTACGACGCCCGGCGCGACGCCGTGCTCGCTTCCGATTTCACGCAGAAGCTCCACCAGCCGTAGATTCCTGCTTAAGCGCGGCTCGTTAAACTCCGGGGCACGCTTTCTCCAGTCATCCGCTGGGAATTCTGCCACGCGCTGCGCGGTCATCTTGCCGGTCAGCAGGCCGGAAACCATGGGCGAATAGTTGATGACGCCAATCCCGTTTGCCTCGACAAACGGCAGGATCTCCGTTTCGATCGCGCGGCGCAGCATAGAATAAGGAGGCTGCAAGCTGGTGATCGGAGCAATCTTCAGAGCACGCCTCATCTGATCGACAGAAAAGTTGGACACGCCGATCCAGCGCACCTTCCCCTGCTCGCGGAAACGGGCCAATGCTTCCCAGCCTTCTTCGATCTCCTCGTCGGGATTCGGCCAATGAATTTGATAAAGGTCAATCGTGTCCCGGCCCAGCCGTCGCAGCGAGCCTTCTAGCTCTTCGGCGAGCGACTTTGCCTTGAGTGAGCGGTAAATGGAGCGGTCCTCATGCCACCTCATCGAGCACTTGGTGAAGACATAGGGCTTGTGGCTCGTCGTCTTCAGCGCCCGCCCAACCATCTCTTCAGAGTGGCCGAGCCCGTAGATTGCTGCCGTGTCGATCCAGTTGACGCCAAGATCGAGCGCGCGATGAATCGCCGCAATCGACTCGCTGTCGTCCTGCGGCCCCCACGCGAACTCCCAGTTACCGCCGCCGATAGCCCATGCGCCAAAACCGATCGAGGTAAGGTGCAAGTCTGAATTTCCGAGTGTGCGGAGAGAAGAAGAAATCGATGCAGTTGTCATTTCAGTTCCTTGGATGATCGATTGAAGCCAGGGTCGCAGCAATTGGTGTCTTGAAGCGCGTTCAAACGGCCGCTCACCCTTCATCGTACCGAGATTCCAGCGTCTCACGATTGTGTCTACGGGGGCCAGCAGATCGGCATTGATGCCTGATCTCCGCGACGATTTATATCTGCCTCGACTAAGAGACACACAATCGCCGTTGGCACCCGAATTGCGATGCTCAATGAATACCGCAAGACTTCTTCATTGCTGATCTGAGGAGCGAGCGGGTTTTAGAGTTGCTTCGAGTTCGCTCTCCGGCTGCTCGGTTGCGCCTGTGGCATTACATCTGCTTCCGCAGCCTCGCGTTCGGCAACCCACTGTGTGAGGATGCGTTTCAATTCGACTACACCTGGATCGTGCGGCCCGAGTTCGGGTGCTCGCTCTGCGCTCTCGATTGTTTCGCGAAGAATCTGAATAACTCGGGAAGACCGAGGTTGCATTGTGACGGCGTACCCCCCTGACTTTAGATTTTGACTTCAAATAATCGATCTCTATCTCTATCGCCGTTCAAGAGTAAGCTCCCTGAGTAATGCCTAGTTAGGTCTGCCGGGGTGAGCTGTTTCAAGATCGTTGATCGCCCGGTGCATGCATCGCTTCAGCTCGCCAACCGTCTCGCTTTCCTTTCCTGGATACTCGGTGAATTCCAACAGATACAAAATCGTGTTCAGTACCGCAGTCAGATTGAGTTGGGGCAAGTTATTCATTCAACTCCAGTTGGAGCAGTAGCTCCGATCCCCCCTGAACCTCCCCTCTCTTCTTGGATGCCTGGATTTTGCGCACGGGATGGTTTCGTCTTTGCACTTTCGTGCCAGACCCGAACCGATGGGGATGGTTCGCCACAACGAACTAGTTGTCGAAAACAGCGGCTCGGCTAGGCCGCGATCAGAAATCGTCCTTCGCGCATGATCTGTTCTGAGCCGCCATCGGACTCGAGCCAGATGTTGAAGCCCAGGCCGACCACGTCGATGTGCGTTCCCGAGCGCCAGGGAGCGCCCGTGTGCTCGCCGTAGGGATTACCGAAGGCGATGTGAATGCCGGGAAACTTCTCATCCTGCAGAATATTGCCGATGACGCGCTCGACCCCGAGGTTGGTGCCAATGGCGAATTCGCCCACCCGATCGGAGTTCTCGTCGGTGTGCGTGTAGGCCCAGAAGTCCGTCTCCAGCTGTTTGTTCGCGCTCGAGCAGGAAGCGATGCGGTTGTTGGCGATCTCGATGGTCAAGGGAGTCGATGCGAGCAGCCCGTAGCGGGCACAGAGCCAATCGCCCACCACGCCGTCGACTACAAAGGTGCCATTTACTTCGCCGGGTGAAGTAAAACACTCGCCTCCGGGTAGGTTGCCCCACTTTTCGGGTGAGATGATGCCCGACGTCTTGAACCACTTGTAGCCCGGGTTCATGTCGGCAACGATGTCGGTGCCTGCGGCGGTGGTTGCGCGAATGCGTTTGGCTCGGCGAGCCCGCTCCAGGACTTTCTGCGAAAGACGGTCGACGAGGTTGAAGTCGGCGCGCATGCCCTGGCACATAATTTCCGGCGTGATGTTCACCATGTGCGCATGGCGCATGTGGCGGCGGTTGACGACGTCGGTCATCTGCATGCGCGAGCGCAGTTCGTTGGGCTGGACCTGAACTGCGAAGATCGACACTTCAGAAGACTCCATGTCGGTGAGGACCGGAGCCGGCATATTGGTGAGCGGCCGGGAATCGAGGTCTTCGAGTAGAAAGGCATTCCACTGGCAGCCGATGGCGGCAAGTTCTGCTGCGAGCGCGGCGCCAATCGGTGCTGTGGCGCGGTCGGTAATGAGTGTGACTTTTTCCGCGGGTCCGATGCGGAGGCAGGTGGTTACGGCAGAACGCGCGCCGGGGACGAATTCGGTTGGGTACGCGCTGGAAAGCAGTTGGGAAGCGGTCTGATTCATCGGGCTTTTTTTCGAGCTCCTGGTTCGGGCTGATGTCTTGAGGTTATCCGAAAATTCATGAGGAATGCGCCTCCGGCAACCAGGAGCACAGGCCCCCGGACAGGATGTGCTGGTAGGATCTCTCCCCTCTCCTTGTAAGTTATTCATTCAATGATGGAAATGAAATGATGAACTCTCCTGGGACTGCCGAGGAAACTTGCTGTATCGGACGCGCGGACCACTTCGCAGACGGACAGAAGCAGCCTCTGGGCCCGCTGGGCGAGTGGTCCCGGGGCGTCCAGTATTGGGGCGACGAACGATCCTGGCTACAACCCGGCGGTGGTTTCGCCCGCCATGTAGTCGACCACAGCCTTCAGGTCTCCCTTCGTTTCTTCGAAGACTTTGAGCTGGCGATCGGCTCCAGTGCCGTTTTCGAGAATCCAGCGAATGCCGTTGATAGCTTCGCGGCTGCCGAGCTCGTCCACTTCGCGGTCGACAAGAACGAGATATTCCTCAAGCAGATCGCGTTCGGGAACTTCCTGCTGGCGGCCGAAGTCGATGAGCTTGCCATCAAGGCCGTAGCGCACGGCGCGGAATTTGTTCTCCATCAGCAGCGAGCGAGCGTATTGGCGGAAGTCCTGGTTGGCGGCGTGGAGCCGGTAGAGATAGGCCGCAGTGGCCTGGATGAGAGCAGCGATGGCGACAGTCTCATCGGCGCGCAGAGGGATGTCGCATGCGCGCACCTCGACGGTGTTGAAAAAGGGATGAGGGCGGATGTCCCACCAGATTTTTTTGGCGTTGTCGATGCAGTTGGTGCGCACCAGAAGGCTGACGTAACTCTCGAACTCGGAGTAGCTGGAAAAGGCGTCGGGAATGCCGGTGCGCGGGAAATTCTCAAAAACTTTGGCACGGTAGCCCTTGTAGCCAGTGTTGAGACCGAGCCAGAAGGGCGAATTGGTGGCAAGCGCCATGATGTGGGGAAGAAAATACCGCATTGAGTTCATAATGCGGATCGCAGCTTCGCGGTCTTCGATGCCGACGTGGACATGGAGGCCGAAGATGAGATTGGCGCGCGCGACGAGCTGCAGATCTTTGACAACCTGGTGATAGCGCGGGTCCGGGTAAATCTCCTGCGTACGCCAGTCGGCAAAGGGATGGGTGGCGCCGGCGACGAGGGTGAGGTTGTGCTCGCGGGCGAGCTTGATCATCTCGCGGCGCAACTCGAAGATGTCTTCGCGCGCTTCGTCGATGTTGCGGCAGACGCGAGTGCCGACTTCGACGACCGAGGTGTGCATCTCGGCCTTGACCCGCTCCTGCAGGCGGAGCTTTCCCTGCGCCAGCATCTCGGTCTGGATATGGGAGCGAAGATCGCGGGAGACTGGATCGACTGTCTGGTATTCCTCTTCAATACCCAGCGAGAACGATGGCCGCATGGATTTTTCCTCGGAGCTGCGCATAGCAAAACCGGAGATACCGCGTCGGGCCAGGTTCAGTCGAGCCGCTTCCTGGTGGCCGAGCCTTGAAGCCTGGAGACCAGCAAATCTGGTTCTGCTTTAGCGCGATTGTAAGCCGGTCGGGAGGAGTCGACGGCTTAGCAATTATAGTTTCGCCAAATTTTCGCTTTTGCGCTAGCATTAGGCGATGGGCCTTTTTTCCCTGCTCGACGTCGAACCAACCCATGAGGAGCTTTACCCCGGGGCGGTTCTGATGCGCGGCCTGGCACTCCCCCAGGACGCCGAGTTTTTTGCGGCGATCGAGACGGTCATCGCTGCCGCGCCTTTGCACAATGCTGCGACGCCGAGCGGGCTGCCGATGTCGGTCATGGTGACGGACTGTGGAACGCCGGAGGCGTTTCGCCGCCGGTATGCGCCAGGCAATCCCACGGACAGAAAGATGTGGCCGCCAATTCCGCGGGTCCTGTTCGATTTTTCGTTGCGCTGTGCGGTACGGGCCGGATTTCCGCAGTTCCGCCCGGACTCCTGCCACATCAACCGCTACCAGGCCGGGACCAAACTCGGGCTGCACCAGGATCGGCACGAATTCGATTTGCAGCAACCGATCGTCTCGGTTTCGTTCGGATTAGAGTGCATCTTCCTGCTGGGAGGCCTCGAGCGGAGCGATCCCGTGAAGCGGATCCTCCTCGAGCATGGAGACGTGGTCGTGTGGGGCGGACCTTCCCGGCTGCGCTATCACGGCGTACCGCCGCTCAAGCCGGGCCACCATCCGATGACCGGCCCATACCGGTACAACGTCACGTTCCGGAAAATTGCGTGAGACGGGATTGGAAACGATCGAGCGCGCGGTAGCAAGTGGGATGCTCAATCTTTCGCCGGTTTGGTCGGGGATGCTTTCTTCGCCGCCGACCTCTTCGCGGGACTCTTGGCCTGCGCCGCCTTCTTTGCAGGAGCGCCGGCGGCCTTCGACGCAGGCACGTCGCCCCCGAGGTACGCTGACCAGCGCAGTTCGAGGTGCCTGGGCGCGTCTTTCGCCTTGGCGATGGCTAGATCGGCAACCTCGCGCACGATCCAATCGAAATTCGCCTGGCCAACGGAGTGCAGGTCGGCGTCCGGAGCGGGGTTCATGAAATCGATGGCGTAGGGGATGCCGTTTTCCACGGCGAATTCGACGGTGTTCAGGTCGTACCCGAGAGCGCGGCATAGTACCAGCGCATCTTTTTCGACGCGCGCAAGGAGGTTGGGATCGTAGACGGGTGGGTTTTGGATGTACCGCTCATGATGGGGACGACGCGGATCGTAGGGCATGATGTGGACCTTGCTCTGCCCGACGACGTAACAGCGGAAGTACTCGTTAAAGTCGACTGCCTTCTGATACATCATGCACAGCTGGTGCGACTGGTTGTAGGCGTTGAAGAATTCGTCGCGATTGTGGATGTGGTAGACGTCGCGCCAGCCGCCGCCATTCACAGGCTTCATAAAGCCGTGCTCGCCAACGTAGGCAAACACTGAATCCCAGTTGAGCGGGTACTCGAGATTGCGCATGGAGCGGTCGGTTGTGCCTTCAGGATGCTTTTTGTGCGGCAGAATGACGGTGGGCGGGACGGCGACGCCGAGTTTTGCTGCGAGCGAGTAATTGAAGAACTTGTCATCGGCCGACCACCAGAAGGGATTGTTGATGATCACGGTGCCGTTGAGCGCCGCGTGCTTGAGAAAGGCGCGATAGAACGGGATGTCGTGGGAGATGCGATCGACGATGACGGCGTAGCCGGCTGGCTTGTCGAGATGAACCGCGCCGGTCTCGACGAACTCCGCATGAATACCGCCGACGTTGCGGGAGTTGATGTGCTCGACCAATGCGCCGGGAAAGCTGTTTTCCATGCCGAAGAGAACGCCGATCTTCTTCATGCGCAAATCCTCCATGCAGAGCGCGTCCGCGAACAGAAACAGTGTACAGGGGTGAGGCGTCCGAGTTTAGTCCAGATGCTGCGCACTTGTTTGGTTCCATCCACTGCAGCGACGAGCCGCCAAAGCACATCTGTGAGAAGATTCCGCCATGAGCAGCGTTCAATCGCAAATTAGGCTCATCGTTTCCTATTCGCTGTCGGCGTTTTTTGTTGCGGAGTCGTTTAACCCAAGTTTTCTGCGACCACGCATCGAATCGCTTGCGCCCTTCGTGCGCTTGTCCATCGGTCTATTCGGCGTGCTGTGGCTTGTTCAGGCCATCGCTATCCACCGGAAATTGAGGCGACTGGGCTGAACGGCTACCCCTGAAGGAACGGGACGGTGGCCGCGATGCGGGATGGGGCGGCGGGCGAGGCCTCGGTCGGCGCCCTGGAGTGAACTCCGAAATCACTGTTGGAAAAGGACTCACGGGGCTTGGAGGGGATGGCGGCTCCGCACGTGGTGTGTTCCAGACCACTGAAATGTCTCGAAAGATGGCCTAGGCTCGAAGGCGTCAGCGGGAATGGAGGCGCCTGTGGAATACCGGATTTTGACGGTTTCTCGTGAGTTCGGAAGCGGTGGAGGACGCATTGCAAAGGCGGTGGCCGAAAAGCTGAAATGGAAACTGCTGGACCGCGAATTGATTGAAAAGATTGCCTGCTCGGCCCGTGTCGATCCCCTGGTGGTGAAGCATTTTGACGAGCGCGCCGAGTCTTGGCTGGGACGCATGAACCGGCATGCGATGCGCGGAGCAGCGCTGGCCGCTGGAGTTGTCCCCGAAGAAGAAAATTGCTTCGACTCCGACGTGATGAACGAGTTGACGCGCAGGATCATTGAGCAGGCTTATCACGATGGCGAATGCGTAATTGTAGGTCGCGGCGCGCAATGCATCCTGCAACAGAAACCCGACGTCTTTCACGTCTTTGTGTATGCGCCTTACGAGGAACGGGTTTCGCGGCTGCGCGAGCGCCTTGGACCGGGCGTGAATGTGGAGGAGCGCATTCGCGACGTGGATGGCGAGCGAGCGCATTATTTGCGCCAGGCCTTTCACGCGGACTGGGCGAATCCGCACCTCTACGACCTGATGATTTCCTCGCATGAGGATGAAGAGACGACGGCCGACATCGTGCTGGCTGCAGTCGCGTGCCGCAAGACGTATTCGCGGGTGAGCTGCATCTCGGGACGCTAACGCGCAATGCGCTTGAGTTGCGCGATGTGATTCAGATCGTGGCCGGCCATGGTTTCGACGATGGTTTGGAAGGTCATGGCGCCGCGCTCGGGATGCATGACGGTGCGCCCAGCCGAAGCCGGCAGCGCTTCGCGGATGAGGATCAGGTTCCAGTTGCGGAGCGATTCAAATGCCGCAAGCGCGGATGCCGTGGCGATGCCGGGATAGATCACGGCCCACTTTTCTTGGTCGAAGGGCTGGATAACGTGATTGTCTTCGGCCAGCGTCTGGCGCAAGCGAAAGGCAAAGGCAATCTCGCAGTCTGCGAGATGGCAGATGATCTCGGTTGCCGACCACTTGCCCGCAGCGGGCGGATCCATCGACTTCTCGGGCCCGATCTTCTTGATCAGTTCCGCGAGAGTTGACGCAGTGCTGCTGAGGATGGCTTCAGTCGGGCGTCCGTCGAGAAACTTAGCATAGGGATTCAGCTCACTCATTGCACGATCTCCTGAAGCTTTCCAGATTCCATCTTCGCATTGGCAGGACTGGACCAACCATCCCTGTGAACTGTTCTCTGCCTTACAAATACTCCTGGATCATGCGCTGCCACGTGGGCCAGTCATGGGAGTTGAAGGTATCCCATGTGTAGATCTTGTGGGGGATGTTTTTGGCGCTCATGATCTGGTCGAGACGCTGGTTCTGGCCGAGGCATTGGTCGTCCCAGCCGGTGCCGAGGATGTAGGTGTTGCGGTTATAACGCTCGAAGAACCAGGGATCGCTGAGGTTGGGCAGGTAATCCATGGGCTGATTAAAGTAGACGTCCTGGTCGTAGTAACCGTTGAGAAAATTCCTGAGGTCGAAAGCCCCAGACATTGTAAGCAGCCCCGAAAAGACATCGGGGTGGCGAAGGGCGATGTTGGTGGCGTGATAACCGCCGAAGCTGCATCCCAGCGAGACGAGATGCCCATCGCGATTCTTTTGGCGAACAAGCGGAACCACCTCGTGGATGAGATAGTCCTCAAATTGCATGTGGCGGGCGATGCGCCAGCGTGGAGGGACATTGCGGTTGTACCAGCTCTCCATGTCGACCGAGTCGACACAGAAGAACTGCAGGTGGCCGCCTTCGATGCGGTTCCAGACCGAGCCGATCATGCCGCGGTCTTCGAACTCGTAGAAGCGGCCGCCAGAGGTTGGGAAAACAAGCACAGGCAAGCCAGCGTGTCCGAAGACGAGAAGTTCCATATCGCGTCCGAGGCGGCTGGAATACCACTTGTGGTACTCACGATTCATGTTCTGGGCTTCCCCACGCCCGCTGTGGATTGGAGAACTGCGGTGTTCTTGATAATGTAACAGCCACAGGTTTGCCTCGCCGTGGCAAATCGGCCCCTGCCAGCTAGGAGAAGGATTGCAAGGTTTGGAATTAGAGCAACATCCAGAGAGCACTCCCGAAGAGCCTGTTGAGCCGGATCAACCCCCGCACCCTCGAATCCACCTGCATCGCTCGTTCGCCAGCCGGTTTTTGCCGGAAAAACGCGACGTGATCGTTTATCTGCCGCCGGGCTACGACGGACACGCCGAACGCCACTATCCGGTGCTCTACCTGCACGACGGGCAAAACCTCTTCGATCCGCAGACCTCGTTCGTGAAGGGCAGGACGTGGCAGGTACGCGAGCACGCCGATGCCGCCATCGAAGAGGGGGAGATCGAGCCGCTCGTGATTGTGGGCATCTACAACACAGGCGGTCGCCGGCTGGCCGAGTACACACCCGACCGCAACCCCCAGATGGGCGGCGGCGAGGCCGATGCCTACGGAAGGCTGATCACCGAAGAGCTGATGCCGTGGATCGCGGAGCAGTACCGGGTGCGAACCGGGCGCGAGTCGACGGGAATGGGCGGATCGTCGCTTGGCGGGCTGGTGACGATGTACCTGGGGATCCGCTATGCCAGGCATTTTGGAAAGCTGGCCGTGATGTCGCCGAGCGTCTGGTGGAACCGCAAGAGCATCCTGGGCTACGTAAACGAACATGCTCCGCAAGTATGGGAGCGCCCGCGCCTGTGGCTCGACATCGGGGACAAGGAGGGGGCCAAGACCCTGCGTGATGTGGAGCACTTGGCGCGCCGGCTGAAAGCCAACGGCTGGCGTCCTGGCGATACGCTGCATTTTGAGAAGGTGCACGGCGGGACGCACGACGAAGCGAGTTGGGCGACAAGGGTACGCCCAATGCTACGGTTCCTGTTTCCGGCGTGAGGGTAGGCTTGCCCTAAACGGCACTTTTCAGCGATACTTAGACGTTGTGTCTTGTGCAACTGGGCCCCCGGGTTCGGTGCTGATGTGGATCTACCATCAAACACCCCTAAGACAGCAACAGCATTGGACTTGAAAGGAACCGTACTGCCGTGGTCATGATTCGTTTGGCGCGCGTTGGCGCCCGCAAGCAGCCCTACTATCGCATCGTTGTCCTCGAAAAGGATCGCGCCCGCAACGGCCGGTCGATCGAAGTCGTCGGCACTTACAACCCCAGGACAAATCCCGCAACCATCGACCTGAAGCACGAGCGAGTGAGCTATTGGCGCAGCGTGGGAGCCCAGCTGTCGCCGACCGTAGCCAAGCTGCTCGAAAAGCATCCTGCGCCGGCGGCCGAACCCGCCGCAGTTTAGCGCGCGTCGCGTTTCATAAACATCAGCATGTAGAGCCAGTTGCTGACGATGACAAGCGGGTGTGCTACCATTCGCCACACATCCAGGTAACCGGTTTCCGGGTGTAGACGGTCAGAGGCAAGTAGATGACCCAACACGATATGGTTGCAGTTGAGGAGTTGGTCCGTGAAATCGCGCGGGCCCTGGTCGATGAACCATCCGCGGTCGAGGTGGAGGCAGTCGGCAGAGATGAGAACACCGTGCTGAAGCTGCGGGTCGCCCCGCAGGATGTGGGCAAGGTCATCGGGAAACAGGGACGCACGGCGCGTTCGGTGCGCACCATCCTGGGAGCGGTGAGCATGAAGCTTCATCATCGCTATACGCTCGATATCCTTGAAGAAGACGACCAATCCTAGCGACCGCAACGAGCAGACCTCTCGACGGAGGCCGGAAGGGGCAGCCGGAGAACCGTGGGTTTGGCTTGCGCAGATTCGTCGGACTCAAGGGCGGAAGGGCGAAGTCTTCGCCGAAATTCTGACCGATTTTCCCGAGAAGTTTGCCGAGCGCAAGCGGCTCTGGTTGCTGCGGAGCGGGCAGGCGGAGCCCGTGCGTCCAGCGAACGCTTTGACACAGGATGGCACGCCGGTTGCGTCGCCTCGCGAAGTTGAGTTGAGGGCAAACTGGCTGCACAAAGGCGGCATCGTGTTTCACTTTGCCGGAGTTGACTCGATTTCAGCGGCTGAGGAATTGATCGGTCTGGTAGTCGCCGTGCCCCGGGCGGAGCGGGTTGCGCTAGCCGCGGACGAGGCCTATATCGGCGACCTCATCGGCTGCGCACTCGTCAATGTGGCCGGCGCGGAACCCGTTCCGATTGGCATGATTGAAGATGTGGATGTGACGGCGGGCCCCACGCCCCTCCTCGTCATTGCCGGCGCGCGTGGCGAGGTGCTGGTGCCATTTGCGAAAAGCTACCTGCAACGAATGGACCTCGACGGAAAGCGCCTGGAGATGATGCTGCCAGAGGGCCTGGTCGAGTTGAACGAGCATCCTCGGAGTTGAGGTTCGCGAACCTTGTCTGCCGCACGGCAGCTGAGATTTTTGCGGACGGGCTTTTATTATCCAGACAGGGTCATGCGCTTCGAGATCATTACCATCTTTCCGGGATTCTTCGCCGGCATCTTCGAGCACGGGATCATTCGCCGTGCGCAATCGGGGGGCCTGGTGTCGGTTGGCATCCATGACTTGCGCGAGTTCACACACGACCGCCATCGAACCGTGGACGATCGCCCGTTCGGCGGCGGTGAGGGAATGGTGCTGAAACCGGAGCCGCTGGCCGAAGCGCTCGCGTCGCTGGGAATCAAGCCAAAGACAGAGCGGGATGCCTTGTCGAGAAGCCTCGCGCCGAAAGAGCCGCAGGAGGATGGGATGCTCCAATCCGGCGGAGAGACGTGCGTGATTCTGCTCTCTGCGCAAGGTTTGCCGTTCTCGCAGCCGGTTGCGCGGGAACTGGCCGCGCTGGAGCGGATCGTGTTGCTGTGCGGCCGCTATGAGGGTGTGGACGAGCGCATCAACCAGCTCTATTGCGACATGGAGCTCTCAATCGGCGATTACGTGCTGAGCGGGGGCGAGCTGGCAGCGGCAGTCATTGTCGATGCCGTGATGCGCCTGGTGCCGGGTGTGTTGGGCAACGAAGCATCGGGCGAGTTCGAGAGCTTCGGGGCTGCCGATGCAGCCATCACCGCGGACGTTGACGGGGTTCCCCGCTCGCAGCATGGTGCTGGCGGCCTGCTCGACTACCCCCACTACACGCGGCCCGCGGAGTTCGCGGGGCTTGGGACGCCGCCAGTGCTGCTCAACGGGGATCACCAGCAAATCCGGCAATGGCGGCGGGAGCAAGCTCTGCGCAAGACCCTGGCCAATCGGCCCGACCTTCTGGAAGGCGCCTCGCTGAGCTCAGAAGAGGAACGGCTGCTCGTCTCCTGGGGCTGGCGGCCGCGCTGATCGGCGCCATATGAAGGGGGAGCCCCATTAGGCGCAAGCGGTCATTGTCTGTTAAAATTAAGTTTCTAAGTTCAACGCAGGAAAGAAACCATGTCAATCCATCCAGTTATGCAACGCTTGGCCGACAAGCTCAAGCGCACCGATTTGCCTGATTTTGTGCCCGGCGACCAGGTTCGGGTCCAGGTAAAGATCAAGGAAGGCGATAAAGAACGCCTTCAGGCTTTCGAAGGGCTCGTGATCTCGGTCAACCACGGTCCTCAGGGCACCTTCACTGTGCGCAAGATGAGTTTCGGCCAGGGCGTCGAGCGCATCTTCCCCTTCAACTCGAAGGTTGTCGACAAGGTTGAGAAGATTCGCAGCTACAAGGTGCGGCGCGCGAAGCTCTATTACATTCGCGGCCTGCGCGGCAAGGCTGCCCGCCTGAAGGAAGTCGACCGCGCGACCGCAGACGCCTAGTTTTCAACAGCGATCCTAGTCAAACGACCCCTGGCCCCGCTCGGCCGGGGGTTTTCGTTTTTATACTGGGACCGATGGCCAAGGTCGCTGTTTCTGATTCGCGCAAAAGCAGGCGCGCGAAGTGTCCAATCTGCAGCTGGAAGCTGGAGAACCTTGCGTTCAAATCGGGCGCTCTACGGGTGGCTGGCCTTGACGAAGTGGGCCGCGGGCCGATGTTCGGCCCCGTGGTTGCCGCGGCCGTCATCCTCGATCGCAATACTCGGTTTCGGGGCCTCACCGACTCAAAGAAACTCTGTGAGGCCAAGCGCGTCGAGCTCGACCAGCAGATCCGCGCCAAGGCCTTGGCCTGGGCGATCGCCGCTGTCGATGTCGAGACGATCGACCGCATCAACATTCGCCGCGCTTCCCTGCTCGCCATGCAGCTGGCCGTCGAACAGCTCACGATCGCGCCGGACTACCTGCTCATCGACGGCATCGACACGATCGACTGGCCGTGCCGCCAGCAGTCGGTGATCCAGGGCGACGGCACCAGCTATTCGATTGCCGCGGCCAGCGTGCTGGCCAAGGTTCATCGCGACGCGCTGCTCGTCGAGCTCGACAAGCAATATCCCGGCTACGGGCTTGCCAGCCACAAGGGCTATTGCTCCAGAGAACACTTGAACGCTCTTGCGAAGCTCGGCCCAACGCCTTTGCACCGGAAGAACTGGAGCCCGGTCGCCCAGCAAACACTCGATTTCCCCGAATTCCTCGAGCTGGCGGAGAGCTTAGATTCTTGAGCGGGGGCACGTCGAGCACACTGCTCTTCCGCAGTCATCCTACGGTCGCGGTTGCGCGCGCCTTGCGCCGTGCGTGCACCCACATCAGCAGGGGCCGCGCCAGCAGCAGAACCGCGAGCACAACCGTGAGCCGCAGGGGGCTGAGCACGCCGGTCTTGACCTGCCACCAGTAGTGGATGATGCCGCAAGTGGCCGCCAAGTAGACCAGCCTGTGCAGGCGGTTCCAGTTCTTGCCGCCCAGCTTGCGAATCGCCCAGTTGGTTGAGGTGGCTGCGAGCGGCACCAGCAAGAGCCACGCCGCGACGCCCATGGTGATGAAGCGGCGCTTTTCTACGTCGGCGATCATCGTGTTCAGATCGAAGCCGGCATAGAGCGCGATGTAGGTCAGGAGGTGCAAGGTTCCATAGAAAAAGGCGAAGAGACCGAGCAGGCGGCGAAAGCGAACGAGCCAGCTTAATCGCGGCGAAAGACTGCGCAGTGGCGTGATGGCCAGGGACAGAATCAAAAGCAGGAGAGTGTCATAGCCAGTGGTGAGTTCGATCTTGGCCGTCGGATCGGCGCCCAGTGTGTTGGTCGCGGCTCCATAGGCCAGCAAAGCAAATGGCCACAGGCAAGCGACCCAGGTCAGAACTTTGAGCAAGAGAATGGTCGGGCGTTTCATGATTCCTGTTGAACGGGTCTAGCGGCCTTCACCCCGGTCAGCGGTGCTGGCAGACCCGGGATTCTATTGCAAGAGTTCTCCGCGACTCGCTAGTAGTAGTGCCGCAAATCCATGCCAGTGTATAGCGATGCGACCTGGTCGCCATAACCGTTGAACATCAGCGTTGGCCGGCGCTGGGCATAGAACGGCAGACCGATGCGGCGCTCCGTTTTCTGGCTCCAGCGGGGATGGTCGACGTTGGGATTTACGTTCGAATAGAAGCCGTATTCGTTGGCGGCCATTTCGTTCCAGGTGGTCGGCGGCTGCTTTTCAACGAATTTCACTTCCACGATCGACTTGGCAGACTTGAAGCCGTACTTCCAGGGAAGCACGACGCGCACGGGCGCGCCGTCCTGGTTGGGAAGCACCTCGCCATAGAGGCCGAAGGTCAGCAGGGTCAGTGGATTCATGGCTTCATCCATTCGAAGCCCCTCGGTATACGGCCAGAAGATTGTCGACTCGCCTGCCCACTTCTCGACCCTGCTGTTGTAGTAGGAAACGAATTCGACGTATTTGGCCTTGCTGAGCGGCTCGCACTCCTTGATGAACTCCGAAAGCGAATAGCCCACCCAGGGAATTACCATGCTCCACGCCTCGACGCAGCGATGTCGATAGACGCGGTCCTCAAGCGGACGCAGCTTCAGGAGCGCATCGATGTCGAAGGTCTTCTGCTGCTTCACCTGGCCCGTCACCTTGATGGTCCAGGGGCTCGTGGGCAGCCCGCCTGCATTCTGCGATGGGTCACCCTTGTTCACGCCGAACTCGTAGAAGTTGTTGTAATGGGTGATATCTTCGTAGCTGGTGAGCTGCTCGCCCGTCGTGGTAAGCGGGCTCTTCACTGTTTCAAGCTTTGTCCCCGCGCGGGCATTGATATGCGGGGAAACCATTTCGGCGAGCCGCTCCGCGCCCATCGCCGCTGCTCCCGCGGACACGACCCCGTAAGCCGCCCCGCGCAGAAAGCGGCGGCGATTCAGGTAACGGGTTTTCGACGTGATTTGCGAAGAAGGAATATCAGGGGATCTGCCAATCAACATCGCGGACCTCGCAGGGAAACTCTCTCTTTTTGATTAGACACGTTCGGGACGGCGCAAGTTACAAGACACTCCGCGGTCGTGATTCGTACCGTCACAAGCCAAACTG
The DNA here is from genome assembly GCA_035508975.1 of Occallatibacter sp. Classification (GTDB taxonomy): domain Bacteria; phylum Acidobacteriota; class Terriglobia; order Terriglobales; family Acidobacteriaceae; genus Telmatobacter. The sequence continues at coordinate 44,414 of DATJMC010000106.1, forward strand.
CGAGGATCTTCGATTCAAACCGTTTCGACCTAAGTTCCCGGGGGATTCCGCATGAGCGCAGGCAGGCTTCCACGCGGAAAGGCTGACGACTGCCGCACGACGAGCCGTGTGGAGATGGGCCACTCTCTCCTGCCGTGCCTGGGGTGGTCGGGCTCGATACCGGCGCGCAGCCCTTCGACCGCAGCGGCGGCCAAGTCTTTGCACGACATCTGCACCGTGGTCAGCGGCGGCAACATGAATTGCGCAAGGTGAATGTCATCGAAGCCGACCACGGAGATATCTTCGGGCACCTTGTGCGTGGTGCGATAGAGCGCGTGCAATGCGCCGATCGCGGTCATATCATTGGAGCACATCACGGCCGTGGGAAGTTCGGGAAGCGCGATGAGGCGCTCCATCGAAGTAATTCCGCCTTCCATCGTGTGATTGCCCTCGACGAGATGTTCAGGCGGCACGCTAAGGCCCAGTTCCGCCATGGATTTGAGGAAGGCAGTGCGCCTGATGGCGGGCGACCGCTGCGCCAGAGGCCCGCTGATAAAGGCAACGCGGCGATGCCCGAGAGCGGCAAGGTGCTGGACACCCTGGCGAATACCTTCCGCATAATCGACCTTGACGATGTGGATGTTTGGCAAATCGGGTCCGGCATCGACAAAGACAAGTGGAAATTCGCGCTCCACCAGCTTTTTGACCAGTTCCTCTTCCACGCCGAAGGTCATGACCGCAACGCCATCGACGTTGCGCTGAAGCAGGCGACGCATCAGGCTTTCGGTCCGCGCGGGATCGTAGTTGGTTGAACCGATCAGGACCTCGTAGCCCTGGGCAACTGCGAGGGTTTCGAATTCCTGGATTAGCTCCGGGAAGAACGGGTTCGTGATCTCAGAGACGATGAGTCCCAACATGCGGCTGCGCCCGGAGACCAATGCGCGCGCCTGCGTGTTGGGCAAGTAGCCGACTTCTTCGATGGCCTTCCAAACGCGCTGTGCTAACTCCACGTTGACGGTGGAGACGTGATTCACGGTGCGAGAAACGGTGGCAATCGAGACGCCGGCCCGTTCGGCCACATCGCGGATGCTGACGGTGCCCGGCCGCCTGCGGTCAGCGGGACTCTCTTTCTGTGCGCTCACGATTGCTAGGGATTCTACTACAGTTTTCCGACTTTCCGGGGGACTTACGGGTCCAACTCTTTCGGAGTAAATAATCTATTTCCCGTGATTTGCACCAAACAAATGAAGCGGCATCTCAGCTTAGTTCGAGGTGGTCAATCTGTTCAACAGAAAGCGTTTGCTGGCGTTCGACCCTTCCTCGTCGAAGCGGCCAGGCGCATTTCAAGGGTGCGCCTCGCCCCCTGCCATCGTCTCCAGCCCGTGGCGAATCAACGGCAGGATCGCGCGCAGGCTCTCTTCCGCACCTCGACGGCTGCCAGGCAGGTTCACGATGAGCGTGTCGCCTTTGAGCCCGGCAACACCCCGCGACAGCCAGGCAAATGGATTGCTTTGGGATCCTTTTGCCCGCATCGCCTCCGCCAGTCCCGGTGCCTCGCGGTCGATGACCCGGCGCGTTGCTTCGGGAGTTCGGTCGCGCGGTCCAAGGCCGGTCCCTCCGGCGGTGAGAACCAGCACGGCTCCCTGGCCGCACCATCCACTCATGCACTTGACGATCTGATCTTCTTCGTCAGGGAGAAGCGCGGTTTGGATTTCGGATGCGGGCCAGTTCTCGCGCAAAATGGCGACCACCGCGGGACCTGCAGTGTCGACTGCGAGATTCCTCGAACAGCGATCGGAGACCGTGAGAACTGCAAAGAACATGAGGCGATTGTAAAGGGCTCGGGAGATGCGGCCGCGGGTCCGCAAACGGCCTACGGCTGCGCGCCGGGAGGCACCAAGAGGGTCAGCTTCTGAGCAGCGACTTCGAGCCTGGCAGGCAACGCGCCAAGGACCTCGCCATCCGCCTCGACGAAGATGGGTGACTTGGAACCATTGCAAGGACAGCACTCGACCTGAGCCGCTTCATGCAGTTCCACGTCGCGAGAAAACGTATGGCGCCCGAAAACGACGGCCAGAAGAAAGCGGAGATAACGAAAGCGGCTGCGCGTATTGAAGGTAATCAGGCGCAAGGAGCCGTTGCGGAGGGTTGCGCCCGGCGCCAGCTGGCCCAGCACGCCGCCAAACGACCGCACCCGAATCGCGAGGAGCTGCGATACTTCGGCTTCGCGCGACGGACGCTCCGCACCTTCGAGGGTAAACTTGACCTGAAACAGGGGGAACGGGTTGGTGGCCCAGATGCGAACTGCCTCGACCACATAGAGGGCATAGCCGAAGCGGCGTTTCAGCCCCGCATCGAGGCTGGCCATCAGCAGAGCATCGGCGCCAATGCCAGCGGCCACCGTAAAGTAACAGGACTGCTCCCGGCCTGAGCCGTCATGGTAGAAAATTCGGCCCACGGGGACCTGGATCGGCACCGCGTCCAGCAGCTTGCGCACCGCATTCACGGGTGAGGTTCCAAGCCCCAGGTCCTGCGCCAGCGCGTTGGCGGTGCCCAACGGCATGATGCCGAGGGCAACCTCGGTACCCACGAGGCATTGCAGCACTTCATGGACGGTGCCGTCTCCCCCGCAAGCCAGGATCGTGTCGTATCCATTGCGCATCGCCGCACGGGCGAGGTTCTTCGCGCTTCCGGGTCCATCGGTCTCCAGGGCGTCGGCTTCGATGCCCGCCCCTCGCAGCACGCCGATCGCGCTCTGGAGAGACTTTTCGCGCTGCCCGGAATACTGGCCCGACTGGGGGTTATAGATCAGCGCGACACGACGCATTGCAAAAGTCTTTCCCTTCGTTGACGCATGCCCCTGGATGGATTCTATCTGCATTCTCGCAGGCGCAGCGGTCCTCGCGTCGGCCTCGCACAAGAAAGTAACGGACGCGCGGCTCCGGCCGCAGACGCGGCGAGAAACGGCCGACACGAAAGCAATCAGCCGGAATCGTGGCTGCGGAAGCTATCGGCAGCGCGCCTCGGCATCGGACGACATCCCGTCGTGCCCGACGACGGCAACGGAGTCCGGCGGAAGCACGATGGAGTCATCGCTCAATTGCACTTCGGAGGGGGACGCAAGGATCAGGTGCGCCGGCGAAGACAACGCGAGCTGTTGCGCGGAAGACCCCAGATTGCAGAACACGCTAAGCGATCCGCGATCCATCCGCAGCCACTGCTTTTCATCGCTGAACGAAACCCGCGTGTGCGCTTGAACGGCGTCGCCCAAGACTGTTGGGCTTCTCCGCAGGCGGATGAGGTCCCGGTACCACGAGCGCATCCGGGCGTGGAAACCCTGCTCGGCTTCGTCCCACCGGAGCTTTGAGCGCTCGAAGGTCTCGCGCTTTTCCGGATCGGGGATTTGTTCGGGATTCCAGCCGAAAGCAGCGAATTCGCTCTTTCTTCCTTCCGAGACCGCGCGCGCCATCTCCGGATCGTCGTGGTTGGCGAAGTACTGGAACGGCGATGATGCGGCCCATTCCTCTCCCTGGAAGAGCATGGGAACAAACGGTCCCAGCAGGACCAATGCCGCTGCAATTTTCGCGCGGGGGGTTCCCACGGTCTGGGCAATGCGATCTCCGGTGGCGCGATTGCCGATCTGGTCGTGGTTCTGGATGTATCCGAGGAAACGGCTTTGCGAAAGGCCTTTGATGGGCCGCCCATGGATGCGGCGGCGATAAGAAGAATAGATGCCGTCGTAAACAAAGGTGTGCTCGATCGCTTTGGCGAGTTGGGCGAGCGAACCGAAATCGGAGTAATATCCGGCCTCCGGTTCTCGCTGCAGTACCGTGAAGAGCGCGTGATGAAAATCGTCGCTCCACTGCGCATCCATGCCCAATCCGCTGTCTTCCCGAGGGGTTACAAAGCGCGGGTCGTTCAGGTCGCTTTCTGCAATCAGAACAAACTGCTTTCCCAGTTTCGCGCCAAGTGCTTCGACTTCGGCCGAGAGCTGCTCGAGAAAATGAATGGCGGACCGATCGACAAACGCATGCACCGCGTCAAGACGCAGACCGTCAAGGTGGTAGTCCTGCGCCCACATCAGCGCGTTGTCGCAGAAGAAGCGCCTAACCTGGTTCGAACCGGGGCCTTCGAGGTTGACCGCGCCACCCCAGGGCGTTTGGTGAGCGTCAGTCAGGTACGGGCCAAACTTGCCGGTGTAGTTTCCCACCGGGCCGAAGTGGTTGTAGACCACGTCGAGCAGCACCGCGAGGCCCTTTTGGTGCGCGGCGTTCACAAGGCGTTTGAGCGCATCGGGTCCGCCGTAGGGCTCGTGAACCGAAAATAGCGCTACGCCGTCATATCCCCAGCCGTAGCCGCCCGAAAACGACGCCACCGGCATCAATTCGATGTGAGTTACGCCCAGATCGACAAGCTGGTCGAATCTCTCGATCGCGGAGTCGAGCGTTCCTTCCTGAGTAAATGTTCCGATGTGGAGTTCGTAAATGATGGCGCGATCCAGCGGCGCCGGCGCAAATCCGGCATCGTCCCAGCGAAATGCATTCTGGTTGTAAAGGCGGGAACGCGCGTGGACGCCGTCGGGCTGCCACTGCGACCTGGGATCGGGATACACCTTCGGGTCTTCGTCGATCAGGAAGCCGTAGTCCGCACCGGGTCCGGCGTCCAATTTGTCCGACTGCCATCGTCCCTGCTCGCTGGTGCGCGCCATGGCGAATCGCCGACCATTCACTTCCACCTGCACCGCCTTGGCGCTCGGAGCCCACAGATCAAATCGATGCATCGATCACCCCGCCCGCCGGATCAACAGCGCCACCGGGAAGCGCTGCAGAAGCGATTGCAACCGAACCTTGCCGCCAACCCACTCGTCGCTGGTGAGCACATTCACCCACTTACCCTCGGGAAGGGTCAGGGTGGTTGCGCCCCATCGCTCTTTGAGCGTTGCCCAGCGTCGCGGCACGCACGTGATGACGTGTTCGCCGCGCAGATACGCAATCATGTGGTTCTGCTTTGCCCCCGCAACTTCCACTGGAGAATATTCCGCCCGGTTGTCAAACCATTCCGGCTTTTCCTTCCGTAGCTTGAGCCCCGCATAGGTGACCCACATTTTCGGCATTCCGCTGTCGGCTCTCTTCATGATTTCATCCGCCGTGAGTCCCGCCTTCAGTTCTTCCAGCATCGACCTTCGCGCAGCATAGTCCACGGGGCCGCGATTGTCCGGGTCGACCAGCCGGAGATCCCACAGTTCCCCGCCCTGGTAGGTGTCGGGCACACCGGGCGCAGTCAGCTTGATGAGAGTTTGCGCGAGGCTGTTCACCTGTCCCGGTGCGCTGATCGAGCCGATAAAGTTCTCAACATCGGCAACAAATTCGTTCGACTTGAGAATGAGCTCGATAAAGCTGCGCAACGCGCTTTCAAATTCAGCGTTTTGCTGGGTCCAGCTTGTCTGCTGTTTCGCCTCGCGCGCGGCCTTCTCCATGTACGCCGCCAATCGCTCCTCGGAGATAGGCCATGCTCCAACCAGCGTCTGATAGAGAAAGTATTCGGTATTGCGATCAGGAAAGCTGCCCGTCTTGAATGGCGCATTCTTTCGCGCCCACCGGTTTACCGTAGTTTTCCAGCGGCCAGGAATCTCGGTGAGCACCGCAAGGCGCGCGCGCACATCGTCGCCGCGCTTGGTATCGTGTGTCGCCAGGGTGTTCATTGCATTCGGATGGGCTGTCTGCGCCCGGATACAGGCGTCATGAAAAGCGCTGACGCACACTGCGCCTTGATCCGGCGAGCCTCCAACTTCGTTCAACCCGATCATGCGGTTGTAGCAGTAAAACGCAGTGTCCTCGACGCCCTTTGCCATTACCGGAGACGTGAATTGCTGAAAGCGCAACAAAAACTCCGACTCGAGCGCCCCCCGCGCCCGCATCGCCAGCACGTCGCCGATGAAGTCCATCAAGGCGGAGTCGAGATCAGGCCGTCGCGTCTTGGCGGCCGCCACCGCCTGGTCAATCTCCCGGCCGTCGTCGTCGGTCACAAGGTCGCGGGCTGGAACCACGTAGGTCCGGTAGACTCGAAAGCAGCAGGCAATTTCGCGCAGCGCCCTTCGGATCTCCGCGCGCGTGTAGTCGCGGCGGTCGCGGTTGTTTTCGCATACCTCCACAAAAAGGCTGGTCAAGCGGTTGACGTCGCTGCCCAGCGCCTCTCGTTGCACATTGAGCTTCATGTTGCGGGCCAGAGTTTCAAACTCCACGTTTTCGCGAATAAAGTCGCGGTAAATCTTATCGAGCTCGTTCAGGCCCTCGCTGTCCACCAGCAGCCCGTTGCAAAGGTTGAGAAAGTCGTACCCGGTTGTCCCCTCGATGGGCCAGTCCGCGCGCAGAGTTTCGTTCGGCTCCAGTATCTTCTCGGCGATGATCCACGCACCGTTCGCCTCGCTTCGCAAGCGTTCGAAGTACTGCTGCGGATCTCGAAGTCCGTCCGGGTGATCGACGCGCACGCCGTCGAGTATGCCTTCTTTGAGCCACGCGAGCACGCGCCGGTGGGTGGCTTCGAAAACATCCGCGCGTTCCACACGCAAGCCGATGAGAGTGTTGATATCGAAGAAACGGCGATACCCAAGTTCCTGGTCCGCTGTGCGCCAGTAGGCGAGCCGGTAGTGCTGAAGGTTGAGCAGATCGTCGAGCGCGTCGTGATTTCGATTCAACTCGCCCACAGCTTGTTCGATGGCCGCCGAGGTCTCTGGCTGTTCTCTGCAGAGCCTGCTCAGGAGCTCGTAGATGACGGCTTTGTCGCGATGTCGAGCAATAATCGATTCCTGATCAGGGGGCTCGGGCGACGGCAGTCTCGACAGGCTGTCGGCGACGAAGTTCAATTCCGGGTTCTTAGCGATGTGGGCCGCGCGTGTCAAGGGAATCGCGAGGGATCCTGGAGCGAGGGGGAACTGGTTGTCCATATAGCGGACGCGAAAAAGCCCGCATTGCTGCTCGATCTGCAGCTGGTTTGCGCTCAACACGCGGCCATATTGATCGCCCAGCACCGGGATGAGCACTTTGTTCTGCAACTTTACTTCATTGGAATGCCAGTCGATGTCGAACCACGTGGCATAGCGGCTCGAGGGCCCATTCTCGAGAACGTCCCACCACAAGCGATTCTCTGGCCCGGTGGCCATGTGGTTCGGCACAATATCGAGCACCTGGCCCAAACCAAGTTTCTTCAAGCGGGCACAAAACCGCCGATGGCCGGCCTCGCCGCCTAGTTCTTCATTCACCCTCTCGTGATCAACGACGTTGTAACCATGCATGCTACCCGGCGACGCCTGCAGGTATGGCGAACTATAGATATGCGAGACGCCGAGTTCCTTCAAGTAATCCGCAACCGCAAGGGCATCGTCAAAGGTGAAGCCTGCATGCAACTGCAGCCGGTAGGTGGACCGCGGTATGCGTGTCTTTGTGGGTTCGTTCATTGTTCCTTGGGGAAATGTGCAAAGATCAGCGAAAAGTCGAACAGTTCGTGGTCCTTTCGGTTGCGCTGGTCAGGACCACAGGAGGTCGTGGATGCTGCGGCTTAGCTATTAGATGAGTAAACCGGGGGACACGGATGCTCAACCCGGCAAACCTTTCTGCCTGGTAGATTGCCTGCCTTACACTGGTGGAATTACGCGCGCTGATCTGGAGCGCCGGGAAGAACAGGACATCGCATTCGTAAGCCATGAGCGCGGCGATTGAATTCCGGGGAGTCGCGGTCGCAACCGCCCAGGGACGTCCCCTGCTCGAGGCCGTTTCACTCGCGCTGGAGGAAGGCTCGACTACTGTCTTGCTGGGACGAAGCGGCGCAGGTAAGACCACTCTGCTGCGGACCGTGAACCGACTGATCATGCCGACCAGCGGCCACATCCTCATTCACGGAAAGTGCGTGGCCCGCCAGGATCTGATCGCGCTTCGCCGCGGCATTGGCTACGTGATCCAGGAGACCGGGCTCTTCCCTCACTTTACGATCGAGCGCAATGTTGGATTGGTTCTCGAGGCGCAAGGGCGCAACTCCGCGGAGAGAAATCGGCGCAGCAGAGAGTTGCTCGATGCTGTCGGGCTTGATCCAGAAACGTTTGCGCGGCGCTACCCGCACCAGCTTTCGGGAGGTCAACGACAGCGTGCCGGCCTGGCACGCGCACTGGCGGCTGATCCGAAGATTCTCCTGATGGATGAACCCTTTGGCGCGCTGGATCCGCTGACCCGCCGCGAGATGCAGGAGATGATGCTGGCCCTGTTGACGAGGCTTCGGAAGACCGTCCTGCTAGTCACGCACGACCTCGACGAGGCGCTTTACCTGGGCAACCGAATCGTTCTTCTCGAGAAAGGGAGAGTAGTTGCCGATCTGAGCGCCGGCGAGTTTCTCGTCTCGAATCAGCCGGAGGTGGAAGCGTATGCGCACGCTTTTCGCCACAGCGGCCAAAAGGCGAACGGAGCGAGGGCGCATTGACTGCGAGTTTCTTGTCTCAATACGGAGGGGAGATCGGCACGCTTACCTTGGAACATCTCTGGCTCACGGGGGCGGCGATGCTGTTTGCCACTGCGGTCGCGGTTCCAGCCGGAATCTGGCTCACGCGCGCGCCCCACTGGGCAAAACCCGTGATCGGCGCGGCCAACGTCCTGCAGACCATCCCATCGCTGGCGATGTTCGGATTTCTGCTTCCCCTGCCGTGGCTGGGCGAGCGTGCCGCGCGCATCGCGATCCTCGCGCTCACGGCCTACGCACTGCTTCCGATCCTGCGCAATACCTACGCGGGGATTCGCGGCATCGATCCATCGGTGCTCGAGGTCGCAGAAGCGCTCGGGCTCACGGGCTCACAACGTCTCTTCAAGGTCGAACTGCCGCTTGCCGCCTCGTTCATTCTCGCCGGACTGCGCACGGCGACGGTGACCTGTATCGGCATCGCGACCATTGCCGCCGCGGTGGGAGCGGGCGGGCTTGGGGAACTGATCTTTCGCGGTGTGGCCTCGGTGGACAATCGCCTGGTGCTCGCAGGAGCCGTTCCGGCCGCGGTTCTGGCTCTCGGCGCCGATGCTCTTCTTGGATTGCTGGAGCACAGGTTCAAGGTTCCGGGACGATGAAGCGAGTTTATGCCGCGCTCCTTGCTCTCGCTGCTTTGTTTGTGAGTGCATGTTCTCCTCCGCGGCCCGATCGTCCAGTGATTGGCGCGAAGAACTTCACGGAGCAAGTCGTCCTTGGCGAGTTGCTGGCGCAGGAGATTGAGGCCAAATCGAGCCTCAAAGTGGATCGGCGCTTTTATCTCGCGGGAAGCTACATCTGCAACCAGGCACTCATCGCGGGTCGCATCGATGCGTACGTGGAATACACTGGCACCGCGCTGACGGCCATCCTGAAGCAACCCATGGACCGCGATACTCAGCGAGTGCTGAGCACGGTGCGAAAACTCTACGCCACGAGATATGCGGTTGATGTCGCGCCTCCGCTGGGATTCGAGAACACATTTGCGATGGTGATTCGCGGCGACGATGCGCGCCGCCTGCATCTGACAACGCTCAGCCAGGCTGCGCCCTTCACGCCGCAATGGCGGCTTGGCGTGGGCTATGAATTCGAGCAACGCCCCGACGGACTGCCCGGCTTGAGCGCTGCTTACGGATTGCACTTCGCGGAAGCGCCGCGCACCATGGACCTCGGCCTGCTCTATCGCGCATTGAACGCGCACCAGGTGGATATGATTGCAGCCAACTCAACCGATGGTCCAATCCGGGCCTTCGGGCTCACCGCGCTTGAAGATGACCGGCACTACTTTCCGCCTTACCAGGCGGTTCCGCTCGTCCGCGAAGATGCCCTGAAGCGATGGCCGCAGATCCAACTCGCGCTCAACGCACTGGCAGGAAGGATCACCGCAGAAGACATGCGGGCGATGAACGAAGCCGTGGATGGAGAGCATCGCGATCCGGCGGAGGTGGTGCGGGAGTTTCGCGCACGCAAAGGACTTTGATTCACGCGCCTGAATCGACCTGCGAACGAAGAGGTTTGGGACCCTTTCGCTCAGACTGACAACGCAATTCGTGATGCAGCCCTTGGAGACAGAACGCTAGCTCTGGAACGATGGATTCGCTTCTCCGCTTGCCAGGACCTTGGGGGCCATGGGCATCGTCTTCAAGCGGGATCCGGTTGCCGCGAAGACCGCGTTGCCCACGGCAGGCGCCAAACCCACGATGCCGGTTTCGCCGGCGCCGGCCGGAGGCAGGTCTTTGCGATCGATCAGCACGACTTCGACCTGCGGCGTGTCTTTGAAACGCGGCAGCCGATAATGAGCAAAGCGTGGATTAAGGATGCGTCCGTTTGCGAAAAGAATCTGCTCGAACAGCGCGCCACCGATGGCCTGCACGATCGCGCCCATCACCTGGTTCTGTAAGCCATCCGGATTCACAACCGCTCCCGACTCCCACGCCTCGACCACGCGACGGATGCGTAAGTGTTTTGTGGCGGGATCGATTTCGACTTCGGCGCAGGTCGCCATGTAGCCGCCCTTCTCGGTGCCGCAGGCGATGCCGAGGCCGCGCTCGGGTGTGGACTTGAGCTTACCCCAGCCGAACTTGTCGGCTGCTGCCTCCAGGGCCGCGCGCAGTCTCGGATCGGTCATGTTCTTGAGGCGAAACTCCAGCGGATCCACGCCGACGGCCTGCGCCAACCCATCGATGTGTGATTCGCGCGCGAAATTGTTGGCCGTGGAAGCGAGCCCGCGATACGATCCCTGACGCAGCGGCGATTTTGACGGATGGTATTGGATGAGCTGGTTCGCTGCGTTATAGGGCGATGCGATGCCCGAAGGCCCGGAATTGTAGTTGTGATGCTCCCAGGCAACAAGCGTGCCGTCGCGCCGCGCAGCTGCGCGAATCTCAATCAGCCCGGCCGGCCGCAGGTATCCCCATGTAAACTCCTCGCTGCGCGTCCAAACAACCTTCACGGGTTTGCCCGATGCCTTTGCGAGCCGCGCGGCTTCCACGGCCGCTTCGCCGGTATGCTTGCCGCCATAGCCGCTGCCCATGTCCGGCTGGATGACGCGCACCTGCTCTGGCGCGAGATGAAAGGCCTCCACCAGCTCATCGCGCACACCAAACGGACGCTGCGTTCCCGTCCACACCGTCAACTTGTCACCATTCCACTCGGCCACGGCTGCACGCGGTTCGAGCGGCGCATGCGCGATGTACTGGACCGTGTATCGCTCCTCGAGCTTAACCTCGGCGCTCGCGATCGCATCCGCGACCGATCCCGATGCATGCTGCGGACGGCTCTCGTCGTCGTCTTCTGGATTGGCCTTGAGATATTCAAAGAGGCCGTGGTTCGACGGCTGCGGCGGAACATCCCATACGGCGCGAATCGACTTGCGTGCCTGCTCGGCGCTCCACGCATCGGGGGCAACCACGCCGACAAAATCCCCGTCGCGAACCACCTTGACGAACGGAAGTTTCTCCGCTGCGCTAATGTCGAGCGATGCCAGCGTCGCGTTGAATCCATCGGGACGGACGATCGCTCCGAACAGTAGTCCGGGCCGCGAAATGTCCGATGGATACTTGTGCTTTCCAGTGACAAAGTCGCGACCATTCGCCTTGGGAATCGGCATTCCGGCGATTTTCCACTCCACGGCTGGCGTCAGCGGATCCGCCTCGGAAACATTGCGCACAAGTTTTTCGCCGCGGGTCAGCTCGCCGTAGGTTAGAACCAGCGACGTCGCGGGGTTCGTGACTCTCCCGTCTGCAGCAGTCAGCGTGCGGGCATCGACATTCCATCGCTGCGCTGCCAGCTGAACCAGCGACTCGCGCGCGGCCCACGCCATGCTGCGCAGTTGCGGACCCATGGTGGGCGTGGTGCGGCTGCCGAAGGTTCCCATGTCCCAGGGGACGAGGTCGGTATCGCCCATGACCATGGTGATCGAGTCGAAGGGCACGCGCAGTTCTTCCGCGACTTGCTGGGCAAGCGAGGTGCGGATATTCTGGCCGACCTCGACTTTGCCTGTGAATACCTTAACTTTTCCGTCGGCGGCAATGTGCAGCCAAGCACTGATCTCCTGCGGCAATTCGTGACCGCCAAATGTGCGACCGGCTTCCTGCGCACGAGCCGACGGATGGGTGAGACAGATCAGCAGTCCGCCGCCAAGCATTTTCAGGAATCCGCGGCGGTCTGGCTCGAGGGCACGCGTGCAGAGGCTGCGAGGCAGGTCTTCATTCGCATCGAGAAGACTCAAGCGCGGGTCGCTCATCGCACACCTCGCTGAGCTGCGAGCCGCGATGCGCGCTGCACAGCCTGGAGAATGCGCGGATAGGTGCCGCAACGGCAGAGATTGCCATTCATAGCGTCGACAATCTGATCTTCGGTCGGGTCGGGCGTGTCGCGCAGGAGAGCGGTCGCAGCCAGGATCATCCCCGAAGTGCAATAGCCGCACTGGAACGCGCCCTCGTCGAGAAAAGCCTGCTGGACGTCGGAAAGCTTGCCGTTCTCTTCAAGGCCTTCGATGGTGGTGATGCGCGAGCCGGCCACAGATGCCGCGGAAACCCGGCAGGAGCGCGTGACCCGGTCATTGACGAGCACCGTGCATGCTCCGCACTGCCCCTCGCCACATCCGTATTTTGGCCCCGTTACATCGAGCCGGTTTCGCAAAACGGAGAGCAGCGATTCCTCTTCTGGAGCACTCGTGCGCAGATGCCGCCCGTTCACGTTGAGAATCAAGTCGCCCATCGCCAACTCCAATCGTGCGCCCGCGGGCAGGTTCAGGATAACGCCGGCGGAGCCAACCTGCTCGGGTTCGCAAGTTTGACCCTATTCGATCTTTGCCAGTTTCGCGATCAGCGTGTCCCGGCGCTGGTTCGCCATTTCGTCGGCATTGCGCAGGACCAGGATCCAAGCCAGCACGGAAAAGCAGGCAAGCCCCAGAAAGATGGGCGATGCGATCCACATGCGATCAAGCATTGCACACAGGGTCATGACCGCCGCGCCGACGCCGAGGAGCACGGCTTGGATCAACATTCCTAGAAGGGCATTCGCCTGTGAGCCGGATTGACGCCCGATCCGCCCCAGGTTGACGCGGTAGGCCATCGTCAACGAGAGGATGTTGCCGGCGGCTAGGTTTGCGGGCAACGCAAAGACGACCCAGCTGAAAGTAACCGCGGCGACCACGGGGTCCGGATGACCAAGCCGAAGACTGGCGAAGATTGCCGAACCAATCGCGACGCACCCGTAGAGAACACCGTGAAACAGATTCTTAGCCAACAGAATCGTTCGCACGGGCACGGGAAAAAGAAAGAGAAGCTGAATCCCGGTGCCCTCGCCGCCGAGATTGTTGTACATCAGCTGCGTGAATCCCAGCAGTCCATAGGCAACACACAGCGGCAGGGAAAGGTGATAAGGCCGAAGGGTGACCGAGGTTCCGTTGCGAAAAAGGCTCGCAATAATGAAGACCATCACCATCGGGACACAAACCGAATAGAGCTGTGGCGTTGAGCGAGTCAGGGTGCGAAGGTCTTTTTCGATTTCCGCGGCTATGGGACCACGACCGGCGATAAGCCAGCCCGATTGCGCCTTTTCTTTGTGGCCGCGATCGGGCGCTTCGCCCAGGCTCTCGCCGCTGTACTCCGCGCGCAGCCGCACGGCAAGAATGCCTGCTGCGCCCAATGCATAAATTCCAAGCAGGCCCAGCGATTCCAATTCCGCCGTCGGTTGGCGATCGGTCGACTGCCGGATGACGGCAGCGGTAAGGCCCGGGGGCAGCCATGCCTGCACCGCGTCCATGGTTTTGGCCCAGGGCGGAAGCTCCCGCGGCGGCGACATTGCCATGCCGGGGTTGCCAATCCTGTGGTGACGCGGTCCATGACTCGGACTCCGAAGCGCGGGGTTCAGAAGCTGCAGGCTCAACATCGACAGCAGAAACAGCGCACTGACAATCTCTCGCGACCTGCGTTTCGCAAGCCAGCGATCGATCCACGCCAGGACGGCGCGCACCAAAAAGATGTTGAAGACCACAAATCCAACCAGCGCCGCCAGCGCTGCAGCGAACAGACCGGGGCGCGCCAGCGTGACGGCCACCAACATGCCCAGGCAGCACAAGCCGCCAACGATCGTCGAAACATCGATAAGACCAAAGATCAGGTGCAGGAGAAAGAACGAGCGAAAGTTAACCGGAAACTGGAGTAAACCGGTGAGATCGTATTGCTCTTGGAACGAAACCAGGGCTACGGAGATTGCAAGCCAGAGGGCGCACACGATCCAGCATTCGACCGACAGGGCCTGCCACTGGTCCCGAGCCACCAGCGAGTAGGCCACAGCGCCTGCGCCCACGCCGAGGCCCACGCCGAGCACGCAGTACATGAAATAGGAGACGGTGCGTGCGCCCAGCTCGAACGCGCCCGCGGCGGTGCGAAAGCTATTGGCAAAGATACGCGCCCGCATCGTGGCCAGAGCCACGTACTGGCGGCAGGCCAAGCGACTGAAGGGGCCTGCGCCGGCTTTCTCGAATTCGACGCGCCAGGACTCGCCTAAGTCAGCCATGAAAGTTCCTGCACCGTCTCACCCGCCGCCCCCGCTCCCACAATCGACAGGAACATCTCTTCGAGAGTAAGCCGCGTGCCGCTTTCGCCCCCGGGCAGTGTGGCCGCAACGCCGGCTCGCAGATCTTCAAGCGATCCGTTGGCGACCAGCCGTCCCTGGTGGATAATCGCGACGTGCGAGCACAAGCGCTCGACAATCTCGAGCACGTGCGAGGTGAGAAAGACGGTTGCCCCGCGCTGGATCATTCCCTGCAACATGGTTTTCAGCATTCCCGCGGCGATAGCATCGACGCCCTCGAATGGCTCGTCGAGAAAAAGTACCTTGGGCCCGTGGATGACCGCGGCCGCAAGCGCTAGTTTCTTCTGCATGCCATGAGAGAAGTCAGTGACCATCTTGCGGCTGTCATTTGCGAGTTGCATGAACTCGAGCAATTCGTCGGTCCGGCGATTGACGGTTTCCCGGTCTAGCCCGTACATGCGGCCTACGAAATGAAGATACTCCGGCGCGGTGAGACGCCCCAGAAGCGCCATCCCTTCGGGAACGACGCCGATCTGCCGCTTCAAGTCGAGAGCCGATGCGCGAAAGGGACGGCCGAGAATCTCGATTGTGCCGGCGCTCGGCTCGAGAAGCCCTGTCAGCATTTTGATGGTGGTCGACTTACCCGCGCCATTTGGCCCAAGGAAACCGAAGAATTGGCCTTGCGCCACACTCAGCGTGACATTCTCTACGGCGGTCAGTTCGCCAAAACGTCGAGTCAGGCCGTTGGTTTGAATCGCCGCGGTGTTCATCTCGGGCAAGCATAGCAAGCCGAGGGTGCGCCTCCCAAACGGCCAGACCGGCACAGCTTTGGCAGGCCGACACTTAAGTTTACGGCACCCAGGCAGTCCCGGCTGCGGTCGTATCTAGCCGCCCAGGGGATCATTGTCGCGATCGGTCGTATCCACAATTGCCGCCAGGGATTCGGCAAGCTCCTTTGTCCAGCATCCCTCGGGCGCGCGCCAGCTCCAGTTGCCCGCGGCAACGGCCGGCGTGTTCATGCGCGCCTCCGAACCCAGCCCGAGAAGGTCCTGCGCCGGCACAACCGCCATTTGCGCGACACTCGATGCAACCGAACGAATCAGCGGCCAGGCAGGAGCGTCGTTCACCGCGCCGATGTAGGCCGCCAAGGCGGTGCGTTCCGCCGCGCCTGTCGTCTTCCACCAGCCGAGCGTGGTGTCGTTGTCGTGCGTGCCTGTGTAGGCAACGGTCTCCGGCGTATAGCGATGGGGCAGGTGAATGTGCGCTCCCTTATCGCCAAAGCCAAACTGGATCACCTTCATTCCCGGCATACCGAGATCGTGGCGGAGAGCATCGACCTCTGCAGTAATGAGCCCAAGATCCTCGGCCACCAATGGCAACGGCCCGAGCGCCGCCTCCAAGGCGCGGAAGAGGGCAAGGCCCGGAGCCTTGACCCACTCCCCATTGATTGCCGTCTCGTCGCTTGCCGGGATTGACCAGTACGCCTCAAAACCGCGGAAGTGATCGAGCCGCACAACATCGTAAAGCTGGCGCGCGCGCGCAATCCTGCGCACCCACCACTCGAAGCCCTGCTTCTCGAGAACGTCCCACCGATAAAGTGGATTGCCCCAGCGCTGCCCGGTTGCCGAAAAATAATCCGGAGGCACGCCGGCGACGCGCGTTGGCTTCAGGTCTTCATCGAGCTCGAAAATTTCGGGATGGACCCACACATCGGATGAATCCAAGTTGACGAAGATCGCCACGTCGCCAAGAACGCGAATGCCGTGGCGTGCCCCGGCGGCGCGCAGTTGACTCCACTGCTGCGCGAATGCAAACTGCAGCGCCTGTTCCTGGGCAAGCGCGCGGCTGTGCTCGGCTGCGAAAGCAGAAAGCGCCTGCGGCTGGCGGCGACGCAGAGCTTCGGGCCACTCGACCCACGCACCGGTGTTGAAGACGCGGCGAAGCTGTGCATACAGCGCGTAGTCAGCGAGCCAGCCATCTTCCGCGCGACAAAACTCCTCGAACTGCGCCCACTGCTGGCTGAAGCGCGCGTCGTGCGCTCCCTTATCGAGAAAATTGCCGGCAGCCTCGTGAAGCAGCGGAAGCTTGCGCGCCTCGACCTCGTTGAAATCAACGTTGCCATTTCGCCCGGCGAGTCCGGCAATACGCGAGGAGTCGATCCAGCCCCACTCACTCAGATACTCCAAGCTGATGAGAAATGGATTCCCCGCGAAGGCCGAAGAGCCTGCGTAGGGCGAGTTCCCAAAGCCCGTCGGCGAGAGCGGCAACACTTGCCAGACGTGTTGCTTCGCTTCCGCGAGAAACGCAACAAATTGGTGTGCGGCCGGCCCGAGATCCCCGATCCCGCCATACGAAGGCAAAGAGCTGATGTGAAGCAGGACTCCGGAAGAACGTTGAAATTGCATGCCTGGATTATCTCCGCGGGAAGCCGGGTTTCATGACACGCCCGGCAAATTCTCCACGCAAAAGTAAGAAGGCCTGCATCCCCTCCGGGATGCAGGCCTCTCGCATTTCACTTGCCCTGAAATCATTCACCCGGAACTTGCGCGTTCTGCTTCTTGGCGTTGTAGAGCACGCGCTTGTTTTTTCGGTAGTCGTCGATGATGTTGCTGGCAAAAACCTGGAAGGCCTCGTTACGCCGCTGATCGAGGATCTGCTCGCGCGTCTGGTCGAAGTCTTTTTTGATGTCGTCAGGTCCCGGCTCCTGTTTCAAGTCGATCTTTGCAACCACGCCCGTTCGCCCCGCATTGATCGGCCCGCTGATCGTGCCCGGAGCCATATCGAAGAGCTGCGGCGCCAGTTGCCCCACCGCTCCAAGGTCCGGAACCTGGCTGGTTTCGCCCACCAGGTCGCTGGTCTTCATGGTGGCGCCAACCGCCTTGGCGGCCTTGGCCAGATCGTTCATCGCCTTGGCCTGGGTAGCCAGTTCATTGGTCTTCTGGCGCAACAAGGCGGGAAGCTGCTCGGCGCGATAGTCGTCGAGAACATGGCTCTTCCAGTCGGCAAAGGTCGGCGCATGTGCCGGTGTAACTCCCGTGACCTGGAAGATCGCATAACCTTCGCCGGTGGGCGCAGACTGTGCGGGATCCCCCTTCTTGGCCTGGAATGCCTTCGTCAGCAGCCCCGTGCTGTCGGGAAGGCCGGCGATGGTGCCCTGCTCGGCAACCGGCGGCGTCGTGACCACCTGCAGATGGTGCGCGGCTGCCGTCTTGTCCAGACCATTCTTGATGGCTTCCGAAGTCAGCGTCTGCGCGTAGTTTTCCTGCGCGGCCGCCGTCTTCTGGCGGATCAGAGTGGCCTGAATCGTGGGCAGCACTTCCGCCAGCGTCTGGGTGTGCGCCTGCTGACGCTCTTCAACTTGAAGAATGTGATAGCCGTACTGGCTCTTCACGATTTCCACGTCGCCGATCTTCTGAGAGAAGAGTGCTTTCTCAAACTCGGGAACTGTGGCGCCCCGTCGATAGAATCCAAGCTCACCGCCATTGTCTTTACTGGAGTCGTCGGAGTACTTCTGGGCGAGCTCGGCAAAGTTCGCACCGCCCTTAATCTGCTTGAGAATCATCTCGGCCTTGGCCTTGGCTGCAGCATCGGTCTTGGCATCGGCGCCCGGCGGTACCTTGATGAGGATATGACGCGAGCGCGCCTGCTCGGGCACGGTGTACTCGGATTGATGCGCCGTGTAGTACTGCTGAATTTCCTGCTGTGTCGGCTGCGGCACCCCGCCCGGCACATCGTTGGCCGTGAAGGCAAAGTAGCTGATCGTCCGCTGCTCGGGCACTGCAGTTGCATAACGCGCTGCATTCTTCTTGAAAAAGGCTTCCAGTTCGGCATCCGAAGGATTGATCGTCTTACTGAGATCGTCGGAAGAAATGACCGCGTAATCGAACTTGATCTTTTCGTTGTTCTTGAGGTAGAACTCGCGAACTTCCTTGTCGCTGACCGTCACGCCGGCCGTGATCAGCGCTTCGAGCCGGCGCATCGCGATCTCTTCCTTGACGCTGTCTTCAAACTCCGCGACGGAGATATCGAAGCGGCTTTGGATGAGAGCCGCATATTGATCCTGGCCGATGAACTTTCCGTTGGGGAAGAGCACCTGGGCGGGTGGCCCGGTTTGCAGGTACTGCCGCACGTCATCGTTGTTCACATGGATGCCGAGCTTGCCGGCCTCATCGAGCAGGATCTGCTGCTGCACGAGCTGCTGGCCGACCTGCGGCTCAATCATGTTAAGGATCATCGGATTGCCGGCGTACTGCGGATACTGCTGCTGCACGCGCTGGCTGGCCAGCTGCGTCACCTTCTGCTGGCTGATAACCGTCCCGGCGGAGAAGAACCGGCTGTACCAATGCGGATAAACCACCGCGAACGTATCCGCGCCCGAAGCGCTCTGCCCGGTAAGCCCGGGGATCAGGTAGACGACCATGGAAACCGAGGCCGCGGCAATGATGACGACAAATAGAGCCTTTGTCAGGCGGTTTTCTTTTTGCAGGAAACGAATCATGGAGGTACTTGAGCCTTCAACTCTCTACGCGCGCCTTCAGGATTTCGGCCGGCATATGGGAAAAGCCGGGGCCAAAAAAGGCGGGAACGTCTTCCCTCGGCAGACAGATCTCGCTCGATGGGATTCCACTCGATTATAGACGACGAGAAGGTGAGGGTTCTGAATGGGCGAGTCTGTGCGAAGAGCAAAAGCGGGCACCCCTACGGATGCCCGCTCGATTCAGCGTGAGAGAACCTGGCTTAGCGCCAGTAGTAGTAGCCGCCGGAGTAAACCCAGGGATGGTAGTACACCGGCGCGTAGTAATAGGGGTAGGGGTACGGATTGCCATAGGGCCCGCCATAGTAGCCACGGCGGTAGAGCGACGGGCCACCAGGATAGAGCCCCTGCGCCAGGCGCGCCGCTTCATCGCGACCCACAGGACTCACCGTAACCGGAGCAGTCAGACGGAAGGTGACGAGCGCTTCGGCGGGGATCCACGCCCGCATGCCGGGTTCAGCAGCCGACGCGGCGGTTCCCACGGTGCCGCCAGCCGCCGCACCGATGGCTGCGCCACCGCCGCCGCCCGCCGCGCCGCCGATCAGCGCACCCAGCAGCGCGCCGCCAACGATGTTGCCGGCAGTACGTCCACCCTTGCCGGGAGACTTGACCCGGAACAGATCGGACTGGAGAGGGTAGTTTTGCCCGCCGAGGTCAAGCGACGTCAGCTGCAGCGCCAGTTCGGAGCTGCCCGTCAGCGTGCCGGAGCCGTTGTTCTTCACTTCCGTGAGGACGCCGTGGACAGTCGCGCCGCGCGGAATTGCCAGCAGGCCGTCGTACGTCACGTCCTGGATCACCGTGAACTGAAGAGGCTCGCCGCTCTTTGCGTGCTTGCTGTCGATCGGTCCCGTCGTACGCAACTGGATCACCGTGCCCTGCGGAATCGTCACCGGTCCTTTGGCGAAGCGGTACGAAGGCGCCGGGGGCGCGGGTGCGTAGCCTGGAGCATACCCGGGTGCGTACCCCGGAGGCGGAGCCTGACCATAGGCCGGTGGAGGCGCCTGGCCATACGCCGGGGGCGGCGTCGGTTGGCCGTAGGCCGGCGGAGGCGCGGGCTGCGGGTATGCGGGAGCCTGAGCCTGCCCGTTCTGCGGCGGGTTGTTCTGGCCGTTGTCGGGGGCAGGCGCAGCCGCCGGAGGCGGGGCGGGCTGGCCATTGTCGGCCATATCCTGCTGATCGTCGCCGTTGTCAGCCGTCTGCGCACCCTGCGCATTGGGATCATCGGCGGGGTTGCCAACCTTCAAATTGTCCTGAACACCCGTGACGCCGGGCACTCCCTTCACGATCGACTCTGCCAGCTGCTTCGACGATTCGCTCGAAACCGTGCCGGACAGCGTCACCTGACTCGAGATCGTCGCAGCGGTAATTAGATCGTTCTTCAAGGCAGCGGACGCATCGAGGGCATGCACGACATCCATCTCAATCTGCCCATCGGTTCGTTGTCCGCTTGCGGGTGCCGCATCCTGTGCCAGCGCAATCAAGCTGCACAGGGCAGCCGTCGCAGTCCACGCCACGGAACGTGCAATCACTCGCTTGAACAATGGCCGATTCATCTTCTTCTCCTGCAAATTGCTTTACAGCCTTGGATGCTTTCATTAGACGAGAAAGCCCAAAGCCTGTCATTCGTTAGAACACAGGCTACGGCAAAAAGTTCTGCCCGAAGTAATCTGGCACTTGGCGGATTGATGTTCATCTCAAAGGCCTTTTCATCGGTCTTCCCCGCCCGGAGGCTGCCCTATCTCAGCTTGGCCCCGAGAGCCTGGGCGATTTGTCGCCCGTGAAAGCGACCGTTTTCAATGAAAATTTCGTTGGTCCGGGATCCGGCCACGATCACCCCTGCCAGATAGATACCCGGAACATTGCTCTCCAGCGTCTGGGGATCGCAAATCGGCAGACGGTCCGGCCCGGCAAACTTCACCCCGATACTCTCAAGGAATGCGAAATCGGGATGGTAGCCGGTCATGGCGAAGACAAAGTCGTTGTGCAACGAGATTTCTCCCCCCGGTGTCTGCATTCTTACTCCGTCGGGCGTGATCTCGGTCAGATGGGATCCAAAGTACGCCCTGATCTCCCCGTTCTTGATGCGGTTCTCAATGTCGGGCTTGATCCAGTACTTCACGTGCCGGTGGATCTCGGGGCCGCGGTGCACCAGCGTCACGCGGGCGCCGTGTCGCCACAATTCAAGCGCCGAAATGGCTGCCGAATTTTTGCCTCCTACAACAACAACATCGAGCCCAAAGTAAGGATGCGGGTCGTCATAGTAGTGATGCACCTTGCTTAGCTCCTCGCCGGGTATGCCAAGCCGGTTGGCCAGGTCGTAGTAGCCGGTGGCGATCACAAGAGTGCGCGCCTGCAACGCGCCGGGGCGGTCGAAGCGGTCGAGGGTGTGCACGACAAAGGCACCGTCGTTTCCCGAAATGCTCTTCACGCGCAGATACTGGCGCACGTCGAGCCGATAGTGTGCGGCCACCTGGCGGTAGTATTCGAGCGCCTCGTTGCGCGACGGCTTTGCATGCGGGCTCGGAAACGGGATGTCGCCAATCTCGAGCAATTCCGAGGTCGTGAAGAACGTCATGTGCGATGGGTAATGATAGAGCGAGTTGCAGACGCAGCCCTTGTCGACGGAAACGGCTCGAAAGCCAGCCTTCTTGGCCTCAATGGCGCAGGCCAGCCCGGTCGGGCCAGCCCCGACCACGAGCAGGTCAAAAAGAGGGTCGCCGGCTCCCTGCTCCCCTGCCTCTGGGATCGTATGGGGTGCTTCCGGGGGAAGCGCATCTGCGGGAAAGTCGCTCATACGCTTTAGTTTAGGACATTTCCAAGCTTATACCTCGATCGGGTGCCCGAAGCACAGCACGTAGCCGTTGTTATCGCGAATTTCAAATGCCCTGAGCCCATCACTCGTATTGGCCAGTTCGCGATGCACGGAAACACTCCCTCCAACAAACTCCGCGTAAAGCGCATCGGGATCATCGGTGTAGATGTACGCATCCCAGCGCGCCCACGAATGCCTCGAGCTGTTGGGCTGCGGGTGGATCTCGGGGGTAATGACCTTGAACATGAGCATGACGTTGTCGCGTCCAACCGTCGCCCAGAAATCGGCGCCCGCGTCATCGCCGCCTTTGTGGAGAACCTCGAATCCCAGCTTCCCCTGATAGAACGCGATCGTCGCTCCAAGATCGTCAACGATCAAGAAGGGGCAAATGCTGTTCAACATGCGGCCATACCTCGGATCCTAATTTCATCGATGCTCGACCGCCTCGACCTCTGCACCTGGAATTGCTGCCGGGCCTCTTCGCGGTCTCGTTCGAGCCTCCTTAGAGTACACGGAGGAAGAAACAGCAAGACACGCCGGACTGGACTGGCGCGCTGACTTGATGGCTGCCCGCATGCCGAGCCCTCGTGGGCTGACCAGTCCATCCATTACCCTAGAAGCGTCGATTCTTCAGGGGAGTTCCCATGACCGTCATTCGCCAGGAAGACTTCATCGCCAGCGTTCACGGCGCGCTGCAATACATCAGCTACTACCACCCAGTGGATTTCATTACCTCGCTCGCCAAGGCCTACGAGCGCGAGCAGTCACCGGCAGCGCGCGACGCCATCGCGCAAATCCTCATCAACAGCCGCATGTGCGCTGAAGGTCATCGCCCTATCTGTCAGGACACCGGCATCGTCAACGCGTTCATCAAGGTCGGCATGGATGTGCGCTTCGTGGGCCCTGGGGATGGCAGCCCCACCATGGATCTTCAAGAAATGGTCAACGAGGGCGTCCGCCGCGCCTACGACGATCCCCAGAACAAGTTGCGGGCATCTCTGCAAGCCGACCCCGCCGGGGTTCGCAAGAACACACGCGACAATACCCCGGCTGCCGTTTGTGTCGAACTCGTAACGGGCAACAAAGTCGAAATCACGGTCGCGGCCAAGGGCGGCGGGTCTGAGGCGAAGTCGAAGTTCGCGATGCTCAATCCATCCGACTCGGTTGTCGAGTGGGTGCTCAAGACCGTGCCCACGATGGGCGCGGGCTGGTGCCCGCCCGGCATGCTCGGTATCGGCATCGGCGGGACGGCTGAGAAGGCGATGACACTTGCCAAGCAGTCCCTCATGGACCCCATCGACATCCAGGAACTCATCGCGCGCGGCCCCACGACAACCGCCGAAAAGCTTCGCGTCGAACTCTACGACAAGGTGAACCGGCTTGGCATTGGCGCGCAGGGACTCGGCGGATTGACGACGGTGCTTGACGTCAAGGTGCTCGATACTCCGGCGCATGCCGCCAACCTGCCCGTCGCCATGATACCCAACTGCGCGGCCACGCGCCACGCCCACATCGTGCTCGACGGCTCCGGACCGGCCTATCTTGACCCGCCCTCGCTCGCGGACTGGCCCAAGCTCACCTACGACGTCTCCGGCGCGCGTCGTGTCAATCTCGACACCGTGACAAAGGCCGAAGTTTCTTCATGGAAACCGGGCGAAGTGCTGCTTTTGACCGGAAAGCTGCTCACGGGTCGCGACGCCGCGCACAAGCGCCTGACCGACATGCTCAATCGCGGCGAGAAGCTGCCGGTCGATTTCCGCAATCGCTTCATTTACTACGTCGGCCCGGTCGATCCGGTGCACGGCGAAGTGGTCGGCCCCGCCGGTCCTACCACGGCAACGCGCATGGACAAGTTCACGCGCCAGATGCTGGCTGAAACCGGGCTGCTGGGAATGGTTGGCAAAGCCGAGCGCGGGCCCGCGGCCATCGACGCGATCCGCGAATTCGGCGCTATCTACCTGATGGCCGTCGGCGGAGCAGCTTACCTTGTGGCAAAGGCGATTCACGGCTCCCGCCTGCTGGCCTTTGATGATCTGGGCATGGAAGCGATCTACGAGTTCGAAGTGAAAGATATGCCGGTGACCGTGGCCGTCGACAGCAAAGGCACCAGCGTCCACGTGACCGGCCCCGCGGAGTGGCAGCAGCGCATCGCGCAGATTCCGATATTGCGGTGAACTGAGACAGGTAGAGGCGTCCCACCGCTGCCGGCGGTCAGCCGTGCCTATTCCCCGCCCTCCTCACTTCTTGCCAAAGCGGTACACAAACCCGTAGGTGAATCCGAAGCTGTTCTGAAAGCCCGAGCCAAAGCCGGTGCCGAAGTCGTCGCCGGAGAGGCGGAGCGACAAGTTGGGGCTCAGGTTCGCTTCGCCGATGATTGCGCCATCAAGCGCATAGGTAGTGCTATCGGGGTAGAGCCCCAGAACTTTGGTGCCGAAGGGGCCGGTGTCGCCCGAAAAGTCGCTCATGGACACGCCGCCCAGCGCATGCGCTGAAATGGAGTAGCGTGGCCGCAAGCGAATGCGGTAGGTCGGGCCGCCCATCACAACATACTGGCTGACCGCCGGCCGCGTGATCGACGACTCATTGAGCCCGACGTAGGCCGTCCCGTAGTATCCCCGGCCATCGATGGTCGCCCCGAGACGCTGGTTGTAATAGCGGGTGATTGCCGCATCCCACGCATACATGGTCGTCCTCTGCAGGTTCGGCCCTGGCTTGAAGCGGATGTAACCCCCGCCTACGAAGGACTCGAAGAGGTGAGCATAGGTATCGTGAATGGCTTGGGCGCGTCGCTGGTCCCGTCGCGCTTTGATGCGCGCCGCGACGCTGGTCTCGCCCTCGTCTTGGTTCGCTGCGGGCTGCTGAGCGGGAGCGGCTTGCGGTTGTGCCGGTTCCTGCCCTGTGGGAGTACTGCTGGAACTTGCGTCCTGTGCCGGAACGTGCACAGCTGGCAAAAGTAACGCCAGCAAAACGACAACACGGCGGAAAGAAACCATCGCTTTCGGGATACCTCCACAACCTTACGGAAGCACCCGTTCTGAAAGCGCTCCCCCATTGGTATTAAATCATCTCATCTGGGGCCAGCTGGGATGGATCCGCTGCCGTTTGGACGCGCGAGAACACCGAATGGAAATCAGGTGATCGCGTTCAGGTCGGCCTGGAGCTGCGCCTGGTCGAATCCCGCCGGCGACCCCTTGGCCGAGAGCCAGTCCTGTCCCAGCAGCGTGTGTGCCTCATCGCAGTACTTGGTCCAGAAGGCCAGGGTCATGGTTTTGAGTTGGCCCCAACTGATGCAGGTGAATCCGTTCTGGTCGTACTTGGGAACGTAGACGCAGTGGCCGCCCCAGCTGTTGACGGCACTATCGGCGCCTCCGTTGGCGACCACATCCCACACATCCTGCGTTCGCGCGGTCAGTGGCAAGCCCAGTCCGATGTAAACGCCTCCGAAAAGCGCGATGGACTGGCGGATTTCCATGAGGTTTGCCACCTTCGGATCGGCAAAAGCTACCAGACCGTGTCCATCAAAGCTCTGCTTGCGCCAGTTAGTCAGCACATTCAGTTCTGCCTGTCCAGAGCCGGAGCTGGCATCTCCCTGCGCATCCCCACCCCACTTCTGAAAGATTGCCTGGACGATGGAATCGGGCACGGTCACGATGCCCCCGCAGTTGGCGGTCCACACCTGGATCGCATGGGCACATCCGGCAATCGTGCAGTTATTCAGCTGGTCGTTCAGCATCATGCCCCAGCCGGTGATGCCGCTTGTCCAATCCGCGCTCGCCGGCGGAGGCGGCAGAGCGGGAGTCAGATAGTCGCCGAGCTTCAGGGTGCGGTCGTCCGTTTTGACGGGCATGCGGCCCAATTTCATCCGGGCGTGATTGGCCATGGGGAGTTCTCCTCGCGTGCGAGTCCTCCGGTGCAACAGCACTCGTTGGGTCTGTGCGCCCACAGTGCCAAATTCGGCCTTCGATGTCCAGCAAATCTTTACTCTGTTTAGACAAAACGTCTTGCCCCTCAGCGTTCCTTAACCTTCCATGCAATACGATGGATAGGCATTGGAGGCCATGTCTCATGGTTCGAATCTTTTTGGGAATCATTCTTGGCATCTTGCTGGTTCCTCTCGCGGGGCTTTTGTATCTCTACTACGGCAAGGTCCCGGTGGCTGTGGCTGATCCGCCTTTTCCCAAGGAAGAACAGATCACGAGCATCGCCTTGCACGCTCGCATCGATCGCGAGATGATCGAACGCCCGCCCATTGATCCCGATGAGCGCACATTGGTGGCGGGCGCGCATATTTATAGCGACAAATGCGCCGTGTGCCACGGTTTTCACGGAAAGCCCTCGCCCTTCGGCCAGAACATGTTTCCTTCTGCGCCGCCGCTGTGGGAGAAACACCACAACGGCACAGTCGTCGGTGTCAGCGACGACCCGCCCGGGGAGACATACTGGAAGGTGGCCAATGGAATGCGCTTGACCGGGATGCCGGACTTCAAGACGCAGCTTTCCAACACCGAGATGTGGCAGGTGAGCCTGCTGCTCGCCAATGCCGACAAGCCCTTGCCACCGGCGGCGCTCAGCATTCTCCGCGGCGACGTGGTCACGACGCTGCCGGGCTCTCCACTCACCCCGCAACCCACGCCGGAGGCCAAATAAGCCAGCGGCCCATTCCCGAGGGGAGCACGATTGATATGTCGATGGCGGACTCGTTTCGTAAAGGGCTGAAGTTTCTTCTCATGAGTTTTGGGATCTCAACTCCCGAGAAGAAGCCGAAGCCCATCGCCACACAGGAATCTCCGCGAAAACCCGGCAAGTAGCCAGCAGTCGATTTCGTTTTACAAACTGGTTTGGCCAAGGCAAGATGATCGCCGGAGTTCCACCGAGACTATGAGAGCCAACGCCCTTTGCCTTTTTCTCCTTGTCGCATCCGCAAGCTGCGGCTCCTTTGCCCTGGCGCAATCGAAGGACGTCTTTTCCGATTGGCCACCGGGAACCGCGCCCGAGGTGGTTGGGAAAGCCCTTGCCGAACGTTTCGTGACCAGCCCCCATCAATACACCAAGACCATCCACTACTCAGAGGCCGACACCTGGTATGGCGCGCTGACCTTCGCGGCGCTTACTCGCGACGACGCGCTCCGCAGCGAGCTGATCCGTAAGTTCGAGCCCCTGATGCCGGGAGGCGCCGAAGCCGACCGGCGTCCCATTCGCCACCACGTCGACGACTCGGTTTTCGGCATCGTTCCGCTCGAAATCGCCATCCAGACCAAGGATCCAAGGTATCTTGCCGAGGGCAGATACTGGGCAGACCGCCAGTGGGAAAACCCGCGGCCCGACGGCCTTTCGGAGGAAACGCGCTTCTGGGTTGACGACATGTACATGCTCACCATGCTGCAGCTGCAGGCTTTTCGCGCGACCGGCGACCACAAGTACCTCGATCGTGACGCAAAGGAAATGGTGGCCTATCTCGATAAGCTGCAGCAGCCCAACGGCCTCTTCTACCACGCACCCGATGTGCCCTTCTTCTGGGGGCGCGGGGACGGCTGGTTTGCCGCTGGCATGGCCGAGATGCTGCGCGACCTGCCCGCCGATCATCCCCAGCGCGCCCGCATCCTCGAGGGCTACCGGCTCATGATGGCAGCGCTCCTCAGGTACCAGGGCAAAGACGGTATGTGGCGCGAGCTCATCGACCACGACGAAGCCTGGCCTGAGACCTCGAGCTCCGCGATGTTCACCTTTGCCATGATCACGGGCGTGAAGAATGGCTGGCTCGATGCCGCAGGCTATGGCCCCGCCGCTCGGCGCGCATGGATCGCCGTTGTTGGCTACATCGACCAGAACAATGATGTTACCAACGTATGCGAAGGCACGAGCAAGAAGAACGATCTGGCTTACTACCTAGCCCGTCGCCGACGCACTGGTGACTTCCATGGCCAGGCGCCGGTTCTGTGGGCTGCCTCGGCACTTTTGCGATAATCGGCCAGGTCGCGAAATCCGTGCAACCTGGCTTTCCGCGCCGCCTCCAATAGGGGGGCCTCCCGATGATCGACTCAAGCACCGAAACACCGAACCCACGCGTTCCCTTTCGCGAGCGTGTGGCCGCTTTTTTGGATTTCCTCATTCTTTTCAGCGGGATATCGACAGCCCGAAATCTCTCGCGAACCCGAAAAGATCCC
>DATJMC010000107.1:0-54132 GCA_035508975.1 Occallatibacter sp.
GAGCCGCACGAGGGTTGCGAGCACCCGGCCCGATTCGGAGCGATAGAGAGACTCGATGGTCCGGCTGATTGATTCAGGTGCGGGCGGCATCTACGCCAAACTAGCAAACGGAGCGGCTCGGCACAACTGCGCCGAGCGCCATTTGAGTGGAGGGAGTTATCTCTCTTCGAACGACATGCGCGTTCACTTTGGGCTGGCCGATTCCACGGTCGTGGATGGAGTTGAAATTCACTGGTCGAGCGGAAGAATCGAACACCTGAAACTCCCGTCTGTGGACGGGATCTTTACCGTCGAGGAAGGGAAAGGCCTAGTGGAGGAACGATGCGCGGCTTGTTCATCCGTTCCGGCGGCAGGCCAAAAGTGACCAATCGATGCCAGCAGGATTGCAAGTCCGCCGAAGAGCGTGCCTGGACCCTTGCGTCGGCCGGAGGGGAACCAGAGGGTCGCTCGAATCGACAGGAGCGCTTCGTCGTCACAAACGGGCGGCACAACGGTCGCCGTTGTTTATAGATCAATTCGGGAATTTCAGGTCGCGCAGCAGGCCTTCCGAGGGTTCCCATTCTCCGATGGCGGGGTAGAGGAGCATGGCCTTGCGCGCAGTCTCAGCCGATCCGGTAACGGCGGCTTCAATCGCGGCTCGCTCATACTCTTTGACAGCCAGCACCAATCCACGCACGACCGCGGGCAGGGCGCCGCAAGGTTCGGGAGTGATCGTGTTGTTTCCGATTCGACAGGGAACCTCAACGACGTCGTTGTCGTCGATGCCGTCAATCGCTCCTTGATTGCGGACGTTCACGATGTGGCGCTGAGCGTTCTCACCGCGCAGTGCGCACATGACGGCGAGTGCGATCCGGTGGTAGCCGTTGGCGGCGCGAAACGGATCCTCCTCGATATTGACCTTCGCGTCGGCTTTGAAATCGCTTGTCGATTCCACCTGCATGTAAGTGCCAGAGCGGCGATTGAGATATTGGGTGTACAGATCGAGCGCGCCGCTTTGGTTGTTTGCGGCGAGCAACCGGCCGAGCTGCTCAAAGAGGTTTTCGTTGAGCTGACCGATTTCAAGGCCGCGGGTGATGCCATTGGCACGCTGATTGGCAAGGGCTCTTCCGCGTGAGTAGTAGAAGTAGAGGTACTCGGTAGGGATGAGGCGAAGACTGCGGATCAAGGCTTTGTCGAACATGGGCGCGGAGTAGAGTTGCTCAACTTTGCGATCGTCTGCCAGGAACCGGTCGGTGACATCTTCGCCGTGAAGTTCGATCTTGCGTACCCAGCCAAGATGATTGAGGCCGAGATACTCGCAGCGAACGGCTTCGGCGGGTGCGCCGAGAGCCGCGGCGATGCGATGCAACATCTCGGAGGGGGTATCGCAGATGCCGACCGCGCGGGCGTCAGTATGGGTAAGAATGGCCTGCGTGATGAGACCAGCGGGATTGGTGAAGTTGATATACCAGGCCTGCGGGGCGAGGCGATGCGCGAGGCGCGCCTGTTCCACGGCGATCGGGACGGTGCGCAGCGCCATGGCCACCCCGGCGGGCCCGGTTGTCTCCTGGCCCGGGTATCCGTGCGCGACGGCAATTTGCTCATCGTGAGCGCGGGTGGCGATGCCGCCGACCCGAATGCTGTTCAGCACAAAGTCCGCGCCCTCGACGGCGTCTTCCAACCTTGCCGCTTCGCGCACCCGTAAAGTTCCACCATCGCGCTTGACGACTGCCTGCCCGAGGGCGGCCATCATTTGCGCACGCTGGCGATCGACGTCGAAGAGAACGATTTCATCTACGCCCAGTTGTCGCGCAGATTCGTTTACGCCGAAGATGACGAGCGGCGTGCGCACGCCGCCTCCCCCGATGCAGGCGACTTTACCCATAACTCTCCTCGAGGCATGTTTCGAGCTCATGGCGCGAGGGCAGCCCCCGCAAGGCTCCGACGGCCCGGGTTGAAAGCCCACCGACGACACAGCCCCGCTGGAGGCATTCGTCCTGATCTCTGCCACTGAGCAGGCCGTCGATGAAGCCGGCGTCGAATGCGTCGCCGGCGCCGGTGGTGTCGACGGTATCTACGCTGGGCGGGGTCGCGCGCATGGCGCCGGCCTTGCCGCGCATCAAGGCCCCCCCAGCTCCCATTTTGACGACGCCGCTCGGCCAGTTGTGAAGGCGCGTGAACTCAAGATAGTCCTGGGCGCTGCCGTTGCAGATGATACGTGCTTCGCGTTCATTGGGCAGCAAATAGTCGACGCCGGCACAGGTCTCGAGATTGGCCTGGTCTTGTAACCACATGGTGTGGTGGCCCACGTCGAGCGATGTTGTAATCCCGGATTCCTTGAGATGCTTAAGAAGCACCTTGGCGAGGCGGGCCGAGATGGGCATAGCGAAGTGCACGTGCCTTGCCTGGGCCATGTGCTCAACGACCGCGCCATCCGTGAGCTGGTCTTCAAGAAGCGCGTTTGCGCCCAAGAAGGTGAAGAAAGAACGGTCGATTTGGCTTGAGACGCTCACGGTAATTCCGGTTCTCTCGTTTGTAGAGTGCAACTGACCGCAGGAGACGCCGAAGTCGGAGAGGCGCTGACGGATCCAGTCCTTTTCTTCTGTGCCGATGGCGCCAATCAGGCTTACAGACGGGCCGAGCCGCGCCATGGCGCATGCTGTAATCGCAGCGCCGCCTCCGAGATCCATGGCGTAACCCCGCGCATAAACCTCCTCTCCCGGCTGCGGCCATTGTGCGAAGCCGGTGAGGACGTGATCCACGTAGATTTCGCCAACCACTACCAGATCGTATTTCATCATGACGTCGCGAATGGCCACTCCTGCTCATATCTGGCCTTGGCTAAATAGAGCCCGGTTCCGGCAATGACGCAGGCCAGGGCCACGAGCACATAGGTGAGTCCGTTGCTGAGCGCAATGTAGATCCAACCAACCAATGCGACCGCCGCGGGAACCGGATACAAGGGCATGCGATAAGTGCCGGATTGCTGCGGGCGGCGGCGCCGCAACAGCTCGACAGCGACACACTGGGCTGCAAATTGAAAGAGCGCCTGAACGACAATGAGCACCTTGATCAAGGCGTCTAGGGATAGAAAACAGCAAACTCCGGAAGCCACCGCCATGAACAGGAGTGACGCGGTCGGAAACTTGCCAGCCGAGTGGAGGCGGGCGAAGATGCTGAAGAAATGTCCCTGGGCCGCGGCGGCATAGGGAATGCGGGAGTAGCCCAGCATATTGGCGAAGACCCCGCCGAAACTGATGATCAGGACGAGAATGGAAATCAGCAGCGCAGCCCAATGCCCGAAGACGGCCTGCATGAAATCAGCTCCGATGGCCTTGGAATGCTCGGCGACGCGCCAGTCGAGCGAGCCGATGATGGAGAGGTTCATGAGGAGGTAAACGACGGCTACGAGCAGGATGGAGGCGACGACGGCGAACGGGATGTTGCGACGGGGCTGCTGAATCTCTCCGCCCAGCAGGCAGACGTTGTTGTAGCCGCCGTAGTCGTAGACGGCGATGAGAGAAGCGGCGCCGAGGCCAGCCCAAAAGGAAGGGCTGGAGATATGGAAAGCATCGGGAGTGAAATTGAAGGCGCGGGCTGCATGAAAGTGCAATAGTCCACTAAGAACGACCCAACAACAGGTGACGAGAACAATGATGGCGAGGACAACCGCGATGCGGTCGATGGAACGGATGCTGCGATAGAGCAATGCGCCGTTGATCCAGCAGACGCCGACGGCGATGGCGAGGAGCGCGCGATGCGGCAATCCGGGGGCGATGAAGCTCATATAGTCAGAGAAGCCGACGGCGCCGGCGGCGATAGAGAGAGGCCCGGTAAGCAGGGTTTGCCAGAGAAACAGGAAACTCATGAGGAGACCGAGGCGATGTCGTCCATAAGCTTCTTGCAAGTAGAGGTAAGACCCGCCAGAGCCGGGCATGGCTGAGCCGAGTTCAGCCCAGACCACGCCATCACAGAGACACAAGATCGCGCCGAGGACCCAGCCCACGATCGCCTGAGGGCCGCCCATAGCGGAGATGGCCAAGGGGATGGTGAGGAATGGGCCGACGCCCACCATGTTGAGCACGTTTGCCGACACCGCCCCGATGGGACCCATTCCCCGCTCGAGTTGCGGTTGACTCTGGGAGCGTTTCATGTCGAGAACGATCGGATCGGGACCTGCCGAGTTCACTTGGAAATCACCGCAACCGCAGGCTGCACATCAATTGGCTCCCTGGGATTTCAGGAGAGGGTTTTTGGAGAGGCTAAGCAAGTTATCGAACAAACGGTATGCGCCGGGCACGCCAAGCGGCAATTCTCGATAGAAAGCGAAGGCCGTATAGACGTAGACTCCAGCGCCGTAGCGGGCCACTAAAAGGCCTCCTTTTTGGGGATTCTGGCCGGGGTCGTGGGTTTCAATCGGAGCTTCGTAATGGGGGTCCCAGGAGCTCATGAACTTCGATCCGCGCTCTTCGATCCAGCCTTCGAAATCTTTGGCGGTGATCTTGTTGGGCCAGTTGAGGACCGGGCTCGAGGGATCGGAGAAGGCGACCGGGGAAGCTTCGTCGGTCACTTCTTCGGGATCGCTGGTCATGGTGTAGGGATAAGGGCCGAAGTTGTGGTCGTATTCGGGAGTCTGGTACTGCACGACCACGACGCCGCCCCGCTTCACGTAATCAAGGAGGCGCTGATTGTAAGCGCGCAGGTCGGGACGCACGGCATAAGCGCGCACGCCGACGAGAATTGCGTCATATTTTTGCAGATCGCCGGTAGCGAGATCTTCTCGGCCCAGGGAGTGAACGTGGATGCCGAGGTTCTCGAGCGATGCAGGCACGTCGTCGCCGCTGCCTTCGATATAGGCGATCTGGAGATTCTTATCTACCTTCACGTCGGTGCCGGTGG
Source organism: Occallatibacter sp. (assembly GCA_035508975.1). Taxonomy (GTDB): domain Bacteria; phylum Acidobacteriota; class Terriglobia; order Terriglobales; family Acidobacteriaceae; genus Telmatobacter. The sequence continues at coordinate 4,879 of DATJMC010000107.1, forward strand.
TTTGGTAGACCGAGTTGCTGTAGAGAAAGTAGGGTCGCAGACCGGGGTAACCCACCTGCACATAGCCAGCTTTGTACTCGCGACCGCTGTAGCTGGCTACGGCCGTCAGTTTGTACTGCTCTTCGGCGAGGTGCAGCGGTGAAACCTGGAAGGAGACGAACTGTTCCTGGCCATCGGCGCCAAGAGAGAAGTCGGCGGTCGCAGGCTCAGAGCGCCAGCCGGCCGGCATCTCGAGCTTGACTTGACCCTGGGCCGGGCCTTTGACATTGCTGTGCACGCGCACCGTGACGGGGAACGAGGTGGTTCCCATCGGCGTGATGCCCGCGGCTTGCTGCATGGATACAGAGATTGCCGGAGCGATGGGAAGAGGGTGAAAAACGATGCCGGGGCCCGGCTCGCGCCGGACGGTCTGCACGGCTTCGGCGAGTTCGATGTGCGCACCGTGATACGCCACCTTGACGTATGCGTGGAGCGGGTAAGGAGCCAGCGGCAAGTTGCGGTCCTGGGGATTGCGATAGGTGTAATAAGGCTGCTCGAGGCTGGGACGCTCGAAGTAAGGCTGGGTGATGGGAGCGTCGTCGGGCAGACGGACAGCGAATCGCGCGCTGAAGACTGAGCCGCCCTGCAATGCGCCGGAAACGTGGCCCTCCGCCTGCACCGCGGACGAAGCGGCACCGGCGACCTGGACGTTCAATTCGTCGATCGTGACAGGGACCGAGCTTGATTCGGCGACGCGGACGAGCACAGGAAATTGCTGGCCGGGAATTGCCATCTCGAACGTGGGCATATCGCCCATGAAGCGGGCGAAGGGGCCAGAGGGCGGGTGCTCCTGGGTGACATTTGCGCTGATGGAAAGCCCCAGGGCAAGAGCCAGGGCGTTGTTGAACTGCGCATGCTTGACGCCCAGCTCGTGCAGCACGTCGTACTTTGCGTCTTCTGAGAGAGAGCTGCCCTTGACCTGATCGATGAGATGATCTGTTGCAGCCATGCCTTCGGCCAAGACCGGCGCGATTGCGCTGGGGTCGCCTGCTGCAAAGCCCTGCATCGCCTGCTCGACAAGGTGGTTGATTTGAGTAAGCCCTTCGGTGAGAAAAGCGTGCTCACCCTTGCCGGCGAGGTCAGCAATGCCGAGCAGCGAGACATCGATGCCGTCGAAGAAGGATTTCTCCTGATCGGCGGCGGCGACGCGGGAACCAAAGCGGTGATACTCCGAGGTAGCAGGGCCGTCGGCCGGGATGTTCGCGCCGCCGTTTTGGGATTTTTGAAAACCGAGGCCGGTGCGCGAGATTTGCTGCGCGCTCAGTCCATTGATGGGGCTATACGCCCCGGTGGGGATCCTGACGTTTTCGTGGACGGCGCCTGGTTCGAATTTGCCGGAGATGTAGTTTTGCACGCCTGCAGGCTCCCATCGATGGGTGGCGTAGTCGTAGAGCCCTTTGGGAGAGACGGAACCTTCTTCGAGGGAGAAGGGGACGTGGGCATACTCCTTCAGCGGATTCCACGGACGGAGCCCGTCTTTGAGCTGTTCGGGGAAAACGTTGGGGTCGCCAGCGGCGGAGAAGACCTTTTGGGCCCACATGCCGGCAGCGGCATGATTTCCATGTCCATCGGAAGGACCTCCGACGAAGACCGATGTAATGACCAGGGGGCGCGTGAGGCGCACGACGCGAACGACGTCTTCGAAAACCCGATCCTCGCCCCATTTGTCGATCGCCTCCTTCAATGTCTTCGAGAACCCGTAGTCGGCAGCGCTGGTGAAGTACTGCGTCACGCAGTAGTAGCGGTCGGCCTGAAGCAGCTCCTCGGTGCGGACGAGGCCCAGCGCATCCCAATAATCCGACGACATCTCGTTGGCGCCGCCCTCCCCGCGATTGAGCGTGAGCAGGCCGACGCTTGCGCCGAGATAACGCGATTCATAGGCGAGGGTCGCGCCATCTTCGTCGTCGGGGTGCGCGGTGACCATCAACATGCTGGCGCGGGTGTGGAGCTGGCGGAGGGCGACGTCGAGCGCGGCGGTTCCGCGATTTTCTGGGATAGGCCACGCGTCCTGGCGGGCTGGTTGTTGCGGCAAACAAGGGGACTGTGCATTCGAACCGGGCTCGGCGACGAGCAGCGCCGCGAGCAGAGCAGAGCAGGCGTACGCGATCGAAAGTTTGGTAGTCCCCCTCATGATGGGCAATCCCTCCAGAAGTTCGGCAGCCGTCAAAAATAGAATTTACCCACCAGTTGAATCTGGCGCGGGCTGGTGGTTGTGGCGGTGCTCTTGCCGAAAGCTCCCGGCGCGGAGATGCTGGCGGAAGGGTTGGCGAAGCTGGGATGGTTGAACGCGTTGAAGAACTCAGCACGGAATTCGAGCTTGCGTGCTTCGCCCAGAGGGAAGCTCTTGAAGAGACTCAAGTCTTCCTGCTCGATGCCGGGGCCATGCCAGGAGCGCGGGCGGCAGGAACCAAAGGTGCCGAGGCCGGGTTGCGCGAATGCATCGACATTGAGGAAGAAGCCGGGAGCATTGCTGCCGGCAAATTGCGATGGGCTTTTGGAGGCGCCGGAGTAGGGATCGCCAACGCAGTTCGCATAGGCTGCATGATTCGATCCAGTGGCGCTCTCGTCGGCTGCGGTGACATCGAAGGGAATGCCGGTCTGCAAGCTGACGATCGCATTGGCTTGCCAGCCGCCTACGAGCTTCGCCACCATGCTGTCATTGTCCATGACGTAGCCGCCCTTTCCGATGGGGAGAGCCCAGGTGGCGCTGCCGACGAATCGATGCCGCACGTCCTGGGGTGAATTGCTCATTTCATGCTCATAGTCGTATGCGTTCTGCGGGGTGGAACCGCCGGTCAGGTTGTCAACGAAGTCTGCCATGTTATGCGACCAGGTATAACTTACCTGGTAGGCCAGCCCATGAACATAGTTGCGCTTCAGGCTTAGTTCCAGGGCGTTGTAGTCGGTGTTGCCATCGTTGGTCGCAAGCTCGAGGAACGCATGTTTTCCTGCGCCTCCGAGAGCCGTGACCTCGGTGTTCAGGTTGGCGTAGGGGAATGTGACGACCGGCGTTGTTCCGCTGAAGCTTGTCACCACGCCCTGATTAGCATTGCGCAGGCGATTCATCTTGCGTCCCCAGTTTCCGATCCAGGTGGCATCGAGCAGGGTGTTGCTGCTGACCTGGAATTCGGGTCCGAAGCTCGCCTGCTCGACGTAGGTGGTGCGCTCATTCGGATCCTGCGCTCTCAGCTGCAGGGAAGGCAGGTTGACGCCGAGAGCCTGCAGTGCCGCGGACGGGAACCCATTCTTCAGTTGAAACACCGGGGTTGAGCTGCCGAACGGCTGCGCGAGCGAGTCGTCGAGCAGGAAGGGCGGGTTGAGCTGCAGCATGGATTCGGAGCCGATGCGGTTGATGAACTGGTGGAAGATGCCGTATCCACCGCGAATCACGAGGGGCTTGAGCATGTGATAAGAGAAACCCAGGCGGGGGGCGAAATCCACGTCATCGGGATGAATGAGGGTTCGCCCGTAAACGCCGTTGCCGGTCGCGGAGATCATCTGGCCTCCATTGTCGGGGCTGAAGTTCGCAGTCCGGTTCTCGCGGTTCACCCAGAAGGGGGGATACAGTTCGTAGCGCAGGCCGTAGTTCACGGTAAGGTTTGGCTTCACCCGCCAGGTGTCCTGACCGTAGAAGGAATTGCCGCGGATGTAGTTGTTCACTTCGAGGGCGTTTTCCAGGATGGCTTCAGTGATGTCGCCAAGCAGATAGTCGCCTATGCCGAATCCGGGAGTATTGGTGTAGTTGCCTTCGGCGAGGATTGCGCCTTGCGGGGCCTCGAGGTCGAAGAAGTTGAGAGAGTTTTCGTGAAATTCATAGCCGAACTGGAGGCTGTGATTGCCGATCAGCTTGTAAACATCGTCGATGGCCTGAAACACCTGCGCCACCTGGAATTGCGGCCGGTAAATCGCGGTGCCGATGGTCGTCAATCCGAAGACATAGTTGGCGGGTATGCCGGCCGATTCGGGGGAAACGGGAATGCCGGTGAGGCCGAATTGAGAAGCGTCGGAAGTGCCGACCTGCAAACCGACGGGATCGCTGTGCGAGTAGTCGCGGAGAAAGCCAAAGTGAGCGGTGTTAATGAGGGAGGAGGAAATGCTGTCGGTCCATCCCAACGCGAGCGACTGGTCATGCAGGATGTAGTCGGTGGAGAAATCGCCGTTGCCCGCGATGGGGTTTCCTGTCCATGGCGGTGTCTGGTAGTCAGAGATGTCGTTGGCATACCGGCCGAAGAGCTGATTCCTGGCACTGAGCGTGTCGTCGATACGAGCATCGAGCGTGCGGGTATCGTTGGGCACGCTGGTGACGAATTCATAGTTGGGCGCGCCGGTGAACACGTCGACATTGCCAAGCTGTGGGCTGGGGTCCGGATAGAGATTGAGGATGGCCTGGCCGACAGGGTCGATGCAGCCGGGGGCGATCACGTTTGCGGTGATGCAGCCGGTCTGACCGTCAGCGACTGCGGTCATGGGGTGGCTGGTCAGCACACTGGAGAAGTCGCCGGTTTTCATTGCCGCGGTTGGGACCGTGGAGGTGACCGTCTGGGCCTGACGGCTCAACAGGGTTTCGTAGGAGGCAAAGAAGAAGGCATGGTTTTTTACGATCGGTCCGCCGACTGTAGCTCCAAACTGGTTCTGCTCGAAATGTCCCTTGGGGACGTTGCCGTAGTCGTTGAACCAGGTGTTGGCATTGAGCGAGCTATTTTCGAGGTAGTCCCACAGATCGCCGTGGAAGGAATTGGTTCCGGATTTGGTCGAAACGTTCACAACGGCGCCAGCAGAGGTTCCGAACTCGGCGGAATATGTCCTTGTCTGGAGCGCGAATTCCTGGAGGGCATCGGGTGGTGGAATGACTCCCTGGACCGATTGCTCCTGCAGATTCTCAGACCCTGTGTTGTTGTCGATGCCATCGAGTGAAAAGTAGTTCTGCAACTCCAGATTTCCGTTGGCGCTGAATCGACCTTCGGCGGAGTTCGCCACTTCATTGCCAGGGTCGTGGAATACGCCGGGCTCGAGGAGCGCGAGCTGGTCGTAATCGCGTCCGTTGAGAGGAAGCTGATTGATGGTCTGGGTACTGAGAACAGCTGCGACAGCCGCTGACTGGGTTTCCAACTGCGCAGCATCTTCGCTGACCACCACCTGCTGCTGAACAGAAGACACGGTCATCGCGAAATCGACCTGCACGCGGCTTTGCACGTTGACCACGATGTTGTCTCTGACCTGAGTGCTGAGCCCCGATTGAGAGACGGAAACTCTGTAAACGCCGGGAATGAGTTGAAGGGCTTCATATTCGCCGTCGCCGTTGGTCACATAGGAGCGCTCTACGCCTGTCGCGGTATTGGTGACCGTGACCGTGGCGCCGGCGAGTCGAGCGTTACCTTTGTCTTGCACGCTGCCGACAATGGCGCCAGTGTCGATTTGCGCATGCAGCGGGATGCAAGGGAGGGCGAACAGCGCGACAAGGAGAAGGAAGGTCTGCCGGATCGATCTGGCTGGGGCCTGGGGGAGGGGAACGCCGAGAACGTGCATGAAACGACCTCCTGGAAGAAACGCCAAGATTGAAATGCAACTACGCCTGCGCAGCAAGCAGGAAACGACTGAACCCGAAGCGATGTCGCTCCGGTCGAGGACGCAACCAGCGTCTTCAAGGAACTCGTCTTCTGGAAGGGAGCCCGCAGGCAGCGATCTTCAGCGGGTCTCGAACCGCAGGAACTTTCTTATGGCTTCACACTGGTGTGCTGCGGAGACGCGCACACTCTGGAAAGATACGTCGCAGGGGAATCAGCCGGAACAAGCACTGGCGCAGGCTCGAATCGGAATGCGGTCCTGGTGGATTTCACACCCCGTCTCGGCGGCAATCCTTCGCCAGCTAGTCTTGCTTTACCGGGCAGGAATATTGAAAAATCCCGTACTTTACCGGTAAAGCGATTGTCGCGAGTCTAGCGAGGGTTTCATACAATGTCAACAAGAAAATCACAGAACCGTGATGTGGCGAATCGGGCCCTGGGGGAGCAGTTATCTGCTCGTCTTCAGGAACTGGCGCTTATATTCCTGGGGCCCGGGCAATCCTTTCGATCCACCAGGCTGAGTGCCAACCATGCTTCCGCAGATATTTCCGGCGCGCAGGCAATCTTGCCAGCCGGAGCCGTGAAGAAAAGCGTGCAGGAAGCCGCCGTTGAAGGCGTCGCCGACGCCGGTTGCATCGACGAGGGGAAGCGCCAGCGTGGGCTGACGGTAAAGCTTACCCTCGGCCATCAGCAGGGCGCCTTTGCTTCCAGTTTTGACGACGGGAACGCGGACCCACTCGTGCAGTTTCTCAAGGGCGCTGAGAGCGCTTTTGGCTCCGGTGATGGCGCGCGCTTCATGCTCATTGGGGAAGACAAAATCGCACTGGCGAATGATGGAGATCAGTTGATTGATCGAGATGTCGGGGTTCCATCCGAAGTCGGCTGAAATTGTGATTCCGGCTTCGCGCAGACTTCTGAGGAGGGGGAGCCACTTCTGAGGACGGCGCAATGCGCAGGCGAGGTGAACGTGACGCGTCTGTCCCAGTTTTGCTTGCACAGCGCGGCTGGCAAGAAGATCTTCCAATCGCTGATTGATGGGTTCATGGGTCACCATCATGCGGTCGCCTTTGTAAGCGACGCAGACGGTGAGGGCGGTTGGCATGTCTTTGCGGTATTCGCAGGCAGCGATATCGAGCTTCTCCTGGGCGATCTGATTCCACGTGGGAAGAAACTCAGCATCCGCGCCGATGCGCGTGATGATTCCGGTTCTTGTGCCCAGCCGGCTCGCGGCGATCGCCGTGGTGGCAAGTCCACCCCCGGGCGCGATAAGGAAGGAATCGGTCTTCGATTCTTCGCCGAATCGCGGGCGGCGGCGGAGGTTGTAAAAAATCATGTCGGAGAAGAATTCTCCAAAGACCACCAGATCGAACTTCGTCTCCTTGTAGAGCTGCTTCTTCTTCATGATCGCGCCTCGTTTGAATCCGTTGAAAGATCCTGATGCATCAATGCGCCTTCTCAGACGACTCCCGCTTCACGAGTCGCGGCTTGACCAGCGCCTTTTGAGGGCCCGTACCGTTTCCGTTGGCGATGGCGCGCAGCGCCAGGCGGCCGGCGCGCTGGCCAAGATCGGACTCGCATGTATCGATGCTGGTCAGGGGAATTCTCATCCGGCATAACAGCGGATCGTCGCCGCAGCCGACAAAACGAATCTCGTCCGGAATTCGGATACCGGAGCGGGTCGCCGCATCCATGGCGCCCACAGTCATCAGATCGGTGTAGGCCATCACCCCGTCGGGACGGCCCCTCCTGCCGAGCAAGCGTTCCATAGTCTCGTGGCCGTGCGCATATTCGCTCCTATCCGAATTCATCGTGGCGATGACCAGGTCCGGCGAGGCGCTCAGGCCGCACTCGCGCAGGGCACGACGATAGCCATCTGCGCGCAGGTCTCCGACGAGAGTGCGAGGTCCGCGCAAATAGGCAATCCGCTTGCAGCCGCACTTTGCCAGATGATGAGCAGCGAGCCATCCCACCTCCTCTTCGCGCACCCCGACATAACTCTCGGTCGCGGCTGCCGGCATCTGGGAAACGAAAATGAGCGGCATGGGGCGTATCTTCGGCATCTGCTCGAAGAACGCCGCGGTCTCCTGCAACGAGACGATGAGGAGCGCATCGACCTGCAAGGAAACGAGGATCTCGACCTGGCGCTGCTCGGATTCCAAATCGTCGTCAGACGAGCAGACGATCACGCTGTATCCGGCGGCGGCGACGACGCGATGAACGCCGGCGGCGATTTCGGCCAGACAAGGCTTGCCGATCGATGGCAGAATCAGGCCGATGGTTTTGGTTTCGCCTGTGCGCAGGCTGCTGGCACTGAGGTTGGGAATGTAATTGAGTTCTTTGACCCGTTTAAGGACGCGGGCTTTTGTAGCTTCGCTGATGTCGGTTTGCCCGCGCAGCACCTTCGAGATGGTCATCTTCGAAAGGTTGAGGTCTGCGGCGATATCTTTCAGTCGCACTCGCATTGAGGAGGGTCCCACGCGGCTTGCCGCGGCAGATTGATTTTAGCGTGGGGATGCGCAAAGGTGTGGTTTCCCGCGCGCCGGCGTCAAGGCGGAAGTAGACGGGGCACGAAGAGAGGCTAACTGGCTTCGCAGCAGGCCGGCATGACAGAAACGGACGGCCGGGGGGCGGGCTGAGGGAACCTGAGGGCCGGGAGGGCGGGAACAGGAATCCGCTGCAGGTTCTGCAGGGCAACCTGGCGAAAGATCTTGAGGGCCGCGGAGCTGTTGGTGCGCATCGAGCAAAGGCCGAGGTCGAGATGCGGCAACTTCTCTTCGATTTCGACGGCGAGCAGATTGGGAAACGGACAAGCTGCTACCGAGCGCGGGGCAAGCAGGACGCCTTGATCGGCGGCGGCATAGGCGAACTGCACGCTGCAGGATTGCGGTGACTCCACGATGCGCGGGACGAGGTTGAACTGCCCGAACAGGCTGTAGAGAAAGGGCTGGTGGAAGCGGCAGTCGCGCTTTCGCGATGCGATGATGCCCACATCTTTCAGATCGTGGATCGAGATGCTGCGCCGCTGGGAAAGGGGATTTTGCCTGGAAACCATCGCTACGAGCGGCTCGCTGAACATGGGGTCGAAGCGCACGCCCTGGATGGGCAATTCGGGAACCACGAGCAGCGCATCAATCTTCCCGTCCGGCAGATGGAGGATCTGTTCCTCTGTAGTGAGTTCGAGGATCTCGAGCTGAAATTCGGGATAGGTTTCAGAGAGGGCTCGAATCAGGGCGGGCAGCACGACATACTGGCCCACGGGGCCACAGCCGATGCGCAACGACAGGCGACACGAAAGATGGTTGAGGTGCTCGCGGGCGGCGTGCGCGGTCGCCAGCATGTTGGATGCGTAATCGCGGAACGCAAAACCGGCATCGGTAAGGGATACATGCTGGCGGCTGCGATCGAAGAGGCGGACTCCGAGAGCTTCTTCCAGGGATTTGATCTGAAAGGTGAGGGTGGGTTGGCTCAGATAGAGGGCGCGCGCAGCTTTCCCATAATTCAAGGTGTCGGATAGGACGATGAAACACTGCAACTGTCTGAGTCTGAAATCCAAATGCAACTCCTAAGCGACGTTCAAGGGACTGGTCGCGATTGAGTTACCGGTAAAGAACCGGGAATTTTGGGGGCGGAATTGCGGGAAAGTTCAAGCCCAGTTTATGGGTTAGCGTCCCCTGAAACAGGCAATCTGTCAATGAAGAACGAATAAAGATTCCAGTTATCGAGCCGCTTGATTGGCGAAAGTGCCAATTACGAGAAAGAAAATATCAATTGGACAGTCGATGAATCGTTCGTTAAGCTACGAACAAATTCACGCCGAAACCAGCGCAGAGGCACGCCAAGCCTGTGCTGCAGGCGCGGTTTTGATGTTCCCCTGGGCGCATTCTTCCCAACGTCCACCATTAGCGCTTAGAACCTGAACGACAATCCAGCCGCGGTCTACGATCGTGTGCCCGTTGGCAGTGTCTCCTACGGCATCGCAGGATATCCCTGCAGCTTCGGCGGTGAGCGGCACTGCGGCGGTGTCTGTTGTGAGCGAGCAGGCGTTCAAACGGGAGATTCGAATTACGGATGCAGTTTGCAAGGAGACCAGGGGAATGAAACATCTTTGCAGGTTGGGTTTGTTCGCGTGTCTTGCGGTTGCGTCGAGCGCCTACGGGCAGGAGACAGGCATCACCGGCGTCGTGACGGATCAACAAGGCGCGATCGTTCAAGGGGCGAAGATTGAAGTGAAGCAGGTGGGGGCTGCTTCGTTTCTTGCCACGACGAATGCGCAAGGCGCGTACACGGTTCCCAGCCTCACCGCCGGGCAGTACAGCGTCACGGCTTCGGCCACAGGATTCGCTGCGACGGAGCGGGAAGTGCTTCTTCTCGTCGGGCAGCTTGCCCAGGTCAACATGACCTTGCATGTGGCGGACCAAGGCACAAAGGTGCTGGTGGAGGCGAGCGGGGACATTGCGATCGACACAACTTCGTCTGAAGTTGCCGGCAACGTGACGCCGGACGAAGTGCAGGGGATTCCGGTGAACGGGCGCAATTATGTCGAGCTATCGGCGCTTGTTCCCGGAATCAAGGCCAACTCCTTCGGGAACACGCCGGTTGCATCGGGGCAGTCGACCAACGCAGGCGATGCGGAGACCGGGAAATTCCAAATCACGTTGGACGGGTTGCAGTTTTCGCAGGACTCGGTGGGCTCCAGCTTCGGCCAGCCGCACATTTCGCAAGATGCGATTTCGCAGTTCCAGATCATTACCAATCGCTTCGACGCAACCTCAGGCCGCTCGGCGGGAATCTACGTCAACGTGCAAACGCACACTGGCGCAAACCAGATGCACGGAGGCGGCTTCGGCTATTTCAGAAACTCGTACTTCAATGCCTCGGATCCCATTGCGAGGAAGGTTCTGCCGTTTGCGGATGAACAATATGGCGCGACGCTTGGAGGCCCGATCAAGAAAGATCGACTTTGGTATTTCGGGTCTTATGAAGGCGAGCATCAGCCCAACACGGCCACCATCAATCCCTACGTGACGACCACTGCGGGGTCCCTTTTCACGCATCCCGCGGTTATTTCGAACAACGAGTATCTGGGGCGGGTCGATTTCCAGCACCATGCGAACGACCATTTTTTCCTTCGCGGGGACGGATACACGTCATCGACGAGCTTTGTGGCAGGCACGGATCCAAGTCAATCCTACTCGTCAGCTGTATCCGCGGCAGGCTACGTGTTCGACTGGAACCACGACATTTCGCCGAGCCTTATCAACGACGTCCACGCCGGCTTCCACTACTTCCAGTTTCAGAATCTGCCGTTTTACAGTGTCGGGTCGATCGTGCTCACTCTTCCAGCGGCGACGATTGGCGAGCCGTACAACGAGCCGGAGATCTTCAATCAATACACGCAGCAGTATCGCGACGACCTGTTCTGGCTGAAAGGCAAGCACAGTATTCGCCTGGGAGGTGAGTATCTTTACACCTTCCATGGCGGTGAGTTTCCGCAGTATCTGCGCGGTGGCCTGACCAGCTGCACATCGGGAACGGCGGCTTCGCCCGCGCTTTATAACACGTTCTTTCCAAGCGGGACGCTTGATCCTTCGAGCTGGAATTACACGGCGATCAATCAATACTGCGCCAGCGAAACCTACACGCAGGCTTTTGGCGGCTACAGCATCGACATCAGCAGGAACATCATGGGGGCGTGGATCCAGGATGACTGGAAGATTCTGCCCCGCCTGACTGTCAATCTCGGCCTGCGCTACGACAACGACATCGGCGCTTATAACACGAGCTATGTTCCCACGGCAGGCTTGCTCACTCCGAACACGAATCCGAATTTGAACTTCGGGCCGCGGCTGGGGTTCTCTTACGATCCCTTTGGCGACGGCAAGACCTCGATCCGCGGCGGCGCGGGCATCTACTACGCCGACCAAGTGGCCAACGCCATCATTGACGAAGAACTCTACAGCAGCACGAAGCGGGCGCTGCAGGCGACGCTGAGCGGCTCAGACCTCACTTTGCCGGCGCCGTTCACGGGCCAGAATCCGACTGCGAATCCGCAGAACTACGTGAGTTCGCCACAGCCTGTGCAGCGGGGCGCCAAAACTCCGTACGCGTTCCAGGCATCATTCGGGGCGCAGCGAGAGCTGCCTTATCGCACCACGGTCTCAGCCGATCTGGTGCACCAGCGGGTCTACGACGACTGGATTGCGCTCAGCGGAAATCTCCTGGAGAACCCGGCGAATTCCGAGGAGAATTTGAATCCCACCGTTGCCATGACCGCTGCGACCTATGCGGCGCGGGTCTGCGGCAACGGCGGCATCGTGCTGGATACCCTGGATACATCGACCCTCGGCACGGATGCTCCCGGCGGAGGCGTGGCCAAGCAGGTCTGCAATCAGTCGTTCGGCGGGTCGGTGCGGAACTTCACCGTGTTTCCCGGGGCGGGCGTCATCTCCGATGCTCTGCAGGTGGGGATTCAGCACGCGCCGACGGCGGGCTTCACCGGGGGCATCGCATACACATGGGGCCGTACCAAAAACTCGACGGGCGGCGCATTCGCATATCCCAATAAACCCTTCAAGCCCGGGGTGCAGCAGGAATGGGCGAACGGCACCGACGACCAGCGGCACTCTCTGACGGTGACTGGAGAGTACAGGTGGAAGTACGGCTTGTCGCTTTCCGGCCTCTATCACTTTGGCTCGGGGCTCGCTTTCTCTACCGCGTCGGGATCATCGGTGAACGGCTACGCAAGCAGCACGCGGACCTTTGGCGGACCAGCGGTGGGGGGCGTCAGTTCTCTTTCGCAGCCGATTGCTCCCGGCGGGACGTGCCCGGTTGCGCACTGCACCACCATCTACGCGCCACTGTCGAAAGTCTACTTCGATTCAGCCTACGGCTACTGGATTCTCCAACGCGACGCCTTTCGCGGCACTCCGTACGAGCGTGTGGATTCACGCCTCCAGGAGTCTTTCAGAATCGGCGAACGCTATCGCGCGACCTTGGCGTTCGAAGCGTTCAATCTGTTCAACCACTCGAACTACGGCAACTTCGCGACCACTGCGACTACCGGCACAGGCAGCAATGCTTATGGAACGCCGATCGCGTCTTCCGGATCGCCCTTTGAATATCAAGCGCGTTCATTGCAGTTCATCGGAAGGTTTTCATTCTGACGGATTCAATGGCAGAGGGTGGGTTGCGAGGGCGGTTTTTCTGGGAAGCGATTCAGGGCAAGAACGGGGACCGTCAAACAATCGAAAGCTTAACCGAGCAGAGCAAATAGGACAATCATGGCTTTTACGCGGCGGACGTTCTTGCATCGCATAGGGCAGGCGGGAGGATATGGTGCGGCATTCACGACGGCCCATGCACTGGGATTATTCCCGTCGGTGCCCGTCGAAGGTTCGACTGTTGATTTGCCGCCGCAGTCCGGAAGAGGGACCAGCGTAGCGATTCTTGGCGGCGGAATCGCAGGACTGGTCGCGGCTTACGAAATGGGAAAGGCCGGCTATCGATGTACGGTGCTGGAAGCGAGAGACCGACCTGGCGGCAGAAGCTGGACAGTGCGGAACGGAACCGAGCTGAAGTTTCTCGACGGAACGGTACAGAAGTGCGCATTCGACCGCGGACACTATTGGAATGCAGGTCCGGCGCGGCTTCCCTCGATTCACAAGACGATCCTCGGCTATTGCAAGACCCTGGGCGTGCCGCTGGAAGTTGAAGTGAACAGTTCGCGGAGCTCGCTGCTGCAAAATGCTCAGGCGTTTGGTGGGCGGCCCATCGAACAGCGCGAAGCGATCAACGACACGCGGGGACATGTCGCCGAACTGCTGGCAAAGGTGGTCAATCAACATTCACTCGATGCGGCGCTCTCGGCCGAGGACACGGAGAAGATGATCGCATTTCTTCGCGCGTACGGCCCGTTGAACGCCGATCTGCTTTACAAGGGATCGGATCGCGCAGGCGTGAAGCAGCTGCCGGGCGCGGGAGACCAGACTGAGGTGTTGCGCGATCCTCTGCCGATGCAGGAGCTTTTGGATGCTGCCTTCTGGCAGGGCATGATGTTTGAAGAGAATCTCGACATGCAAGCGACGATGTTCCAGCCTGTTGGGGGTATGGACCGCATCGCATACGCGTTCGCGAAGCAACTCGGCGCCATCGTCAAGTACAACTCGCCTGTAAGCGAGATTCGACGCACAGCGAAGGGCGTGCGGATTTCATATTCCAGCGCGGGGAAAGCGCAACTTGTTGAAGCAGACTATTGCATCTGCGCCTTGCCCCTGACCCAGGTCAAGAAGATCCCCAACGACTTCGCGCCGCGCATTCAATCCGCGATTGCCGCGACCCATTACGACTCGGCCTACAAAGTGGCGTGGGAGAGCCCACGCTTCTGGGAGACGGAGAACAACATCTATGGCGGGCTCTCGTTTCTGGTAAACGATCCGATTTCGGTCGTGTGGTATCCGAGCTGGGGCCTGTTTACAGAGCGGGGCGTGATCGTTTCCGGCTATTCGATCGAGAACGGAACCGAGTTTGGAAAGCTGCCGAACATGGATGCAAAGTTCGCAGCTTCGCGCAATGCGGTCGAGAAGCTTCATCCCGGCTTCTCGCACCTGATGGAAAAGCAGATGTACATGAGCTGGGGGCAGATTCCGTGGAACGAAGGCTCGTGGGTGAGCCGCGGGCGGCGCGGCGGCTTCGATGCGACCAGCGAAGAGTTCTACGCGGGACCGTATAAAGAGATCACGGAACCGGACTGGCCCTTTGTCTTTGCGGGCGATCATACGGCGCGTGTAGGAGCCTGGCAGGAAGGCGCCGCACTGTCAGCGCATCGCGCTGCGAAACTGATCGCAGAGCAAGTGAAGGCGAAACAGGCATAATTGCCTTGATGTTGTTTACGCAGTCCGGGAGATTTTGAATGAGGCAGTTGGGGAGTGGAAATGGACGCGTGAGAAGCCGGGGGGCGGCGGCAGTGGCCGCGATCGCGGCTGGTCTTGCGCTTGCTAACGCGACTTGGGGGTGGGCTCAGGAGCATTCAACAACGGCGAAGTCAGGCAAGATGACGGTGAACGAAGGCACCGACATGGCGCTGACGGTTTCGCCCGATCACCGCACAATCCTCATCGACCTGCAGGGCATGCTCTTCAGCCTTCCCATAGAAGGAGGCAAGGCGAAGCAAGTTACGCCGGCCGTTCTTGAAGCCTCGCATCCAAGCTGGTCTCCCAAGGGAGACCTTGTGGCGATCCAGTCCTACTCCGGGGGAACTTTTCACATCTGGACGATGCGGCCAGATGGTTCAGAGCTCCGCCAGATCACGATGGGGCATGGTGACGATCGCGAACCTGCCTTTTCGCCGGACGGCAAAGAGATCGCATTTGCATCCGACCGCGCATTCAAGGGCAGCTACGACATCTGGAGCGTGGAGATCGCGAGCGGCAAGTTGACGCAGTGGACGTCGGCGCCCGAGGACGAATACGAACCGGCGTGGTCGGCGAACGGGCAGGAATTGGCTTTCGTAAGTGGCGCCGGCATCATGGGCGCGTCCATCGAAGCTGTAGATCGCAGCGGGCATCGTCGGACGCTGGAGACGCTTGGGAAAGCGCATGGACGGTTGGAAGCTCCGTCGTGGTCGCCGGATGGAAAGATTTCGTGGACGCAATTCAGCGGAGCGGGCTTGTTCATGATCGCGAGCCATCTGATGGTGGATGGCGCGCCGGCGGGCAAGTCGGACGACGCGTTTCCATTTCCCGCAGCATGGCTTTCGGCAAACGAATTTCTGTATACAGGCGGCGGGCACATTCTGCGCTGCAACCTTGCGACAAAGAGCGAGACAGAGATTCCGTTTGCGGCCGACATTCACTGGACGCGCCCGCAATACAAGCACAAGGTTTACGACTTCAGCTCGACGGCGGCTCGGCCAGTGCTCGGCGTTCTTGCGCCGGACATTTCTCCAGACGGGCGGCAGATTGCGTTCGGCGCTTTGAACAAGCTGTGGACGATGACGATCGGCGAGAGGCCGCAAGCGATCACGCAGGGCAAGAGCTTTGTTGAAGGACCGCAGTGGTCGCCCGACGGAACGGAACTCGCGTACTCGGCCGACACGGGCGGTGGAGTCCTCAACCTCTACATCCGCAACATGCGCTCGGGCGAAGTCAAACAAGTCTCGCCATCGCCGGCGGCAGCGCAGATTCTTCCCGCGTGGTCGCCCGATGGCAAGAGGCTCGCGTACCAGGATCAGACCGGAGTCACGCTGGTGGTGGACATTGCGACGGGCACAACGCGCGCCCTCACGCCCGCGCTTTTTGATCCGGGGCGTCCTTCGTGGACGGCGGATGGCCGCTCGATCGCGATCGCAGCGGTGAAACCCTACACCCGCCGCTTCCGGGAAGGCACCAATCAAATCGCAGTCATCGATGTTGCCAGCGCGAAGCTGACCTGGTTTGAGCCCGCACCGTACGAATCGATCAGCGTGCGTGGGGAGGACGGACCTGTCTACTCGCCCGACGGCAAAGAAATCGCCTTCATCATGGATGATCTGCTGTACACGATGCCGGTGGATGGAGAAGGTCATCCCAGCGGGGTTGCGAAAAAGCTGAACGATGAGACCGCCGATGCACCGACCTGGAGCGGCGACTCGCAGCACATCCTGTACGAGTCGAATGGGAAGCTGCGCATCGTGTCACGAGAGGGCGGTGCAGGCACTGCAGTTCCCGTCGATCTCACGTGGCACGCCGATGTGCCGCATCAGCGGCTGCTGATCCATGCTGGGCGCTTCTGGAAGGGCGAAGGTCCCGAGGAGCAGAAGGACGTTGACATTCTCGTCGTGGACAACCGCATTGAAAGCGTTCTTCCGCATGCGTCCGGGCATGAGCAGGGCGTGGATCGGGTGGTGGACGCGACGCAATACACGGTGCTGCCCGGGCTGTGGGAGAATCACGTGCATCCTTCCTGCCTGCAATCGATCTACTATGGCGATCGATTTGGCCGGCTATGGCTTTCCTATGGCATTACCGAGCTCCGCGACCTGGCCGATGCAACCTACCGCGCGGAGGAGCAGCGCGAGTCGCTCGACTCCGGAGCGCGCATCGGACCGAGGCTCTTCCCTACGGGAGAAGCGATCGACGGGGAGCGCGTGTATTACAGCATGATGATTCCCACCACCAGCGAAGCGCAACTGCAGCGCGAGCTCGAGCGGTTGAAGGCCTTCGACTTCGACATGGTGAAGCTCTACGTGCGCCTGTCGTACGCTTGGCAGATCAAGGGAAGCCAATTTGCGCACGAGCAGATGGGCGTGGTGACGGGCTCACATTACCTGATGCCTGCGGTGGACCTGGGCAATGACCTGATGAGTCATATCAGCGCTACTTCGCGCACGGGCTATGCCTACTCACGTTCCTACACGATGAGGAGCTACACCGATGTCGATCAGCTTCTTTCGAAATCGGGCATGACCACCATCAGCACCACGTTCAACCAGGCGCTTTACGCGGATGATCCGGGTCTGGCATCGAACAGCCGTTTCGCGCTCTATCCCCCGTGGGAGCAGGAGCGCCTGAAGAAAGCTGTCGACACGGCAGAGCATACCGACCAGACCGACACCCTGGTGCGCCTCGAGCGCGAAGAATCCACCGTCGCAAAGGATTTCAAGAACGGGGGACTGATTCTCGCCGGCACCGATTCGCCGCTCGACATCCCAGCAACTTCTCTTCACCTGAACCTGCGCGCCCAGGTAAAGTTTGGCATGCAGCCCTGGCAAGCTCTTGAAACTGCGACCAGCATGGCGGCGCGCGCATGGCACGTGAATGACCTGGGCACATTGGAGCGAGGCAAAGTTGCCGATCTGATTATTGTTTCGGGCGACCCGCTGGCCGATATCAAAGATGCGGCCAACGTGAAGTTCGTGATGAAGAACGGCGTGCTGATGTCGGTCGACGACATCCTCGCTCCATTCGCAAGGCGATGATGTCCGGCAAACGGTTAGGTGAAGGAGTGGACAGATGAACGAAAAGAGTCTTTGGATTGGGGCCTTGGTCATGGCTTGCGGCGCTTCAGCTTGCATGGGGCAGGTCAAAGTCACGCACCTGCAGCAGCCGGAGCGTCCCATTGCGACCGCTGTCTGGGCGGGGGATACGCTCTACGTGAGCGGGCAGATGGCCGCGCCGCTCACGCCCGCCGATCCGGCGAAGGGAACCCAGGCAGTCTACGGTGACACCGAAGCGCAGGCGATGAGCGCTCTCACCAAGATTCAAGCGATTCTGAAGGAACAGGGCCTGACCATGGGCGACGTGGTCATGATGCACGTCTATCTTGCAGGCGATCCGGCGAAGGGCGGCAAGCTTGATTTTGCGGGCATGATGGCTTCTTACAACAAATTCTTTGGAACCCCCGATCAGCCGAACAAGCCGGCGCGCAGCGCCATGCAGGTCGCGGCGTTGGCGGCACCCTGGGGCCTGGTCGAGATTGAAGTGATCGCCGTTCGCCCGGCCCGATGATTGGGGGCGAGGCGCGACTTGATCGTTTGCGATGGGGGATGATTTTCCTTCTGGCGTAGCGTTGGCCGATGTCCCATTGAACAGCTGCTCCCGAAGATCGCACGATTCGACTGCGCAAAGGGTGTAATCACCCGTTGCGCTGAGCGTCTTCGCTCCGTGCCTGGAGAGGACCCGGATTACCGTTCCAGCGGAAATCGAGTCGTCTGCATTTGTGGAGCTCGACGCTATGCAGGCTTGGCGAAATGGAAGGTGCACTTCACCTCGTGCGTGGCGGCGTCGGACTTGAATTCGTAGGTGGTAAGAACTGTTTGCATCCATTTCGCAAGGGTCTTGTCCTTCTTTTGCGCCAGTGACGCAAAGCTCGAGAGATAGCTCTCATCGAATGGCTCGCCGGGCGCTATCTTCCAAGCGAGTTTGAGCCTGGCGACTATGGCATCGGGGGCGCCTTCGAAATTGATCGTGGTGAGCCGGTATTGCGCCCCAGGAACAACTTCGAGGTTATAGTTCACGATATGGGCAGCCTCGTTAAAAGAAGGATGGGGAGCGATCGAGCAATCGAGATAGCCGCGGGCGTGGTACGCGTCATGAACGGCGAGAAGGAATAGGTCCAGCGGACGGCCGGAGCCGTGTGGATACTTGGACAGGGCTCTCTGCACATCGGCACGCGAGACCAGGGCGCTCTCGGGAAAGTCGATCGACCCTAGCCTATAGATCCCGCCCTCCTTGACGGTTACCGTATAGGGGATGTCGACAGACTGAGTCGAGACGATGAAGGGATCCACCTGGGCGACCTCCACCTGCACAGCGGCGTAACCCTGGTCCTGGTAAAAGGCTTCGAAGACGTGTTGCAGACCAATGGCGGTGTTTTCGGTGTCGAAGGCATTTCCGGTTTGTCCCTTGGCAAGGAGGCTGGCCTTTGCTTGCATGGCGGGAGAAATGCCAACGAGCTGAATATTGCCGACACGCACCGCCGGCGAAACGACGGTGAAATTCACAGCAGTGATCTTTTTCGGCCCGAGGCCGCTGGTGAGAGCAGCCTTGACTTCGGCCTTGACGTTTCTGTTCGCCAGCATCTCCTCGATTGTCCGGCAAATTCCTTCGACAATCGAACCGCTGGAGGGCAACAGACCACGATAAAGCGGAAAGCGGTCGTGGAGTTTGACGTCGAGTGCATTGCCCGGCACGAGCGGGACATTGTCCAGGCGCATCGGGAACATCTGTGTGGCAGGCGTCAAAGTGAACAGCAGTGTCTTGCGGTCGGATGTGAATTTGACAACCGTGAAGAAGCCTGTATCACTGAGTTGCCTGGCATGGGCTTTCACTTCGCCGGTGGTCAGGCGCATGTCCGGCGTCAACCCGGAAGCCGCGAGCAATTCCTGTTGGGTGTACTGCGGCGCGCCTTGAAAGCGAATTGCCGGGGGCGGCGCTCTTCTTTGCGCCAGCAAGGAAAGAGTGGAAAGCAGAAGCAGGGGTGCGCCGACGGCACGATACTGTCTGATCATGTTGCGCAAAGATTAGCAAATAGAGGCGGGTGCGACCAGCGCGTTCTTCGAACGGGTTTGACGCATCGGGATCGATGGCTTCCTCTCGTCGATTCGTGTGTCTCCGGATTGTCAGTCGCAAGCCCGCGCCGGTTTTCCTACACCATACTGCTTTTCTCCTGCTCCAACCGGACCTTGGTTGCCGCGCTGCACAGCGGAATAGAGACGACGCTGGCGAAGCAGCTACGGAGCAGATCAAATCTTGCTATAAACCAAATGAACGAACGACTTTTTGAATTGTGTCAGAGAAACGTTCAGCGGGATACCCCAGGGGTTGTATAGGGCAATTTGATTGCCAGCCACTCCCGTGACGGTATAGCCGTGGTGGCCGTGCAACTTTCCTTCCGATTCCTGGTCCACTTTCGCGCGGTCGGGGTCGGTAGCGGCAATTGTCGGCACATTGGTGGCCGACTGCGCCAGTTTCATGATTTCCGGATCTGTGAGGTCGGCTACCTGAGCCACATTCGGCGTAAGGCCTAACAAGGCGTCCCAGGCCACGACCGGGTTATCGATCTTATTGAGTTTCTCGTAGCCCCCCACTACAGCTGCGTATGCCTTTTCAATCACCGACGGCCAAAGAACAGGGGGCGCCTTCTTGTCGCTACGTTCAGACTGGTGTCCGATGTAAAGCAGATCCCAATTCTCGTCTCCATCGTTGGTATAAAACACGTCGGTCACGTCTTTCTTCACCTTCGGCAAGTCGACGGTAAAGTAGCGCTTCGACGCGAGACTTCCCTTGGGTCTGGCCGCCCAATCGTCGTCATCGAGATATTGCATGACCGCGGAGAGGTCGGTTACGACGTTGGCGCTGATCTCCTTGATCGCCACAGACAAGCGGCTTGAACCGGCAGGGGTATTCGCCATGGCCGCCAAAATGGACGCAACCGGGCAATCCCCGACTGCTCCCTGAGCGACGTCGATTGTTCGCGGCGTCTTGTCGCCCAGCCCCCACGTAACCACATGCACGCGCTTTTTTGTATCGTCTTCAAGGGGAGCCGGCATCGGGAGCGACGTAGGCGCAACCTTGGTCACTGCGTCATCCATCAACAATATGTTTGGACCGAATTTCAGCGGGCCTGGCAGTCGTACTGTCCCGTGCGCGTCGGTTGGATGTCCCGTTTGGGGAGCTGCGCCGAGCACTCCGGGGACGCGGCCTACGGCACGCACGCCGTACATCTGAACCTGCTGATCTTCTTGCAGTGCCATAGCGACTTCCTTCCGGGGCTGAAAGACTCTCGGTTGCCGAAGGGTTATTCTCGCCGAGCGGCTTTCCACGTTTGCGAGGGGATGGATTCTTTTTCTTCGCCCCAAAGCAGTGAGATCGGCGGGCGGAGCGCGGTCGTTATCAAAAATGAAACTAAGGGGAACTCGCCTCGCTTTCATCGTGGCGGCGGAGTGATTAAGGACTCGTCCAGAATGTGACGTTTTCGAAGAGATCGTCGTCGGCCCAGGGATCCCAAACGGTCTTGTCACCCTTGCTCCTGGCGCCGGGCCAGGAGCCGCTCGAGGTCGACAGTGCGCGCGGATACATGCCATGGCTTCTCAACATGAGGTCTTTGGTTTTCCCAGAGGCCTTGTCTTTGTGAGGATACAAATAGCCGCCACTGTTTTTCTTGTCTCCCGGGTAGATGACGATGACGTGTCCATGATCCCCCTTTTTCTGAAGACCGCCGATGACGACGACCCCTTTTTGGGCAAGCGCCCATCCGTCGTCGACCGAGACTTCTTCCCAATTGGCATCGAGCTCATCGACCAACTGATTGGCTTGCAGGTATTGAGCCTGGGGATCGAGGAGCTGGGTTCGTACGTACCACACGGCATGGCTGCACGATCCAGGATATTTCATATACGCCTCATCGCAAGCCGTCTTCAGCTTGGCGACGGCCCCACCCACGAGATCATTGCTCATCGGTTTTTCATCGCTCCTGTTGCGCTGACTCTGTGCTTGTGTATGTCCTGGAGGCTTCATCCCAAGAGAGGATGGCTTCCCGGTTTCCGAAGACGGCAGGGTCCTTGATCCTGACGCGAATGCGCCGGGGGAATCCATCGACCCAGTCGAAGAAACTGACCTGGCTGCTGCGCGGCGGGTCGTCTGGGAATCCTGCGGGAAGGTGCGCCAGGATTCTTCCCTCCGTCGAGACCACCACAGGCTTCGGCAATCGCGCGGCGGGAGCGCCCTTGGGCAGGGATGCTTCAAAATCGATGGCCCAGACGGAGAGCAAGAAGACCGTCTGGGAATTTTTGCGACGCACGGTGCAGGAGCGCACGAAAGGAAGGAAGGAATCCCATTCGGGACCGAGCCAGGAACGCTCCTGAGCGGTCAAAGGAGTACATGCCGCGGCGCGAACCCTGACAGAGGACCGAGGCTCGCTCAGCGCCTGGCGCGCGCAGGCCAGCGATAACAAGAGACACACACCGCCCAACCAGGCCACCTGCCGGTGCGCGCGCATTGTGGCAACGCCATTGTCCGCAACTTTAGCCAAAGTCCAGGTTCCCTCGAGCATCGGCGGTTCGTCAATTGCTGCTGGAAAGTTGAAACTGAAGCTCTCGTTTCCGACCCGGCAAAGTGTCGATGTCGAGAGAAGATCACCCTGGCTCAACGCTCGATCACTTTGCCGTAAGCTTCCTTCTCGAACTCGAAGCCGTCTTCCACATCCGGAGAGTCCTCGGTTCCCGACTTCTCGCGCGCCCAATGCGTGAGCTCGTGGAGCAGGATGATGGTAGCCAAATGGACCTGCCCGAGGGTGGTTGCCCGCATGTCCTGGCCGGTTTGATAGCGGCCCACGTCGGCGGTCGAGACATCGATTGTGTTCGACTTCAGTGTGTAGCCGCCGGTCGGGGTGAAGGTCTTTCCGCCGCGCTGCTGCGGGACAAGCATCTTGACATTGACCAGCGGACCGGTGCCCCACATCAGCCCCTTTTTGACAATGTCGTCAGAGGCCCCGGAATGGTTCTTAATTGCGTCCATGATCTTCTTCTGCGTCATCACAGTGGGAAGCCCATTGCGGACGAGGAGGGCAAATCGCGGGTAGTCGCGGATCTGATCGGCGCTCATGTGCATGCTTTGATCGCTCCTTTCGCGCAGGATTATTTGTTCAACCGCTGCAGATTGCGCAAGTTTTTTCCGTCCTTGCAGTAGGGCGGCTGAACCACCAAGCCCCCGGGGTGCCCAACAACCCGAACCTCGAACTTTGCCCGGCTGACGTTCGGGTCGCGCGGTGAAAAGCAGGGTAAAATCCGCTCCCGACGCAGAAAGCTCGCTAAGAGACCCCCCTGGGCCGAATTTTGCCGGCCGGGGATGTGCCCGACCCAGGAACCGGCTCCTCCTTCGAGGGTACAGGCGAAGGGATATTCGTCTCGGCTGAGGATGTGCAGGATCTCCTGACGCAGGTTGTCGAGCTCAAAGTGCATGGCCTCTTTGCGATTCGATCTGCCGAGCATGGGGCCACAGTAAGTCAGAATCGTCGGACAGCAGGCCATCTGCGCGTTCCAGATGTTGTCAGCCATCTGCGCGATTGCGCTGTTGCCGTAATCGATGATCAGCACGGGATAGGACATGGACATCTTCATCAGGGGAACAAACGGCGACCCCGGTGCGAACGATCAGAATGTGTAGGACGCTCCGACCAGCGGAACCGGATCGTTGCGCAGGCCGTTGTGTGTAAGGGAAAACAGGACATTCCCGCTGATGAGGAAATGCCCGAAGGGCTTCACTTTCACGCCGAAGGCTCCCTTGAGAGTGGGAAACGAACCGCGCGAGATGGCCGCCGATTGTACCGGAACCGGGGTCAGCGCGACGGAGCTGGTTGGGGGGGTGATGGTGATCGGCTGGAGGCGAAGAGCCGAATTCACATATTCGCCGAGCACATCGGCGGCAAAGGTCAGGTATTTCGTGGCGCCTGCGTCGGCGCCGACGTCCCAGAAGAAGTTGTTGGGCAGTTTTCCATTTTGTCCAGGGGTGCTGCTTCCGATGATCGAGTTTCCATTCCACTGGAAGCCAGCATTGACGTGGGGTGCAATCCGTCCCGAGCGGGAGATGGCGCCGAAGGGTTTCACCCCGGCGGCGCCTGTTCCCTGGAAGTTCAAGGCGTCTCCGCTGGGGAGCCGGACATCGACGCCTGCGGCGGCCCGGAATTTTTCACCGCGAAATACCAGGACCTTGCCGCGTAGAACAACATCTCCAATTCCTGTTGCCGAGCCCTGTCTCGAGATCGGCTGAAAGACGATCTGCGACACCTGGCCGTTGTTCACGTACTGCGGGCCTTGACAGTAGGGCTGAGTGCAACTGCTGGCGGCGACGGTGAGTTCGGAGTCGATGATGGGAACGGCTACCGAGACATCGATACGCGGCGTGACCCCATAGGTTCCGAAGAAGGCGTACTGATTGACCTTGGGGCTGACCTGGTTGTTTGTCGCGATGGGGGCGCATTGGCCCAGGGGGTCGCAGACGTTGAACAGAATCGGAATCTTTCCCAGCTTGAGCCCATCGAGCGACGAAAACGAGAAGTGCTGATAGGTAAACGCGACGAAAAGTTTGTGCGCGCCCAGCGTCTCTCCGCGTTCGACGAGAACCGGTCCGAAGGTCTCGGTGCCGGAGGGAATCGGAATCTTCAAACTAGGATCGAGCGAATAGATGATGCCTGAGGCAGGCGAAGCCAGAGGCACCATGCCCAGCTGGCTGCCCAGCGTAGACAACACCGCGGTGAAGGGGTCCGGATTGGGGTTGGCGTAGAGGTTGGGCGTCAGACAGTAGAGCTTGTCGGCGTGGGCCGAGCAAAAGCTCGCGCTAGTTTGTGCAGACGCCCCCGTGGAGATCGTCAAGGTCAGGACCGCAAGAAGAGCAACTTTCACCGACATGTCTACCCCCGCACAACAACGGTTCAATGGCATTCCGTTGGACCGATCACTCCGTCAACTTACTGGACCGTTAGCGGCAGCGTGGTGACGGTGAACGCCGCTGGTTGCGGCTCGTTGGAGTTTGCCGAAACAACCGGCGTTGCAATGACGGATATGGTGTAGACTCCCGGCGGAGTCGCCTGGAGACTGACCTGTTGATTGCTACCAAAGCTGCCGCTGGTGCCGCAGGACGACACTCCGAAGACCAGCGCTGTTGTGAAGGCGAGGAGCAGAAAGACCTGCTGGATTCGTTTTCGGTTTTTTCGGAAGCCTGCTCCGAACATCAGCAGGCCGATGAGCGGAAGGACGGCAGCGGCCGCAACCCCGCCCTGGCGTTTTTGCGCGGTTGGAGTCGGAGAGGTGGTGGTGACGGTCACCGTGAATGTTGTTGTGCCGGGCGGAAGCGGATTGGGATTGAACGTGCAACTAGTCCCGTTGGGCAGGTTGGTGCAGGCCAGTTGCAGAGGATTGATGGGATCGCCAACCCCTGGAGGGAGGGTGATGGTATAGGTGGCGCTCTGCCCGGGGGTGACCGTCGCCGAGGCTGGCGGAGCGACGGGTGTGATTCCGAAGACCACCGCCGTGATGGTCGCGGTCTTGGTTGGATCGGCGTGCGCGCTGGCCACGATCATGTCGTTGACGCTTGCGGTCACGCTGCTGGGCGCGGTGTAGAGCCCCGAGGCGCTGAGGGTCCCGCACGGCGCGCCGCTGCAACCGGTGCCGGTGAGCGACCAGACAACGGCGGTATCGGTTGTTCCGGTCACCTGTGCGGTGATCTGCTGCATCGAAGCTGTCTTGGCTTCGATGGCAAACTGGGGTGGCGCCGGCGACGTGATCACGACCTGGATCGGATTGTTGATGGTGACGGCTGCCGACGCCGTCTGAGTCGCATCCGCTGCCGAGGTTACCGTGACCGTATCAACCTGTGGGGCGTTGGCGATCGGAGATGCCGGCGGCGTGTAGAGACCGCTGCTGCTGATGGTCCCGCAAGGGCCTCCGTTGCAGCCTTTGCCGGTCACGGTCCAGACGACGCCTTTGTTCGAGGGCCCGCTGACGGTCGCGGTGAATTGAACAGGGCTTGACTGCGCGGCGACGACGGTGGCCGAGGTGGGATTAATGGAGATCAGGATGGGCAGCGCGGTTACTGTGATGGCCAGTTGCGCGGTCGCCCCCGATCCGCCCGTAGCCGCCGACGTGGCGGTCACGGTGTCGACGATCGAAGCCGAGGAGGGAAGCGCCGCAGGCGGCGTGTAGATCGTCGCGGTGCTCGGCCCGGTGGAGCTGAGCGAGCCGCAAGGCCCTCCGCTGCACCCGGTACCCGAAAGGGCCCAGGTGACATTCTGGGTCGAGGCGAAGGTGGAAGCCTGCGCGACGATGTCGATGGCTCCGCTGCCGGCCTGGACCGGCTGCACAGACGCGGGCTTGATCGTCACCGTGATCGGCGGATTGACCGTCAGGGCCAGAGCCGGCGACGCCGTGAGTTGGTCGGCGTTGGCAACCGCAGTAATGGTGATGGCAAGCGGCTGCGTGATTCCGGTGGGCGGAACATAGTTTGCGTCAGTGGCATCAGTTGCCGTGATGGTGCCTACGGACGCGTTGCCGCCTACGATGTTATTGACTGACCAGGTGTAGACCGAGGTATCGCTGGCGTGCGTCACGGTCGCGTGAACCGAGACCGCGCTTGCGGGCTCCTGAATCGTGGTCAGGTTGGCATTCGGCGGATTGAGGGAGAGCGCGACCGTGAGCGGGCCGAGCTGCACCACCGGAAATGGAGTCGCATATGTCGTCGGAGTGTCCGACGCGGTATTGGTCATGCTCACGGTGGGCGTGGCGGAGGCGGTTCCGCTCTCTCCGGCGGCGAACGTGTGCGAGCAGGAGGGAGTGCAGGTGCCCGGAGTGTTCGGCCCATCGAGAGAGACCGATGTCCACGTGGAGCTGTCGCCCCAGTTGACATTTCCTGCCCCGGCAACGAAGTTGGCGCTGCAGGAAATTGCGATGGTCACCGTGAATCCGACGTATGTCTCGGTGGGGGCGCAGGTTGGAGCGATGATCGATGGGACTTCGGCAACGAAAGCCGCCTCATTCCCCGCCAGGCTGCTGGTGTTGGTCACCGGAAAATCCGCGGATTCCGTCGAGCCGGTTACGTACACGCACGGTGCGCTCTCGGGAGCGGACAGCCCCGCGCAACTGGAGGATGGATCGAGTGCGATGGCCGAGCCAGTCTCGCTGGTCGAGCCGCCCAGGTAGGTGAAATAGAAGATCTGGTTTCCCTTCGCGGGGATGGAAAGGATGAATGCGTTCTGGCATCCATCAGAGCTTGAACACTGCGACTGAATGGAATTCGTTGAGAGGTTCAGCAGGTTGCCGTCGATGCCACCGATGGTGAACTCGCCTGCGGGAGCGTTGTTGGCTTGTTGGCTAGCTGCCGTGCCGATGGTGCCGACAAGGTAGATGTTGTTGGCGGAGTCGGTGGTCACGCCGGTCCCAGAGGTCGATCCATTCCCGCCGAGCAAGCCTGAGTAGAGAATGGACGTTCCCCCGCCCGCGATCTCAGTGACGAATGCATTGAAAGGCAGGTCGGTGGGTGTCAGGGTGCAGCAGAGAGAAGTTTGAAGCGCCCCTGCGGTCGTTGGGAAATCGGTGCTCTGCGTGGTCCCCGTGACTACGACCGCGCCCTGCGAATTAACCGCGATCGCGTTGGCATTATCGGTAGCGCTGCCGCCAAGATAGGTGGAGAACAGAAGCTGCGTGCCGTCGTTGCTTAACTCGGAGACAAAGCCGTCCTCACCACCCGGCGTGCTGTTTAAGGGATTCTTGAGCGGAAAGGAGTTGGCCGCGTCGCCGGGAATGGTATTTCCCGCGATATAGACGTTGCCCGACGCATCGAGTGCGATTCCGTTGGCGAAGTCGTTCCCGTTTCCTCCCACATAGGTCCACCAGAGTTTGGCTCCGGCACTGGAGTACTTGGCGGCGAAGGCGTCGAGACTGCCCCCTGCGAACGTCGACTGGTAGACAGTTCCGGGGCCGGTCAATGCACCAGCCGACGAACCGCCGGCCACGTAGATGTTGCCCGATGCATCAAGGGAAATGGCGTTTGCGCCGGTTCCATCGACCCACGTCCCGAACACTTCGGATGATCCGTCCCCGGACAATTCAATGAGAAAGCCATTTGAGCATGATGTGATCGGGCTGCCGGTACAGCCATTCCCGTCAAGAGTCACCGGCAGACTGCCGTTGGCATCTGAATAGCCGGCGACGATGGCGTTGTCCGACGCCGTGACCGAGATTGCGGATCCGGCAGTATTGGCTGGGCTGCTCGGGAATTGGGCGCTCGTTGCTCCGCCGATGTACGTGCTATAGACCATGGTTCCGGAGGAGTTGTACTTGGTGACGAAACCTGCCGATCCAGTGGTGGGATCAGTGTTCTGGAGGGGCGCCGGACTCGGCGGGAAGGTGGGAAAATCGGTTGAATTGGCCGTGCCGGTGACATATACGGCCCCAAGGTTATCGACCGCGATGCCGCTTCCAAAGTCCGAGTCGCTGCCGCCGAGGTAAGTTGCGAAGACAAGCGACGGATCGATGACCAATTCCCGGTCGCGGTTGTAGTGGGGAATCTCGAATCCCAGCCGGTTGTTCCCGACGAGCTGCCAAGAAGCAGCGACATCGTTGCGTTTCCCGGACGCGTCCACTTGGTAGACATGCGGCTTGCGCATGGTCAGGACTTGCGACCCAAAGGTCAGCTCGACATCGCCCTGCCGGTCGATCCGAAGATCGGAGACACCTTCAAGGCTCAGACCGATCTGCCGGACCGAGGCATGGGGATGAACGTTGAGGTCGTACTCAAGCTCGCCGTCGTTTCCATAAAACACCAGGTCCACGCCGGGATAGAGGTCTCCGTAGAGAACCTTGGCAAAGGTCTTAACATGGGTATGCCACTTCGAGGCGTCGTTGCCGATCAGATAGTTGCTTTGCGCGGGGGTCAGATCGACGCCCGCAAGCATTGTCTGAGCATTGGCGCCCGGGAAGCTCATCTGGAAAGCCGGGCTGCCGGCATGGTCGCTCCGATTTCGGAGCTGGAAGACGGCGCTGTCTGCGGTGAGAAACAGGTTGTACCGGTTGCCATGTGCCAGGTACTTTACCCGCCGATCCGACTGCCCTTCATTGACCTCGAAGCGCAAATGAGCGTCAAGGTTATGGAGTCTCGGATGGTTGGCCGCGGGCAGAGCCGCTAGGGCACTCGTGTTCGGGGAGGGCTGCTTGGCGGCGCCGGAAGGAAGGGCTTGTGCCCAGCCCGCCCATGACGCAAGCCCGCTGAAGAACAAGAGAGCCAGAGACCTGAATTTCATAGACACCTCACGCGCGAACGGTGTGACGTGTCGAGAGAGGCGGGGAATCACGCGACAAGAGAACTGAGCGCAACCACCCTCCGGGACGCCTGACACACCCGTTGGTTCTGCTTCTTTTGTCAGAAACTAACGAAGTTGATCGCTAGATTTCCTTTTTTGAAAATC
Organism: Occallatibacter sp.; assembly: GCA_035508975.1. Lineage (GTDB taxonomy): Bacteria > Acidobacteriota > Terriglobia > Terriglobales > Acidobacteriaceae > Telmatobacter. Next base: position 33,912 of record DATJMC010000107.1, read on the forward strand.
ACGGAACGTGCAAAAAGTCCGCACAAAAAAGCGAATCGCTCCGTCTCTTTGGAAAAAAACCAGGGAAAGGGAAAGTCGGTGCGTGCAATCTACTCTCTGGTCGAATTAGCCGTCAAGGCAAATTTGCGTCGTTTTTTCCGGTCTCTTCATTTTTCCGACACCTCAGCAGGAATCTCGCGCGCGGAGTGTTTCTCGAGATACGGCTCGCGCGCAGCGGCGGTTTTTGCCCCGTGAACTCTTTATGTAATCCGGTTCTTGGCTTGGGTCAATGAGGCGGGAATGAGTTTTCGGTGAGGTGGCCCGCGTGACGCCGGGAGCCCGGCAGCAGATTCCACAGAGGCCAAAGTAAGTTCGGCGCTAGAATGAGCGCACCTCCACATCGGCTACTGAAGGGAAGAGACGATGGCAAGCCTTTACGAACTGCGCACCCTGCTGTTCCGGATCAAGGCCAAGCTCGTGGAGCATCCCGTGTTCACGCGTCAAGCCGGCCTGCCTGCGGACGATCCTGCGCACGCGCGAGAACTCGCCGAGCTAGACCGGCTGGAGCTGCAGCTCAGTCTGGTGCTGCGCGAACTCGGGAACCGATCCAATTCGCTTTCGGTCCGGCGGGACAACCTGTGGAATGTCAAGCCTGAGCACCGGTTTCGCGTGGCAGCATCGATCCGAAGCCAGCAGGAAGGTGTCAACGAAGTGCTTGCTCTGGGCAGAGAGATCCAAAGGCTCTGCGAGGACCTGATCAGGAAGAGCGGAACGGTTGGCGAGGGCGAGATCGCGCAGGGAATTGGAGAGCTGATCGAGAAGCTGTACCATCAGGCTCACGCGCATGGAGAGACCAACGGAATGCCGGATGGCATTGCGTATATCTCCCCCAAGGCAAATGAGCTCGGAGGATCTGTCGAGGGCGTTACGATTCTGGTTTTTGTGGCTCTTCGGGCATTCCTCCATCTGGCCAAGCGAAAGCCAGGAAACGAGTCCTAGCGTGGATGCCGAGCCTCAGTCATCAAGCAAAACCAGCAGGCTCAGCTGCGGGTTGGGGATCTCGGCAGGAACGTAAATGCCGACGCGCCTTGTCTTGGCGATGTGCTCCCAGCAGGGACCGTCGCGATGGATGGAAAAGTACTTGGCTTCGACCCGGGCGGCAATCTGAGACGGCGGCGTGGTGAGTGGATGGAGATTCAATCCGGGAACCGAGCGTTTGATCAGCTCGGCGATGAAGCGCGCCGAACAGACCTTGATGAGCTTGGGCACGGCCCCGAGCAACTGAAGTTCGCTGATCGGCGACAGCACCTCCAGGATCCAGCGGCTGGGTCCGATGCAGCGCTCATCGATCACCGCGCCTTCATAAAGGTAGCTTTCGACCTGCTGGAGCGGGATCCGAATCGCCTTGGAAGGCATGACGATCTCCAGATGCTTTCGGATATGGTCGTCTAAGGCGGCAAAACACGGTCCGGGATCGGCGTGATTGTAGGTGGGCAGAGAACGAGGATGGACCTCCAGCCCGAAGGTACAGAGCGCGCCGCCCAAGCGCGCCATCTCGCCGAAGATCTCGGCCGGATGGGCATGGCGCGACAACAGAAAATGCCGCAACGCCGGAATACTCGAGTTCAGGGCGTGCAGAAACCAGTAATGGGCCACCTGCCGGGCTGACATCCCGGCCTGGAAGATGCCCTTGGTCTGTTGCTCTTCCTGGGTGAACACCGAGCTCTTCTCCTCGAGGATCTCGACCAGACGGAGCAGCATGCCAGCCAGGACCGGGTTGGCGTTCAAGCTCAGACAAGGAGGCATGAAGGAGGGGTCGACTTCAAAGTGCCCCGATCCATCGCGCACAATCCGGACTGCAGGCAGGGAGACGAACCGATCGCTGGATTCCGCCTCGGAAAGAAGCAGGAGGTTCTTGCGGCCGATCTGGATGGGACGCTCGTCGAGCCCGGTGTTAAGGTCGACCAGCTTGCGCTCGGTGGCCATATAGCGTGCGGGCCCGGAGTCGTTCTCGAGACTCGTATTCTGACCGCCGGGGACAAAAGCGGGAACCGCCAGGAGCATGGTCAGATGGTCGGCGACTGGAGAAAACAGCTCGCTGAATGGCCGAGGTTGCGCGGGGTCATCATCGCCGGGCATGTCGAATACGAGACCATCCGGAAAGATGCCGCGCGCATGGGTGATGCCGAGGGTGCCGTTGCGCAACGCGTCGCGGTCGAAGTCGAGGCCGGCAAAGCCGAAGGCATCACGCCACAGGCTGGTGGCGACAAAGTTGAGGGCGTCTTCGAAGTAGCGGTTCTGGAGCTGAAAGTGATGGGGCCCCAGATACATTCCCTCGGCCCACACTGGCTTGGTCAGCATTTTCATTGCGACCTGCCTGCCTGGGGAAGGAGAATCACCAGTTCCATCTGCGGATTCTGAAGGTCGCCGGGAACATGGGCTGCGAGATTGCGCGCGCGCATCACCGATTCCCAGGCAGCCCCGGCTTGGTCGATGCTGAAGTACTGATACTTCATCTTGACGGGAATCGCGCTCGGCGGCATGGGCACATGGAGAAGGGCAGCGCCGGGAAGGGCCTTGCTAATCAGCTGATCGATGTGGGTCGCCGAGCACACCTTCACCAGCTGTGGGACCCTGCGAATGAGGGTTTCCTCGTTGGCGTCGGCGCTGACCGCGAGATACATGCGGGTTCCGTTGAGGTACTTGTCCTGATCGATGGAAGTGGCATACACAGTATTGGCGACGTGCTTGAGCGGGAGCGAGACCACGTTGGTTGGAATGACCGTATCGAGCAAGAGGCGGAGCTTTTCATCGAGATCGGTAAAGACACGGGTCAGATTGGAGTGGTCATAGAGGGGCAAATCGCGGGGGCGCAGAGTTGAAGAAAACGTAGTGAGGGCAGCCCCCAGAGCGGTAAGCGCCGAGAAGAGTTCTTCCGGATGGCAGCGCTGTCCCTGCAGCAGGTGGTTCAGAACCGGGATGTTGGAATTGACCGTGTAGAGTAGCCAGAAATTGGCGATGTCGGCGGTGGTAAATTCGGCGAGGCTCTGATTGCGCTGTCGGCGGCTTCCGGAAAGCTGCGTGCTTTTGGCGGAGAGAATCTCGAGAATGCCGTTGACCAGGCCGAGCAGAAAGGCGCTTGCGCTCACCTCGAGCAGGGGAGGGATGTGGCGCGGGTTGAGCCGAAAGCCCCCGGTGGGGATCTTCTCGATGCTGGCGATGCACAGCGACGAACTTCCCTCGCGCGACTCATTGGCAGCCAGCAGGCGCAGGTTCTTGCGCGCGATCTGAACCGTCTTCTCCCCGATCCCGGTGTTTTCGTCGCGGACCGCGACGATCTCGACCAGATAGCGCGACCCGGCAGTGCGGCCCAGCCCGGCGACGTTGATGCCCTTCTCCTTGTGATCGGGCACGGTCAGATACACTTCCAGCTCGTTCACTCCTGGATCAAAATACTCAGCCAGGGCCTTGGACGGGGGAGGCTGGTCCGGGCCGGGAATTTCGAAGAGCAAGCCGTCGGGAAAGATGCCTGCCGCCCGGGACACCGCCAGCTGACCTTCGCCCAGCAGTTCCTGATCGATGGCCAGCTCAGTGAAACCCCACGCGCAGAAGCGCAGCGACTGAACCCGGAAGTTCATGCTGTCTTCGAGATATTTGTCCTGGAGCTGCAGATGCTGAGGCGTGAGAAGCGTGCCTTTGCTCCAGAGCACGGGTTGCAGTTGTTTCATCGGCAAAGACCGTCTTGATGGTGTTGGAGGCCTCTATCTGAACCCGCACTGTCGGCTCATCCCGGGAAAGGCGCTTTGCCCCGGGTGGTCATTTCTGTTCCATTGCCGCAAGGCGAAACGATAACAAGTCGACGCGCCGCAAGCAAGTGCGACGATGTTGACGGGCCTTCAATCATTCATCTTGGTTCCCTTGCTGCCGTCGTCGGCCTCGTCCGGGTCCTTGGGGTCGTCCGGGCTGGTAGGACTGGAACCGCAGCCAGAGCCGGCCGCGCCGCCACTGTTGATCATGACCATGGTGCCGACAATCGACACACCGGCGGAATTAATGTCGATGAAGTTGCCCCCGACTTTCAGGCAGAGTTCGGTGCCCGCCTCCAACACCATGGTCATTCCCGCATTGAGATGAATCGTCTGTCCGGCCTGGTGAGCGAAGTTCATTCCGGACTTCTCGTAGAGGTTCTGCCCAGCCTGAATCGAAATGGTCTGGTCGGACTTGTGGTTAAAGTTGCCAACGACGTGGGAATGGAAATCGCCGTCCACATGTTCGATCTGCTTGCCCGAAACCTTCAGGTGCAGATCCCCGCCGACTTTTTCCATCTGGTCCTTGACGACCATCAGGCTGCGGTTGTTGCCGATCCACTCCCGGGCATCGTGCTTGATGCGGGTGTCGTAGTCCATTTCGCCGCGAACAAAGACCTGCTCGCTTCCGGTTTTGTCTTCAAAGCGCAGCTCGTTGTAGTTGTCGTTTCCGCCGCCGGTGGTGCTGCGAGTCTTCAACGTGGTTCGGGTGCCGTTGTCGGGCAGGGCGTAGGGGACCGTCTGCACGTCGTTGTAGACCCGACCGGTGATGATGGGCCGATCTGGATCGCCCTCGATAAAACTCACCAGAACTTCCTGGCCGACGCGCGGGATGTTGATCATCCCCCATCCATTGCCGGCCCAGTCCTGAGAGACGCGGATCCAACACGAGCAGGCCGATTTCCGGTCCCAGGGGAACTTGACCAGCACCCTGCCGAATTTGTCGACCCAAATCTCTTCCCCGTCCCCGCCGGCGTTCTGGTCGTCGGAGGCGCTGCGGCCTGAACTTTTTCCGACCACGACCGCAGTTTGCAACCCTTGCACGAAAGGTTTCGGAGTAAGACGTGCAGGGCGGAAGGTGACTTCGCTCGGGATGCAAGTGAAGTGATTGGTATAACTCTCGGCGCCTCCGCCATCTCCGTCGCGATAGGTTCCGCGAACGGAAGCGCTGTGCTGGATCGCAGTCAACAGATAGGTTGCGTTCATGGCCGGAAGCGGATGGTCCTGAAGCTTGAAAGTAAAGCCGGTGGTGAAGGGGCGGCATACGCTCGACCCCTTGGCAACTTTGTGTCCTGTCTCCTCCTCCTGCATACGCAGTTTCGCGAAGGTGTTGCCGTCTGATTTTGTCCTGTTCAGCCCGGGAAAATCGAAAATCTCCATTCCTTCGTTGGCGCCCGCCGGGTAGATGGTTGTCTCGGAAGCGGAAAGGTCGGTGCTCGAGGTAACGAAGTAATAGTCGGTGAGCGAATGCTTCCCGCTCCTGAGCTCCTGCTCGATGCTCCAGGAGTTCACCACATCGCCCTGATCCAGGCCCCCCGATGCCAGATTGAACGGCGCGGTCGCCTGGAGCGGGCAGGGCTTGTGGGCGCTGCTTGAGTCGGCCAGCACCATGGTGTGCTGTCCGTCTTCGTGGCGAAAGAAGTAGAAGATACCGAAATGCTCCATCAGCCGGGAGATGAAGTTGAAGTCCGTTTCGCGGTATTGGACGCAGTACTCCAGGGGTTCGTAGGCGCCGCTCATCGAATCTTCATAGTGGATGTTCCGCTCGTCGAGCACCTCCTTGATGATGTCGGTTACTTCCTTATTGTGGAAGATGCGGCAGTCGGCATAGCGGGTCAAGGTCCAGAGCTTGGGCACCACTTCGATCTCGTAGCGGGCCATATCCCCTTCCTTGCCGATGCAGGCAAAGACGCTAACGATGCCGTTGAAGTGCCGCTGCGAGTCGTTGGATTGAGCGACGTTGACGGTGACGCTCTGGCCGATGATCTGGTTGAAGGCGATATTGGTGTCTTCGGAAAGCGCGGTCAGGTGAAAGTTGAACAGCCTGGAAATAGCTTCGTGACCGGACATTCCGGTAAGCAGGAGTTTATCCAGGCCGAGCGGCGTGGTGAGTGAGATCAGACGACCGGTTTGTGAGTAGAGCGACATTGCAATCTCCGGCATTTCCGAATCGAGGTTTCCGCAAACAAGCCAACCGGAGGAATCTTGCAGCCCGGCCGCTCGTTGCCCTTCAATGAACGACGGCTGCTTCCCGGTTCTCCTCCGCGCTGTCGCCGTAGCTGAAAGCGCCGTCCGCATCGACGCTCACGTGGATGACGCTCATCTTCTCTCCATCTGCGAGGCTGCCCAGAATCCTGCGCGAGATGTCGGGCAGCAGGGAATTGGTGAGGATGTTGTCGACGTTGCGGGCGCCGCTTTCCACCTCGGTACAGCGGCTGGCCACAGCTTCGAGGAAGGCGTTGTCGTAGGTCAGGGCGATCTTGTGGTTTTCCTTCAGGCGCCGCTGAATCTTGCCCAGCTTGAGACGGATGATCTGTTTGAGCGCCTCATCGCGTACCGGATAGTAAGGGATGATCACCATGCGGCCCAGAAACGCGGGCTTGAAAATCTTGTTCAATTCGGGCTTGATGGCGTCGATCAGTCCCTTGGGACTGGGCGCGGTTTCAGGATCCGCCACCAGCTTCATGAGCTGATCGGTGCACGCGTTCGTCGTCAGAATGATGATGTTGTTCTTGAAATCGATCTGGCGTCCCTCGCCATCCTCCATCTGTCCCTTGTCGAAGACCTGGAAAAAGAGCTCGAGTACATCGGGATGAGCCTTCTCGACCTCGTCAAGCAGCACCACCGAATACGGCCGACGCCGGACTGCCTCGGTGAGAACGCCCCCTTCTCCATACCCCACATATCCCGGAGGCGATCCCTTGAGGGTCGATACGGTATGCGGCTCCTGAAATTCCGACATATTGATGGTGATCAGGTTGTGTTCTCCGCCGTAGAGCAGATCGCTCAGCGCAAGTGCGGTCTCAGTTTTCCCCACGCCACTGGGCCCGACCAGCATGAAGACCCCTACCGGCTTGTTTGGGTCATCCAGCGAGGCTCGCGACGTTTGCACCCGCTGGCTGATGATCTCCATGGCGTGGTCCTGGCCTATCACCCGTTTGGCCAGGTGTTGCTCGAGGGCCAGCACCGTGGCAATTTCATCCTTGAGCATCTTGCCTGCCGGTATCCCGGTCCATGCGGAGAGCACTTCGCCCACGGTCTGGGCGTCGACGCACACCCGGATCAGGCCTTTCTCTCCCTGCAGGGAGGCAAGCTCTCTTTCGTTCTCACGCAGCTGGACTTTGAGGTCTTCGCTCTTCAAACCGGTCTCGGGCGGCGCAGGTGTTCCATTCTTATCCGCCGGTTGGGTCTCGTTTGCCGATGCGGCGTTGTTGGAGGCTTCAAGCTTTGTGCGCAGTTCGCGGATCTTGCCTACCAGCTCGCGCTCCCGGTCCCAGCGCCCCTCTAAGGTCTTGAACTGTTCCCGTGCCTTTTGGGTTTGCGCGGCAATCTCGGCCAGTTTTTCCTGGTGGTCGGCGCCCACGGCCTGCTCGCGTTCAAGGATTCGGGTTTCAACGTTCAGGGCATCGATCTGGCGGGTCAGATCTTCGAGCGCCGGCGGTGTGGTGTTCTGTCCCAAGGCGAGCCGTGCGCACGCCGTGTCGAGGATGCTTACCGCCTTGTCGGGGAGCTGCCTTCCTGCCAGATAGCGATGCGTAAGCCGGACACTGGCGAAGACAGCTTCGTCGAGGATGCGCACGTTGTGATGTTTCTCAAGCGCCGCCACCAGACCGCGCATCATGATCATGCACTGCGCTTCGCTCGGCTCTTCCACTTTGACGACCTGGAAGCGGCGCGCGAGTGCCGCATCTTTCTCGAAGTACTTCTTGTACTCAGACCAAGTGGTTGCCGCGATGGTGCGCAGCTCGCCGCGGGCCAGAGCGGGTTTCAACAGGTTTGCGGCGTCATTTTGCCCGGCCTGGCCACCGGCGCCGATCATGGTGTGGGCTTCGTCGATGAACAGGATGATCGGAGTGGGTGAGGCCTTGACCTCTTCGATGAGGCCCTTGAGGCGGTTCTCGAACTCACCCTTCACGCCGGCACCGGCCTGGAGCAGAGCCAGATCGAGGGTGCGCACATGCACGTTCTTGAGAGGCGGCGGAACATCTCCTTGCGACACGCGCAGAGCAAATCCTTCTACGACGGCTGTCTTTCCCACCCCGGCTTCTCCGGTAAGGATCGGGTTGTTCTGCCTTCTGCGCGTCAGGATGTCAATCACCTGCCGGATCTCGGCGTCGCGCCCCAGCACCGGATCAATTCGGCCTTTCTTGGCATTGCCGGTGAGATCGACGGTGAATTGATCGAGATTCGGGGTCTTGCCCCCGGCAGTTCGAGCGGGATCGCCCGGTGCGGCGGCGTGGGCATCGGCCGCGTTGGTTGTCGTCTCCTGGGACAGGGCGACGATCCCGAGCAGGTCCTTGCGCAGGGCATCGGCGTTGATCTTCTGAAATTCCTTGCTCACCTCGCGCATCAGGCGGGCAAGATCCTCGTCAGAGGCGAGCGCCAGGATCGCGAATCCGGTGCGGATCTGGCCGGCGTTGAAGTCGATCGATCCGATGGTCCAGGCCGTGGTCAGCATTTTGAGCACGGTCGGGCTGATAGCCGGAGTGCGGGCATTGCCCGACTTGAGCTTGTCAAGGCCGCGAGCGAGCTCGGCCGTAAGGCGCGATTTGTCGAGCTCAAAATGCTTCACGATGGCCGCGAAGTCATTGGAACTCGAGTCGAGCAGCTTGGTGAGGAAGTGTTCAACCTCGATGTCGTAGTGGGTGCGGGCCAGGCAGAGGCCGGCGGCACCTTCGAGCGCGGCTCGTGTCTGGTCATTCAACTTTCCAATCAGCGATTTCAGATTCAGTCCCATTGTCGTGCCCTCACAATGCCAAAACGGTGTCGTCGGGGTCGGCTTCGCGCTGCCTCGTGTTAGCCCAGGAGATCCAGCCCAGACGCGCCGGCTGTTCTGCGCCCCAGTCGAGAGTGACGGGTGGGACCTGGCTCCGATCGAGCACCAACTGGGCTTCGAAGTCGAGGCAGTCGTTGCTGAAAAAACGCGTGATGGCGCAGAGCGCAGTGTGTGCTCTACCGCCGGGGAGAAACTCGGTGTAGCGCGCCAGAGAAAGGGGGCCGATCCGGATCCGGGCGCGCCCCTGACTCTCCCAGACCGCGTCTCCGGCCACTGCGCCGAAGCCTAGCTGGCAGGAGAGGGACTCACGATCCTCCATTGCGCACTGGTTGGAGCGGTCCAGCGGATACCAGCATCCCGTAAACTGTTGCACTTCGATCGGGACATCGAAGTAATCGGACAGGATCTGCTCGAGCGCGGTCGCCGATCGGCTCTGCATGGCGTACAAGGCGATCAACGGCATCAGGCACTCGTCCTCGATCTGCTGGCGGTCGGCAAGGCCTTCGGTGCCCAGGCCCAGCAGGTCGCGCAGATAGCGGCTGAACGGGTCGCCGGTGTCGAGCCGATAGGTAGTCAGAAAGCGATAGCGTTCCCAGGCCCGATAGAAGAGGGAGATCGCGCGATGGTTGAAGATATCAAGGAAATGGGCGAGGCTCGCATCCTTGGCCCGGAGCCGCTCCAGAATCAGCTCGCTATAGGCGTAGGGGAGCACGCCCATGGGGCCGGTCAGGCCCAGGAAGTTGACCATGATCGTCGCCGGCCCATGTTCGTTCAGCTCCAGCTTCTGGATTTCGCTTGCCGGAAACGCCAGGCGCGGATTGACGACGAAATGCGCAGCTTCATCCTCGGGGCTGCTGAAGCCCCCGACTGGACGCTTATCCGCGCTGGCCCGCTGCAAAGACGCCACGCCGTGGAAGAACTCAAAGGAGCAAGCATCTTCCTGAAGTTCAAGTCCCAGCGCGGTCTCTTTCAGATCAGGAGCCTTCGACCCGCTCGAGGTTCCCACTCGTGCAGCCCATCCTTTCGTTGTGGTGTGGTGACGCTGAGTTGCGTGAAGCTGTTCAGAGAAGCGGCCAAGCCGAAGAAGTGATCGAGCACCGCGGCGAACAGAAAAGCACCGCCGCCGGTCAGCCGGTCCTCGTCGATGGACATATCAATGCGGATGCCGCGGGCAAAGCTGACGCCCTGCTCGGAGATTAAACGGGCGATATGCGGCCGGCTTCTAATCTCAAGGATGCTGTCGATAACGTTTTCCGAATAAGCCGTCCGTCCCACATCGTAGAGGCGGAGCAGTTCCTTCAACGCATCTTTTCCTTCACAGACCAGGGACAGATAGTTCAGGGACAGGTGCGACACCAGGCGCCACAGGATGCCCTTGCGCAAGGGCGGCCGCACCGGCACGGTTGGTTTGCGCAGGGCGACGATGCGTCGCATGGGCGCAGCAGCTCCCTCCAGATCGAAGTCGCTATCCTGATTGCCGAAGGGCAACCGCGCGGGCAGGTCGCGGTTTGTGCAGGTGGTTCTGACCGAAATCGTGGACGCGTTGGGAGAGGCGCCAATCATGGACAAATCGAGGAAAGAAAGCGTGACGTCGATCCCCTCGTCGTCCGAGCGGGTCGAAGGCCGCCGGTGCGCGAGCCAGAAGCAGGAGCGGTCGTCGCGTCGCGTGGTGTGCCGCAGCGAATAGAAAGGCTCGTAGCTTGTGATCCGCTCGCCGTCGATTCCCTGGACCTCGTCCACCGAGTAGACCTCGATGGCGTTGCGTTTGCGCATGCGTTCGTTCGGATCCAGAAAATACTCCGACTTGCGCTGGGTTAGCTGGATCGGCTCCGCGGTCTGGGCAAACAGGTTGACCACCGGAGTGCAGCCCAGTCGAAATGTTTTTTTCGACAGCTCGAGTTCAAGCCGTTGCTGGCGCCCGGTCCCTTCGATATCGGAGAGCAGGAAGATGATCTCGATGCCGTCCTTGAATCCAGCTGCAGCGGCGTCTTGGAGACCACAGACGTCGATGAAGAAGAATTTCTCGGGAAAGGCGAAATACTCCATCAGCAGGCGGTGACCGGCGAAGGTGGCTGAAGGGTAGGGAACCATCCCCTCGTCGGGCTTGAATCCCACCGCCACCAGCGAGGAGATGGGAAGGCTCACCGGAGGCAGCTTCGAACCCGCAGTCAGATCGCGCACCAGGATGGCGTTCACCCGCGTGAACAACAGCTCGTAGAGCATGTTGACCAGACCGCTCTCGCCGTCGAGATAAAACCGCAACTTATCGGGCTTGAGGGCCGCAAAGCTGACATCTTTGGCGCAGCGCAGTTCGAGGCGAATGGCCCAGGACGCGTCGCCGGTCTTGACCGGCATCTTCAGCCGGCTGGGAGAGCTCAATTCGGCCCCGCTCACCGCAATCGGCCAGAGCGTCGTGTCATAGCAGGTGCGGAACGTGCAGGGTGCGCCGCTCACCGGCTTGGAACGCAGCTGGGTGTTGCGATCGAGCCTTAGCCCGCTTGTCAGCTTGCCCTTCTCCGGGTCGAGCTGGAACTCGACCACAGACATGGAGGGTATGGTGCGCATCAGCTGCGGGTACACGATGCTCAGCATGGCCTCGGTAATCTCTGGAAACTCGTCGTCCAGCTTGAGGTGGATGCGCGCGGCCAGAAACGCGAAAGCTTCGAGAAGCCTCTCGACGTGGGGATCCTCGCACTTGTTCTGCTCGAGGGCCAGCCGGGCGGCGACCTTGGGATGCCGCTTGGCGAACTCGGCGCCCGATTCCCGCAGAAAGTTCAACTCGCGTTCGTAGTAGAGAAGCAGTTCATCGCGCATCGTCACCCCCCAGGCGGCATTCTCCGCCTTTGAGGTCGATGACGGTGTCGAAGCTGATCGGTTCGGGGACCGGATCAACGCGCAGCATGGCATCGATGCGTAGCCGCACACCGATGCGCGCCGAGGCCGAGTCGACAAGGTCGATGCGGACCTGGGACAGGCGATTCTCGAACATCCTGATCGCATCGGCGACGATGCGTTTGAGCAGGTTCCGGTCGGCTGCGTTGGCCATGCTTAGCGACGACAAATCGGGAATTCCGTATGCGTAAAGAGACTCCTTTACTCTTTCCAGTTCCAAACGGTCATCGGGAATCTCGGGGTTGCGTCGAGTATTGAGCAACCACTCGAGGTCGCGCCGCACCGCAGTTTTGAGCTGGCGCACCGCTTGCGCGCGGCTGGGAGGATTCTCCACTCCGCTTCCCGGCTCGAGATCGATGAGGCGGTCCAGGACCGAATTCGTGATGGTTTCACCGGTCTCGCGCGCCATCGTCTATCCCACACTCAGCGCCTGGACCGGGTCCAGGCGGCAGATTCTCTCAAAGAGCTTTTGCTTCTCCGATGCATTGGCTTGAATTCTCTTGCTGTAGCGCATGAGCTTGGTCAGGTCACTGGCGATCAGCTCCGGCTCTTCCCAGGCGTCCAGCTTGTGCGTCTCGATGGCCGCGGCGATGTCTTCGAGCAAGGGCTGGGCGATACCGTCCTTGCCGGCGTTGATCGCCAGTTCGATGGTTTGCATCATGCGGCGAAAGCGGCGCCGCCCGGAGCGCTGCTTGGCGACCTCGGCGCTCATGATGGCAAAGGCCTTCTCCTCCTGGCCCGAGGAGAGCGCGTCCTTGGCCAGGGCGTAGGCGTCGACGGCGGGGGTGAGCCAGGAAGACCCGTTGCGGGATGCATGCGCAGAGTCTTCGCCGTCGTTGTCTTTGGCGACCGTATGCGCAGTGACGCTCAGGCTGCGGAGCCACTCCCTGGTTTCCGGGTTGGCAGTGGGCGTGTCATCGAGCAAAGTGGCATCGAGCAATTCGGGCAGATCGTTCAGCAAGGCGCGGAGCTCAGACTGGATGGCGTTGGCAATGGCCGCATAGTCGGCTCCGAGAGCCATGCACGCAGTGACCGAAAGCCGCTGCAGGTCGAGCCACGCGCGGCTCCCGGGGTGAGCCAGCGCCCGTTCCCCTTCTTCGAGCAGTTGCGCCCATTTCTTTGCAATGAAAAGGCGTTTGATCTGCTGACGCAATTCGGTCGGCGGAGCTTCGAGCAAGGGACTGTCGATGAGTTGCTGAACCCCGCGCAGCTCTCCCCAGCGCAGCCCGCGCAGCAGCAGGTAGGGAGCGGGACTCTTGGGGTCACGCTTGCGCAGAAACGCCGCGGCGGCCACGATCCCGCTCATGGCCTGGTTCAGATCCGCCGGTTCCACGGTGAAGGCGCCTGCGCCACGGGCGGGCGACTCCGCGGCTGGGTCCCCGGCGTCGGCGATTGCCGCAACCGGTTCCTCGGGCGGGAGCTCAATCGGGTCGGGCTCCTTCTCGCGCTTCTTTTCAAGGAGAAGGTGAACGGTCTGGCGGACGTCGGCGATCGCGGCCCGAATCTTGTTGAAGCTGGGAGCTTGGTCCCCGAACTTCTCGTCGCAAAAGGCCCCCAGCTGGGTGACGAGTTCCGCGCACCCGTCCAGCGCCTTTTCCGACTCCAGATAAAAGGCCTTGGGGGTTTCGGCGAAGGCCTTGTCGAAGACCTCGGGGGCAAGCTTGCCGCTGTCGATCATCGCCTTGCGTTCTTTGCGTTCCTTGTCGGTCTTAGCCTGCTCCTCATATCCGATCTTGCGCGATTGCCGGTACTGAAAGTCGGAAAATCCGGCGGTGACCAGGGGAGCGAAACGGATGGGAAGGTCGAGAGTCAGATTGATCCAGTCCAGAGGTTTGGCACGTAGCTCGAAGTCTCCATCCTCTACAACCGGGTGCACTGTGTCCCAGAACGTCGTCAAAAGTCCCAAGACGATATCCAGGCCCTGGCGCAGTCCCTCGAAGCTCCCGGTCTGGAGCCGGGCTTCGGTCAGATAGGCTGCCAACTGCAGATCCTTCGAGGTGTGGGTAAGGGCGCTTTCAGCGAGTTTGATCACCAGCGGCCAGTTCGCGGTTTTGCGCTCGGTCTGCCATGCTCCCTGTGAGAGGTCGTCATCCTGGCGCCGGGCTTCCTTGATCTGGTCGAAGATAAGCAGTTTGGAGTCGTAGCGCAAATCCGCGCCGCAGGGAGTCTCCCCCGGTATCGGAGCCAATATGTCGTCGCGAAGTGGCATAGGGACGTCCCCGGATCGCTTTCCCGTCTATTGCCCTGCGGACGTGTTCGCCGTCGGGAAAAGCTCGAGCGAACGAACTTCGAGAAAGGGAAACTCCTCCCCGTCCACAAGCAACATCTTTTGACCGGCTGGGGATTCCCGGCCCTTTTCGTCAACCAACCAATCAGTCATTCTTCCTAGCCACACCTGGGCGTCGTCATGCTTCCACGAAAATGGATAAATCACCGGCACCAAGACCTCGCCCAGGTCCATCTCGCGAAACGAAGCTGCGGTCTGCACCAGGGCTGGGGCCCACAACGTGTCCCGCAGACGCCGCGGCGGTTCCATCTCCATCTTGGACAAATGTTCCAAGGGCAGCCAAACATAGGCTCCCGCAGCAAAGACTTCAAGCCGTGCCCCGATCTTGGCGTCGGCGTCGCGAAGATCGTCAAAAGGTTTGCCGTTGAGCTTGCCCGGCGGGGAAGGGTGGCACGGAGGCGGAAACTTCTCTTCGGCGAAGAGGTCATGCCGAATTTTTTCCGCATGCAGGGCGGCGTAGTACACGATCGCCCCCGTTTCCTTCTCCGTGCTCCCTCCGCCCAGCACAGCAAGTTGCCGCTCTGCCCGCTGAAACTCGCCCGCAAAACAGAGAAGCTCAAACAGGAAGGTGCGTTGAGTTACGTCCGCGGGATGATCCCGCACGTATGCGGTCAGCGCCGTGATGGCTTCGCGCACCTTACCTGCCTGAAACAGCTCCCTCGGGCTTACTGCCACGCTTGACCTGCCTGCACGCTTACCATGGCTTCAGTTTCAACACGTCGAATCCCTTGTCGATGAAGCCCTTCAGGCTGCCGTCTTCCTCGGGGTTATAGCTGACTTTGATCTTGCTGTACGCAAAGCTGATCGACTCCATCGGATTCTCGTTCGATCCGGAGTGCTGAATGGAGGTGATCAGCGCGTTTTCCATGTGAATCTTGTAGTAATCTTGCTGATCGTCACCCATCGGCTTGTCATAAATGATGTCGACCGTTGCAAGGTAATTTCCGGTGACACAATCATCGAAAAGCAGGGGCGAGGTCTTGTCCACCACTTTCATGATGGAAACGTCGGCTAGATTTGCGCGTCCGGTGCGAGCCTCGCCTCCGGATGAGCCCACTCCGATGACCGCTGTCTGGCTTGCGCCGAAGCTGAACGACAGAATGTCGATTGCGTTCTGCTTGCTAGTGCTTGGGCCGGGGCGGCCATCGATGATCAGGTATGCATTGACAGCCATCGAAGATCTCCTTCAAAAGTCGTTCAACTGCGTGCAAGAGAGGACAGCAAAATCTGCCGCCTTACGGTCAACAACGTACCGGACACTACTTTGCTGGTGCAGGCAGCTCAGCGACCAGCCGGAGAGAAACAGTGAGTTCATCGAGTTGGAAGTGGGGTCGCAGGAAAGCCACGGCGCGGTAGACGCCAGGCTTGCCGGGCACTTCGCTGACGTCGATACGGGCTTCGCGTAACGGCCGCTCGGCCTTGGTTGCCGGCGACGCAGAGTCGTCGGGAGTGACATACTTCGTGATCCACTTGTTGAGGAAACGCTCGGCTTCTTCGCGTGACATGAAGCTGCCGATTTTGTCGCGCATCATGGCCTTGAGGTAGTGCGCGAAGCGGGAGACAGCCATGATGTAGGGCAACTGGGTGGAAAGGCGCGCGTTGGCATTGGCCGAGTCTGTGTCGTAGGTTTTCGCTTTCTGGCAGCTCTGCACGCTAAAAAAGGCGGCATAATCGGTGCCCTTGCAGTGCACCAGAGGCACGAAGCCAAGATCGGCCAGTTCCTTCTCGCGCCGGTCGGTGATAGGTACTTCGGTTGGGCATTTGAGAGCCTGATCCCCTTCTTCGGTCGAGAAGGTGTGTGCGGGCAAACCTTCGACCAGCCCGCCGCCTTCGACGCCGCGCATCGCGACGCACATGCCATAGAGGGAGAACGACTGGGTCATCTTGGATCCGACCGCATAGGCTGCGTTCATCCAGAGGTACTTGGAGTGATCGGTGCCGTCGACGTGCTCTTCGTAGCGGAATTCGTCGATTGCCTTGGTTGCCGCCCCATAAGGGAGTCGTCCGAGGGTGCGTGGCAGCGCCAGAGCCACATACCGGGAATCCTCGCTCTGGCGGAATGACTTCCACTTGGCGTACTCGGTGCTGTCAAAGATCTTGGCCAGATCACGGGGCGCATCGAGGGCGGTGAAGCTCTCGAGGTTGAGCAGATCGGGCGATGCGGCGCTGACAAAGGGGGCATGCGCCTGGGCCGCGATATGGGAAACGCCCTCGAGGAGCGCCATGTCTTCAGGATGCTTGCCGAATTCGTAATCTCCGATCAGGGCTCCGAAAGGAGCGCCGCCGAAGACTCCGTATTCTTCCTCGTAGATCTTTTTGAACAGTGCGCTCTGGTCGAACTCGGGCGCTTTCTCGATGTCGCGGAGCAGCTCCTTCTTCGAGGCATTGAGAACGCGAATCTTCAGGCCTACACCGGTCTCGCTGTTGTCCATCAGGTATTTCAATCCCCGCCACGAGCCCTCGAGTTTCTGGAAGCTCGGATGGTGCAGGATTTCGTTGAGTTGAAGAGAGAGCAGGTGATCGATCTGCGCAATGCGGGCATTGATCATCATCTCCGCATCCTTGGCAACGGTCATCGATCCGTCGAGGACCTGCGCGACGAACTCCTTGACCAGATCCTTGCCCCGCTCCCGGGCCGCTGTATCGGCGCCGAAACGCCCCTGCTCGACAATCTGATCGAGCAGGCCGCTCTGTTGCGCCTCCGTCACTGCCGAGGATGCCGCCGCCTTCGCTACTTCAGGCATTGCTCCCTCCCTCGCCGATCTCGCCCTTCAGTTTGTCCAGCTTCTCAGTGTTCCCGACCGCCTCCAGGAGCAACTCCTCAAGCTTGTCGTTGCCTTGCAGGGATCCGCGCAAATCGCTCAAGCGCGTACGCAGATCGAGCAACTCCTTGAGTGGTTTTACCTGTTTGGCGACGTTGGCCGGCTCGAAGTCGTCCATCTTGCGAAACTTCAGATCGATCTTCAGGTTTGGAGCTTCCGGCTCATCGCTTAACTTGTTCTCTACCGAAAACGCCAGATGCGGCTTCATTCCTTCGAGGACCGTATCGAAATTGTCGGGATTGACCTCGACGAACTTCCGGTCTTTGAGCTTGGGGAGGGGCTGTTCTGGGTTTCCTGTGAAATCTCCGAGAACTCCGACGACGAAAGGCAGTTCCTTGACTTCAATCGCTCCGCCGACTTCGACGTCATACGTGATCTGGACGCGTGGTGGACGCACTCGATCGAGCTTGTGCTGCGCGCTTTGTTTCGCCATAATCCACAATTCCTTGTTCGGTTTGAGTTGCGGGAAGCCCGGAGACTCCGCAGCGGGTCTGTCCTTTTCCACGCAGGGGTGCGGGGAGATGACAGCTTTACCCTGTTGCGGACCAGAGGCCCCCTGGGGACTTACGGAATCCAGCCGCAGCGCTTCACGCTGTGGTACTAGTTCGATCTGGAATTCCGCGTGCCTGTTGATATCACAGGCCTGCACGCCGGTCAAGACAAATAGATTTCTGCATTCTGAGCATTCGGCATTTCCGGCAGAACAAGACTAAAGCAAGAGGACCGCCTCTCGGATGAGTTGTGGATGAGTTTTATATCTTCGCGGTTGGGAGGTGCACGAAGGCGGTGCTAATGTGGACTTCGCATGTTGAAAGTTCTTGAGCAAGACTCGGCTCGCAGCCTGCGCACGTTTTTCGAGCAGGCCGGCTACACGGAACAAAATCTAAGGAAACACCTGGGAGCGGCGGAATTGCCTTCCCGCCAGCTACGCAACCACGCGCGGCTGCGCGATCGGACTGCGGCCGCGACGCCGCTCAATCTGCTGCTGCGCTGGTTCTGGATGGGAGACCCAGCCGAGGAAGCGCGGGCCAGCAGCACGATCCCGCCCGAGATACTCGCCTGCCTTGTTCAATCCGGATTGCTGAAGCGCCAGGGAAGCCACTTCGTTCCGGGCGCGATGCTGCTCCACATCGATGGCTTCCTGGTGGCCTCCGATCACGCCAGCGCGATCGAAAGAGGCCAGGCAGAAATGGTTCTCTGGCCCAATCCCACAAGCAAGTTTCTTTCCCGCTTTGCGGTGCGCAGGCCATCCCGCGCCACTCTGGATCTTGGAACCGGCAGCGGGATCCTGAGTCTCTCGGCGGCACGCTTCAGCGAAACGGTGGTCGCGACCGATCTGAATGCGCGCGCCGTGGCCTGCGCCCGTTTCAATGCACGTCTCAACGACGTCGAGAACATGGAGGTTCTCGAAGGAGACTGTTTTCAGCCCGTGTCGGGGCGGCGATTCGACCTGATCCTTTCGAATCCGCCGTTTTTCATCACCCCCCAGGCTGGATACATGTTTTGCGACAACTCCATGGATCTGGACGGTCTTTGCCGCCGCCTTGTCAAAGAGGCACGCCCGTACCTGAACGAGGATGGTTACATGGAGATGCTCTGCGAATGGGCCCAAATCAAGGGAGTGCCCTGGGAAGAGCGTCTGGCGGAGTGGTTGGAGGGAACTGGCTGCGACGCCTGGGTCATGAAGGGACTCACCCAAGATCCGGAGGAGTACGCCCAGCACCGCATTCGTGAAACGTCGCTGGATACCGCGCACGATGAGGCTGCTTACGGGGCGTACATGGACTACTACCGCCAGCGCGGCGTTGAGGCGATCCACGATGGGCTGATCGTTCTGCGCCGGCGGGAGGGCCGGAACTTCGTTCGCATGGAGGAAGTCCCCTCCACGCCTTCGGGTAACCTTGGGGAGCTGATTCTTTCCACTTTTGCCGCGCATGATTTGCTGAGGGCCTGCGACAGCGAGGAAAAGCTGCTCAAGATCTATCCCCGCCTGGCCCCACACGCCCGCCTGGAGCAGATATCGAAGGCCTCTCAGGGAGGCTGGAAGACGGAGTCGCTCATTCTCCGCCTGAGCAGCGGTTTCCCGTTCCATCTCGATGTACAGCCTCTGGTGGCAGAGTTCCTGGCCTGCTGCGACGGGGAAAAGACAGCCGAGGCGGCGATCGCGGATTTCGCAGCCAAGGCCAACGCACCCCTTGAAAGGGTATCGAGCGAGTGCCAGGCGATGATGCGCAAGCTGATCGAACGCGGGTTCATGGTGGCCACTGAAAGCCCTGCACCGGCGGCGCCCGACGCATAGATCGAGGCCTAAACCGGCTCGATTTCTGATTCGCCGGAATCGGCTCCATATTACCGGCGCCCCGGCCGGTTGACGCTCATGCAAGATCAGGCACTTCTTGCCGGGGCGGCTAGCTTGTTTTAGAATGCGCGTGTTACATCTGGTCCTGACAAGGGGATGCATGCCGAAGCTCATGGGGAATCTGCGCATTACTGCGGTTCCTGCCTCGTCAGGCGGTCGCGCGCATTTTGAATTGTTGTTTCAGCCCTACACGGGCCGGGTGGTGACCCAGGCAGTTTCGGCCGGGACCTACGACGATTTGGTCGCGCTCCTGATGGAGCTCAAGCTCAGCGAAGATGAATCGACTCGATGGGCCGGCAAGGCGCGCTCGCAGGGCCTGGTGCTGATCGACAGCTTCGAGCGGACCGACGCTCTGTTGCGCGAGAAGGGCCTTCTAGCGTAGCGGCTTTCGAAGCGCTCCCACCCATTGCCAGGGGCTCCCGGTCGTGGCCGAGGCCTAACGCGTCTTCACCAGAAAGACCACGACTACCAGCAGCACGACCAGCAGAAATGTGTTCACGAGAAGCAGGAACGGAACCATCGCTTCAAACCTGGTTTTGGGAGGCGCCGGCGCTGGAATCGGAACTGGGAGTTTGGGGGGAGCGGGGGCGGCTGCCGCAGGCATGGCTGGAGCCACAGGGAGAGCGGCCGGCGCGGGGGGCGGCGCTGGGATGACCGGGATACGGGCAGCTGGCGGCGGCTGCAGTTTGGGCAGCGGCGGCGCAGGCGGCGCAAAAGCTGGAGCGGAGGGCGCGGGAGCCGGCTGAGCAGGGGGCGGGATTCCCCGAGCGGCATTGACTTCTTCACGCGAGATCATGCGCGTAAATTCGCCCGGGCCCGCGGTGGGAGCGGGTTCAATCCGCACCGGGGCACTTTCGATCACGCTTCGCACGGGCTCGGGCGCAAGGCGATTCAGAATCTGTGTCACTCCACCCGGATCGGCAGCAGGCGCTTGGCTGAGTGGGCTGAGCGGCGAGTCCCGGCGTGGTTCTTCGCGATAGGGGACAACCTCGGCGTTGCGCTGACCCAGAGAGGTGGATCGGTCTGCAGCGAGGTGGCTGAGGATATCGGTGACGCTGCGATCGGAGCTGGGCGGGACGA
>DATJMC010000108.1:0-4193 GCA_035508975.1 Occallatibacter sp.
GAGCACGCCGGTCAACATTTGATATAAAGTGACGCCCAAAGAATAGAGATCGCTGCGAGTATCCATCGAACGGTTCATGCGCCCGGTCTGTTCGGGGGACATGTAGGCAAGTGTGCCAGCAAGGATCTCCGGCGACGTCGGTGCCTGGCGCTCACGGGGCAGCCGGGATGCGAAGCCAAATCCGGTGAGCCACACATGGCCAGTGTCGTCGACAAGCACATTCTCGGGCTTGACGTCCTTATGAATGAGGCCTCGCCGGTGGGCTCGACCAAGCGCTGCCGTCAAACTGATTGCTATGCGCAGGAAGCCGGTCAGGTCGATCGGCTTTTCCTTGTACTGCTCGATGAACCGATCCAGAGGTTCACCACCCGGATCCCTAAGAATGAGGACTGTTCGCCCTTTGTGACGAATCAGCCTCAGCGGCTGCGCAGCCCACTCCGCGTCGAGCTCTGTCGCGAGCGAGCACTCATATTCGAGACGGCGGAGAGCTTGCGGCGACGGCTGCTCAGCTGCGACCCCCACCGCTAAGATCGGCAACTCGTTGCCGCGCTCTCTGCCGCGATAGAAATTGAAGTCCGCCTCCTGGCGAAGCGGCTCCAAGATATACTCCGAATGCTCTGCCAATGGAGGATCCTCTTGGGGAAATGGCCGTCCTCTTCCAACGGAAGCCAAATGGGGTGCCTAGATTTTAGCAACCCGTACATCGCCAGGCTAAGCGTCCGGGCTGGAAAGGGTGTCCTCGAAGACAGCGGTGATGTCAGGGTCGAGCCCACACTCTTCAGCGAGTGCCCTGAACGATGTTTGCCCCTCCGGCGGCACGACCAAGCCTGCAGGCAATGCGTGCGTTTTTCTTCGAGCAAATGTCAGATGCAACGCACTGGCGACTCTTGCGATTCCGGCAAAACTCCTGTTTGTTGACCCGGCATCGTTCTGCTCGCTCTTCCTCCGGAATCATCGGCGTTCTCGTGACGCTCGTTCTCACAGGAACGACGGTGAACGTAATGTCCCTGATGGGAGTGGTCATGCTGGCCGGCATCGCCATGTCGAACAGTATTCTGATCGTCGAATTCGCGCATCACCGGCGCAGCGAAGGCAAAAGCGTAGCTGAGGCCATCATCGAGTCATGCCAGGTGCGCCGACGTCCAATCCTGATGACTTCGTTGGCGACCATCCTTGGTCTCCTTCCCATGGCTCTGAAATTCGGAGAGGGCAGCGAGTCCATGCGCTCTTGGCGCGTGCGCTCGCCGGAGGTTTATTGGTTTCTGTTGCGCTGACGGTGTTTCTCTTCCCAGCAGGTTTTGGCGTCCGCTCGAAGGAGCGGCGTTGGCGGCGAATCCTGGCCGACATGGGATTGCTCGTTGACGCGCCCGCGCCCCCGCGCCACAATCAGACAGAATCGAGGCAATGCAGGAGCGCAGCGTGGATCCGATCCAGCACATCGTTGTGTTGATGCTCGAGAACGCTTCGTTTGACCGCATGCTCGGTCTCGCGCCGGGTGTAGACGGCGTCGACCCTGCGCATCCTCAGACCAATCCCGACTTTCCCACGGGAGTTCCAGTCGCGCAGGGGCCGACCACCGAAACGAATATGCCCCTCGACCCGGAGCATGACCTGGACGATTGCCTGCGCCAGATTGCCGGGCCGTGCCAGGGTTTTGTCGCCGACTTTGCCCAGCACTATCCGCAATCCTCCGCCGCCCTGCGCCAGGAGGTCATGGGCTACTATGAGCCGCAGTCGCTCAGCGTTCTCTACACGCTGGCGAAGTCATTCCTGGTTTGCGATCGCTGGTTTTCTTCGTTGCCGGGGCCAACATGGCCCAACCGCTTTTTTGCGCACAGTGGAACTTCGCTGGGCCACACTACGATGCCCAGCGGCATCTTTGACCCGGCGATCCACTTGTATAACCAGCCGACGGTCTACCAGCGTCTGTCGGAGGCGGGCGTTTCCTGGTCGATCTACTATGGCGACTTCCCGCAGTCGATCCTGCTGACCGCACAATGGGACCATCTGGCGAGCTATCACAGGATGAGCCAGTTTTACGCCGATGCCGCGGGCGCGGCGTCGGCTTTCCCTGCTTACTCCTTTATCGAACCAAACTACTTTGGGCAGGAGCAGAACGATCAGCATCCCCCCAGCAACGTGCTGCGCGGCGAGGCCCTGCTGGCCAGCGTCTACAACGCACTGCGCGCCAACGCGGCTCTTTGGGCGAGTTGTTTGCTGGTGGTCGTGTATGACGAGCATGGTGGATTCTACGACCACGTTGCGCCGCCGACCGCGGTGCCTCCTGACAGCTTCGTAAGCGAGTTCTCGTTTGCGCAGTATGGAGCGCGGGTGCCGGCAATTCTCGTTTCGCCCTGGGTGAAAGCGGGAGTGGCGAGCGACACGTTCGACCACACGAGCCTTCTGCGCTACGCAACAGACAAATGGGGTCTCGGCTCCCTGGGGGCGCGCGTCGGCGCAGCCAGGAGCTTTGCTCGTTACCTGGGAGCAGGACTCACCGGTGCGAGGACGGATACGCCGGCTGCAATTGCCGTGCCTGCGGTCGCGCCCGATCCGCCCCAAGCGGGCATGAATGCGCAGCAGACCGCGCTGGTCAGCTTCAGCCGGTATCTCGAGAGCCACATTCAAACCCTGTCGCTGGCCGCCGGCAAAAGCGCCGAGGATGTATTCAAGGATGCGGGGCAGCGTCTTCTCGCCGGCCTGCAAAGCGCGGAACAGACGGCAAAAACTGCGATGGCGCGGGTAGAGCAGTTTCTCGATTTGAAGCGGGCCGGCACAACCAGGCCGACCCCCTGACGACCGGGCAAGGGATGCACTGCGGAGGCTACCCTTCTGGCTGGCGTAGAATGAGGCGGCTTCCGGAATACGCTTTCTTGGCCACTGAAATCGCCGCTTCGTAAGCCGATTCCGGAATCCGATTGCACATTCAGGGATGGACGAAATGAGAAAACTCTGTTTTGCAGTTTCTGTTCTTTCCATTGCACTGCCCATTGGCACGGGGGGCCTTTTTGCGATGAACAGCGACGCGCAAGCCGTCACCGAAATCGGCGGCCAGAAAGTTGTCGAGCTCACGCGCACCGCAGTGAGCACCACTCAACCCGAGTTCACCAGCGTGACGCTTGCGCCCGGCCGCGGGATGGAGCTGATTCAGATCACCGCCAACTTTCCCGGGAAAGGCAGCGTGAATGTGCTGGCTTCGCCCGATCTTGCCCGCGCCAAGCAGATGCTCGACGAGCAGGACGATGCCAACGGCGACCTGGGCTACCGGCTTGGCGCGGCTTTTCTCGTTCCCTACCCAAACCGGATCCGCGGGAAGCTCTCGGCCGACGGCAAGACGCTGACCACCTCGTGGGAGGGCCACACGATCACGCTGCCGGCCAACAACATCGGCAAGAATCCAGGAGCCGAGCGCCACGCGATGCACGGGCTGATTCTCAAAGCGAAGACCGACGATGTGCGCGTGAAAAACATTCCCGGCGGCCAGGAAGTCACGGGCGTGATCCACGCGGGCGACTTTGGCGGGCACTGGCTCTCGAAGACGGATCTCGACGTGACCATCTCGCTCACGGCCGAAGCCGTGGACGCGAGCATCGTGGCGCACAATGTCGGCAGCGAATCGGAGCCGATCGCGATCGGCTGGCATCCGTATTTCAATCTGCCCTCCGGCGACCGCACCCAGGTGCGCATCCATATTCCCGGGTCGAACCTCGCCGAGGTGGACAACTACGACAATGTCTTCCCGACGGGCAAGATCAAGCCGGTGGATGGCACGCAATATGATTTGCGGGCAGCCGGAGGAGTGCCGCTGGCGCACAACTTCTATGACGACAACTGGAGCAAGCTGGAGTGGAAAAACGGCGTGGTCACGGTGAAAGTGATCGATCCCGCTGCCCACTACGGCGTCGACATCGAGGGCATTTCGCCCGAGATCAAGACCATCCAAATGTACGCGCCTCCGGCGATGAAGTTTGTCGCCATCGAAGACCAGTTCAACTTTGCCGATCCCTTCGGCAAGGAGTGGGGCTCGATGAACACCGGCATGGTGACGCTGAAGCCGGACCAGAGCACCAAGTGGCATGTGCGGTTGCACGTCTTCGTCCCTTAGGGAACGGGCATGCGCGCCTCTCGGCAACTCGCGGTAGCAGCTACGGCGGTTGTGCTCATCGCGGGGTTGGTTTGGGTTTGGGTCGCAG
>DATJMC010000109.1:0-3376 GCA_035508975.1 Occallatibacter sp.
AACGCCTTCAGGCTGTCGAAAGATTTCTGCGGCTCCGTTTGCGCAAACGCCGTGGTTGTCCACAGCATTGTTGCCGCAGCCAGGAATATGCCAAGCGATTTCATCTTTGAATGCCCCCTTCGAAGCTATCTGGCGGATGAAGAGAGCTCCATCCGCTCATTTAGTGATATACATAACTACAACACTAAATCGAAGTCAAGGAAATTCTGCGAGAGTCGTGGGGTGCGCCGCTAAGTCGAACGAAATTCAAAGGGAAATCGAAGAATGGCACAGGGTACGACTTTACTCGTGCCATTGAGATGTCAAGATTTGGGGCGGCTTCAGCCGCCGAGGGACGTTCCGGGAGAAGCGCTTTAGAGGGTCTCTGCCTGTTTTTCTTCTTCTGTCCCTTGCCCTCACTCCTTGCTCTCCATCGCCTTTGCGATCCCCGCCTCCGTCAGCGGCGCCATCACCGCGTACCCGGCCGGCAGCGGATGCACCCCATCATGGCTCAGGTTCGGCGGCAGCCCATCCCGCGAGTCCTTCATCGCCGAGTGGAAATCGACATAGACATATCCCTTGGCCATCGCGTAACCCCGCATCCACGCGTTGATCTGGTCGATCTTCGGAGCAGGCGTCAATCCCGGCTGCCACGGATAATCAAACGCCGG
Source organism: Occallatibacter sp. (assembly GCA_035508975.1). Taxonomy (GTDB): domain Bacteria; phylum Acidobacteriota; class Terriglobia; order Terriglobales; family Acidobacteriaceae; genus Telmatobacter. The sequence continues at coordinate 651 of DATJMC010000109.1, forward strand.
CAAAATCGAGCACAGCACTACGCGGATCCCGTTCGCATGCGCCAGGTCCGCCATTGAAGCCAGGTTCTCTTCAATCTCTTCCAGCGTTTCAGGGCCGGTGTTGCCCGCAATATCGTTCGTCCCCGCCAGGATCACCACCACCTTCGGCTGCAGATCAATCACATCCTGTCGAAACCGAATCAGCATCTGCGGTGTCGTTTGTCCGCTGATGCCGCGATTCACATACGGCTTTCCCGGGAACGACTGGTCCAGATGCCACCCCTCGGTGATCGAGTCCCCCATGAACACGACCCGGTTTTCCCCGGCGGCAGGCGGCCCAAGCTTCACGTCATCCTCCTTGAAGCGCGCCAGGTTCGGAAAATCAGTCAGCAGCTGTTGATCGTGCTTGCGCCAATAATCGTTGTCTGGATGATGCTGCGTCGTTGGCGCTGTCTGCGAAGGAGCTGCCTGCGTCGTCGTCGGCGCTTTTGTCTCCGGCACGTTTCCCGGTTCCTGTGCACTTGCGGCGAAGGCAAAAAGAATTGTGGCGGATACCATCAGGGCGGCTCGGATCAAGGCGCATCTCCCTCTACGGCGATTCAGCGTTCGCCCCCGGCAAAGGTGCAAACGCACAGCGCATCCGATTATAGGTGGCCTCGTTCTCTCTCTCTTTATCGCCTGCCGGGCCCGCCAAACGACACCCGGTATGATCCCGCGGGAACTCGCGCTTCGGTCTTCAGCGTTCCACCCGGCGTCAGCTTCACGATGCGCCACACCAGCCCGGCCGCGCTCACCAGCATGAACACGAGAAACACCAGGTACTGCGACACCTGAACCGTTCCGTCGCTCACCAGGCTCCCGAACGCGAAAATCAACGCCGCTACGATGCCCAGTCCTGTCACTTCAAGCGAGCGACCGCGCGTCTTCATGGTCGCGCCCGCAGCCTTTGCCTCGCCGTCGCGCGCCTCCTCGCTCTGTTCCTGCTTTGCTCCTATCGGTGGCATCGCTTCTCCTCTGGCCATCGGCAAAAAAACTTCACTTTTAACTTAGATCCACCGCATCCTCTCGCGGTATGAACCAAAGTCATCGGCCTGTTACCGGCGAGCGTTCGATGCTCTCCAGACCCTTTCCGTTTCGAGAGCATCGCGCCTTTCCAGCGAAGGTGCGGTGCCGTCCGGCACTCCTCTCTCAATTTCCACACAACTTGCCACGATCCGCACCGGCGCACTCCTCCGCCCAATGCGCTACGCTTTCTAAAGCAATGACCATTTGTTCCATTTGCGGCGGATCCGGGCTCCTCGAACAAGTCACCCCCACCGGCCTCTGGGTCTCCCGACCCTGCGAGTGTCAACAAGCCGAGCGGGAGCAAAATCGTCTCGCCGCCGCCCGCATCCCCCAGCGCTATCGCGAGTGCACCCTCGACGACTACGAGATCTACCACGAGGCCGATCGCTCGCTGGGCCGCGCCCTCCAAACCGCGCGCAAGTTCGTCGAAGCCTATCCAGTCGATACCGCCGGCAAAGGCCTGCTCTTCACCGGTTCCATCGGCGTCGGCAAAACCCATCTCGCCGTCGGTGTCCTGCGCCGTCTCGTCCAGGAGCGCGGCGTTCGCGGTCTCTTCTGCGACTACCGCGAGCTCCTTAAAAACATCCAGAACAGCTACAACCCCCAGGTCAACACCACCGAGCTCGAGCTCCTTAAGCCCATCTTCCGCGCCGAAGTCCTCATCCTCGATGATCTCGGCGCGCAAAAACCCAACGAGTGGGTCTGGGACACGGTGGCCCTCATTCTCAATACCCGCTACAACGACAAGCAATCCACCATCATCACCACCAACTATCCCAATCTCCCCGCCGGCGGCGGAGCGCAGACCGACGCCGAGCGTGCCGCGCGCGAGCAAACTCTGGGCGACCGCATTGGCGACCGCATGCGTTCACGCCTCTCCGAAATGTGCGTTCAGGTCGAGATGACCGGCAAAGATTTTCGCCAGACCGAAGTCCGCCGCGCTCGCTTCGGCTAAGTGCTCCCCGCACGTGAGGATGGCTTGCCATGCCCCACACGCCTTCGCTGCATGCAATGCCCTGGGAAGAAAACCCAAATCACGAGTGCCCCGCGCTTGCGGTGCTCTCCCGCAAGGGTGCGGAAAAGATGAGCCCGCATTGGCAGTCTGTGCGGGGCAGGGAACGACTTCAGTCGTGCCGTAATTGCCGCATAAATACAGGGGCTTCAGCCTCGGTTGGTTGGCTTCTTCCGGCGCCTGTCCCGACCCCTTACGCCACGGGCACCAGGATCTCCGTCAGCAGCTTCTCTTCAGGCGTCTCTCGCGGATCGTTGAGGTAGTTCTCGAGGCAGAACTCCGGCCGCAGCTCCACCCGCTTCTCGGCCAGCGTCTTGAAGACGCGATCGAAAGCCATCCAGATCTGCGCATACGGCCCCGTAAGCACAAAGCGCGCATACCTGCCTGCGGGAATGGCGCGATGCTGCAATCCTGCCGGAAGCTTCTTCGGCTCTGCCGCCATCGAAACCCCGGCTTGGTAAATCATTGCGTCTTCCCCGGCCCGGCTCTTGTCCACGCCGCTCACGCCGAGGTACTCGCGAATCTCGCTCTGTTCCAGCCTCGGGATCAACGGTTGCAGCTCGTTCCACAATGGTGGCGCCACTTCGCCAAAAGGTCCCCGCTTCTCAAGAAAAACGTAATGGGTGAGCGGGCGTGTGACAGTTTCGAAGGTCGCAGACAGGTTCATGGG